>NZ_JBCPWO010000001.1:0-657547 GCF_039581385.1 Comamonas sp. A7-5
ATGACTGCAGATGAGCGCCGCAACCACTATGGGCCGGATGCTTCAGCACAAGGCAGTCCTGCACCGCCTACCGCGCAGGCCGTTTCTGGCACCAGTCTCGAGCAGGCAATCGAGTCCAGGCAAACGGCAAGCCTCTATCCGAACTGACAAGCGCTCAGGCCAATCCCGGCGGGGGACACAAGGGCAGCCTGAGCCTGGGCGAATTCTGTGAAATGCAGCAGCAATCCGTGCAATGACTAGGGCTTTGCCCCAAGCCAAGCACGGTTGGTGCTGCTGTGGAATTTCTGTCTCGTGGAAGGACAAATCCATCTCAGCCTGATCCATTGTGGACTGCAAGTCCTCCTGAATCCTCTCCATCCAGACAAACCTAATCTCGCGGGCTGTTGCGATACGCTAGCATCCTCTTTGCGCCTTGGTGCTCCGTCACATCGTGCGGGATTTCTCCGCCTGCCCCTTCGAGATCCGCTCCATTTATCAGTCATGCCCATCTATGTCGCTCTGCTGCGGGCCGTCAATGTCGGCGGAACCGGCAAACTCCCCATGGCGGAGTTGAAGTCCATGTGCGAGGCCGAAGGGTTTGCGCAGGTACAGACCTATATTGCCAGCGGCAATGTGGTGCTGGATGCAGATTGCACCGAGCAGCAGCTCAAGTCGACATTGGAGCGACGCCTGGCCAGTTATGCGGGTAAGCCCGTGGATGTCATCGTGCGCACGGCCCGGGAGATGATGGAGGTGCTGGCCAACAACCCCTTTCCCGAATCCCCGGGCAACCGCACTGTTGCCATCTTTCTCGATGAAGCACCACCAACAGACGCGCTGACCCAGATCAAAGGCCGCAACGACGAACAACTGCAGTTGGGACGGCGCGAGATCTATGTGGCTTATGGTGCTGGAATGGGCAGTTCCAAGCTCAGGATTGCAGCAGCTGCCCAAGGTACGGCCAGAAATATCAACACGATTGCCCAATTGGTTGAAATGGCGACAGCACGCCAAGAGGTTGCGACACGGAAAGAGCGCTGATACTCGCTTTAACCTGTGGCACGCAGGCGGAGAAAGCGGTACAGCCACTGACGTCTCATCCATTGTCTTGGCTCAGGCAGGCTCCTTCTATCCACTCTTGCTCATGAAGGCGTAGTGTTCTGCTGCCGGTACCGGCTTGCGTGCACTCGAATGTATGGAGCCCTGCCCCGTGAAGAGAAAAGGATAGAAGCTCATGCAAGCATCATTCCCCATGCCGGCCACCTCGGCTTCCCAGCCTTCCCAACGTAAATCACGGTAGAAGTCGCGCAGCCCACCTGTGAAAGCCCATTGCACAAAAGCCGTATGCCCCATCTCCAGCGATTCCCAGGCCCAGGTGTCCGGAGCCAGGTAATGGACAGCCCCCAGATCCTCGCCCAGGGCCCCGCCATTGATGGCAAAGAATCCACCCACCGCATCGTCGGCAATCAGCAAAAATCCGCTGCTACGCGCGCGATTCCACGCCGCAAGATCGCGTGTGAGCCTGGGATGCCCCGAGCCCAGCATTCTGAGCCAGCCCCCATCGATGAGAATTCCACCGGTTCCATGAGCTATGGCCCCCAGCGGCGAGCGTGTCGTGACCTGCAAAGCAAGCAACACCGAGTCTCTCTGAGCCGACGGAGGAAGACATTCGACAGGAATGCTCGTGTCCTGCGCCCAAGCTTGTATCAGCGACAAGGCCGGCTCGTCGCGCTCCAAAAGTTCTGCCAGTGCACGCATCGATCTCCCTTGATGCAAAAGTCAACAACATCGGAATTCTGACATTTGATCTTGATATCCAGAAGTCTCGTGAAAGGCTTCAAATCGATGCTTGGCTCGACATTAACTTGATGGCTCATTCGCCAGGCAGCGACTCCAGCTGCTGGCTGACGCTTGGCAATGTCTGGAGCGCTGGCGCGGAATGAGGGTGTGACTGATTCAGCCCTATGGTGCAACCAAAGGGGTCAAGCAGCATTGCCGCAGTTGCACCAAGGCTTGTGACAATAGGACCTCGGTACAAAACTGCCCCTCTTTGTTCAAGTCTCCTTATCGCATCCTGCAGATCAGCTACCTCCCAATAGACTGTCGCCCCGCCGGCTCCCCCCGGACACTTGCTGTCCTGCGGATGGAAACCAATCAGGCAACCCGGTGTCCGGATAAAAGCGTAGTGATGATTCTCATATTGCACCTCGGTCTGAAACAATTCGGCATACCAGATAGCAGTGGCATCAATATCTTGGACAAACAGCACGACGGATTCAATTTGCTTCAGCAACATAAGCTCTCAAGGACTCTGCAAAACAGCGGTCCACAAATATAGCGCTGGCCTGGTGCTGAAAAGCAGCCGATATGCAGAAGCTGAGATCGCCTGAGAAGCATGCCACACAGCAGCCAGGAGTAATCGATCCCCGAGAATGCCGGCCTCCTCTTCACCCTCCATTGGGTGGCACTCTGAAGCCCGCCCCTACTCGCGCCTCGGCGCGCTCCAGCCAATTCCGGACTTGTGCCAGCCAGCGCCATGCGCGGGCCTCCCCGGGCCCTGCCGCTTCAAGCCTGTGTGTGGGCGCAGCTGCAGCCCCGCCATCCAATGCGTCATATCCCGCGCCGCGGTCTTCAATTCGATGATTTTTCATGGTCGACCAATAGTCTTTGGCGGCCAAACATCTGTAAAGTTGAATGATCTGACCATTCAGTTCAGAAAATCTGACTTAAAGTCCATGCGGAACCTGAACCTCGATCAGCTGCAGACGCTGATTGCCATCGCCGATCTCGGCACCTTTGCCGCAGCAGCCCAGGCGCTGCATCTGGCACCACCCACGGTCAGCCTGCATATCAAGGAGTTGGAGGCACGCATGAACGCCACGCTGTTGCTGCGCGGCAGGCGCCAGGCGGAGCTGACATCGGCCGGCCAGGTGCTGGTGCAGAAAGGACGCAAGCTGCTCGAGGCCGGCGACGACCTGATCGATCAGGTGCAGCGTCACGCCAGCGGCCGCGCTGGGCTGGTCAAGGTAGGCGTATCGGCCGGGGTCAATATTCGGCTGTTTCCGCTGATGCTCGACGCCCTCAGCCGTCACAGCCCGGGCATTGACATCAAGCTGGAGGCTGTGGGCTCAGCCGACTCCATGCAGCGCCTCAAGGCCGGAACTCTCGATATCGGCCTGGTCGCCAGCCCGCAGGCGGAGAGCGCCGAGATCATGCTCACGCCCTGGCGTAACGATCCCATGGTGGCACTATTGCCCGCGGCCTGGGAGGTCCCCGAACGGGTCAGCCCCGAATGGCTGGCAAGTCGCCCATGGGCCTGCTTTGCGTCCGCCACGCAGATGCATGGACTGATTGCCGGCTGGTTCGGCCAGGCAGGCCTGAGTCCCCGCCCATTCATTGCCCTGACCTATACAGAGGCGCTAAAAAGCCTGGCAGCCGCCGGCCAGGCTGCAGCCCTGCTGCCGCTGGAGGCCATGGAAGAGCAGCAGCAACAGAGCAGCGTACAGATACGGCACCTGTCACCCACCTTGATGCGACCCATGGCCATCGCCCATCGCCAATTGCCAACGCTGAACCCTGCGACCGCCAGCGTGCTGACGGTGCTGGCAGAGTTCGGCAATCAGGCAACAGCGTCCGCACCACAGCTCGCTTGACCTCAGCGCTGGACTGCCTAGAATTGGACGTTTTCGCTTTCCAACGAGACTCTTCACCCATGCGCCATTGATGCCGCCGTCTGATTGACGGCCACCTCCCCTCCTCCCAATCGCTGCCGTGCACATGTGCAGCCTGGAGATGTTAGGCATCAACCCATCGCATGGTCTTATGACAGAAGCTCGCCTGACGCTGCATGGCGTCTCTTACACACTGCCCAATGGGCGGCCACTCTTTTCCAATCTTTGCTGCAACGTCGGCTCACAGCGCACGGCGCTGGTGGGCCGCAATGGAGTGGGCAAAACCGTACTGGCCCGCATTCTGGCTGGCGAGCTGCCTCCCGGCAGCGGCAGCGTGACGTATGCGGGCCGCCTTCACTATCTGCCGCAGAACCCTCTGGCATCCCGTCCAGATCTGAGCATCGCTGCACTGGCAGGCCTGAGCGACACGCTGCTGGCACTGGAGCGAATTGAGCAAGGCAGCTGCGAAGCCAGCGACTACGAACTGCTAGCCGAGCGCTGGGACATACGTCAGCAGTTTCAGATGCAGCTCGAACGGATCGGCCTGCCTCCGCTGGCACCGCAAACACCTGCCAGCCAGCTCAGTGGCGGCCAGGCCATGCGCGTGGCGCTGCTGGGTGCACAACTGTCCCAGGCCGACTTTCTGATTCTGGACGAGCCCAGCAATCATCTGGACGCTGCCAGCCGCTCTGCCCTGGCGCAGCAACTGCAGCAATGGCGCAGCGGCCTGCTGCTGATCAGCCATGACAGAGTCTTGCTGGAGGTCATTGACTCCGTTGCGGAACTGACCCCCAGCGCAATCAACATCTATGGAGGAAACTACTCTTTCTACAGAGAAGTCCAGCGCCAGAAAAGCCAGAATGCACAAGACGAACTGGCCCGCCTCAAGCAGGAACGCAGCCGCGCAGAGCAAGCCTTGCGCACGCAGCAGGAACGTCAGAGTCGCAGGCAGGCACGTGGTGAAAAGTTGGGTAAGAACGGCAATCAGGCCAAGATTCTTCTGGACGCAAGCAAGGAACGCGCCCAGAGCTCGGGCGGCAAGCTGGTGACCCAACAGGCCGCAACGCGCGAAGCCCTGAACCAAAGCGTGCGCGAGGCCGCCCAGGCATTGCAGCGCCAGGTGGACTGGCAGGCCGACGGCATCCACTGGCATGCGCCTCAAGAGCCGAGGAGCCACGGAGACGGCATCGTTGCCGAGCTGCGTGATGTGCAACTGCCTCGTGTTGAACCGCACCCTCCTCTGAACCTGGTGCTGCGCGCCGGTCAGCGCATGGCCGTCAGCGGCCCCAATGGCTGCGGCAAGTCCATGCTGTTGCAACTGCTGGCCGGGCAGTTGCAACCACTGACGGGCGAGTGCTGCCTGAAAACGCCGTTTGCGATGCTGGACCAGCACCAGAGTCTGTTGCACGCCGAATCACCGGTGCTGAGCCAGTTGCTGGCCGCCAGTCCACGTACGCCCGAGTCGCTGCAACGTATGCGGCTGGCACAGGTCGGGCTGGATGCGCGCCATATCGATCAGCCTAGCGGGCAACTCAGCGGTGGTGAACGCCTCAAGGCCGCCATGGCCTGCGCGCTTTACCGTGACGAGCCGGCGCAATTGCTGCTGCTGGACGAACCTGACAACCACCTGGATCTGCCATCCCTTCAGGCATTGGAGAGCATGTTGTGCCAATACACAGGCACGCTGATTATCGTTTCGCACGACACCATGCTGCTCCGTGCGCTGAAGTTGACGCACCAGCTGAACTTTGCCGCTGAAACATGGACATTGACAACGCTCTGACCGCGGCAACCTACCCTGTCACGGGCAGTGCCGGCTGGCAGGGCCAGCTCTCGGTTGAATCTCGGTTGAATCTCGGTTGAATCTCGGTTGAATCTCGGTTGAATCTCGGTTGAGCAACGCCCTGCATCCTGCCTGCGGTTCGGCAATGCACGAGGCACCTATGCACACCATGTTCCCACGCTCCCCGACCATTCACGTGCTGGCCCTCTGTTTTCGACTTCAGGGGTTCAGGAGGTCTTTTTCCAGCGTCTTCCGTCAGTGGAGCGATAGTCACCACCCGTGGCACAGCAACCGCCCGCACCAAAGGCCATGCGTCCCAATGTGACCCGCAGCACGCCTGCCTCATAGCGGATGGATTGACGCTGACAGGAGGTGAAGAACGGATATGGCTCGGGCGCCAGTACCTTTTCCCAGCGGACTTCGCCCTTTTCCAAAGGCTCCACAAGAAAGACCTCGCAATCGTGGACCAACAGGAATACCGCCTGGCCTGCCAGCACGCCCTTGAAGACCTGCTCCGGCACTGCATCGCGCGTGGCCTGCGCCTGCTTGCTCAGAGGTGCTTGGGTTTCGCCAGAGTTGCACCCCGCCAGACCAGTCAGCGCCAGCACAAAGGAAAACAAGGGCTTTGCGATCATGAGAGTTCAGTATGCCAGTTGCTTGCAATCGCCACGACTGAAATCGTGTTGGAGAACCAGAGCCGTCAGCCTGTGTTTCCTGTGACCCGCGAGGTCTTCATGCCTTACGGCATCAGCGCGCGCGACCAGCCCAATATCTCGCCCCCTCTGGAGCACAGTGTCAGAGCACCAGCGCAAGCTGTATTTTTTCAAATCGGCCCCACGCCTCATACCTTCCGGGTGAGTCTCAAGGCATTGGACTTCGACCTGAAAACCGACAAGGTCATGAAGCTTGAACTGGGTGCAGACCAGAGCCATGTCCCTTCGGGCAATGCCACCGCAGAACTAAAGCCCTTGGCACCGTTTCAATTTCTGGGCATCCAAGGCCTAGCGGACTTGTAAAAAAGCGACCAGCGCCTGATGCATCAGCGCTGGTCGCTACGGTTGTAGTGACTGCGACTTAACCGAGCCTGGTGCCCACGCGTTCGCGCAGTGATGCCAGAAGCTCGGTCGGCAGAAACCTGAAAGCCAGTTGCAGCAGCAAAAAGCCGATCAGGCCATCGTCCAGCCAGCCCAGAATGGGAATGGTGTCAGGTACGAAGTCTATGGGGCTGACGATATAGAGCGCCGCCAGCAGGGTGACCAGCTTGGCCGCCCTGGGTGAGCGCGGGTCGCGCAGTACGGCCCAGGCGAGCAGCAGTTCTTTGCGAAAGCTTGTCAGCAGACGACCCAGTTTCCACATGGCAGTCACTCCAGCAAAAGTGAAAAAACAAATCTCAACTGCGGTCGAACTGGACGATGACAAGAGCGAGGCATTGCCGGTCTGCCACAGAATGTATCCAAGAGCTGAAACCCCAAAAGCATCAATCCTTCCATTGGAAAAGATTGATGCTCCTGATTCAACAGCAGATCAACCGTCGACGGGGTGTTCCGGCGTCTGCAGCGTGAGCTGGTAGAAGGCCAGATCCAGCCAGCGGCCGAACTTGAAGCCCACCTGAGGCATCAGGCCCACGGACTCAAAGCCCAGCCGCTTGTGCAGTGCAATGCTGCCCGCATTGGCAGCGTCGATGGCTCCGACGAGCACATGCACATCTCCACGCTGCCTGGCCTCGGCAATCAGCAGCTCCATCAGTTGCTGCCCCAAACCTCGGCCTCGGTGCTGTGGATGGACATAGACCGAATGCTCGACCGTGTACTTGTAGGCGGGGTAGGCGCGAAAGCCTCCCCAGCTGCAAAAGCCCAGCAACCGGCCTTGCGCATCTTCAATGCCGATGACGGGGAAGCCGCCTGCACGCTTGGCCTCGAACCAGCTGACCATGTTTTGTGTGGTGCGCGGCTGGTAGTCGTAGAGCGCCGTGGAGTTGACGATGGCATCGTTGAAAATGTCCAGAATCGCAGCGGCGTGGCGTTCGTGCGTGCATTGCACGATGTTCAGATCACTCATTTCTTGGCCTCAGGCACCCAAATTAGAGACGGTATTATGGGCAAGGACCAAGCAGTCGTGGCCTGTGTAGCAATTAACTGCACAGGCCTGGATGCTATAAGAATAGATCCATCTTCCTTCTCGCCGGTATTTTCAGGAAACCCTCATGCAAAGCAGCGCACGCAACCAGTTCAAGGGCAGTGTCTCCCATATCAGCCACGGCATCGTCACCGATGAAGTCCAGATCCGTACCGAACACAATGCAGAGCTGGTGGCGACCATCACGCATGGCAGCGCCGTCAGCCTGGGCCTGAAGGCCGGCAGTACGGTGATCGCCATGGTCAAGGCGCCGTCCGTGATGGTGGTGACGAATTGCGAAGGCGTGCGCTTTTCGGCGCGCAACCAGCTCAACGGCAAGATCACCCGAATCAAGCCCGGCGCGGTGAATGCCGAAGTGACCATAGACGCCCAGGGTCTGCAGGTGGTGGCCATGGTCACGCAGGAGAGCACCGAAAACCTGGGCCTTGCTGTGGGCAAGACGGCCACGGCCTTGTTCAAGGCTTCTCAGGTCGTGCTGGCGGTGCTGCCCTGATGAACGAATCCATTGTTCTGCAGCCGATAGGCCGCGTACACAGCCCGTTCAAGCATGCCGTGGGCATGCCCATACAGACCGTTGCCGCCCAGCAGCATGAGGGAAGGATAGAGGTTTTTGCACCTTTTGCCGCGGGCTTGCGCGATGTGCAGGAGTTTCAATTCCTGATCCTGCTCACGCACCTGCATGAGGCCACGGAAAAGCTGGAAGTCGTGCCCTTCATGGACACCAGCAGCCATGGCGTGTTTGCAACAAGGGCACCGGCAAGGCCCAACCGCATCGGCCTGTCCATTGTCGAGTTGCTTGGCATGGACGGATGCTGGCTGCATTTCCGCGGCAACGACATGCTGGATGGCACGCCCGTGCTCGACATCAAACCCTATGTGCCGCAGCTGGATGTGCGCGAGACAGAACGCATCGGCTGGTTTGCCAGAGGGCTGGATCAGTTGCCGGACAGACTCTCCGACGAGCGCATGCGTTAAGAGCTACTTGTGTTCAGAACTGGAACAGCTGATGTGCCTATCTCCAAAGCGCATGCAGCTACTTGATGCACGGCATGGCACTTAGCGCTCTTCATACCTGCCGGTCACGCGCCCCTGGCTATCCGTCACCACACTGCTCTTGACCTGCCAGACCAGACCATCGAGTCCTGGCACGGTGTACTCGCCGTCGCGTCCCTTGACGGCCTGCTTCCAGGCCTGCATCTGAGCCTGGGTCAGGCTGAGCTTGAGCTCATGGTCGCTATGCCAGTCCAGCATCCCGCCTTCACTGTCGCCGGCAGGCACCAGCTCCAGCGTGGAACCATCGCCTGCCAGAATCAGCGGACGGCCATGGGGCAGGCGAGCAGGCAGCATGGCCTTGAGGTCGCGCACGCCCAGGCTGCCCAGGCGAATCACGGTCTGGGGACTGCGCAGCAGGCGCTTGCGATGACTGAAGCCAAGCACATCGTTGTAGAGCACGCCCGTCTTCGAGCCTTCTCGAGCCGCCCCTGCGTCGATGGCGGCCTGCACATCGGGCAAGTCATGCAGACTGGGCCGGGCCAGATCGGTGATCCACAGCGGCATATAACTCTGCAGGGAATGCAGCGCTCCCTGCACATTCCATCGGCGTACCTCGCGCAACTCGTCACTGGTCAGCCCCACCAGTTGCAGAAACATCAGGTCGCCATAGGGTGTATGAATGGCCGGCAGCTCGGGATCCTGCACAAAGCCCATTTCGGTCAGCAGCGTGTCGGCATCGGCCTTGATCGGTCCGTTGGCCGTCATCCAGTGGCCGGGGGCCAGCACATTGCCGGTGCGGAATACATATCGAGCAATATTTTGCAAAAAGTTAACAGGCCAACTAGGTGGCTCCTGCTCGCTGGCGGCACGCATCAGCCTGAAGCTCAACTCGAAACCATAGCCACTGGGCTTGCCTGGAGCGATGTCGTAGCTGTCGTCCAGATCGCCATACAGATCGCTGAAGCCATAGCTGACATAGTGCCAGTGCGGCACGCCCTGCTCGCTGCGATAGACGCTGACGCCGTCCAGCGGCTCTTCTCCCCCTAGACGAAACTTGATCAGCGTCCCGAAATGCACGGGCTGCTGATCGCCATAAACCGTCTGCAGCGCCCCATCAATTGCATCCCATCCCTGGCTGCCCTCTTCCCCGTTAGCGTGGGTTTGAGAGTCGTAGGTTTCGCGGGAATTCATGGCCTTTTTCTCCTTTGCCCCAAGTATCAAGGCAGGCGAAAGCCGTTCGACCCGGATTACAAACGGAGATGTGAGCGAGCGTTTCTGGCAACCATGCGTTCAGAAACCTCGGTCGACCCCTTCGATCTGCCACCAGGCCGGCAGCAGTGCACGCACCTCGGCGCGCGCGAAGCGGTCGTCCATCAGCACCAGAACGCCATGATCGTGCTCGCTGCGTATGACCCGGCCAGCCGCCTGCACCACCTTGCGCAGGCCGGGGTAAAGATAGGTGTAGTCATAGCCCTGCCCCACTCCCATGGCCTGATCCATGGCACGCTGCATGGCTTCGTTGACAGGATTGAGCTGGGGCAGACCCAGCGTGGCAACAAAAGCACCGATCAGACGGCTGCCGGGCAGATCCACGCCTTCGGAAAATGCCCCCCCCAGCACGGCCAGACCCAGGCCCTGACCACCATCGACAAAGCGGGCCAGGAATTCGGCACGCCCAGCTTCGTCCATGCCGCGCTGCTGCAGCCATAGCGGCAGTTGCGGGTGCAGACGTTCCAGAGTGGCGGCGACCTGCTGAAGATAGTCAAAACTGCTGACAAAACACAGATAGTTGCCAGGCTGTCGTGCATATTGCTGCGCGATCAGCTCGGCCATGGGGGTCAGTGATGCCTCGCGATCTCGCCAGCGTGTCGAGATATGGCCGGCGATA
Organism: Comamonas sp. A7-5; assembly: GCF_039581385.1. Lineage (NCBI taxonomy): Bacteria > Pseudomonadati > Pseudomonadota > Betaproteobacteria > Burkholderiales > Comamonadaceae > Comamonas > Comamonas sp. A7-5. The sequence continues at coordinate 10,451 of NZ_JBCPWO010000001.1, forward strand.
TGCACCTGCAGCTGCCGGGCCGCAAACGGCGCCGGAACATCCAGCCAGGCCGTATCCGCAGGCAGTCCCAGCAGATCGCGATAGAACTGTGGTGGACTCAGCGTGCCCGAAAACAGCACCGTGGCCTGTGCCACCTCATGGCGTGCCGCCAAATGCGGCGCGGGCACCACATTGCGAATGCACAGCGTGGATGCCGGCGTACGCACTCTGCTCGAACGCTGCAGCGGCGTGGCCAGTTGAATATCAAACAGCGCATGCGGCCCGAACTGCTCGGCCAGCGCCTGAAAGTGCAGCAATTCCCAGTAAAAATCCAGCAAGGCATGGTCGGCAAGCACAGGCTTCCCCCCTGCGGCTGCATGGCCGGCTATCTCCTGCTCAGCCAGCTGATCCGCTATTGCGCCTGCGGCCCGCTGTATGGCGCCCAGCAGCGCGCCAGGAATGCTCTCGTAGCTTTGGTAACTGGCCTGATCCTGGGCCTTGTTCAGCGCCTGCCACTGACGCTGCAGTGCATCGAGTGCCTTTTTGACAGCACCCGTCGCGCCTTGGCGGGCCTGCGCCAGATCAAACTGGAACAGCGGTGCCGTGTACATGCTGCGCGCGCGCTCCAGCAGATTGTGCGCCTCGTCCACCAGCACGCCCACGCGCCAGTCCTGCTGCAAGGTCAGCGCATAGAGCATGGCGGCACTGTCGTAGTAATAGTGGTAGTCGGCCACCACCACATCGGCCCAGCGCACCAGCTCCTGCGACAGGTAATAGGGGCAGATGCCATGCTGCAAGGCCAGAGTCCGCAACGCCGGCGCATCCCAGAGAGGCAATTGCAGCGCCTGTTGCCTGGCCGCAGGCAGTCGATCAAAGAAACCGCGCGCCAACGGACAGGACTCTCCATGGCAGGCCTTGTCGGGATGCTCGCAGGTCTTTTCGCGCGCCTTCATGTCCAGGATACGCAGTGGCGCAACCGACCCCGACAAAGCTTGCTGCAGCTGACGCAGAGCATGCAGTGCCAGTCCATGGCCGGTGCCCTTGGCAGTGAGAAAGAACAGCTTGTCCAGACCAGCGGCATCAGCCTCCGAGGCCCCCCTGGTTATGACTGCTGCCATGCTCTTGAGCATGGGGAAAATGGTGGCAAGGGTCTTGCCAATGCCTGTCGGGGCCTGGGCCATCAGACAGCGACCGCCTGAGCTGGCATGGGCCGTGCGATAGACGGCCACGGCCAGCTCCCGCTGCCCGGCTCTGAAGGCCGGCATGGGAAACCGCAACTGGGCCATGGCCGCATCGCGCGCCCGCCGGTGGGCGGCCTCGCTGCGTGCCCAGTCGAGATAGCGGGCACATTGCAACTCGAAAAAGGCTTGCAGTTCGGTGGCAGAACACTCTTCCACCAGCACAGTCTCCTCTGCGCTACCAATCTGGAAATAAACCAGCGCCAGCTTGAGCCGCTCAAGGCCGCGCTCCTGACACAACAGATGACCATAGACCCTGACCTGGGCCCAATGCAGTGCCCGATGATGGGGGCGCACGCCGTCGAGCCGGCCCCGGTAGGTCTTGATCTCTTCGAGCTGCTGCTTCACGGCATCAAAGCCATCGGCCCGACCGCGAACCTGCAGCTCTTCGAACCAGCCGCTGAGCGCCAGCTCCGCCTCGTAGCCGCCCGCTTTCTCACGGCGTTTCTGCACCACGGCATGGCCTTCCATGCCCTCCAGCGCACTGGGCGCAGGCGTGAAGCGCAGATCCAGATCGCCGCCGCGCACCGTGAACTCGCACAGTGCGCGTACTGCCACACTCAGCGCAGGCTTCATGGCATGCTACCTTCGTCACGCCACTGCACATGACAGACGCTCACGGGAATGCCCTGCTCCGTGCAATAGGCCAGCCATCGAATCTGGTTGTCCTGCAGCTTGTCACCCGGTGCCTTGACTTCCACCAGCTCGTAGCGTGAACCGGCATCGGACCTATGGGGCCAGAAGCGCACCAGATCGGGAAAGCCGGTGCGGTTGGCTTTCACGTCCAAAAGCAGCCGTGTGAACAGAATCCGCAGATGGGCGGCAGGCATGCAATCGAGCGCCAACTCCAGCAGCTCTTGCGTCAACGTACCCCAGAACACGAACGGTGACTGAACCCCTTGCTTGTCGGCAAAACGCTGGCGAATCGTGTCCCTGTAGCGACCGTCCTCCAGCTCGGCCAGACAGGCATCAAACAGAGGCTGGCGGCGCAGCACAAAATCCGGTGCTCCCAGATCGGCCGGCCCACTCTGGAAGGGATGAAAAAACGCCCCCGGCAGCGGCGCAAAGATGGCGGGCCAGCACAGCAGACCGAATAGCGAGTTGACCAACGCATTCTCCACATAGAACACGGGCGCATCAGCGCTATGCCAATGGGCTTGCAGCGCGTACTCCACCGCCATGGGCTGGGCGGGTCGGTCCAGCAGCACATCGCAGCGCAGGGCCGCCACGGCCGGGGCCAGAGCTGGCTGGCGCCCCGTGGCCCCCAGTCCCAGGCTGCGGCTCAGACGCGGCAGCATGCGCGCCACGCGCTGGCGCTCCTCCTCGCTTTCAGGCGCGGCTTGCGCCTGGCTGGCAAGGGCCAGTGCCTCATCAAAGCGCTGCATGCGCTCCAGCACGCGAATATGACGGTGGCGTGCACCCGCATAGCAGCTGGCCGTGTAGGCCTGAGCCGCCAGCGGCCAGTCCTGCAGCCTCTCGCACATCTGGCCAAGCTTCAGCAGAACCTTGGCCCGGCGCATGTCCAGCCATGGGTTCTCGCTATGATTTTCAATAAGCGCAGGCAGCAATTGTGCCGGCTCCACGCCTTCGTCGAGGTCCCGACGCCGGGCCGATATCTCCAGATAGAAGTCCAGATCTTCGCGGCGCTGAAATGCACGCGAGTCAGCATCCAGCGCCACCGGCTCGTAGCGGAAAATACCGAGGTCGGCCAGCACGAACTCCGACCAGTCCTGGTAGAGATTGCCAAAGAACATCAGCCGCAGACGCTCTCCCAGCTCGTCCACCATGACGCGCCAGACAGGTTCCACGGCCTCGGGATGCCAGACGGCATACGGCCGAGGCTCGGGTTGCCTCTCAGCCAACAGTTGCAGCATCTCGGCCTTGCGCATCGAGGAGCACAGCTCAAAGCCAGTCAAGATCTGAAGCAGCTCGGGTTTGGTGTGCAGGCCGAATAGTTCGACCGCCTCCATGGGCTCGGTGGTACTGAGCCAGCCACGCTCCAGCAAAGGTGCTGCGGCGTCGCCCGTCACCGGAATCTCCTCGTAGGCCAGCTTGCTGGCTCGAAACCAGGGCCCGCGCCGCATCAGCATGCGTACCAGCAGCGCCCTGGAGTTCTGCGGCAAGCGCGCAAAGTCGGCAATGAAATCAGCCTCCTGCTCACTGAGCAGATCTCCATAGCGCTGCGCCAGCCAATCCAGCGCCTGCTGGAAGTTGTGCAGATAGTAGAAGCGGTGCGGCGGAAGAATGGCGGCCTGGGATGCGGTCACGGTGACGCTCACAAAATGCTCGGGGAAAAGACGGCTGGATGCCGACCATGAAACCTGTATTTTCATACAGCCCATAAGTCCCTGCAGACTCCTCCGAACCCAGGATTGCCGATCAGCGGCCGAAACGCTTGCGACTTGAATGCCCGGTGACAGTGGCACACAATCAATGCTTCATTCAACAAGGAGCAGGCAATGCTGGACTGGAACGAATACCGCAAGGAATTGGCAGGCAGGCTGGGAGAGTTTTCCGAGTTGAGCCCAGGCACCATGGAGGGCTACAAGGCCTTGTCCGGTGCGGGCAGGAAGACCGGCCATCTCGATGCCAAGACACGCGAGCTGATTGCCATTGCCGTGGGCGTGACCACGCGTTGCGACGGCTGCATTGCCGTGCATACCAAGGCTGCCAAGGCAGCTGGTGCCAGCCGGGAAGAAATTGCCGAAGCCCTGGGTGTGGCTGTGGCCTTGAATGCGGGCGCCGCCATGGTCTACTCGGCTCGCGCTCTGGACGCTTTGGACGAGTAACGTTCTAAAAAGATAGCAGCCAGCGCCTGTCTGGCTAGCCATACCTAGCCGTCAAAGCACAACCTGCGTGCCCAGCTCCACCACCTGGTTGGCTGGCAGCTTGTAATAAGTGGCCGCACTGGCCGACTGACGAGACATCCAGCCAAACAGCGCGCAGCGCCAGGCCGAGAGACCGCCGGGCCCGTCGACCACCTGCACCCTGGCCACAAAGAAGCTGGTCGTCATGGGGTCGAGGTTCGGTATCTCTCCATCGGCGTCCGGTGCAATCCGCTGGAGCGCCGCCGGAATATCAGGCTGCTCGCGAAAGCCGAAATGCATGTCCAGTGCCCAGACCCCATTGCACATGGGCTTCAGCTGCAAGCGCTCGCCATCATGCACATAGGGCGTGTTCTCGTTGATCACGTGGAGAAATACCGTCTGCTCATGCATGACCTTGAAATGCTTGAGATTGTGGAACAGCGCATTCGGCACAAGCTTGGGGTCGGAAGTCAGATAGACGGCCGTGCCGGACACCACCGGCACGCCGCTCATGGGCGAGCTCATCAGATCGCTCATGGGAATATCAAGGCGACGGCGATGTTCGGCCACCAGCTGGGTACCGTCGCGCCATGTGGTCAGCGCGATGAAGATGATGGCGCCCAGAGTCAGCGGCAGCCAGCCGCCCTGCTCCAGCTTGGTCAGGTTGGAGGCAAAAAAGCCTATCTCCAGCACCGCAAAACAGGCCAGCGCCGCCAGTGTCACGGCTCTTGCTCGGCTGCGCCCCAGATAGACCACAAAGCCCACCAGCATGGTGGTGATCAGCATGGTGCCCGACACGGCAATGCCATAGGCCGCCGCCAGCGCTCCCGAGGACTTGAAGGCCAGCACCAGCGCGATCACGGCCAGCAGCATCAACCAGTTCACACTGGGAATATAGATCTGGCCCTGTTCCTGATCGGAGGTATGCAACACACGCACACGCGGCAGATACCCCAGACGGTTGGCCTGCAGCGTCATGGAATAAGCCCCCGAGATGGTCGCCTGAGAGGCAATCACCGTGGCGGCCGTGGCCAGCACCACAAAAATCAGCAACCAGGACGGCGAGGCCAGCAAGAAAAAGGGATTGCTGGCCGCAGTCGCATCGCGCAACAGCAAGGCACCCTGACCGAAGTAATTGAGCATCAGAGCCGGAAACACCAGTCCATACCAGCCCAGACGCACGGCCCGGCTGCCGAAGTGGCCCATATCGGCATAAAGAGCTTCGGCGCCTGTCATGGCAAGAAACACGGCCGATAGCAGAAAGAAGGCCTTGTCCGTGTGTTGCACGGCGAAGCGAAGCGCATGCAGCGGGTTGACGGCCTGCAGCACCATGGGCGTCTGCACAATGCTGGCCACGCCCGCCCAGGCAATGCAAAGGAACCAGACAATGGTGACCGGGCCGAACAGCCTCCCCACCACACTGGTGCCCTTCATCTGAATGGAAAACAGTCCGATCAGTATGCCTATCGTGATAGGTACGATGAAATGCTCGAACTCCGGCGTGGCAATGCTCATACCCTCCACGGCAGAGAGCACGGAAATCGCTGGCGTGATGATGGCATCCCCATAGAACAGCGCGGCCGCAAACACGCCGGCCCCGACCACAAAGCGCGAGCGGCGCGACTGATCGCCCATCACGCGGTGGGCCAGTGCCGTTAGCGCCAGCACGCCGCCCTCGCCATCGTTATCGTGGCTGAGCACAACCCACACATACTTGATGGCGACTATGACGATCACGGCCCAGAGCAGGGCCGAGAGCGCGGCCAGCACATTCTCGTGGCCCACCGTCAGCCCATGGACGCCGGTAAATGCCTCCTTGAACGCATAGAGCGGGCTGGTACCGATATCGCCAAATACCACCCCCAGCGCCGCCAATGTCAGTGCCGACTGGCTGCTGCCCTGCCCCGTATCCCCAGCCCCCTGAAGCCCGTGTTTGCTTTGTGACATAGCCATGCTTTTTGCAGTGATAGAGGCCGCTGCAGCCGGGCGGCGGCAGCCCAGTATGGCACGCTGACGGAAATTGGAAAGCTGGATGACGCTGGGCCGAGCTGTCTTTCTTTATGCAATCTTGATAGCAGCAGCCACAATCCATACCAGGGCTTGAGGCCTGCCTTTCTAGATTCAAGGCTTCGCAACAACCGGCTTGCCCTTCAAGCCCGTCTCCCATGAAGCCCGTCGCCATCCTCCAGCACGAAGCGTCGCAAGGCCCCGGCATCCTGCTCGACCATCTGCGCCAGCAAGAGATTGCCCATGTGCTGATAGATCCCTGTGCCGAAGGCACGGCCCCGGCCAATGCGCGCGACTATCGCGGCATCATAGTGCTGGGCAGCAACCATTGCGCCAACGAGCAGTTGCTCTGGATCGATGAAGAACGCTGCCTGCTGCAAAGTGCCCTGCAGCACGACATCCCCGTGCTGGGCCACTGCTTTGGCGCGCAGATGCTGGCCCGCGCCATGAGCGCACGCGTATGGCGCAACCCCTGCCCGAACATAGGCTGGAGCGAAGTCCGTATCACCCCCAGCGCCCAGCAACTGATGAATCTGCCCGCGCAAGCCACCATCTTCAACTGGCATTACGACACATTCGACATTCCGACGGCCGCCAGGCGCACCATGTACGGACAGCATTGCCTGAACAAGGGCTTTGTCCACGGCCGGCGATGGGCGTTTCAAGGCCATCTGGAAGTGACCGCAGACAGCGTGCGTCAATGGTGCTGCGAGGGCCATGACGAACTGCTGCAGGCCCGGGGTCCGGCCGCACAAAGCGAGGCCCAGATCCTGGACCGAATGCCGCAACATATAGACCAGTTGCATGCCATGGCACTGCGTACCTACAGGGCATGGACCGACCAGCTGGACAGGCCGGTTTCGGTTTCGTGCAGCAGTTCCTCGGAAGCTTTGAGCCGATTTCGCCTGCGCTCCGACGAATACCTTCGCATGCAGCTATGAGACTGCACACTTGCCGCCCCTGGGCTGGCCGGGAACAGACGTTTTGTTGCATCTGGCGGACGGTCTCTGGCAAGGCCCGGCCGCTGTCTGGGTCAGAATGACCGGCAAACTCACTGCCCCAAGCTTCATGGACTTCACAACGCTTGAAAAACACCTGGATGCCTCGCCACTGCTGAAGGCGCACAAGCCATACTTCCTGAATCTGGCCCAGCCCGCCGTCGCCATTCGCCTGGGCCCCACCATGGGAGAGCCCTTGCAAAGCCGCTTTGGCGGCCAGCCCATGGTGCCCGCGGGCTTTGTCTGGCCCGAGCATCCGGACGGCCACTACCTGTTTGTCGGACAGATCAACTTTGCCGAGCTCCCGGGCGGGCCCGGCCGCCCTGCAGAGCTGCCGGCCAGCGGCCTTCTGTCGCTGTTCCACGGCTTTGACGAGGACGACGCCATCTTCTGGCGCGACCAGGACTATCTCAAGGCTTTTTACTGGCCGGACACCAGCGGCATGCATGAAATCCAGGCTCCCCATCAGTGGGTCACGGGAAGCCGTGCGCTGCAGTTTGAAAATGGCATAGACCTTCCTCGCCACGAGGAGCTGCGCAAGGACTGGCCAGTGGAGTTCGATGAACTCCAGGACTGGCTCCATGGACTTGAAGAAAGCGGCGATCTGCCTCGCGACTATCTGCTGGGCCGCCCCTCCTGGGACAGCCTTGGCTACGACCCCACGCCCGACGCCGAGGAATACCCTGGCAGCTCGCACTGGCGCTCGCTACTGACGCTGCAGTCGCACGAGGAATTCCACTGGTGCTGGCAGGACGGCGCCAGGCTCATGGCCTTTATCGAGAATGCCAGGCTGCACGCCAGGGACTTCAGCCATCTGCAGGTGGACTGCGGCTGACGCCTGGTTCGACCGCCACAACCATATAGAGCAGCTCATGCCCACACAGATTCCTGCAGAAATCCTCAAGCAATGGCAAAGCGGTCACAAGATCGAAGCCATCAAACAACTGCGCGAACAAGGCGGGCTGGGTCTGAAGGAGGCCAAGGACCTGCTGGAAGCCAGCGACGAGCCGGACTTTGTCCAGCATGGCGCTGCAGAGCAGACGCAGGCGATACAGCAGTTGCGCGAGCAGCTGGAAAAACTGGGCATGAAAGATGCCACGTTGCTGCTGGACCAGCTGAATCGGGACGACGCCGCGCCCGGCAGTTCCTTCTCTTCCATCAAAACCACCACCACGACCGTCAATGGCAAGACCACCACCAGCGTCACCGTGAGCGGCGATCATGCAGAGGCCATAGAGGCGTTGCTGTCCGGCGCAAACGCAGTGCCTGCAGAGACCAGGGCCGAGGTGGAAGACGCCATGGCACGCGGCAACAAGATCGAAGCCATCAAGCTGCTGCGCGAGGCCACGGGCCTGGGTCTGGCTCAGGCCAAGGAACATATCGATGCGGCCATGGATGGCATTGCGCTGGACTGGCAGATCCTGCAACGACAATCGGTGCGGGCCAGCGTCCCGAGCAGCTTTCAGCCCGGAGCGCCATCACCGGGCGAAGTCCCCAGAGGACAAGGCCGGTATCTATGGCCGCTGGTGCTGGCCCTGGCTGCTGCCGGCCTTTGGTATTACTTCAATATGCCTTGGAGCCTATAGGAGACAAGCGAAAATGCTCACTTTTCAGGAGCTTTCGACTTGAACTCAAGGTTGCGGGGCGGCCGTATCCGCCAGCTGCCAGCCGCCACCCAGCGCCTGGTACAGCGCCACGGCGTTTTCCAGCTGGCTCTGACGCAGGCGCAGCACTTCCTGCTGCACGGCAAACAGATTGCGCTGGGCGTCCAGCTCCTCCAGATAGCTGGCGTAGCCGGCCTCGTAGCGATCCTTGGCAAAGCCCAGGGTACGACCCAGCACTTTTTCGCGTTCCTTGGCGTGCTCCCACTGGGCTTGCAGTTGCTGGGAGCTGACCAGAGCTGTTTCCACATCGCCAAAGGCCTTGATGACCACACCGCGATAGGCGTAGGCGGCCTGATCGCGCTGGGCAGATGCCGCATCGAACTGACCCTGCAGGCGACCGCCGTTGAACAGCGGCGCCAGAATGCTGCCGCCCAGCGACCAGACCCGGGCCGGGTTGTAATCCAGCGCGTTGATGAACAGGCTGCCGAAGTTCGCGCTCAGGCTCACCTGCGGCAAAAAGGCCGCACGCTGTGCCGCAAGATTGCTGTCGCTGGCCGCCAGCAGCAGCTGGGCCCGTGCAATGTCGGGGCGGCGCTCCAGCAAGCTCGACGGCAAGCCAGGTGCAGGCATGGCAGGCAAGCTCATGGACTCGAGCCCAGCATGGGCGCTCAATGTGGTACGTGCCAGGGCCTGTGCCTGGTCATCACCGCTTCCGCCCACCAGCTGCATCAGCGCTATGCGCTGGCGTTGCAGCGCCAGAGACAGCTGCTGCACCGATTGCCGCACGCTTTCCAGCTCGGCCAGCGCCTGGCTTTGCTGCAGCTGCGAGATATAGCCCACACGCACCTGGTCGGTGAGCAGACGCACCGCATCCTCGCGCGACTTCACTGTGTTCTCGGCCACGGCCAGTTGGGCCTGCAGCGAGCGCAGGGCGATATAGGCCTGCGCCACGGTCGCGGCCACCGTCAGGCGTACCGCGTCGCGATCCGCCTGGCTGGCCTGCAGACGCCGATCGGCGGCCCGGCTCAGACTGCCCAGGCGATCCCAGAGATCCAGCTCCCAGCTCGCTTGCAGCACGGGCTGAGCCGAACGCACATGCACCATCTGGCCGGTTCGCGCGCTCAGGCTGCGGTTGGCCGAGCCCGGTGCGCTGAGTGACAGCTGAGGCGCAGCCGCCGAGCCCGCCACATTGAGATTCGCACGTGCCTCCTCCACCCGGGACACGGCGGTGAGCACATCGTTGTTGCGCTCGAGCGCCAGCTCCACCCAGCGGCTCAGTTGCGCATCGCCAAAGGCCTGCCACCAGCCGGCCTGGACAGCATCGGCAGCGCCTGCGGCCTGGTCCGAGCTCCAGCTGACAGGCACTGCAGGCTGGGCGCTGTCTGGAGCCCGGGTCAAACTGGGCACGCTGCAGCCGGCCATCAGGAATGCAAGCGCCAGTGGCAAGGCACGCACGGTATGGAAGGCGTTCTTCATGGCTTGGCCTGCTCGGATGCGGAAACTGCGGGCGCTTGAGATTTTTGAGCAAAATCGATCTCAATCGCTTGAGAGGTCTGCGCTGAATGCTCTACTTTTTGTGCAGTATCGAGGCGCACGATGACCGACATGCCGGGGCGCAGGCGCGCGGCATCGGCCTGGCCCTCGTCGATGGCGATTTTGATGGGCAGACGCTGGACGACTTTGGTGAAATTACCCGTGGCGTTGTCGGCCTTGAGCACGCTGAACTCCGAACCCGTGGCTGGCGCAATCTCCAGCACATGGCCCTTGAGGCGCAAGCCGCCCAGCGCGTCCACGCTGAAGCTCACGGCCTGGCCGATCTGCACCCGGGCGGTCTGGGTTTCCTTGTAGTTGGCCACCACCCAGTAAGTGGGCGGCACCACATACATGAGCTGCGTACCGGCCGCCACATACTGGCCCTTGCGTACCGATACCTCGCTGACCTGCCCGTCGCTGGGCGCATGAACCACCGTGTTGTCCAGATTGATCTGTGCCTGGCGCAGCAGCGCCTCGGCCATCTGCACCTGGGCCTTGAGAGAGTCACGGCCCACGGTCGTGGCCTTGATCTTTTCCTGGTTGATCGCGATGTCGGCCTGGGCCTTGGCCACGTTGGTCGCTGCCAGGCGCGAGGTGGCGCGCACCTTGTCGCGTTCGTTCAGAGACACGGAGCCTCGCTCGGCCAGCTCCTGCACACGCTTGAGCTCCGCCTGCGAGCGCTGGGCCTCTGCCTCCACGGCAGCCAGACCGGCGCGGCTGGCACTCAGCGTGGCACGGTTCTGGGCCTGTGTCTGTTCGGAATTGCTCAGCTGCGCCTGTGCATTGGCCAGTTGCGCCTGCGCCTGGGCGACGGCCGCTTCATAGCTGCGGCTATCGATGCGCACCAGCGGCTGGCCGGCCTTGACCTGCTCGTAGTCCCTGACCAGCACCTCGGTCACGTAGCCAGTGACCTGCGGTGCCAGCACGGTGACGGCGCCGCGCACATAGGCATTGTCCGTGGTCACCACAGAGCTGTTGAAAGGCCACAGATTCCAGGCCCGCAACACGAGCAGCATGCCTGCCAGGGCCACGACCAGCATGATGAGCACGCTGCGCAAAGAAGGCTTGATCTTCTTTGGCGTGGGAGGCAATGCTGCAGCGGGTGAAGGGGCAGCTGTCGCCGCAGATGCGGCGGGGGAATGGGGTTGTTGACTGTCGCTCATGCTCAATCTCTTGCTGTTATCGGTCTGAGTTCCTTGCCTGGGGGCCGGAGCCATCCCGGCCGCCATCACCGGCCGCAGGGCTGCTGCGGGCGTTCTTGTCGATTTCCTGCTCCAGCTCGGCCTCAAGCTCAAGCGCCTGGGCGTTGTCCTGCAGGGGGTCGCGGCTGGTCAGCACGGCCTGCTCGCGAGTCTCGGCCGCCTGCGCCGCGGCAGCTAGGCGCCTGGCCTCCGCGCCTTCGATCACCACGGTCCGCGCCGGACTGGCGGGCTCGTTCTGACCGCCCTCTTCCACATCACCATAGGCATCGGTGGCCGTGGGCTGCACCACCACCGTGACACGCTGCGATACATCGGGCTCATGAGCGTTCGCTGCCTCAGGCTCTGCAACCGGCGCCACCGAAGGTGCGCGCTGAGGCGTACCGTCGGTCCCGGCGGCTGCCGCCACCTGGTTGCCGCTTTGCCGTGTCATGGCGCGCACCATGGCGGCAGCCTGGCGCACGCGCGCTGATGCTCCCAGGCTCCAGAGCAGATACAGCAAGGCGATGGCGGCCGTCAGCGCAAACACATCGTTATAGGCCCTGACATTGGCTTCACGCCGCACGATCTGCGACAGCTGCAGCGCTCCCTGGTTGGCGCGCATGGCGGGATCGGGCGTCACCCTGCCGTAGATCTGGCCCTGTATCTTGAGCCGCTCGGCCACCACGGGGTCGGTCGGGTCCATCTGCGCCACCAGAGCCACGGAGTAGATCTGCTCGCGGTAGGTCTGGTAAGTGCTCAGCAAGGCCGAACCCAGCAAGCCGCCTATGGCCTGCGTCATGGAAATCGTGACCACGGCGGTGAGCATGTGGTTGGCACCGAATTTCAGCCCCTGGATGATGCCGGTCAGCATCAGCGGGCCCATGAAGACGCCCGAGCCCACCGCCAGCAGAAACTGGCTGAAGAAAAAGTCCGAAGGACGGTCCACACTGCTGCGGTGGTGATCGAGAAATGCGGCCACGGCAAACAGTGCAATCGCCACCACAATCTGCTTGCCCATATTGGGAACACCGAAAGTAATAGCAGACAATGCAACACCTATAAGTGTCCCCAGCAGAATCACCATGAATAGCGGCTGCATCTGGTCGGATGTCATGCCCAGCGTGCGCATCAACCCCACCACGCCGTAACTCTGCTCGGCCGTAAGAAAGCGCAGCAAGATGGCTCCGATCACGAAACGGATCGTCGGCATCTGCGCGAACCAGCGCGTGTGGAACATGGGGTTGGCACGATGGTGTTCGATGTAAAGCGCGACGCTGAGCAGCGCGATCGCCGCCACCAGCATCCAGGCCAGCCCCGGCGTATCGAACCACCAGCGCGAGTAGCCCTGGACCAGCACCGCAATCAACAGGCCCAGACCCGGCACCATCAGGCTGAAGGTGACGAAGTCCAGCTTCTCGAAGGTCTTGATGTACAGGCCCGAGGGCAGCTTGAGCAGCACCACGGCGGCAAAGGACATCAGCGCCAGGCCAGCTTCAAACAGATAGAGGTTGTGCCACTCGCTGTTATAGAGCAGACCCGGCGACAGAATCCAGGCCAGCGGCGTGGCCAGCTGGACCACGCCCACGCCGATCACCAGCATCTTGAGCACATAGGTGCGCGGTGCCGACTGCAGCATGTAGAGCGTGCTCAGCGACGAGCAGGTCGCCGCTGCAAGGCCGCTGGCCGCACGCAGCAGAATCAGGCTGTCGTAGCTGCCCAGCAGCAGATGCAGCACGCTGAGCGCCGCGTAGCAACCCAGGCCGATCTCGGTGAACAGGCGCATGCCGAACTGCTGGCGGAATTTGTAGACCAGCAGATTGGCCGTCATATTGAACATGACGTAGGCGCCCGTCAGCCAGGCAGCCTCGACCGAGGTCAGCCCCAGCTGTCCCTGAATCGTGGGCAGATTTGCGGTGAACAAGGCATTGCCCAGACCGCCGGTCAGCCCGACCAGGACCGCAATCAGCCCATAGCAGACGCGGATCCAGGGCTCGTGAGGGGGCATGGCCGGCGAGCCGGGCAGCGCGGGCTTTTCATGCTCGGCCCAGTCCGGCGGGCGGCGCAGCAGGATGACGGGCCCCTGCGGAATGGCTGGAGAAGCTGAAGCCTGGCTGCTGGGAGGTTTCGGGCCTTCTTGATTGGCTTGAGCCCCACTGGCTTGTGCTGCAGCTTGACTCATAAACCTCAGGCCTTGATTCCGTCCAGAATGATTTGCAAGGCACGACGCGCCAGTTGCTTGCGTTGGGCAGGTGTTTCGCCACGCAGGGCACCGCCCAGCATGCCGAACACCAGGGACAGATCCTTGGCGTTCAAGGCCTGCTTGCACAGGCCCTTGGCCACCGCACGCTTCATGGGCTCTTCGAACACCAGCCACATCTGCTGGCGCGCATGAATGACTTCTGCATCGCTCTGGTCCACCGTACGCCAGTAGTCCACCAGCGTGGCGGAGACGGCGATGCGCTCGCCCACCAGAGCCAGCAGCTTGAAGAAGGCCTGGTCGTCGTCATGCCAGGCGGCTGCGGCGGCGCGGGTCTTCTCGACCGAGCGCTCCAGCAGCGCCAACATGATGGCGCGACGGTCCGGAAACTGACGATACAGCGTGGCACGGCCCACCTGGGCACGCTCGACAATGAGATCCAGGGGTGCGGTCACGCCATGCTCGGCAAACACGGCATCGGCCGCGTCCAGCAACTGGGCGCGGCGTTCGGCGGATGGAGGACGGGTGGTGGACATGGCGCCAATTATCGGACAGTTTTGTCCGATAAATTGCAGAGCTCGGCGTTTCCCCTGCCCTGGCAAGGGTCGGGCAAGACTGCGCTCAGTCGCGCGGCAGCGCCTGCAGGCTGCGCTGGCTGGTGAACTCGCGCCGTTGTCCAGTCAGAGGATCATCAAAGGCCAGGCTGCGAGCCAACAGTTGCAAGGGCCTGGAATAGTCGCCCGGCTCCGGATCATTGACCACGGGATAGAAGGCATCGCCCCGGAGCGGCAGGCCCAGCGCCGCCATATGCACACGCAGCTGATGGCGCTTGCCCGAAACCGGACTGAGCCGGTAGCGCGCCCAGACACTGTTGTGCTCGATGATTTCCATCAGGGTGCGGCTATTGGGCTCGCCCGCGACCTCATGCATGCGAAAGAAATGCCCACTCTCCTCCATGCGGCTCGCGTGCTCGCGCGGAAAGCTCAGCTCCGCGCGGTAAGCCGCCACGGCCTCGTAGACCTTGTGAATCGCCCTGTCCCTGAACAGCCCCTGATAGATGCCACGTGTGGCGCGCTGCACCGAAAACACCACCAGCCCCGCAGTGTCGCGGTCGATGCGATGAATCGGCGACAGCTCGGGCAGGTCGAACTCGCGCCTGAGCCGCACCAGCAGCGTGTTCTGCAAATAGTGGCCGGCTGGCACCACAGGCAGAAAGTGCGGCTTGTCCGCAACGAGCAGATGTGCATCGCGATGGATGACTTCAGCCGCGAACGGAATCTCTGGCTCGGCCTCCAGTTCGCGATAGTAGTAATAGCGCAGCCCCGGCATGAATGCAGCATTCGGACCGGCCTTGTCTCCCGCTTCGCTGACCACTTGACCGGCAGCCATGCGGCGCAGCCAGTCTGCGCGTTCGACGACAGGCAGACGTTCGCACAGAAAGTCGATCAGCAGCCCCTCGCCCTGGGAGGGCAACACCACACAGCTGGGGCTGACGCCATCGCGCACGGGCAGAACCTTGGGATCGTGGGAGTTATGCATGGCGCGGGATTTTAGTGGCTGGCCCGACTCCTGGCTTTCATGGCCGCATGGACCCTGGTCAGACCATGATGCGACTTCGCACTGACTAGTCTGTTCGGATATTGGCTTTGCGAATGGTGCTCTCCAGAACTCTTTTCTCCTGC
Source organism: Comamonas sp. A7-5 (assembly GCF_039581385.1). Taxonomy (NCBI): domain Bacteria; kingdom Pseudomonadati; phylum Pseudomonadota; class Betaproteobacteria; order Burkholderiales; family Comamonadaceae; genus Comamonas; species Comamonas sp. A7-5. Next base: position 25,677 of record NZ_JBCPWO010000001.1, read on the forward strand.
TCCAGATAGGCCAGGAACTGGGGATGCCCCATGCGCATGGGCTTGAAGCCCGCTTCCGTCAGTTTTCTGACCATCTCGGGGTCCGCTTGCAGGATCGCGATTTCATCGGCCAGACGCTTCACGATATGGGCATCTGTATGAGCGGGAGCAAGCAAGCCTTGCCAGGCCTCGACCTCCAGATTGCGAAGGGCCGGTGTCTCCGAAAGACTTGGCGCCTGAGGTAACGTGGCCAGGCGCTGGCGGGATGTCACGCCCAGTGCCTTGACCTTGCCCTCCAGGACAAACGGCTGAGCCAGCGCAACAGGCAGCACGGCAAGGTCGATCTGACCACCTGCCAGCTCGGTCAGCACCTGTGGACCAGACCTGTAGGGAACATGTACCAGATCGATACCGGACATTTGCTGAATCAGCTCCCCCGTCAGGTGCAGGCTGGTGCCGATGCCATCGGTGCCCAAGGTCAGTCGCCCCGGTTTCTGGCGCGCAAGTTCAATGAGATCGTCCGCACTGCCTGCAGCAAGGCCCGGGCGTGCGACAAGCGCAAAGACCGAAGAGGCCACGGGTGCCACGGGCTTCAACTCATGCAGACCGTCGTAGCGGAACTTTGTCGGCGAGATCATGGGTGCGACCAGCACCGAGCTGGCCACACCGAAGAGCAAGGTATAGCCATCGGGTCTGGCCTTGATGACACGCTGCGTTGCAATGGTCCCCGATGCTCCGACCATGTTCTCGATGATCACGGGCTGGCCCAGGCGCTCAGCCAGACGCGGCATCACCAGCCTGGCGGCCACATCCACACTGCCTCCGGGCGCGAAGGGAACTACCACCGTCAGTGCCTGGGCAGGCCAGGGCTGGGCAGCAGCCTGGCTTGCCAGTGATAGCTGCTGCAGCAGCGGGGCGCCCAGCGCCCAGGCTGCAAACTGTCTGCGTCGTATTTGCATGATGATCTTTCTGCTGGGATTGGAATGGCTCAGCGGGGCAGCCAAGGCAGTTGCTCTGCCTGGTAGCGCCATGTCTGGAACACCGTGTTCAAGCGCCCCGGGCCTGTGCGGCGTGCAGCGGCATCGGGGTACTCGCCAAACCAGGGCAGAATGAATTCCCATACCAGCTCGCCCTGCGGCGTCACCTCAAACAATCGCCCCGTGGCCGACTCCGTGATGTGCGTGTTGCCGTTCCACAAACGTTGCGCGCTGCCCATGAAGGCGGTGTAGAAGGCGTTGACCATCTCGTCCTGGTAGCTCCACGCGATCTCGTGGGAAACAGGATCTATCTCCAGCACACGCGAGAAAGCCACATGGGCTCCCTGGCGGAAGTTGCCGTTGTCAAAGGTCAGGACATGGCCGTTTGCCAGCGCAACCGGAGCATGCTGGTGCGAGACCACCGAAGGTGGGATATGCAGCTTCACCCTGCCGCTGGCCTTGTCCACGCCAATGATTCCCGAGGTCGTGCGCAGACTCATGAGCACTGTTCCATCGGCCGCCATCCCGAGGCCGTTGACCAGGGGCCAGTGATAGCGGCCGAAGCCTGGGTGAATGGGAAAGTCCTCAGGCTCCAGATGCTCCCAGGCCTTCCATTCCCAGACCAATCGACCTGTGCGGTCCACTTCCCGGATCACATCGCCGTACATCAGCTCGTCAGCAGCAAGGGAGGTGCCGCCGGGCACCCGTTCGGCAAAGCCCTGTGGAACAGGGGCACAGGCTGCATAGAGCAGATGACCGTTGGGCAACCACTGTGCGTCATGGTGGTGTGTCGGGTCTTCATAGCGCCAGACCACCTCCCCGTCGGGCCTGACCTCGTAGAAATCACCGCCATGCCACATGGACCAGGGTGCGTAAAGATCAGGCGATTCACGATGGTTGCCGTTGTAGCCGAGATTGCCGTTAGGCAGGATGACGGCGTGGCGGCCGGCGCGCACGGGCAGCTTCCACTCATGCGCCACCTGACCGTGGATATCTATGAGGTAGACATGCCCATCGGCCGTCTGGGGGGCGATCAATGTGTAGCCGCCAGCGCTGAGAGTGCTGTCATGAGCAATAAGGCCTGTGCCGCGTCGGCGTTGAGTGACCTGGTCAACGGTGGTAGCCATGGGGTTCTTTCTGTGACAGAAGGGATTGATGGCTGCCACTCTAGAAGTTCAAGAGCGTCAGGAATAGCTGATTGTTTTTTAATAGATGTCAGAAAAAACTTTACACTCAGCCCATGCCAGCGATTTCACAGGCCTTTCGATGCTTTGACGAGGTGGCGCGCCGAGGCTCGGTGCGAAAGGCCTCGGCGACGCTGCACCTGACCGCCGCAGCGGTCAACCAGCAGATCCTCAATCTCGAAGCGCAGGTCGGTCAGCCTCTGTTCGACCGGTTGCCCAGAGGCATGCAGCTGACGGTGGCGGGCGAGATCGTGCTGGCAGCAGTCAGGCGCAGTCAGCGAGACTTTGACAATGCCCTGGCCCAGGTCGAAGATCTGAATGCCTTGCGACATGGGCATGTAAGCGTGGGTGTTCCCCACGCGACGGCCGAATACCTCGTGCCTCAGGTGATTGCGGCAATGCATCAACGCTATCCCGATATCACCTTCAGCGTGCGTGCCGGAATCGGTGAAGAGCTGCTGCGCCATGTGGCTCAGGGCGAGATCGATGTGGCCTACTGCCTGCGCCGAACACCTCCTGCCGGTGTCGAGGAGATGCACTCCTGGGCACAGCCCCTGGGCGTGGTGATGGCTCCGGATCACCCTCTGCGAATGCGTCCGCGACTGCTGCGTCTTCGTGACTGCCTGGCCTATCCGCTGATCATGATGACTCCCGACATGGAGTTGCGCAGCATGCTCGAGCGTCTGGGCGACGGTGCGCTGAGCCGGATCCAGCCGCTGGTGGAGACCAGCAGCATCCCCATGGCCCGGCGCCTGGTGGCAAGCGGCCAGGCACTGGCCTTCATGCTGCCGGACAATGTGGCGGAAGACATGGCCGCTGAGCGTCTGAGTTGGCGTGCGTTGCACGATGCAGGTTCGCTACTGCACAGCTGTGCTTATCAGCGCACCGGCTATGCGATGGCAGCCGCAATGGAAATGTTTCTGACCGAGCTGGAGCATGCAGCGGACGAGTTGAAGGCGAACTTCGATACCGGTGTTTCCTGGTCCATCGGCAATCTTGCCGTTTGACCGCACAGGATCGGCAAGCATCGGAGACTCACAGGCGCCTCAACGCCGAGGGTGCCTTTGCGCAATGGCGCAGCACTTCGCAGCACTTCATGAAGCGCCGCAGCCTTTGCTGCAGATGCTTGCACTCTTGACTCCAGCAGACTTCAGACTGCCACACCGTATCCCGGATCGGTCGCGGAGTCTGAGCTGATCACATGCGGGCAAACCTGCATCAGGCAATTGGATGACGAGGCATTTCACCTATGCGTAATAGCATGTGGCAAAAAGGATGCAACAGCCATGGTCGACACCACCAGTACTTCAGCCCCTGATTCCACTCGTGCACATCAGCGCCTGACGCGCCACTGGCTGCGCTGGGCGGCCATTGCTATGGCACTGCTGCTGGCCTTGATTCTGGCTGCGGCACTGCTGATTGCCTTCATGGACTGGAACAAGCTCAGGCCATGGATCAATGAAAAAGTCAGCACTTTCGCGGGCCGCGACTTTGCCATCAATGGTGACCTGCAGCTGCAATGGACCTGGCCACAGCCCCTCGATACCGGCTGGCGCCACTGGGTGCCCGGAGTGGTGCTGCATGCCAGCGATCTGACACTTTCGCAGCCCCAGGGCTGGCTGGTTCGGCAGGCACCTGAAAAAGCCGATGACAAACAGCCGGTATTGCCTGCGACGCCCAAGGAGCTCAACACCGGTCGCCTGCCCGAGCAAGGCCAGGTAGCGAACGAGAAAAAGACGAGCGTAGATGACGACGACGCCATAGCCGATGCCGGCCGGCAACCGCCCGAACGCGATGCTCGCACCATGATCACCGCAGCAAATGCCACGGCCAGCCTGCGCCTTTGGCCACTATTGGCGCGCCATGTACAACTCGACTCCTTGCTGTTGCAGGCTCCGGATATGGTGCTGGCCCGCAACGACAAGGGCGAGAACAACTGGACATTTGACAAGCCCTCAAGCAGCGGCCCGAAGTGGAGTTTTGAAATAGGCCAGTTGCGCATCAGCGACGGCGTTCTGGGCTGGTCCGACGCCGTCAAGAACATGGCCGTGCGCGCCCGTATCGACACGCTGCGCAGACCGGTCAGCGCCGATCAACCTTATGGTGTGCGCTTCGGCCTCGCTGGCTATCTGCATCAAGGCAAGACCCGCACGCAGATTCGGGCCCAGGGTCTGGCGGGACCGGTACTGGATCTACGCCAGGACAGGCTGCGCTTTCCGCTGCGCATATCGGCCAAGGCCGGCAGCCTACAAGCGTTTGCCGAGGGGATTCTCGACAATCCCAAGACACTGGACGGACTGGACTTTCAAGTTCAGGTACGCGGCAAGAGCATGGCCGACCTGTTCGAGCTCAGCGGCCTGCTGCTGCCCGCCACTCCGTCGTTCGAGACCAGCGGCCGTCTGATCGGCAGCCTAGCGCCGGGCAAGGCCGTCTGGCAGTACGAAAAGTTTCAGGGCAAGCTAGGTCAGAGCGATTTGCGCGGCGATCTCCAATACCGCTCCGCCCAGCCTCGGCCAAAGCTGACGGCACAGCTGCACTCCAAACAACTGCGACTGGTGGATCTGGGGCCGGTCATAGGCGCAGCCCCGTCCGGTAGCCCCGACAAGCCCCAGCCCGTCAACGGCAAGGTACTGCCGCAGGTTCGGTTCCAGACCGAGAACTGGGACAAGATGGATCTCGACCTGCGTTATGAAAGCAGCCATATCCTGCGGCCCGAAGCTCTGCCCCTGCAAGACCTCAGCGTGCATGCGCTGCTGGACAACGGCAGACTCACCCTCTCGCCACTGAAGTTCGGCCTCGCCGAAGGCACGCTGAATATCGATGCCACCGTGGACAGCCATGCCAAGCCCGTTGCTGCCAAACTCAACGCACAGGTGCAGTCGCTCAAGCTCTCCGCGCTGTTTCCTACGATTGAAAAGATGAAGAAAAGCCTGGGCCGGCTCGATGGCGCAGTCGCGCTCACCGGACAGGGCGAGTCACTGGCACAGTGGCTGGGCACGGGCAATGGCTCGCTACGCCTGTTTGTACGCGACGGCACTTTCAGCTCGCAACTGCTGGACCTCGCGGGGCTGAACGTAGGCTCCATTGTCATCGCCAAGCTGTTTGGCAGCGACAAGGAAGTTCAGCTGCGCTGTGCCGTGGCCGACTTCAATGTGCAACAAGGCATTGCCCGCCCACGCATGGCCAAGCTGGCCACCACAGAAGCCGTTGTCGAGGCCACAGGCCAGATCAATCTGGCGCAGGAACAGCTCAATCTGCGCATCGTCCCCGAATCGCTGAAGTGGAAGTTCTTTTCGTTGCGCACGCCACTTTATGTGCGCGGCAGCTTTGCCAAGCCCGATGTGGGCCTGGAGCCAGGCCCCCTGGCAGCCCGTGCCGGCGCTGCAGTGGCTGCTGCCGTTTTTGCGCCAGCGGCACTGGCAGTGGTGCCGCTGACCGTGCCTGCCGCTGACGACGATGTGGACTGCAAGCAGTTGCTGACTCAAGTACGCAATCGCTAATACGGGCAAGCTGCTCATAGCCCGATCTCAGCATCGAGTCCTGGCACACTGCAAAGAATGCAGGCAGCCGCTCGGACGGAATATGGCGGAGGTGCCTCACACCCTATTTCATGTCTCGGAGGTCAGCAAAGCAAAAGCGGCAACCGCAAGCCCTTCAGCCTGGACTGCGGCAGCGTCACGGAATCAGGCGCTCTTGAGGCGGAAGATGCTGACCATCTGCGACAGGTCGCTGGTCTGCTGCTGCATGGATTGCGCAGCAGCGGTGGACTCTTCCACAAGGGCGGCATTCTGCTGGGTCACCAGATCCATCTCGGCCACCGCGCGGTTGATCTGCTCGATGCCGCTGGTCTGCTCATGGCTGGCGGCGGTGATCTCACCCATGATGTCCGTCACGCGCTGCACGCTGCTGACGATTTCATCCATGGTCTGACCGGCCTGGCTGACCTGCGCACTGCCCTCCTCGACCTTGGTGACCGAGGCCTGAATCAGCTGCTTGATTTCCTTGGCCGCTTCAGCGCTGCGGCCAGCCAGCGAGCGCACCTCCGATGCCACGACGGCAAAACCGCGGCCCTGTTCGCCGGCACGGGCCGCTTCCACGGCCGCGTTCAGCGCCAGGATGTTGGTCTGGAAAGCAATGCTGTCGATCACGCCGATGATGTCGGAAATCTTGCGCGAAGACTGGCTGATGGCGCCCATGGTCTCCACCACTTGCGACACCACCATGCCTCCCTTGACAGCCACATCGGAGGCCGACAACGCCAGCTGATTGGCCTGACTGGCGTTATCGGCATTTTGCTTGACCGTGGAAGTGAGCTGCTCCATGGAGGCAGCGGTCTGCTGCAAGGAACTGGCCTGCTCTTCCGTGCGCGCAGACAGGTCATGGTTGCCCGCTGCAATCTGGCCCGACGCTGTGGCAATGCTGTCCGTGCCCTGACGCACCTGCCCCACCAGCCTATCCAGGCTGGAATTCATATCGTGCAAGGCCTGCATGAGCTGCCCGGTTTCATCGCTGCTGCTCACATGGATCTGAGCCGTGAGATCACCATCGGCCACGCGGCGGGCCACTCCGACCGCATGCTTGAGCGGAGCGGTGATGCCTTGCGTCAGACGCCAGGCGCTGACAGAGCCGATGGCCAGAGCCAGCAAGGCCAGAACCAGGAAGTACGTCCTGCTGCTGCTCTCGATCTGCTCCACCTCCGCCGCCTTGGCATCCAAGCTGGCGCGCTGCAGGTTCAGCAGCTCGCCGAGCAGCTTCAGATAGCCCTGGGCGGCCGGCACATAGCTGTTGATCAGCGTGGACTCCGCCTCTTCGGCCATGCCGTCGGCCTTGAGCTGACTGACCTTGTCGCGGCTGGCAATATAGGTTTTGCGCACCTGCATGATCCTGTCCAGGATCTCGCGCTCCGCAGGCTGGGTGATCAGGGGCTCGATCTGCTTGAGCACATTGGCTGTGCTCTTGGTAGTGGCAGCCGCATCCACCGCCAGAAACTGCACCAGACTTGCGTCGCTGCTCTTGGCGATGGCCGTGGTGCGTGCCACCGCCACGCTGACATTGCTGTTCCAGTCGCTGATCAGGCGCTCCTTGGTCAGCGGCTCCTGCATCATCTGCTGCGTGGCCTTGCCCACCGAGTGCAGCTGCCAGATGCCGATAACCGTGATCACCACGGCAAATGCCAACACCACTGCGAACCCCAGGCCCAGTCGGGCACCAATGTTCAGCTTGGTCAATCTCATCGCTTTCATCCATTCCATAGAAAAGTAAATAGCCGGCAAAGCGGCCGCTCCGATACATGAAATGGGGCCGACCCGGCAAAGCCGCTTACTGCATCACTCGCTTAGCGCAAATCGCAACACAATGTAATTAGTATTATCAAGGGATTACGTCGCTGGATTGGCCGACCCGAAACATCAACGCAGCAAGCAAGGCCCTGCTACCTTCGCCAAAACAAGCAAGGGCGCAAAATGCGCCCTTGCTGTCTTTGTTACCTGGTCTGGTTAAGCAAACCTGCCGGCTCATGAGAAGCGGGGGGCCCGCTTCTCGACAAAGGCCGTCACGGCTTCACGATGATCGGCCGTTTTATGGGCAATTGCCTGATACCCGGCCGATATTTCCAGCAGCGAAGCCAGCGTAGCGTTCTGGCCCTCGCGCAGCAAACGCTTTGTCATGCGCATCACCCCGCCCGGATTGGCAGCAATCTTGAGCGCCAATGCCCTGGCTGTCGGCAGCAATTCACCCGGAGGCACGACCCGGCTCACCAGACCACAGGCCAATGCCTGGCCCGCGCTGATCGCCTCTCCCGTGAAAGCCATCTCGCTGGCCTTTGACATCCCCACCACACGCGGCAGCAACCAGGCCCCGCCATCGCCAGGAACAATGCCCACTCGAACAAAGCTCTCCGCAAAAGTGGCATTCTCCGATGCAATCCGGATATCGCACATGCAGCTCAGATCCAGACCCGCGCCGATAGCCGGGCCGTTGACGGCGCAGATCACGGGAACATCCAGCTGGTAGAGGGCATTCGGAATTTGCTGAATGCCCTGGCGGTATTCCTCGCGAATCATGTCGGGAGTGAGTGCGTCATCGAAATAGCGCCTCATGTCCTTGACATTGCCGCCGGAGCTGAAAATAGAGCCGGCGCCGGTCAGGATCAGCACCTTCACGCTGGCGTCCAGGCGCACATCTGCGCAGAGCTGCACGAATTCGGCCACCGCCGTATTGCCGGTCAGAGCATTGCGTGTCTCGGGCTGATTCATGGTGACGGTCAAGATACCGCCATCGCGTTCAATGTTCAGAAATGCCATGTTCCATGGTCTCCATAGTTGTTGAGCAGCTTCAAGCCAGAACCTCGACATCGGTGATCCGCCGGATCAGATCCAGTGTCATGCCCTCGTGCGACATCAGGGCCTGTCCGGCCAATGCCTGCCAATAGGCTTCGCTGCCGGCCGTCCAGCGCCATGCATGCAGTCTGCGGGTAAACAGCTGCAGGTCATATTCCTCGGTGAAGCCAATCGCACCATGAATCGCATGCGCAAGCTCCGTGACCACCAAAGCCGCCTCGCTGCAGCGTGCCTTGGCGACGGCCACACGCAATCTGTCAGCCGCGATGCCGTCACCACTGCAACCGAGCTGAGCCGCCATGCGGGCGGCAAACACATGCTCGCTCATGACTGCCAGCTGATGCTGGATCGCCTGGAACTTCCCGATAGCACGCCCAAACTGCTGACGCTCGTTCGCATAGTGCAAGCTACGCTGGAACACGTCACGCATGGCCCCCGCCATCTGCGCGGCCACCACGGCGGCCTGCAGGCTCCGGGCATCGAATTGCGGCCCGGGCCGGATGACGCCGGCGGCCCGCAACTGCTCTGGCGACCAGGTCAGCGACGCGTCCAGCGCCATAGCGTGCGGCGCAAGCCCAGCCTGTGACACGCTCAGCAGATGCCAGACCCCGGCTTCCTCTTGCACTTGCACCAGCACCGAGTCCGCGACTTGCCCGCCTCGCACCAGCGCGCAATGCAAACCGCCATCTGTCTGCATCGCACCCTGCGCCAGCGCAATGCTGCCGGCCGGGCAGGCCATATCCGCCTGCGCCAGCATGGCCCGCGCCAGCATGGTCTCTCCCAGAGGCAGAGACAGGGCATGAGCTCCGCACTGCTCCAGCACGCCAAATATCTCACCCAAGCCCAGACCGGCGCCGCCCTCTTTTTCGGCCAGCAAGGCATCGGCCAGGCCGGTTTCCTCCAACTGCTGCCATAGTCGGGCGACGGCCGCTGAGCGGCTGTCAGCGCTCTCGATCTCGCGAATCACCTGAGGGGTGCACCAGTCTGCCAGCACCTTGCGCGCGGCATCTGCAAACAAATCGTTATTGCTCATGAACTTGTCTCCGATCAGCGCAAACCCAGTCCACGGGCGATCATGCCGCGCAGAATGTCACGCGTGCCACCGCGCAAGGAAAACGAGGGAGAAGCTTCGGTGACGTATTTGAGCGTCAGCAGCAGCTCCACCGGAACATCCTCGACCGGTCGGGCAAACAGCTCCTCGGCAATGGCTGCCGGAATCATCTGCTCCAGTGTCGTGCCCAGCTCCTTGACCAGTGCGGCCTCCACAACAGGACTTGCTCCCTGGGTCAGCTTCTGCTGCACGGATACCGACATCGCGCGCAGCGGCGCCAGTTGCGTCAGCACCTTGCCCGCAAGCCGCATGCCGGACTCGGTGCGTCCCTGCGGCGTGCGTGCATACTGCAGCCATTGATCGAACAGCACGATGCTGGAGAAAAGGCGCTCCGGGCCGCTGCGCTCGAAAGCGAGTTCGGCGGTAACCTGTTCCCAGCCCTGACCTTCGGCACCGATTAGCGCATCGGCCGACAGCTGCACATTCTCGAAAAAAACCTCGCAGAAATGGCTGTCGCCCGATAGATCCTGGATGGGACGCACCGTCACACCTGGCAATGTCAGGTCCACGATGACTTGCGACAAGCCCTTGTGACGGTCCTCGGCACTGCCGGAGGTTCGCACCAGAGCAATCATGTACTGGCAGTGATGCGCGTTGGTGGTCCAGATCTTCTGGCCATTGAGCAAGAAGCCTTGCTCGTTGGGAACCGCTCTAGTCCTCACACTTGCCAGATCCGAGCCGGCATTGGGCTCGCTCATGCCGATACAGAAAAACACCTCTCCCCGGCAGACTCTGGGAATGTAAAACTGCTTTTGCGCTTCCGTACCATATTTGAGGATCAGCGGCGCACTCTGACGATCGGCAATCCAGTGCGAACCCACCGGCGCACCGAAGTTCAGGCATTCCTCCACCAGCACATAGCGGGCGAACGCGCTGCGCTCGCCTCCGCCATAAGCCTTGGGCAAGGTCATGCCGATCCAGCCCTTTTCACCCAGCTTGCGGCTGAGTGCCGGGTCATATCCGCTCCAGGATTTGGCACGGACATGCGCAGGAATGTCTTTGACCGCGTCCTGCAGAAAAGCACGCACCTCGGCGCGCAGTGCCTCGCCTTCCGGCGGGATGCCTGTCAGGCTCAGTCCATCGAGAATGGTCATCGTCTTGCTTTCTCTCAGTCCAGGGACACGCCCGTGCTTTTGACAACCCCTGCCCAGCGCTTGATTTCGCTCTGTATGTATTCGCCATACGCTTTGGGCGTAGACCCCAGCGGCTCCGCACCCTGCACGCGCAGCTTCTCCAGCACTCCCGGATCCTTGAGCGCCTTCATCAGCTCGGCATTCAGGCGCTCCACGACCGCAACAGGTGTTTTGGCGGGCACCATCACGCCTTGCCAGGCTCCGGCCTCGAATCCGGTCATGCCGCTTTCGGCCAGCGTAGGCGCATTGGGGAAATTGGGAATCCGTGCGGCCGTGCTGACGGCCAGCAGCCGGAGCCTGCCGTCCTTGATGAAAGGCGCCACCGAATTGATGGTGTCGGTCATGAAATCGATCTGGCCAGCCACCAGGTCCACGTCGGCGGGGGCGCTGCCTTTGTAAGGCACATGACTTGCATCCATGTTGTAGTGCTGCACCACCTGAAAAGCCGCCAGGTGCGTGACATTGCCGTTGCCAGCCGAGCCGTAGGAGAGCTTGCCTTTGTGCTCCTGCGCGTAATTCACGAGCTCCTGCACGGTGTTGGCAGGCACCTTGGGATTGACGACAAGCCCCAGTGGCACCACCGCCGTCAAGGCCACGGGGCGCAGATCCCTGGTCACGTCATAGCTCATCTTCTTGTAGAGCGACGAACTGAGTGCAATCGAGGAAGTGTTGTAGAGCACGGTGTAGCCGTCGGCCGGCGCCTTGGCCACCAGCGCATTGCCGATGTTGCCGTTGGCACCAGGCCGGTTGTCCACGATGACCGACTGCCCCAGTTGCTGGCCTACCTGCTGCGCCAGCACCCGCGCCACCATGTCTGTGGGACCGCCGGGCGGGAAAGGGACGATCAGCGTGATCGGCTTGCTGGGCCAGTTGTCCTGCGCCTGCGCCGCACCACAAACGGCCAGCGCGGCAACGGCCGGCGCGGCAACGGCGAGCAGCGACAACCGACGTGAAAATCGATAACTCATCTTGTGTCTCCTGTAGTTTTCTCATCTCGGCGCACTGGAAAGTGCGCACCGGTGCAACGGCATCCGCGGCAGCGCGGACCTAAGCTCCACGGCCGGCCAGCAGGCGCACGGCGGTATAGACCATCACCTGCTGGTGACGCTGGTTGTAGACCTCGATCCGCGAACTCACTACTGCGCGACCGCCTTTGCTCGTTGGCTTGATGTCGATCACTTCGACCAGTGCCTCAATGGTGTCGCCCACCACCACAGGAGCCAGAATCTTCTGGTGCAACTCGAGCATGGCCAGGCCCGTACCCTGGATCATGCTTTGCAGGATGAAGCCTTCGATCAAGGTGTAGGTGAGTGCGCCCGGCACCGCGCGGCCCTGAATGGCACCGCCGTCATAGCCGTCCTCGATGAAGATCGCCTCGAGCATGCCCGTGGTGTTGATGAAGTTGACCAGATCGGTCTCGGTCACCGTACGGCGAAAGGTGCGCAGTTGCTGACCTACCCGCAGGTCCTGCCAGACAAAACCCTGGCCCATGCGCGGCGTGTCTGCTAGCGCTGCGGCACGGCTTTCAGTGGATGAAATCAAATTGCTCACGCTCATTCTGTCTCCGCTTCATACTGTTTGTTCAGCAGTCCTTCGACTGCAAGGCCGCAATGCGCGCGTCGTCCCAGCCTGCCTCGCGCAGCAATGCCTGTGTGTGCTCGCCCAGGCGCGGGGGCATGCCTATGGCTGACTGCGTGCCGTTGATGCGCACGGACGAACGCGGAAATCTCACAACCCCCATCGCCGCGTCTTTCTTCTCGACAAAAAAGCCGGTGGCCTGCAAGTGCGGGTCATGGGGCAGATCGTCCATGCGAGTCACCGGGGCGGCTGGAATCTCCAGCTGTTCGCAGTTGGCCAGCCAATAGGCGGTGTCCTTTTGCGCCACGTAGCCGCTCATCGTCTCCAGCAACTCGGCGATGTGGCGGGTGCGCATCGCCTGGGTGGCAAAGCGCTGGTCCTGTGCCAGCTGGGGCTGGCCAACGGCTGCAAAGAAACGGCGCCAGTGCGCATCGGTGTAAGGCATCAGGCAGACATGGCCGTCCAGCGTCCTGTAGGGCTTGCGCCAGGGCGCCATCACGCGCGGATAGCCCGCGCCACTCTGCGCGGGTGTGAAGTGCATGCCGTAGAAATGCTCCACCAGGTTGAAGCCCGCCATGGTTTCGTACATGGGCACTTCCACATAACTGCCCTCGCCCCTGCGCTCGCGCTGGTAGAGCGCCGCCAGCACCGCATGCGCGGCCACCAGAGCGCAGGTCTTGTCGGCCGCAATCGTGGGCAGATAGCGGGCCTCGCCCGTCTGGCGCTGCATGAGATCGGCCAGGCCACTCATGCCCTGGATCACGTCGTCATATGCAGGCTGCCCGGCATAGGGGCCGTCTTCGCCAAAACCGTGCAGGCCCACATAGATGAGGCGCGGATATTGCTTGCGCAGACTGTCCGGATCGAGCCCGAGCCTGGCCAGCTTTTGCGGGCGCATGCTGTGCATGAGCACATCGGCGCCCTGCAACAGCGCATGCAGCGCGGCCTGCGCCTGCTCTTGCTTGAGGTTCAGCACCACACTTTTCTTGCTGCGATTGGAGCCCATGAACATGGCCGCCATGCCCGGCTCCAGCGCCGGGCCGGTGTGGCGCGTGGAGTCGCCCTCCGGCGGCTCGATCTTGATCACCTCGGCACCGTAGTCGGCCAGCACCTGGCTGGCCATGGGGCCGAAAATCACGCTGGAAAGGTCCAGCACCCGCACCCCTGACAATGCCCCCAGAGCTTGGTCCTGGCACGCGATGCGCGTGTGCGTCAACGATTCCTGGCTGTTCATCCCAATACTCCGCTGTCCCGATAGGCCTGCATTTGCTGAGCAGACAGACCCAGATGGCGCTCCAGCAGTTCTTGTGTGTGCTGGCCCAGCTGGGGCGGTGCATGGCGGTAGGTCACCGGTGTGTCCGACAAACGGATGGGGCTGGCGACCAGCGGCACCTGGCCCGCCTTGGGGTGTGTCATGGCGATCTGCATGCCGCGAGCCCTGACCTGCGGATCCTCGAACACCTCACGCACCGTGTTGATGGGACCGCATGGCACGGCATGCTGCTCAAGCAGTTGCACCCAGGCCCTGGTACTGCGCGTGAGCGTCACGCGACGGATCATTTCCACCAGCTCGGCTCTATGGGCCAGCCGCGCCGCATTGCTCCGAAAGCGCTCGTCCTCGGCCCATTCGCTCCTGCCTGCAGCCTGGCAGAAGCGGGCAAACTGGCCGTCATTGCCCACGGCCAGAATCATGTGGCCGTCTTCGGTCGGGAACTCCTGGTAGGGCACCGTGTTCGGATGCGCGTTGCCCATGCGCTGAGGCACCTGATCCCCGTACAGATAGTTCATGCTCTGGTTGGCCAGGCTGGCCACGCCGACATCGAGCAAAGCCAGATCTATGTGCTGGCCGCGCCCCGTATGCTCGCGGGCCTGCAGGGCCGCCAGAATCGCCGTGCTGGCATATAGCCCGGTGAGGATGTCGGTCAGCGCCACGCCCACCTTCATGGGGCCGCCTCCAGGCTGGCCATCGGCGTGGCCCGAAATACTCATCAGCCCCCCCATGCCCTGAATCAGAAAGTCATAGCCCGCACGATGCGCATAGGGACCGTCCTGGCCAAAGCCCGTGACCGAGCAGTAGACAAGGCGGGGATTCAGGGCACTGAGGCTCGCGTAATCAAGCCCGTACTGCGCCAGACCGCCAGTCTTGAAGTTCTCGATCAGCACATCGCATCGGGCCGCCAGCTGACGCACGATCTCCTGCCCTTCGCCGCGGGTGAAGTCCACGGAAATCGACTGCTTGTTACGGTTGGTGCACATATAGTAGGCCGACTCCCCCGTCGGCAGACCTTCGGGGTCGGCCACATAGGGCGGGCCCCAGGCACGCGTGTCGTCACCGCTGCCGGGCCTTTCCACCTTGATCACCTCGGCGCCCAGATCACCCAGGGTCTGTGCAGCCCAGGGGCCCGCCAATACCCGCGAAAGATCGAGCACCTTGATGTGCTGCAGCGCCTGTACCGGCCGGCTGTCATTGGCTTTCATTGCTGGGGAACCTTGGCCTTTACGACGATGCGCTTCCAGAGCGCGATCTCGTTCTTCTGAAATTCATGCATCTGTGCCGGGCCGCCGGTCATGGGCATGGCCCCCAGACGCTCGTAGAAGGCACGGGTTTCATCCATCTTCGAGATGGCGGTGAAAAGCTCGGCGAGCCTGGCAGTCTCGGCGGCTGGTGTCCTGGCGCTCACCATGGCACCCACCCAGGTGTAGGCCTCGAATCCGGGCAGACCGGCCTCGGTGGCCGTGGGGATCTCGGGGGAGGTGCTCACGCGCTTGTCGGAGGCCACCGCCAGGATCTTGACGCGCCCTCCCCGAGCCAGCTCCTGCACTGCCGTGACTTCAGCGAAGGTGTAGTCCACCGTCCCTGAAGCGACGGCCGTGGTGGTCTCCCCTGCGCCCTTGAACGGGACATGCACGGTTTCGATCCTGGCAGCGTCGTTGAGCAGCTCGCCCATCAGCTGATAGCCTGCCGAGCCGGCCCCGAAATTCACCTTCCCCGGGTTAGCCCTGGCATGGCGGATCAGGCCCTTCAGGTCGGAGTAGGCCGCTTGGGGCGCGACGGCCAGCATGGCCGGCGAGCGCATCATCATGGTCAGCGGCGCAAAGTCCGTTAAGGGATCGTAGGGCAGATGCCTGAACAGCGCCGCATTGACCGCCAGCGTTGAATTGCTGCCGATGAACACGGTATAGCCGTCGGCGGGCGCAGACAGCACCTGCTTGACGGCAATGAAGCCGTTGGCTCCTGCCTTGTTTTCGACGACCACAGGCTGGCCCGTGAGCTCCTGCAGCTTGCGCCCGAAATAGCGCGCCGAGGTGTCGGTGCCGCTGCCCGGACCGAAGGGCACGATGAGCTTGATCGGCTTGGCAGGAAAGCCCTGAGCCGGTGCCTGAGCCATGGAGGGCATGCCGGCGCCGAGCAGGCCGCAGCCCAGCAGTGCCGCCAGCAGGTATCTGCGTGCTTGTTTCAAGTTTGTCTCCTGATACGGAATTGCTGCCGTGTTTTTTCTTGTGAGCCCACTTTAGGCAGGCGTGAAATTAATGTCTAATATTAAAAATTTCGTTTCTGATATCGATTGAATATCAATGAATCTCAAGCAACTGCAGCAGTTCATTGCCCTGGCCGAAACCGGCAACTTTCACCGTGCCGCTGAGCAACTGCATATGGCCCAGCCGCCGCTGTCCATCTCGATTCGCAAGCTGGAAGAGGAGCTGGGCAGCGCCTTGTTCGATCGAACCAGTACCGGAGTCGTGCTGACGCCTGCCGGCAAGGCCATGCTGGAGAGCGCACGCGCCACCCTGTTTCATGCCGAGCAATGTCGCCAGGCTGTGCGCGATACCAGGGAAGGCGTGGGCGGCCTGATACGGCTGGGCTTTGTCGGTTCGGCCACCTACGAACTGCTGCCGCGCCTGATTCCCTCGTTTCGCGAGCGCTACCCCAAGGTGGGACTGGAGTTCTATGAGGCGACCAGTGCCGAAATCCTGGAAGGGCTGGCAAGCCGGCGCTTCGATGCCGGCCTGCTTCGCTACCCCGTGCTCGAACTCGATGAGCGCATCGCGCTCACGCCGCTGGATCAGGACGAGTTCGTGCTGGCCGTCTCGGACAACAGTCCCCTGGCGCAGCGCGACGCCATTGCCCTGTCCGAGGCAGCGCATGAGCCTTTTGTGATGTATCCGCAGGACACGGTACCCAGCCTCGCCGCGCTGGCCAAGCTACGCTGCCAGCAATCGGGCTTCACCCCGCGCATCGCCCAGGAGGCCATGCAGGTGCAGACCATCATGAGCCTGGTGGCTTCCGGCCTGGGCGTGGGTCTGGTCGCGGGTGTCTCGCATCTCGTTCAGCCGCGCGGCGTGAAGTGTTTGCCGCTGCTGGATAATCCTCCGGGCTTTCATGTGGGCATTGCGCTGGTGCATTCGCTCACGCCGGGCAGCCGGGCAGTGCAGACGCTCATTGAACATGCACTGCAATTTGCCAAGCTGCCGGCAGCGTCCTGAATTCGCAGTGGCCAGCGCGCACCGGCCTGGGCGGGCTCAATGAAAATCCCGGCTGTTCAGCCCGACCTCGGCAAACCGCCCCAGCCAGCGGGTCACATCCCTGGCCTTCATCACGACCAGATGGCGAACCGCAGGTTCATCCCCAGTCTGGGCCGCAGGCATATCCCCTGCTGATTCCGGCGTCTCCAGTTGCGGGGCCGTGCTGCGCTGCCAGATGCCCTCCACGGCCAGCAGACGCGAGGCCAGCAACGCAGAGCGCCAGCGGGCAAAGGTCTGACTCCAGACCACCAGGTTGATGACGCCGGTTTCGTCTTCCAGCGTGATGAACAGCGTGCCGTTGGCGGTAGGCGGACGCTGGCGCACGGTAACAATGCCGCAGGCGCGTACCTTCTGGCCTGGCAGCATATGACGCAGCTCGGCTGCGGTCTTCAGCCCATGGCGCGCCAGCCTGGGACGCAGCAAGGCCAGCGGATGGCGGCGCAGGCTCAGACCGGTGGCGGCATAGTCGAACATGATTT
Source organism: Comamonas sp. A7-5 (assembly GCF_039581385.1). NCBI lineage: Bacteria > Pseudomonadati > Pseudomonadota > Betaproteobacteria > Burkholderiales > Comamonadaceae > Comamonas > Comamonas sp. A7-5. Next base: position 42,980 of record NZ_JBCPWO010000001.1, read on the forward strand.
CCTCGCCCTCGGCGGCCTGGGGCAGTTCAAGCCTTGGCTCATGAATCGCAGCTTGGGCAAAGATGGGCGGCAGGCTGGCCTGCGCAGCAGCATCCCACATCTGCTGGCGACGGTGACCGGCCAGGCTGCGCAGCGCATCCGCTGCGGCCAGGGCTTCCATATCCGCCTTGTCCAGCCGGGCTCGGATGACCAGATCGCTCACGTCCTTCCACGGAGCCTGCGCAGCTTCCCCCTCGATTCGCAGCGCTGCGGCCTTGCCCAGCCTGGCAACCCGGTTCAGCCCCAGGCGCACGGCCGGCTGGGGCTGGGCCACGCCGCGCATGGCTTGCAGAGGGGCTTCGAGCGTGCAATGCCAGTGGCTATGACAGACATCGACGGGCAGCACGCGCACGCCATGGCGGCGCGCATCCTGCACCAGCTGGGACGGCGAATAAAAACCCATGGGCTGGGCATTGAGCAGCGCCTGCAGAAAGATGGCTGGCTCATGGCGCTTGAGCCAGGCGCTCGCATAGGCCAGCAGCGCAAAACTGCAGGCATGACTTTCGGGGAAGCCATATTCGCCAAACCCCAGCATCTGCGCAAAGATGGCGTTGGCAAATGCGGGGCTGTATTCCTTGGCCAGCATGCCGCCGACAAGCTCGTCTCGGAAGCGATGCACCCCGCCCTTTCGCTTCCAGGCGGCCATGGAGCGGCGCAACTCGTCCGCCCTGCCCGGCGAAAAGCCCGCGGCATCGATGGCGATCTGCATCACCTGCTCCTGGAAAATGGGCACACCCAAGGTACGCTTGAGCGCATTTGCAAGCTCCGGCTTCTCAAGCTTGAGCGGCAGCTTGCGGCGTTCACGCTCACGTGCCAGCAGATAGGGATGGACCATGCCGCCCTGAATCGGGCCGGGGCGCACGATGGCAACCTCGACCACCAAGTCATAGAAAGTGCGCGGCTGCAGGCGCGGCAGCATGCTCATCTGGGCGCGGCTTTCGATCTGGAAAGTACCCACGGTATCGGCCTGGCAAATCATCTCGTAGGTCGCGGCATCCTCCTGCGGAATCTGGTGCAGCTCCCATGGCTCGCCGCGCCAGCGGGCGCGCTCGTTCAGGGCATTGCGCAGCATGGTGAGCATGCCCAGGGCCAGCACATCGACCTTGAGCAGGCCCACGACATCGAGATCGTCCTTGTCCCACTGTATGACGGAGCGCTTGGCCATCGTGGCGGGCTCCACGGGCACCAGGCGCGTGAGCTTGCCCTCGGTCAGCACAAAGCCGCCCACATGCTGGCTGAGGTGGCGCGGGCTGTCCTTGAGCTGCCAGGCCAGCTCTATCCAGAGGCGCAGCCGATGCGCGCCCACAGCACAATTCATTTCACTCGCCAGCACCTCGGCTTCCTGGAGCTTGCGCTGCCCCCAGTCTTCGGGCAAAGCTTCGGGCGCCTGCTCCTCCTCTGCCGAATCGGCCGCCTCTGCATGCGTCTGTGCTTGCGCCTGGGCATGTTCGCTGAACCAATACTGCCCCTTAGCCAGGGCATCGATCAGATCGGCAGGCAGGCCCAGCGCCTTGCCCACATCGCGCAGCGCGCTACGGCTGCGCCAGCAACTGACCACGGCCGTGAGCGCGGCGCGGTCGCGCCCGTATTTGCCGTAGATGTACTGGATGACCTCTTCACGCCGCGCATGCTCGAAGTCCACATCGATATCGGGCGGCTCGCTGCGCTCCTTGCTGATAAAGCGCTCGAACAGCAGATTGTTGTTTTCCGGATCTACCGCCGTAATGCCCAGGCAGTAGCAGACCGCAGAATTGGCCGCCGATCCGCGCCCCTGGCACAGAATGCCGACGCTGCGCGCATAGCGCACGATGTCATGCACGGTGAGAAAGTACATCTCGTACTTCTGATCCTCGATCAGCGCCAGCTCTTTATGCAGTTGATCGTGCACGTCCTCGGGAATGCCCTGGGGATAGCGTCCCGCCGCGCCATCCCAGGTCAGCCAGGCCAGGGTCTGCGTGGCCGTCATGCCGGGCAGCACGCTCTCCTGAGGATAGTGGTAGCGGATCTCGTCCAGGCTGAAGCTGCAGCGCCCGGCCAGCTCCAGCGTCGCCTCCAGCATGACCCTGGGATAGAGCGAAGCCAGCCGCAGACGCGAGCGCAGATGCCGCTCGGCATTGGGCTGCAGCGCAAAGCCGCATTCGGCCACGGTGCGCCCCAGGCGTATTGCCGTGACCACATCCTGCAGCGGCTTGCGCGAGCGCGCATGCATATGGACATCTCCGCAGGCCAGCAGCGGCAGGCCCAGCACCACGCCAGCCTGCTGCAGGGTCTGCAGCCACAGGCTGTCGTCGGGCGCCAGATGCAGCTCCACGCCCAGCCACAGGTTATTTGTCGAAAAATGCGCTGCAACGTTTTCCAGAAGAGCGGTTACAGCCATCAAATCCGATGCATCGAGCTGCTCACGCTGCGGCAGCAGCAGGCATTCGCAGCCTTGCTGCAGCAGTTGCCAGGGACTGGATTCATCAACCAGATAGTCGCCCTTGCCTGAGCGGCTGCGTGCAGCGGTGATGAATTCACAGAGATTGCCCCAACCTTGCAAATCACGCACCAGCACCACGATCCTGAACGAGCCCCAGGCGAATTCGCTGCCATGGATCAGGTGCAAGTCGCAGTCCCGCGCCGCCTCATGGGCGCGCACGGCACCAGCCACCGAACACTCGTCGGTCAGCGCCAGCGCCGCATAGCCCAGGCTTTTGGCCCGGTGCACCAGCTCGGCAGGCGATGAAGCACCGCGCAGAAAACTGAAATTCGAGAGGCAATGCAGCTCGGCATAGGCCAACGGCCCTCTGCCCATGCCCTGAGCCACGGGGCTGGCCGGTATGGCGACAGGCGGCGGCCCTGCGAGGCGCAGTGCGGCAGCGGGCAGCTCGACCAGGATCTGCTCAGCCATACACGCCTTGCGCAAACCAGCTGGCGGGGCTGGCTGTCATGCTCATCAGGTGTTCGCTACGGGCGCGCTCGCGGTAAATCCAGACATGGCCAACCACGGCGTTATAGGCCACGAAATAGTCACGCACGGCCAGGCCGGCCGGCGCGCCGGCCTGGGCATCGGCAAACGCATCGCCAGCCGCATCCCACCAGCCGGACTCCAGCCTGTAGGGCCCGGCCTTGAGCTGCAGCGGCCCATGCCATTGGGGACGATTGCCCTGCACGGGCAAGGCCTGGGGCTGGGGCAGCAGCCAGGGCGGCCACAGGGCTTGCCAGGGGTCGGCACAGCCGGGCTGACGGTGTGGCCCGAAGCCGGCTCCCACCTCGGCCCTGGCGCTAGCCCTGGTGCCGCCTGGCTTCTGGCTCTGTAGCAGCTTCGCCGCAGCTTGCCAGCACTGCATCTGCTCGGGCCTGTGATCGGCCAGCGGCCGCACCATTTGCACGGCTTCCTCGCCCCAGCGGGCGCTCAGGCGTTCCACCCATTCATGCCAGGCCAAGCTGTCCGACGGGCTCTGGCCCTGGACGGCAGGCAGGCAGCTCAGCGGCTCGGCCGCCCAGGCAACCGTCTCCAGCGCCTGCAACTCCAGCATGTCCACGGGGGCGCGCCAGCGCTGCTGACCCAGGTGCTCACGCAACAGGCGCTGCAAATGCGCCATGCCCTGCGTGGGCTGGGCCGTGCGGATGACAAGCGCTTCCCAGGCCGGTAGCTCCTGGCCGTCGATACGACGCAGATCATGGTGCCAGCGCAATCGCAGCGCCAGCACCGCATGGTGACGGGCCTGCAACCAGGACTGCAGCGCGCGCAACAGCGGCTGCGCCGCATGGAGCACGGCATCGGCATGGTGAGCCGGGTAACCCAGGTCGTGGCGCAGCAGGAATTGCTGGGGCAGTTGCAGCCAGTCAAGCGGCTGGGGCAGCAGACCATAGGCCTCGTCGAGCGCACGCAAGGCCTTGGCTCCAATGCGGCGCGACAGCCCCGCGCGCGGCAATGCTCGCACATCGCCCCAGCTGCGGCAACCCAGGCGCAGCAGCACGGAGCTGTGCTGCTCCAGGGCGCTCAGCGTCCATAGCGGCAGCGCATCGGCATGCAGCGATGACTCAGACATGGACAGGGAAACAGGGACGGAGCCGCAAGGCCGGGCCTGCTGCAACCGTAGCCGCAGCCGTGCCAAAGCCTGCCAGGCCGTGCCGCCCTGGCCGCGCAGCGGCTGCAATGCCGCATCGCCGCCCCCGGACTCCGGGGGGCCAGCCTGACAAGCTTGCGCAAAAGCACTGTCCAGCCGCGCCAGCAAGACCTCGGCTCCGCCCCAAAGACGCTGCACCAGGCTGGTCTCCATGAGCAAGGCGTCTTCGAGCAAGGCCACACGCGGCGAAAACTCCAGCGCCCACCAGCAGGCACTCTCAGCCACCGGGCTTGACTCGCTCAGGCAGGCCAGAGGCCAGGCCATCCAGTGCTCTGCACTGCCCATCTCATGCCTCCGTCATCCAAGGCGAGGCCGTTGCAGGAGCGGCGACTGTCATGCGCCCTTGCATGAGCATGGCAGCCTCCTCGCTCTGGCGCGCATGTCTTTGGGCCTGCGCCTGCAGCACGGGCTGCCAGGCCCACTGCGAAAGCGCGAGCTGTATGGGGCGCTCCAGCAAAGGCCCACGGCGCTTCAGTATCTGTATCCGCAAACCCGGCGCCTGCTGAGCAGCGAAGACTGTCGTGACTCTCTCCAGTCTCAACCGCAATGCGGCGGGGGAGCTGCGCGACTCGGCCTGCAGCTCCTGCCATAGCCACAGAGGCCGGCCCTGCGAAGCGGCGGCCAGCTGCAAGCGGCGCAGCGTGGACGCGGGAAGTTCGGGCAACCAGGCCAGCACCGCCAGCACATCCCGGCAATGCAGAGCTTGCTCGCAGGCCCAGGCCAGATCCTGGGCACTGCGCCCCGGCTGCACCGCGCACAGCCGCTTCGCGTCAATACCGGCGGCCTGCAAGGCCGGGGCAAAAGGCAGATAGGGTGGAGCCACCAGCACCAGTTGGCCCAGCCCTGAATCCGCGCGTGAAGCCGCATGCTGCCGGACACGGGCGGCCAGCGCGGGCAACAGCAAGGCCCACTCCGCATGGCAGTGCGCAGGTTGCTGCAGCTGAATCAAGGCATTGCCGGGCCAGCCGCCGCCCGGCAGCTCGGCATCCAGCGCAGCATGACCGCTGGGCCAGACCTGAGAGCCGGCGCCCGCCTGCCAGTCCGTGCCGCGCCAGACACCGGGAATCTGTATGGCGGACAAATGCGGGCTGCCCGCAGCGGACAGACCCGGCCGCACGCCCTGCTCTGCACCTGTTTGCTGCCGGACAGACTCCGTCATGCCGGGCGGTGAGCCAGGATGGGCCAAGGATGTCATGGGCTGGGTATGCATGCGAAAGCTCTTCAATACTGTACAAATATACAGTTATTCAAGTTTCCGCGCAAAACAAGGCCTTACAGATACGGTCAACCCTTGTAGATCGGACGTCGTGCGCTATCAAAAATACTTTTTCAGGATGGCGCAAGCAGACGCAGCAAAGCACGCCGCGCTGCGGCGTGATGCACAGAATTTTGAAGAAATACCGGTTTAGCGCCTGCCGCTATCAGACTTGAGGCCAGCCGTCCTGGGCAAAACTCGCAGTCAATGTCCTCAATTGAGCGACTGCCTGTCGGCATTCATGGCCGAGCTGCGGCCTGCCTGCGGCATCAGCTGAGCGCAGGCCTCGCACCACTCGGCCACGGCGACTTCCAGCGTGGAGCCGCCCTGCCCCAGCGTGGGCCAGCGGCGCAGGCAGTCGTTCATGATGGCCTGCAACTGCCACAGAGCCTCGCGGTTGACCAGGGCCAGCTCGCTCATGCCCAAGGCGTCGTCCTTGAAATAGCTCAGCACATCCAGCTGCTGACTGGGGTGGGAGCCCGCTTCAGCCAGCTGTTTCTGCAGCTGTGCAAGACTGGCCTCCACGGCCACTGCCGCCTGCGCATCGGGCATTTGCTGCCAGTGCTCGGGAAAGTCGCGCCTGAGTTCGTTCCATTTGCGCAGCGCAGCCTCCAGGGCCGCAATACTGTGGGAGAACTCGGCCTGCAGCGGCGCCAGCGGCTTGCCGGGACTGATTTCGTCGTAGAGCAACGGCAGAATCAGGTGCACCAGATCGGCCGGATAGCTCTTGTGGTTCATGCGCAGCATGAGCGACAGGCGCTGGCCCGGCATGTCCGTGAATTTCTCGAAAAAGGCCGATACCACCTCGGCCAGCAGCAGCACCTGCCCCATGGGCGAAATGGCGTTGCCTTTGATGCCGCGCGGATAGCCGGAGCCATCCATGCGCTCATGGTGCTCGAGCACGGCGATTTCCACGGCGCGCGAATACAGTTCGGTACTGCGCACCACCAGCATGGCGGTGACGGAATGCGCGACCAGATGCTTGCGTTCCTCGCCGCTCAAGCGATGGTCCGGGTCGGTCCAGACCGGGTCCATATAGAGCATGCCTACATCGTGCAGCAGCGCGGCCGTGGCCAGCGGCACGCATTCGCGCTCGGTCCAGCCGTTCTTGAGCGCCAGAAAGATCGCCACCAGCGTCATCTGCAGACTGTGCTGGTAGAGGTCGCTGCGCTGCTCGCGCATGACGGTGAGCTTGAAGGCAATGGCCTGGGGCAGCAGCAGACTCTTGAGCGGCGCCAGCAGACGCTCGATATCGCCGATGGACGCCACCATGCGATGCAGCAGATCGACCTGTTCGCATTGCTGGCGCGCCAGAGCGACCAGGGATGTCACGTCGACCAGGTCGCCCGTGATCAGGTTGGCATCGATCGGGTCACGCAGCTTGTGCATGACCAGACGGTCATAGAGACGACTGTCAACACGTGTGCCTTTGTCCACCAGTTTCATGCCCTTATCGGTATAGATTGCATCGCCTGTCATGACCTCCGTATGCTCGGCCATATCAGTGACTGCGCGCAAAAAATGTACATCGGTCTCGTGCCCTTGCGCACCAGCGTTCTCACTCATCAAAGCGCTCTGTTTCTGTCTGCTCAATCAAACTCGATTGTTGCAGATTGCAATAATTTGTGGGCCACAATTAAAGCAAAAACAGCTTGCATCGCTTGCCCTATCGACCCCGACAGCTATTAATTCTGTCAATGCTGCAGAAAAAGGCGCAAAAAAAGAACCGCCGCAGCGGTTCTTGCCTGGGAGCGCAGCGCCGCTTATTTCAGCAGCGTCACACCCGTCTTGGACTGGATCTCGTCAAAGCTCACGCCATCGGCCAGTTCCACCAGCTTCAGGCCTTCGGGTGTCACGTCCATCACGCCCAGATCGGTGATGATGCGATCCACCACGCCCAGACCCGTCAGAGGCAGGGTGCAGCTGGGCAGGATCTTCAGGTCGGTCGTGCCGTCCTTTTTCCTGGCCACATGTTCCATGAGCACGATGACGCGCTTGACGCCCGCCACCAGGTCCATGGCTCCGCCCATGCCCTTGACCATCTTGCCGGGAATCATCCAGTTGGCCAGATCGCCTTTTTCGGACACCTGCATGGCACCCAGAATGGACAGATTGATCTTGCCGCCGCGAATCATGGCAAACGACTGGTCGGAGCCGAAAATGGCCGAGCCGGGAAGCGTGGTCACGGTCTGCTTGCCGGCGTTGATCAGGTCGGCGTCGACCTGGTCCTCGGTCGGGAAGGGGCCGATGCCCAGCATGCCGTTCTCGGACTGCAGCCACACTTCCTTGTCGCCCGTGTGGTTGGCCACCAGCGTGGGAATGCCGATACCGAGGTTGACGTAGAAACCGTCTTCGAGTTCTTGGGCCGCGCGCGCGGCCATCTGGTCTTGGGTCCAGGGCATAAGAGCCTCCTGAATAAATCTTGATTGACGTTATTGGTAGTCGCCGGAGTCGATCATGGGCTGCAGGTGCGCCATCACACCATCGAGCAAGTGCAGCAGATCGACGCTCTGGCCGTCTTCGAGCCGTTTGAGGACCATGTCGCGAGCCCCCACCTGGATGCTGGTTTCGCGGTAGCGCACAACGGGGTCGGTTCCCCAGTCGTCGCTCACCATATGCCAGTCCATATCGTCCATTTCGCAGCTCAGCGCGTCCCCCAGCACCACACCCAATCCTCGGGCCAGCAGCAGGTTGTCGGCCAACACCAGGCCACGATCGAGCAACTGCTGCAGCTGCGCCAGGCCAGAGCGGTCCATGCTCCAATCGCTCAGCCCCAGTTCACGGGCCGCGACCTGGCACACCAGCAAGCGTTCGCGCTCCAGTTGCTCCAGCTCCTGCGCAGCCAGCGCACGAAAGACCGGTATGTCGGCCTGGGCGGCAGCCTCGGGCGAATAGGACGTATCCGCCATATTTCAGGCTTCGCGCACGGTGCGCTTTTCGATGCGCTTTTCGGGATTGGCGTTGTGCACGATGCGGTGCACATAGATGCCGGGCAGATGGATGTCGTCGGGAGCGATCTCGCCCACTTCCACCAATTCCTCGACCTCCACCACGCAGACCTTGCCACAGGTGGCTGCCGCAGGGTTGAAGTTGCGCGCCGTCAGGCGGAACTGCAGATTGCCGCTCTTGTCCGCGCGCCAGGCCTTGACCAGGGACACATCGGCCACGATGGCGTGCTCCATCACATAGGTCTCGCCATCGAATTCGCGCAATTCCTTGCCCTCGGCCACCAGCGTGCCCACACCGGTCTTGGTGAAGAAGGCGGGAATACCGGCGCCGCCGGCACGCATCTTCTCGGCCAGCGTGCCCTGAGGCGTGAATTCCAGCTCCAGCTCACCGGCCAGGTACTGGCGCTCGAACTCCTTGTTCTCGCCCACATAGCTGGAGATCATCTTCTTGACCTGGCGAGTGTCCAGCAGCTTGCCCAGACCAAAGCCGTCCACGCCGGCGTTGTTGGATGCCACCGTGAGGTTCTTGACGCCGCTGGCGCAAACCGCATCGATCAGGGCCTCGGGAATGCCGCACAGGCCGAAGCCGCCAACGGCCAGCAATTGCCCGTCGGACACCACGCCCTGCAGCGCCGCTTCTGCGGATGGGTAGAGCTTTTTCACACATGTCTCCTTGAAATTGGATGCGCTACGATACTACGTACTTGAGTAAGTAGTTTTTCGTAAAGAGCAGTACCATGGTTGTGGATTACCGGCTGGCGTTCGACGCCGCCCCTGTAGGTCTCGTCATCTCGCGCAACCGCATCATGATTGACTGTAATCGGCAATTGTGTGAAATGTTCCATGCATCGCGCGAAGTACTCATAGGACAGACCTTCCAGGTGCTATACCCCAGCGTTGATGAATACGAGCGCCTGGGCGCGCGCATTGCCCCGATTCTCAACACCACAGGCATCTATTCCGACAACCGCATCATGAAGCGCGCCAATGGCGAGGTGTTCTGGTGTCATGTCAGCGGCCGCACGCTGGACCGAAACGATCCCCATGCCTCGGGCATCTGGAGCTTTGAGGACCTCTCGGCCCATCGCCCCGTCAAGGCCGAGCTCACGGGCCGCGAACGCGAAGTCGCTGCGCGTCTTCTCGAAGGCATGACCAGCAAGGAAATCGGCAAGGCACTGGCCATCAGTCATCGCACCGTGGAAATCTACCGCGCCCGGCTGATGCGCAAATACGGCGCCTCCACCGCAGCCGATCTAGTGCACAAGCTGGTAGCCGGCTGAGCCGCTGCCACAGCTGATGCCAGGTAGGTCAACGACCTGATTTGATGGCTCATGCTTGTGTAAACAGGCAGGCTCGCATACGCTCAAAAAGTCACAGTCTCAGTCACTTTGCGAAGTATCTGAACCCGACTTTGCGTCGGCTCAAGACTCGACCCATATTTCTTCCTATGGCGCTGCTTAGTAATTTCAATAGCACAACACGCCCTTCAGGCCAGCCGCGCACCGATAATTCATCTCAACCAATCGCAAATAGCTATTGAGTTGAATTGATTGATATCAATCATTGATTGATATCTGTTTCCTGGACCTACCGACCTGTCGGATCGTTGAAACGGAGAGCCCCATGACTACTGAATCCAAGTGCCCCTTCCACCAAGGACAGAACAGCGAAACCGCCGCCGCAGGCAACGCCACCAGCAACAAGGACTGGTGGCCCAATCAGCTGCGTGTGGATTTGCTGAGCCAGCACTCCGCCAAAAGCAACCCCTTGGGTGAAAACTTCAACTACGCCCAGGCTTTCCAGAAGCTGGACTATGAAGCCGTCAAACGCGACCTGCGTGCCCTGATGACCGACTCGCAGGACTGGTGGCCTGCAGACTTCGGCCACTACGGCCCTCAGTTCATCCGCATGGCCTGGCACGCCGCCGGCACCTATCGCATTCAGGACGGTCGCGGCGGCGCCGGTCGCGCCCAGCAGCGCTTTGCCCCGCTCAACAGCTGGCCCGACAACGTCAACATCGACAAGTCGCGCCGCCTGCTGTGGCCGATCAAGCAAAAGTACGGCAACCAGATTTCCTGGGGCGACCTGATGATGCTGTGCGGCAACGTCGCACTGGAAACCATGGGCTTTCGCACCTTCGGCTTCGGTGGCGGTCGCGTGGACACCTGGGAACCCGATCAGGACGTGTACTGGGGTGCAGAGAAGGAATGGCTGGCCCCCACCCAGAACCCGCACAGCCGCTACAGCGGCGAGCGCGACCTCGAGAACCCGCTGGCCGCCGTGCAGATGGGTCTGATCTATGTCAACCCCGAAGGCCCGGACGGCAATGGCGACCCCCTCTCGGCCGCGCATGACATCCGCGACACCTTTGCCCGCATGGCCATGGATGACGAGGAAACCGTGGCGCTGATCGCCGGTGGCCACACCTTCGGCAAGACCCATGGTGCGGGCCCCGCCAGCCATGTGGGTGCCGAACCCGAAGCCGCCGGCCTGGAAGCCCAAGGCCTGGGCTGGGCCAGCAGCTACAAGTCCGGCAAGGCCGGCGATGCCATCACCTCGGGCCTGGAAGTGACCTGGACCCAGACTCCTGCACAGTGGAGCAACTTCTTCTTCGAGAACCTGTTCAAGTATGAATGGGTGCAGGAAAAAAGCCCTGCGGGTGCCATTCAGTGGGTTGCCAAGGACGCTGGCGATGTCATCCCCGACGCGCATGGCGGCCCCAACAAAAAGCCCACCATGCTGACCACCGACCTGTCGCTGCGCATGGACCCGGCCTACGAGAAGATCTCGCGCCGCTTCCTCGAAAACCCGCAGGCTTTTGCCGAAGCCTTTGCCCGCGCCTGGTTCAAGCTGACCCACCGCGACATGGGCCCGCGTGCACGCTATCTGGGCCCAGAAGTCCCCCGGGAAGAGCTGATCTGGCAAGACCCCATCCCCGCCGCCAAGCATGAACTGGTCAACGACGCCGATGTGGCCGCCCTCAAGGCCAGACTGCTGGCATCGGGCCTGTCGGTGCAGGAGCTGGTGGCCACGGCCTGGGCCTCGGCCTCCACCTTCCGCGGTTCGGACAAGCGCGGCGGTGCCAACGGTGCCCGCATCCGACTGGCTCCGCAAAAGGACTGGGCCGCCAACAACCCTGCGCAACTGGCCAAGGTACTGGGCAAGCTCGAGGAAATCCAGCGCGAATTCAACAAGGCTGCCGAGGGCGACAAGCGCATCTCGCTGGCCGATCTGATCGTGCTGGCCGGCAGCGCGGGCGTTGAAAAAGCGGCTGCAGACGCGGGTGTGAAGATCAACGTGCCCTTCACTCCCGGTCGCGGCGACGCCAGCGACGAGCAGACCGATGCCGAATCCTTCGCGCCGCTGGAGCCCAAGGCCGACGGCTTCCGCAACCACCTGCAAGGACGTTTCCCGGCACCTGCCGAAGCCCTGCTGATCGACAAGGCCCAGTTGCTGACGCTCACGGCCCCCGAGATGACCGTGCTGATCGGCGGCCTGCGCGCCATCAACATCAACACCGCCGGCAACCACGGCGTGCTGACCCAGACTCCGGGCAAGCTGACGAACGACTTCTTCGTCAACCTGCTGGACATGGGCACACAGTGGCAGCCCCTTGAGGATGGCAACTACGAAGGCGTGGACCGCAAGAGCGGCGCCAAGAAGTGGACCGGCACCCGCGTGGATCTGGTCTTCGGCTCCAACGCCATTCTGCGTGCCGTGGCCGAGGTCTATGCCGAAAAGGGCAACGAGCAGAAGTTCTACCGGGACTTCGTTGCTGCCTGGGTCAAGGTCATGGAACTGGACCGCTTCGACCTGAAGAAATAACAGGGCGCGCCGGGGTGAAAGCCCCGGCTCCAGGAAAATCCAAAAAGAAAAAGCTGCCAGCGCCTGTCAATCAAGCGCTGGCAGCTGTTTTTTCAGGATCAACACATCACATCTCCAGCTCGACCGCTTCCTGCGACAGATCCCAGCCCAGCACAAAGACTTCGTAATGATTTTGCCCGCTGTCATCGCTCCAGACCTCCGGGCCGAACTCGCTCATATTGCCGTTCAGACTCTGTCCTTCAAGCAGCGCGCTGGAATCGGTCTGCTCGGCCAGCACAAAGCGGCCGTTGTCGGTGCGCAAGGCAACCCGCCCGGAAGACTGCTTGAAGGCGACGACGGTGGCTTGTTCTGACATAAGGACTCCTGCGCCATTGCTGGCTGTTGTGGATTACAGCCAAGTCTAATCAGACCTGGGCAAAGCGAAAGTCCTGCTATTTCGGCCTGTGTGTTCCACCCGTAGGACGATCTCCGTTAGGCTTGCGATGTCTCCCCAATCAAGCCCCACAAACCATGCTTTTCATTCTGTTCAAACTTCTGCACCTTCTGGCCATCATCATCTGGGTAGGCGGCATGTTCTTCGCACATTTCTTTCTGCGTCCTGCCGTCCAGGGACTGCAGCCACCCGAGCGCGTGACGCTGATGCATGGCGTGCTGCAGCGCTTTTTTGCCTGGGTCCTCGTGCTGGTGGTCGTCGTGCTGGCGACCGGCATCGGCATGATAGGCAGCATTCACGCCATGGCCGCCCAGGCCGGCGGCCAGTTCAATATGCCGGTCAACTGGATTGTGATGAGCATTCTGGGCCTGGTGATGATGGCCGTGTTCGGTCATATCCGCTTTGCGCTGTTCAAGCGCCTGGATGCGGCCGTGCAGCTCAAGGACTGGCCTGCAGGCGGCAAGGCGCTGGAGAGCATCCGCAAATGGGTCTCCTTCAATCTGGCCCTGGGCCTGGTGATCGTGGTCGTGCTGCGCGTGCCGCTCTGAGCCTGAAGCAGCCTTCAGCAAGCCCGGTCTTCATGGCCGGGCTTTTTTTTATGACTCCGACAAGGCTCTGGCGCATACCAACAATGCGCAAACTGCTTTTGTTTTCATAGCAACAAAAACAGAGACTGTGCAGGCAGGTCCGGCTCCATTCAAAACCTTGCTGACATTTTTTTGCAACTGCACAATAATTGCCGACTCAATCATTGACCAAGCAAATATTGGTGGCGCCATTGCAAAACCAGACCGACCCCATCATCGACCCGCAGGACGAATCCAGCTTCTTCTATCAGGCAGGGGTCTACGCGCCGGACAAAAGCATTGGCTTTCTCATGCGGCGCGTGCTCAGCTCCATCCTGCAGCTGGCCGACGCCCAGCTGGCCGAGCAAGGACTGACCTATGTGCAATGGCTGCCGCTGTACAAGCTGCTGATCTGCGCCGACACCAATAGCAGCACGCTGGCCAAGGACCTGGGCATGGACCCGGCTTCGGTGACGCGCGCGCTGGACCGCATCGAGGCCAAGGGGCTGCTGCGCCGCGAGCGCTCCACCACCGACCGACGCGTGGTGCACCTGGTGCTCACCGAGGAGGGACGCAGCGTCGCCACCCAGGTGCCCAAGGTTCTGACCAAGGTGCTCAACGGCCATTTGCGCGGCTTCAGCCACAGCGAATGCACGCTGATGCTGTCCATGCTGCAGCGCATGCTGGTCAACGGCGATGCGCTGCGAGAGGCCCTGACCCAGGAGCCAGGCAAGCCCCCCATCCAAACGAACGAGGCAGGCCGCGACCCCGGGGACTAGGCTGGCCTGCTGCCTACTTTTTTCACCGCCCTATTTCAATAAAAACCACTGGCACTTTTCCATGACATCTAGACCTTCACGCAAACCCGCCACCGAGTGCGCCGCCGGCCGTTCGCTGCTGGCAACCGCAGCACTGGCCGCCGTGCTCGCGCTGGCAGGCTGTGCCTCGCAAGGGCCGGCGCACCAGCCGCTGGCACGACTGGGCTCGGCCGATGTCGGCCTGAACGACTCCGCCAGCCTCAGCGCTGCGGACGCCACGGCACTCGCCTCCTCCCAATGGTGGACAGGTCTGGGCGATGCCCAGCTCAATCAGCTCATCGATCAGGCCCTGGCCGGCAGCCCCAGCCTGGCCGCCAGCAACGCCCGCTTTGAAAAAGCCGCAGCCCTGGCCACGGCCAGCAGCACGGCCAGCGATGTGCGCGGAACGCTGAGTGCCGACGCCACACGCCAGCGCTACACGGCCAACGGCATGATTCCCGCCCCCATCGCGGGCAATATCTACAACAGCGGCAATCTGCAGGCCGGTCTGTCCTGGTCGCCCGACTTCTTCGGCAAGCATGGCGCGGACCTGCAGGCCGCGCTGGGCCAGGCGCGCGCCGCCAAGGCCGACAGCGCTGCTGCCGCCAACCAGCTGGCCGCACAGGTGGCACGCAGCTATATCGCCCTGGCCAGGCTGATTGCCCAGAAGGAAGTGGCAGAGCGCACGCTGGGCCAGCGCCAGTCATTGCTGAGTCTGAGCGAGCAGCGCACCCGAGCGGGCCTGGACAGCCAGGTGGAGCTGACCCAGGCCCAGGCCGGCATGCCCGATGCCCAAACCCAGATCGAGATGCTTGGCGAGCAGATCACGCTGGCGCGCCGCACGATTGCCGTGCTCTGCGCCCAGGCGCCCGATGCGCAAAATGCGCTCTCGCCCAGACTGTCGGTGCTGCGCATCCAGCCCGTGCCACAGGCACTGGGCGCGGATCTGCTGGGCCGCCGCCCCGATGTGGTTGCCGCGCGCTGGCGCGTGGAAGCGGCCACGCAAGGCATTGAATCCGCCAGGGCCGACTTCTACCCCGATGTGAATCTGACCGCCTTTGTGGGCCTGAACGCGCTGGGTCTGGACAAGCTGCTGCAGGGCAGCTCGCGCCAGATGGGCATCACGCCTGCGCTGCGCCTGCCTATCTTCGACGGCAAGCGCCTGCGCGCCCAGTTGCGCGGCAAACAGGCCGATCTCGACACCGCCATCGCCCAGTACAACGGCGCCGTGCTCGATGCCGTCAAACAGGCGGGCGACGCCATTGCCTCCGTGCAATCGCTGCAGCGCCAGCAGCAGCTGCAAACCGAGTCGCTGTCCAAGGCCGAGCGGGCCTATGACTTTGCCGTGCAGCGCTATCAGGCCGGCCTGGGCAGCCAGATCACCGTGCTCAACACCGAAACCCAGCTCATCAACCAGCGCCGTCTGGCCGTGGACCTGCAGGCGCGCGAGCTCGACACCCGTGTGGCCCTGGCCGCAGCCCTGGGTGGCGGCTGGAGCGACGACACCCCGGCTGTTGCCCTGCAATAAACATCGGGCTCAACAAAATCAATAGCTGCTATCGCTCTCCTGCCATTGAATTCAAGGCAAAAACACACTCAATTCTTTTATTGACAAGCGCTAGCAGCTCCTCTTTTTCAATAGCGCAAAACCGCTTCACAGATAACAAAGCGCCAACATCATGACCGACACCAAGCCTACTCAGAACGCTCCCCAAGCTCCTGCGGCAGCTACGCCCAGCGCCAACCCTGCGGGCCGCCGCAAGGGCCTGACCATCGTGGCGGCCGCTGTCGCCGTGGCCGCCATCGCCTGGGGCGGCTGGCACTGGATGGTGGCCCGCAACTACCAGACCACGGACAACGCCTATGTGGCCGGCAACGTGGTGCAGATCACGCCCCAGGTCGGCGGCACCGTGATCAGCATCGGTGCCGACGATACCGACTATGTCCGGGCCGGCCAGTTGCTGGTGCAGCTGGACCCTGCCGACTATCTGGTGCAGCTGGCCCAGGCCGAGTCGCAGCTGGCCCAGACTGCGCGCCAGACCCGCACCCTGTATGCCAACAACGCCCCGCTGGCCGCCCAGGTGGCCCAGCGTGAAGCCGATCTGCTGCGCCTCAAGGCCGATGCCGCCAAGGCCAACGACGATGTGGCGCGCCGCCGCCCGCTCACGGCCACCGGTGCCGTGGGCAAGGAAGAGTTTGACCATGCCAAGGCCCTGGCCACGGCTGCCAGCAACGCCGTGGCGGCCGCAGAAGCCGCCGTGCGTGCTGCCAAGGCCCAGCTGACGGCCGCCGAAGCCCAGACCAAGGGCACGACGGCCGAGGACTTCCCGGCCGTCATGGCGGCCGCAGCCAAGGTGCGCGAGGCCTATCTGGCCCTGCAGCGCACGCGGCTGATCGCGCCCGTGGACGGCTTTGTGGCCAAGCGCGGCGTGCAACTGGGCCAGCGCGTGGCCGCCGGCTCGCCGTTGCTGACCGTGGTCGATCTGCACAAGCTCTGGGTGGATGCCAACTTCAAGGAAAGCCAGCTGGCCGATCTGCGCATGGGCCAGAAGGTGGAGCTGACCGCCGACGTCTACGGCGACAAGACCACGTACGAAGGCAAGGTCGTGGGCCTGGGTGCGGGCACGGGTGCGGCGTTTGCGCTGCTGCCCGCGCAGAACGCCACCGGCAACTGGATCAAGGTGGTGCAGCGCGTTCCCGTGCGCATCAGCCTGGAGCCCGAAGCGCTCAAGCAGCACCCGCTGCGTGTAGGCCTGTCCATGGACGTGAAGGTCGATATCCGCGACAAGGACGGCCAGGCCCTGGCCAGCACGCCGCGCAGCGAGCCCGTGGCCCAGACCACCGTCTATGACGGCAGCCTGGCCCAGGCCGAGCAGCGCATCCAGCACATCATCGCGGGCGACAAGCTGCCTGCGCTGACCCAGCTGGCCTATCTGCCCGCCCCGGCCCCGGCCGTGCCCGCCCAACCCGCTGCCCAGCCTGCGCAGTAAGACGCGGAATCAGCCATGACTTCCTCGACTTCTGCCAATCCCGGAGCGGGCGCCTCGCCACCGGCTCCGGCGGCCCGCCCCATGCCGCCAGCCATAGCCCCGCTCAAGGGCGCGCAGCTCGCCCTGGGCACGCTGGCACTATCGCTGGCCACCTTCATGAACGTGCTGGACTCGTCCATCGCCAACGTGGCCATTCCGGCTATCTCCGGCGATGTGGGCGTCAGCCCCAGCCAGGGCACCTGGGTCATCACCAGCTTCGGCGTGGCCAATGCCATCTCCGTGCCGCTGACGGGCTGGCTCACCCAGCGCTTTGGCGCCGTGCGCCTGTTCACCATGAGCGTGCTGCTGTTCGTACTGACCTCCTGGCTCTGCGGCTTTGCCTCCTCGCTGGAGATGCTGGTACTGTTCCGCGTGCTGCAAGGCGCCGTGGCCGGCCCCATGATTCCGCTGTCGCAGACCCTGCTGCTGTCCAGCTATCCGCCCGCCAAGGCCGGTGTGGCGCTTTCACTCTGGGGCGTGACGACCCTGGTCGCGCCCGTGGTGGGACCGCTGCTGGGCGGCTGGATCACGGACAATATTTCCTGGCCCTGGATCTTCTACATCAACGTGCCCGTGGGCCTGCTCTCGGCCCTGATGACCTGGAGCATCTACCGCCACCGCGAAACGCCCACGCGCAAGCTGCCTATCGACACCGTGGGCCTGTCCCTGCTCGTGCTCTGGGTGGCGGCGCTGCAGCTGATGCTGGACAAGGGCAAGGAACTCGACTGGTTCGCCTCCAATGAAATCATCGCCTTTGCGGTGATCGCTGTCGTGGCTTTTGCCGTGTTCGTGGTCTGGGAGCTGACCGACGCCCATCCCGTCGTCGATCTGCGCCTGTTCAAGAGGCGCAACTTTGCGGCCGGCTCGATCGCGCTGTCCATCGCCTATGGTCTGTTCTTCGGCAATGTGGTGCTGCTGCCGCTGTGGCTGCAGCAATGGATGGGCTACACCTCCACCTCCGCCGGCCTGGCCCTGGCGCCGGTGGGCCTGCTGGCCATCCTGCTCACGCCCATGGTGGGCCGCAAGGTCGGTGTCTGGGATCCGCGCAAAATGGCCACGATTGCCTTCATCGTGTTTGCCATGGTGCTGTGGATGCGCTCGAAGTTCACCGTGGAGACCGACTTCGCCCACATCCTGATTCCCACGCTGATCCAGGGCGGCGCCATGGCCTTCTTCTTCATTCCGCTGACCACCATCACGCTGAGCGGACTGACGCCGGATCGCATTCCTGCCGCCGCAGGTCTGTCCAACTTCGTGCGGATCACGGCCGGCGCCATGGGCACCTCGATTGCCACCACGCTCTGGGAAAGCCGGGCTTCCATGCACCATGCGCATCTGACCGAACTGCTGGTGCAGGGCCAGGGCACGTTTGCCAGCACGGTCAGAATCCTGCAGGCCGCAGGCATGAGTGCCGAGCAGGCCTATGCCCAGATCAACCGGCTGATCGATCAGCAGGCCTTCACGCGGGCCGCCGACGACATCTTTCTGGCGTCGTCCTTTCTGTTCCTGAGCCTGATCGTGCTGATCTGGTTCACCAAGCGCCCGGCCTCTGCCGCAGGAGCCTCCGACGCGGCCGCCGGCGCACACTGATTAACTTCAGAATAAATTGGCTGATAACGCTTGAATCACAAGCGTTATCAGCTATTTTTTTGATAGCTCCTAAGCGCCATCAGCCTGCTTGTCCAGGCGCCGCAAAAACACCTGCAACTCCTTGACGACCTGGGCATCGCCCTTGGCCTGGGCGCAGCTCAGCCCTTGCTGCCAGGCGGCTCGCGCCGCCTGCGCATCGCCCAGCGCCAGCTCCACCTTGCCCAGCTGCTTCCAGGCAACGGAGTATTCGGCATCCAGTGCCGTGGCCTTGCGCAGATGCTCGCGCGCCACGGCCATCTGCTCGTCGTCGGCATAGGCCTTGCCCAGGGTATAGCGCAGCAGCGCACCGTCCTTGCCGGCCGCCAGCATGCTCTCCAAATTGTGAACCATGGGATTCATGTGTATTTGCTCCTCGGACAGCGAGTGTCGCATCCGCCCCGAGAAAGCAGCTGAATGGCCGTGCCTGTGTTACGGCCTCTTGCAAGCCGGCTCTTGCAGCGCTGCAAACCATCCCAAACTGCGGCCAATGTCTTACTAAGGCGCCCGATCTTGTTTCGCAAACCAAGTCTCTCCACCTCCATCACCAACTACGAGGACTCGCCCCAGTATTCGGGCGGGCGTTTTCGCAACACGCATCCGCGTCCGGCCAACAGCCCCAAGCCCGATGCCGGGACGCTATGGAAGTTCTTCTTCAACAAACCGGCCGATTCCCAGCCGGGCCAGGCGCTGCCCGTTTTGCCGCTGAGCACGACCGAGTTGAACCTCGCGCCCGAACGCAGCCTGTATCGCCTGGGCCATTCGACACTGCTGATAAAGCTGCGCGGCGGCTGGTGGCTGACGGACCCGGTGTTTTCCGAGCGCGCCTCGCCGCTATCGTTTGCCGGCCCCAAGCGCTTTCATGCCCCGCCGATCACCCTGGACAAGTTGCCTGCCTTGCGCGGAGTGCTGCTCTCTCATGACCACTACGACCATCTGGACCGCGCCACCATTCGCGTGCTCGCGCCCAAGGCGGGCATTTTTCTCTGCCCCTTGGGAGTGGGAGACAGACTGGTGGCCTGGGGCGTGCCGACCGACAAGATCGTGCAGCATGACTGGTGGCAGGGCAGCGAGGTCGACGGCCTGCGTTTCACTGCCACGCCGGCCCAGCATTTCTCGGGGCGCAGCCTGCGCGACGGCAACCGTACGCTCTGGGCTTCCTGGACCATAGAAGACCGCCAGGCCGGCAGGCCGCTGCGCGTCTTCTTCAGCGGCGATGGCGGCTACTTCGACGGTTTTGCCGAAATCGGCAGGCACTTCGGCCCTTTCAATGTCACGTTGATGGAGACCGGCGCCTATGACGCCCACTGGCCCTATGTCCATATGCATCCGGCACAGACCGTGCAGGCACACCGGGATCTCGGCGGCCAGTGGCTGCTGCCCATACACAACGGCACTTTCAACCTCGCCATGCATGCCTGGTGGGACCCCTTCGAGCAGATCCTGAGCCTGGGCAGGCAGCACGGCATAGAGATCGCCACGCCCATGATGGGCGAGCGCCTGGACCTGAACGCTCCGCATGCGGGCTCGGCCTGGTGGCGCGCCTGCGCCGAGGCCGACAGCAAGGGACTGGATCTGCGCCCCGCGCAACCCTGAAGGTACGGCCCGCATGGCCGACAATGTCCTCATGGACATTTCGCGCACCTCACACCTTGCCGCCGCCTGCGCCGCGTCTCTGACCGCCTTGCTGCTCGGAGCCTGCTCCCACCTCTCCGATGGCAGCCAGCCCAAGCAGCCGCCGAGTGCCGGCATCCCGAGCACAGTTTCCGGGCAGCCTGGGCCGACGCCGGCTCCGCCACTGGACACGCAGCACAGGCGGCCACAGAGCATGGAATGGCCTGCCTGGATCAAGGCAGACTGCACACCCCCCGCCCAGCTCGATCGGCAACCGCAGCCACGCCGCCACACCACGCCTTTCATCAGCGCCCACTGGTTTCCGAACGGGCTGGAGACCACGGTGGTCTTCCGCCTGGAAGTCACGGCCCAGGGCGAACTCGGCCGTGTGGCCTACCAGCCCGCCGATACCGATCCCCGCATCGTGAAGTCCATCATGCGCTCGCTCGAACGCTGGAAGTTCAAGCCCGGCATGCGCCAGGGCCAGTCCGTGACGTCCTGCTTCGAGCAGCCCTACCAACTGGTGTTTCCGCGCCAGGAGATCGATGTTCCTCGTACGCCCGCCATGAACACAGAACCGCAGTGAGACCGCAAGCTCAATTCCAGCGATCTGTGCTCGAAAACCCCAGAGTCCATCCGATTCGGTGGTGCAAGCCCCTTGCCCACCGCTAGAATCGCCAAGGTCAGGAGAGAGTGCCTGCAGCTTGAAGCTGCCTCGCACCGCCGAAGGCGCAGACCCCCAACCCGGTGTCAAAACGCTCAGGCAAAAGGACTGACAAGCGCTGCAAGGTGTGCAAACCTGCAGCGTCCCTTGCTGGAGAGAGATGCAGGCCGTCATTTCGTATGTGCGCCGGCATCCACCGAAGGAGCAAACTGCCCGATGCAATGCGTGCAGTGAATCTCTCAGGTAAAGCGGACAGCAGGGCAAGCCCGCCACGCATGGCCCCGCCATGCATGGCCACTCATTTTGGTTTGACCACCGGAGCGCTTGCCTGTGACTGCTGCTGACACCTCTTCCGATCTGCGTTCCACACCGCTGTTTGCACTGCACCAGAAACTGGGTGCCCGCATGGTGCCGTTTGCCGGCTACGCCATGCCCGTGCAATACCCTCAAGGCCTGATGGCCGAGCATCTGCACACGCGCAAGGCCGCCGGCCTGTTCGATGTCTCGCACATGGGCCAGTTGCTGTTGCGCGGCCCCGATGCCGCCGCCGCGCTCGAATCGCTGATGCCCGTCGATATCATGGACCTGGGCCTGCACAAGCAGCGCTACGGCCTGCTGCTCGATGAACAAGGCGGAATTCTCGACGACCTGATGTTCGTCAACCGCGGCGATGATCTGTTCCTCATCGTCAACGGTGCCTGCAAAGAGGCCGATATCGCTCATATCCAGAACCGCATCGGTAGCCACTGCGAGGTCGTCCCACTGCCCGATCGCGCCCTGCTGGCCCTGCAAGGCCCGCAAGCCGTCACTGCCCTCTCGCGTCTGATTCCCGGTGTGACGCAACTGGTCTTCATGACCGGCAATTACTTCGACTGGCAAGGCCATGCGCTCTACATCACGCGCAGCGGCTATACGGGCGAGGACGGCTTTGAAATCTCCCTGCCCGGCGAAGCTGCCGAAGCCTTTGCCGAAGCTCTGCTGGCACAGCCCGAGGTAGCCCCCATCGGTCTGGGCGCGCGCAACTCGCTGCGCCTAGAAGCCGGACTTTGCCTGTACGGCAACGACATAGACACCAGCACCACCCCGGTGGAAGCTGCGCTGAACTGGGCCATGCAGAAAGTACGCCGCACCGGCGGCGAGCGCGAAGGCGGTTTTCCCGGTGCGGCCATCGTGCTGGAGCAATTGCAGAACCCTCAGTCTCTGCGCCGCAAGCGCGTGGGCCTGATCGCGCTGGAACGCATTCCCGTGCGCGAGCCCGCCGTGCTGGAAAACATGGACGGACAGCATATCGGCCACATCACCAGCGGCCTGCTCAGCCCCACGCTCAACCAGCCCGTGGCACTGGCCTATGTCGAGCCCGACTATGCCGCCATCGATACGGAAATCTTCGCCATGGTGCGCGGCAAGCCCGTGCCCATGAAGGTGGTCGCCACGCCCTTCGTCCCCACCCGCTACTACCGCGGCTAGGTCTGCCGCCGCGCATGAGACGGGCCAGTTTGCCAAACAGCTGCCAGAACACCGCTAAAGTGCGAACTGGACCTTTCTCAAACAACACCCGATTCCCCTGAATCCCCCATCTGGAGCTTTCCATGAGCATCAAGTATTCCAAAGAACACGAATGGATCAACGCCGCTGACACCAATGCCGCCATCGTCGGCATCACCGTACACGCACAGGATGCGCTGGGCGATGTGGTGTTTGTGGACCTGCCTGCCGTGGGCTCCACCTTCAAGGCCGGCGACGTGGCTGGCGTGGTCGAATCCGTCAAGGCCGCTGCCGATGTCTACATGCCCGTGACCGGCGAGATCGTCGAAGTCAACGAAGCCCTGCGCGATGACCCGTCGCTCGCCAACAGCGACCCACTGGCCGCAGGCTGGTTTTTCAAGGTCAAGATGAGCAATGTGGGCGAGCTCGAAGCTCTGATGGAAGAGACCGCCTACAACGACTTCGCCAAGGACAACTAAGCGTATCAACGGCCCTCGCATTGCGAAGGCCGTTTTTGCATGCAGCCATGAGCACCATTCTGTATTTTGACGATCCGGACGTCGGTCTCGCCCGCGAGACCAGCCACCCGACCTTTGCGCGCATCGCAGCCCAGGACTTCTATTACGACGGCGGTGACGACTTCAGCCCCTTCGGCAGCGATGATGGCAGCGACACACTGGCCGCTCTTCAAGAGTGGTACCAGGAGCAAACAGGCGGCAACGCCAAGGCCCTGCGCTTTTTGCAGCAGCAACTGAGCAACTGGGATCTGCCCGTGCCCGAGGGCATGCTCGCTCATGACGATGCGGCCAAGGCCCAGTGGCTGGCCAGCGATGACATGAACCAGATCTATCTGCGCTCGGTCTGCCGTGCACACGTGGCCACCGCCTTTGGTCAGCTCAAGATCACAGGCAGCATCGATGCCGATCTGCAACAGCAAGCCCTGCTTGCCCTGGCCTGCCAGCAATGGCTGAACACCATGGCACGCAGCAAATATCCCGATTGGGAATATGCAGACCAGGAAAGCGAACGCCTGGCTCTGATGAATACCGCGCTGGAACAAGCCAGCGCTGCTTGAAGCACCGGCCGCATGCCTTCAGGCATACGGCATTCACGCATGCCTGGCATGCAAACCGTCAGTCACAGTATTTGAGAATAGGTCCCTCCCATGCTGATGTCGCCTCCCGCCCCCGTCGCTTCCCTGGAAGCGCTGGAAAACAGCCACGAATTCATCCCCCGTCATATAGGCCCGGACGCCGATGAGCAGCAAAAAATGCTGGCCGCCATCGGCAAGCCCTCGCTGGATGCCTTGATTCGCGATGTGATGCCCGACTCCATCGCACGCGCCAGGCCCATGGATCTTCCGGCGCCGATTACCGAAGCCGCTGCGCTGGCCGAACTCAAGGCCATCGCCAGCAAGAATCAGGTTCTGAAGAGCTTTATCGGCCAGGGCTACTACGGCACGCACACGCCGGGCGTCATCTTGCGCAACATCCTCGAGAATCCAGCCTGGTATACGGCCTATACCCCCTACCAGGCCGAAATCTCGCAAGGCCGCATGGAGGCGCTGGTCAACTTCCAGACCATGGTGACCGACCTGACCGGCATGCCGATTGCCAATGCTTCCATGCTGGACGAGGCCACGGCAGCCGCCGAGGCCATGACGCTGGCCAGGCGCTCTGTCAAATCCAAAAGCCATCGCATCGTGCTGGCCGGCGATCTGCACCCGCAGACGATTGAAGTCATCGAGACCCGCGCCCGGCCGATCGGCATCGAAGTGGTAATCGCCAACAGCCAGCAAGAGTGGGAGGCCGCGCTGGCAGGCGATCTGTTTGCTGCCGTCATCCAGTACCCCGCGTCCAGCGGCTGGATCGTGAACTGGAAGGCCGATGTGCAAGCCATTCACGCCAAGCAGGCCGCCGCCATCGTGGCCACCGACCTGCTGGCTCTGACCCTGCTGACACCGCCCGGCGAATGGGATGCCGATATTGTCGTGGGCAACAGCCAGCGCTTCGGCATGCCCATGGGCGCGGGCGGTCCGCACGCGGCCTTCATGGCCTGTCGCGACGAATACAAGCGCAGCCTGCCCGGCCGTCTGGTGGGTGTCAGCGTCGATGCGCATGGCAAGCCCGCCTACCGCCTCGCTCTGCAGACACGCGAACAGCATATCCGCCGCGAGAAAGCGACATCCAATATCTGTACGGCCCAGGTCCTGCCGGCCGTGATTGCCAGCATGTATGCCGTCTACCACGGCCCCCAGGGGTTGAGGCGCATCGCCCAGCGTGTGGCACGCTTCACAGCGATTCTGAGCCGTGGCCTGGCCCAGTTGGGCTTTGGCGCCCACCACCACGACACAGCCTTCGACACCGTGAGCCTGCACACCCGGGAGGCCACCGACGCCCTGGCGGCTCGCGCCGTATCCAAGGGCGTCAATCTGCGCAAGGCCTGGGATGAATATCTCTGCATCAGCCTGGACGAAACCACGACCCGGACCGATGTCGAGCTGATCTGGAGCATCTTTGCCCAGGAGGGCCAGGCCCTGCCCACCATCGAGGCCATGGACGAAGGCCCGACCTCGCTGATCCCCGAATCCCTGCAGCGCAGCACGGCCTATCTGACCCACCCGGTCTTCAACACCCACCACTCCGAAACCGCCATGCTGCGCTATATACGCAGCCTCAGCGACAAGGACCTGGCGCTGGACCGCAGCATGATCCCGCTGGGCAGTTGCACCATGAAGCTCAATGCCACCAGCGAGATGATTCCCATCACCTGGCCAGAGTTCGCCGACATCCACCCGTTTGCGCCCGCCAACCAGCTGCAAGGCTATGCCGAGCTGGATCAGCAGCTGCGCGACTGGCTGTGCCAGGCCACGGGCTACGCGGGCATCAGCCTGCAGCCCAATGCAGGCAGCCAGGGCGAATACGCCGGTCTGCTGGCCATCAAGGCCTTCCATGAATCACGCGGCGAGGCGCACCGCAATATCTGCCTGATTCCCAGCAGCGCCCACGGAACCAACCCGGCCAGCGCGCAAATGGTGGGCCTGCAGGTCGTGGTCACCAAGTGCGATGACAACGGCAACGTGGACATGGCGGATCTGAAGCTGGCCTGCGAGAAGCACAGCGCCAATCTGGCCTGCATCATGATCACCTACCCCAGCACGCACGGCGTGTTCGAGACCGAGGTCAAGGAGCTGTGCCAACTGGTGCACAGCCATGGCGGCCGCGTCTATGTGGACGGCGCCAATATGAACGCCCTGGTAGGTCTTGCGGCACCCGGCGAGTTCGGCGGCGATGTCAGCCATCTGAACTTGCACAAGACCTTCTGCATTCCTCACGGCGGCGGCGGCCCCGGCGTCGGCCCCGTGTGCGTGGTCGAGGATCTGGTGCCCTTTCTGCCGGGGCATGCCACCGCAGGCGACGTCCGCCAGGTGGGAGCTGTCAGCGCAGCGCCTTTGGGCAATGCAGCCGTTCTTCCGATCAGCTGGATGTATATCCGCATGATGGGAGAGCCGGGCCTGAAGCTGGCGACCGAGACCGCCATCCTCAACGCCAACTACATCAGCGCACGCCTCAAGGAACACTTCCCCACGCTGTACGCGGGCGAGTATGGTCACGTGGCCCATGAGTGCATCGTGGATCTGCGCCACTTCAAGGACAGCTGCGGCGTGATGGCCGAGGACGTGGCCAAGCGCCTGATCGACTACGGCTTCCACGCACCGACGCTGTCCTTTCCCGTGCCCAACACGCTGATGGTGGAGCCGACCGAGAGTGAAAGCCTGTCTGAGCTGGACCGCTTCATCGAAGCCATGATCGCCATCCGTGCCGAGATTGCCGAAGTGGAGGCCGGCAGACTGCCCAGGGACGACAACCCGCTCAAGAACGCACCCCATACGGCAGAGGCCTTGCTGGCCGCAGACTGGCAGCATGGCTACAGCCGCGAAACCGCCGCCTATCCCGTGCCTGCCCTGCGCCGCGCCAAGTATTGGAGCCCCGTGGGCCGCGTGGACAACGTCTATGGTGACCGCAATCTGTTTTGCAGCTGCGTACCCATGGACGCTTACGAAGACTGATAGCCAGGGTCTCCCCCAAGCCAGTGCGCTCCGCCGCACTGGCTTTTTTATGCTCAATCAATGTCGAACACCAGCCCGCCCGTTGCTGTTCGCCCGCAGTGAATGTATTCACGACATCAATGCAATCGGCGTTGCTGCCGCCAAACCGAGCATCGAGTTGCCTGAATACCGGTTGACTGCCCGCCTTTTTAAAGAGCAGGTGCAGGGACCGGCTTACACTGCCGAGGTCTTCTGCCTGTCTCATGAGCTCCTCTGAACCCACTCCCCCTCCCTTGCTGCCTGTCATTGATGGCGGCCTGCCTCTGCATGCCCTGCTGGCCCCCGGTGCTGCGCCGCTGGGCCTGAGCGCCAACACCCAGCCATTGGTGCCGGAGGATGAAGACCCGCTGCAGGCCCTGGTGGCGGAGTTGCGCAACTACCAGCACGAGCTGGAGCTGCAAAACGAGGTACTCAATTACAGCCAGGCCGTGGCCGAGAGCGCATCGGAGCGGTTTGAAACGCTGTTTGCAAGCATTCCGCTGCCGCTGCTGGTGGTTGATGAATACGATATGGTGGTCCAGGCCAATGCCATGGCTCACCGCGCATTTCAGCCCACCGAAAAAGACCGGCTGCTGATCAACTTCAAGCCCTTTGTGCATGTCAACGACGCAGAGCGCGTGACTACGGCCTTCGAGCAGGCCAAGGCGATGGGACGCGCCGAGGTACACGAGGTTCTGTTCCAGATCACCGAAGAATTCGAACTCTGCGGCGACCTGCATGTGGCCGGCGTGGTCGTGCCCCAGCAAAACGGTCCGGCCACCTGGCAGTATTTGTGCGCCGTTGTCAACCAGGGCCCGCTGCTTGCCGAGCGCAAGGCGCTGCAAGAGCGCAACCAGCAGCTTTATGCCAGCGAGAGGCGACTGGAGTCGGTCATCAACTCCGCGCTGGACGCCATCATCTGCGTCGATCAGCATCAGCGCATCACTGTCTTCAACCCCACGGCGGCAGCCCTGTTTCTGTGCTCGCCTCAGGATGCCCTGGGCAGCCCGCTGGAGCGCTTTTTACCCGATGCCGCTCGGGCACTGGCTTTTTCCTCGCTGACCACACAGGCCGTGCTAGGCGAGATGACGGGGCTGACCCTGTCGGGGCGTGAGATTCCCATGGAAATCAGCGTCTCCTTCGAACACCACAGCAGCGGCGACACCACCACCATCTTTGCGCGCGACCTGACCAGCCGCAATCGCGCCGAAGCCCAGCGCAATGCGCTGGAAACCCAGCTGCGCGAATCCCACAAGATGCAGGCCGTAGGCACCATGGCCGGCGGGATTGCCCACGACTTCAACAACATCGTGGGCGCAATCCTGGGCAATGTGGAGCTGGCCAAGGCCGATAGCTGCGGCAACCCGGCTGCCATGGAAAGCCTGCGCGAGATCGAAAAAGCCGGTCGCCGCGCCCGCGATCTGGTGCGCCAGATTCTGACCTTCAGCCGCAATGACCTGCCCGAACGCCGTCCGGTTCAGGTGCAGGAAGTCATGTCCGACACGGCTCGCCTGCTGCGCGTGACTCTGCCTCCCTCCATAGAGCTGCAGGTGCAGGAGTCCAACGATCTGCCGCCGCTGCTGGCCGACCCCACTCAGGTGGAACAGGCGCTGTTCAATCTCTGCAACAACGCCATGCAGGCCATTGGCAGTCAGCGCGGCATCATCCAGATGCGGGCCATGCGCATTGCTCCCGACAGCTACCAATGCGAACGCCTGGGTCTGGCCGTGGCCGAATACCTGGTCTTCATGGTGCAGGACTCCGGCCCAGGCATGGACGTCGCGACTCAGCGACGCATCTTCGAGCCTTTTTTCACCACCAAACCGGTCGGCCAGGGCACAGGCCTGGGCCTCTCGGTCGTACATGGCGTGATGCGCACCCATGGCGGCGCTGTCGATGTGCACAGCGAACTGGGCCAGGGCAGTTGCTTCACGCTGTACTTTCCTCTCAGCGACCCAACTTCCAGCCACTCTGCGCTGCCGCCCATGCGCATGGACAAGCCCGAAGCCCCGCTGCCCGAACCTGTCCTGGCCACGCGCGCCAGCCATGTCATGTATGTGGATGACGATCAGGCTCTGGTCTTCCTGTTTCAGCGCCTGCTGCGCCGTCGCGGCTATGAAGTCTCGGGCTTTACCGATCCCCATGAGGCCATGGCCGCCCTGCATGAGGAGCCACAGCGTTTTGACCTCATAGTCACCGACTACAACATGCCCGGTTTCAGCGGACTGGACCTGCTCAGACAGGCTCTGCAGATCAGCCCTCAACTGCCGGTTGCACTGGCCTCCGGCTATGTGACGGCCGAAATCGAGCAGGCTGCGATTGCAGCCGGAGCCAGAGCCTTGATCCACAAGCCCAACGATGTGCAGGAGTTCTGTGCCACTGTGCATGAACTGCTCAACCCCTGAAGCAATCGATAGCTGTTTGAATGAGTGCGTTGAACTGTGTGTATGAAGACGAGCACCTGCTGGTGCTCGACAAGCCCTCGGGCCTGCTGTGCGTGCCCGGTCGCGGCCCCGACAAGCAAGACTGCCTGAGCCTGCGTGCCCTCCGGCATTTCGGCGATGCACTGGTCGTGCACCGGCTCGATCAGGCCACATCGGGTCTGGTCGTCATGGCTCGCAATCCGGCCGTCCAACGCCAGCTCAGCCAGGCCTTTGCCGAACGCAAGGTCGACAAGCGCTATATCGCCGTAGTGGCCGGCGAGTTGCAGGCGCACAGCGAAGCAGCGAATGACAGGGGCTGGCAACTGATAGACCTGCCGATTGCGGCCGACTGGGAGCGTCGGCCGCTGCGTGTCATCAACCACGAAACCGGCAAAAGCAGCCAAACGCTGTGGCAGGTGATCGAGCACACCGTCCAACCAGGAATACCCTGCACCCGGGTTTTGCTGAGCCCGCTGACGGGGCGCACCCATCAATTGCGCCTGCATATGGCGGCCATAGGCCATCCCATGCTGGGCGATGCGCTATATGCCAGCGAAGCCGTGGCCTGCGCCAGCCCACGCCTGTTGCTACATGCGGCAGCACTGGAGCTGGTGCACCCGGTCACCGGCGGACTGCTGCAGCTAAAAAGCGATCCACTTTTTTAATCCCCCTCAAATCGGCAGCAGCCGTCAAGCTCTCAAAGTTGCCACGCCGCAACAAAAAACCCTTCAGAACTGCGCTGGGGCAGGACAGAAATCCGCACAAAAAGACCGCTGATGCAGATACTTGCCTACAGTTCAGGCATGGACTGTGCGTATACATCACAAATGCAGGCTGCGCCATAGCCCTTGCGTACTAGCTGCTATGCACGACATAGCAAAAACCGAAAGCCTGCACCAGCCCCTGCATACCCTGTTGCCTTCGTTGACCACTCGATTAATCTGAGCTTCTTTGCGCGAACTGCTATGGCAGCAATCGCGCTTTTCGAACATCTCTCGAGATTAAGGAAGTCCTCATGAGCATTCCGTTCCGCATGCAAACCGTTGTTGCCGCCCTGGGCCTGGCTGGTGCCGCCCTGGTCTCCACCGCGCATGCCCAAATCAAGATCGCCCTGGTCATCCCCACCACCGGTGCGCTGACCCAGTACGGCGACATGGTCAAGGAAGGCGCCACCACCGCCGTTGAAATGGCCAATGCCGCTGGCGGTGTCAATGGCAAGAAGATCGAGCTGGTACCCGTGGACGATGCCTGCGAACCCAAGCAAGGCCCCGTCGCTGCCAACCGCGTGGTCAACAACAAGATCGGCTATGTGGTCGGCCCCGTCTGCTCGGGTGCCTCGATTGCCGCAGCGCCCATCTACAACAACGAAGGCGTGGTGGTCGTCACTCCTTCTGCCACCTCGCCCGCTCTGACCGACGGCAAGAACTACCACTTCATCTTCCGCACCATTGGCCGTGACGACCAGCAGGGCCCGGCGGCCGCCAAGTTCATTGCCGAGAAGCTCAAGCCCAAAAAGGTTGCCGTGCTGCACGACAAGCAGTCTTACGGCCAGGGCATTGCCTCTTCCGTACGTGACGACCTGAAGAAGGCCAAGATCGACGTGGCACTGTTTGAGGGCATCAACGCAGGAGACAGCGACTACTCCGCCGTCATCACCAAGCTCAAGGGCGCAGGCGTGGACTTTGTCTATTACGGCGGCTACCACCCCGAAATGGGTCTGCTGCTGCGTCAGGCTGCCGAGCAAGGTCTGAAGGTCAAGATGATGGGCCCTGAAGGCGTGGGCAACCCCGAAGTCAACGCCATTGCAGGCCCTGCCGTCGAAGGCATGCTGGTGACTCTGCCCGCCGACTTTGCCGCCAACCCCAAGAACGCCGCCGTGGTCAAGGCCTTCCAGGACAAGAAGCGCAATGCTTCGGGTGCCTTCCAGCTGACTTCGTTTGCCGCAACTCAATCGCTGCTGGCCGCCATCAAGGCCGCTGGCGACAACCCCGCCAAGGTGGCGGACTGGATGCACAAATCCACCGGCGTGGACACCGTGCTGGGCCCCGTGTCCTGGAACAAGCAGGGTGACCTGAACTCCTTCGATTTCCAGGTCTTCCAGTGGCACAAGGACGGCAGCAAATCGCTCGCCAAGTAATTCCACCACTCTCTCCGGAGGCAATGGCAGGGGCCATGCCTCCGGATGTTTGTTATCTGGCCCTCGGGCCTTTTCCTGTTTCAAGGGTGGCGTTACATGTCAGACTTTCTCCCCCAGCTGATACAACAGCTATTCAACGGGCTCTCACTCGGAGCCATTTACGCCCTGATCGCCATTGGCTACACCATGGTCTACGGCATCATCGGCATGATCAATTTCGCACACGGTGACATCTACATGATCGGGGCCTATATAGGCCTCGTGACGCTTTCGGCCATTGGCACGCAAAGCGGTCTGCCCATATGGGCCATCATCGGCCTGATGCTCGTGGTGGCCGTATTCGTAACCGGCGTCTACGGCCTGGTCGTTGAACAGGTGGCCTACAAGCCCGTGCGCCAGAGCCCGCGTCTGGTCGCGCTGATCTCGGCCATCGGCATGTCCATATTCCTGCAGAACTGGGTGGCTCTGGGCCAGGGCGCGCGCGATATGGCCGTGCCTTCGCTGCTGCCGGGCGCCATCAATTTCCACATGGGCAATTTCGAAGTCTTCATCCCCTATACCCGCGTGCTCATCATCGCGGTGACCGTGGTGCTGATGATTGCACTGACCATGTACATCAAGCATTCGCGCATGGGCCGTGCCTCGCGCGCCTGCGCTCAGGATATGCACATGGCCAATCTGCTGGGCATAGATACCAACAAGGTCATCTCCTTCACCTTTGTGCTGGGTGCCGTGCTGGCCGCCGTGGGCGGCGTGCTGATTGCGCTGGCTGTGGGCAAGCTCAACCCCTTCATCGGCTTCCTCGCCGGCATCAAGGCCTTCACGGCCGCCGTGCTGGGGGGCATAGGCTCCATCCCCGGCGCCATGCTGGGCGGTGTGATCCTGGGCGTAGCCGAGACCTTTGCAGCCGCCTACATCTCGTCGGAATACAAGGACATCGTGGCTTTCGGCCTGCTGGTGACCATATTGATGTTCCGCCCCTCGGGCCTGCTGGGCAAACCTGAAGTGGAGAAAGTCTGATGAAGTACAGCTTTTCCGCCGCTTTGCGCGATGCGCTGATCGCCACCGTGATGACGGCCATCGTCGTCACCCCCATCTTCAGCCTGCACCTGGAGCGCGCCGGCGTGCGCACCATCATCACCCCCGACTGGAGCATCACCGGCTGGGCCTGCCTTGCCATCTTCGTCGTGCAGATGCTCAAGCCCCTGCTCGCTGGCAAGCTGCCCAAGGTCAATCTGCCGGCAGTCCCGCAGATGAAGTCGGGCACACGCAACGTCGTCATCTTTGTGGTACTGATGATGGCCGCCTCCTGGCCATTCTTCGCAGGCCGCAATGCCGTCGACATCGCGACTCTGGCCATGATTTACGTCATGCTGGGCCTGGGTCTGAATGTGGTGGTCGGCTTTGCCGGCCTGCTGGACCTGGGCTTTGTGGGCTTCTATGCCGTGGGCGCCTACACCTATGCGCTGCTGTTCCACTGGGCTGGCTGGACGTTCTGGGAAGCGCTGCCGCTGGCTGGCGCAGCCTCGGCTCTGTTCGGCTTCGTGCTGGGCTTTCCCGTGCTGCGCCTGCGCGGCGACTATCTGGCCATCGTGACGCTGGGTTTCGGTGAGATCATCCGCCTGCTGCTGACCAATCTGACCAGCTTCACGGGCGGTCCCGACGGCATCTCCAGCATTCCCAAGCCTACGGTGCTGGGCCTGCCCATGACCCGCTCGCCCCTGACCGAGGACGGCACGACCTTTCATCAGTTCTTCGGTCTGGAGTTCAACTCCATGCACATGGTGATCTTCGTCTATCTGATGGCCCTGCTGCTGGCCATGGTGACGCTGTTCATCAGCAACCGCCTGATCCGCATGCCCATAGGCCGCGCCTGGGAAGCGCTGCGCGAGGATGAAATCGCCTGCCGTTCGCTGGGCCTCAACCCCATGAAGATCAAGCTCTCGGCCTTCACGCTGGGCGCCATGTTCGCGGGTTTCGGCGGCGCCTTCTTCGCCGCTCGCCAGGGCATCGTCAATCCCGAGTCCTTCACCTTCATCGAGTCGGCCCTGATTCTGGCCATTGTGGTGCTGGGTGGCATGGGCTCTCAGCTGGGCGTGATCGTGGCTGCCATCATCCTCACCGTACTGCCCGAGCTGGCACGCGAGTTCTCTGAATACCGCATGCTGATCTTCGGTCTGGTCATGATTTTGATGATGGTCTGGCGTCCCCAGGGCCTGCTGCCCATGAAGCGACACCAAGTGGAGGTGAAGTCATGAAGCTGCACCTGAACGCTATTATTTCAATAACTACAACCACAGGCAGGGCAAACGCATGAGCGAGTATTTGCTGGAAGTCAAAGACCTGTGCATGCGCTTCGGCGGCCTGCTGGCCGTGGACAACGTGGGCTTTAACGTACGCCCTCAGGAAGTGTTTGCCATCATCGGCCCCAACGGCGCGGGCAAGACCACGGTATTCAACTGCATCAGCGGTTTCTACCAGCCCTCGGGCGGCTCGGTCGTTCTGGACGGCCAGAGCATTGCAGGCCACAGCAGCCACCAGGTCGCCAACCACGGTGTGGTGCGCACATTCCAGAACGTGCGCCTGTTCAAGAGCATGACGGCGCTGGAAAACCTGCTGGTCGCACAGCACCGCCAGTCGCGCGCCACGCTGCTCGGCGGCCTGTTCAACACGCCAGGCTATCGCCGTGCCGAACAGGAAAAGATCGACAACGCGCTCCAATGGCTGGACGTGATGGGCCTGCGGCAGTTTGCCAACCGCGAGGCCGGCAATCTGGCCTACGGTCACCAGCGCCGGCTGGAGATTGCGCGCTGCATGATCACCAAGCCTCGCGTGCTGATGCTGGACGAGCCCGCCGCCGGCCTGAACCCGCAGGAGAAGAAAGACCTGCAGCATCTGATCGACGATCTGCGCAAACAGTACGGCGTGGCCGTGCTGCTGATCGAGCACGATATGGGCCTGGTCATGGGAGTGTCCGAGCGCATTCTGGTCATGGAATACGGCAAGCCCATCGCCATGGGCCTGCCCGAGGCGATTCGCAATGATGAACGGGTCATCAAGGCCTATCTGGGAGAGGCCTGATGAGCCAGCATATGTTGCAACTGGAGCAGGTCTCCACCCATTACGGCGCGATCTGCGCGGTCAATCATGTCAGCCTGCATGTCGATCAGGGCGAGATCGTCACCCTCATCGGCAGCAATGGTGCTGGCAAGACATCGCTTCTGATGACGGTCTGCGGCAACCCTCGTGCCAGCGGCGGGCGCATTCTGTTCGAGGGCGAGGACATCACCCAGATGTCAACCCATCACATCATGCGCCGCGGCATTGCCGTCTCGCCCGAAGGCCGTCGTGTCTTCAAGGACCTGACGGTGACCGAGAACCTGCAGATGGGCGGCTTTTTCCTGAGCAAGGCCGAGATCGCCGACGGCGTCGAGCATGTGTTCAAGCTCTTTCCTCGTTTGAAGGAGCGCGCAGCGCAACGCTCGGGCACCATGTCGGGCGGCGAGCAGCAGATGCTGGCCATAGGCCGCGCACTGATGAGCAAGCCGCGCCTGCTGTTGCTGGACGAACCCACACTGGGCCTGGCGCCGCTCATCATTGCGCAGATCTTCGAGATCATTCAGACCATCCGCGCAGCGGGTGTGACGGTGTTCCTGGTCGAGCAGAATGCCAACCGCGCCTTGCAGATTGCCGACCGAGGCTATGTGCTGGAAACCGGCAAGGTGGTGCTGGAGGACAGCGGTGTCAACCTGCTGAGCAATGACGAGGTGCGCAAGGCCTATCTGGGTCATTGACAGCTCGCTGACCTCATCTGAGGTCATTGCCAGGCCCCGCCGGACGCAAGTCTTGCGGGGCTTGCTCTTTTCTGTCTTCAATCAACCGTAAGATGCTTCGCATGACAAAGCATTTAACGATTCTGACCGGTGGCTCTCGCGGCATGGGCCTGTCCATGGGACAGCAGCTGCTGCAGCAAGGCCATCAGTTGCTGAGCATTGCCCGCAAGACCAGCGCCGCCCCAGCCTCCAGCGCCAGCAAGCCTGCACAGCTATTGCAATGGGAGCAGGACCTGGCACAAAGCGCTGCTGCTGCGCAGCGCCTGGCGACCTGGCTGGGCACGATAGATCCGCGTGAATGGGCCAGCATCACCTTGATCAACAATGCGGGCGTCATCCCGCAGATTGCGCCACTGTCCCAGGTGCCTTCAGCCGACATGATCAATGCCCTGCGCGTGGGTCTTGAGGCTCCCATGGCCCTGACCGGAGCCTTTCTCGGAGCAACCGAAAGCTGGCGGATTCCCCGCAAGGTGCTCAATATCTCCTCGGGCCTGGGCCGCCGCGCCATGGCCTCGCAAGCCAGCTATTGCACGGCCAAGGCCGGCATGGACCAGTTCAGCAGCTGCGTGGCGCTGGAAGAGGCGGCCAAGCCCAACGGCGCACGCATTGTGTCTCTGGCGCCAGGCGTCATCGACACCGATATGCAGGTACAACTGCGCAGCGCAGCTTCAACCGACTTCCCTGACGTGGGCCGTTTTGCTGGTCTGCACAGCAACGGGCAGCTGACCTCGGCCGATGACGCCGCAGCCCGCGTGCTGGCCTGGCTGGCACGACCGGACTTCGGCGACCAGGTGGTTGCCGACGTACGCCAGGCTTGAGATAGCACTCAGAGCGGCTGGACTCCAAAACATGGCTGCAACCGCCTTATCCAAACCAATGGCCAAAGGCACCTGCAGCTCTTGTTGCCGTGAACTACCGGACCCGAGCAAAAAATCTGGGAACAGACGCGGCCTATTCTCGAACCAAGCCCTGGCAAGTCTTTCATGCGTGGCAGAATGTTTCCACTGGTCTGCAGCAGCCTCCGAGGCTGTGCGCAGATCCACAATCCGCACCCGTGGGCCACATAGACAGCGACACCCGATCGGTACGCTGCCTCCGTGCTAGCAACGGCAGCAACCCTGTCGTGCAGCGCGTGCGGATGGCGATCATGTCCGTACGGCATGGCTCGCGCTCCCCGGTAAAGACAAATACCCATTGATGGCGGAACCACCGTCCCCGATCATCGAAAAGCCCACCTTCCGTGACTCTGGCTGCCGGGCTCAAGGCTCAGGCACCAGCAGCGACTGCGCCGCCCTTGTTTGCGGGCCAGCGCTCCCCCGTTCGTCTCTGGAGCTTCTTTTTCATGATTCGCCAAATTCTCATCAGCACAGCCGTGATCGCAAGCGCGGGCCTGAGCTTTTCAGCCGCTGCACAAGACCCCGCAGCCGACTACCCCAACAAGCCCGTGCGCATGGTCGTGCCGTTCCCACCTGGCGGCGGCACCGACATCCTCTCGCGCGTGATTGCCAGCAAGCTCACCGAAGTCAGCAAATGGACCGTGGTGCCCGACAACCGTGCGGGTGCAGGCGGCACCATCGGCATCACCGAAGCCGTCAAGGCAGCGCCCACGGGCTATGACATGGTGATGGGCCAGAAGGACAATGTGGTCCTTGGCCCCTACCTCTACAAGAACCTGCCCTGGAACCCCAGCAAGGATCTGACCCCTGTGGCTCATGTGGCCTACACCCCCATCGTGATCGCCACGGCCGCCAACTCGCCGTACAAGACGCTGGCCGACGTGGTGGCTGCAGCCAAGAAGAACCCGTCCAAGATCACCTACGGCTCGCCAGGCAACGGCACCAGCATCCACCTGGCCGGCGTGATGCTGGAAAAGGCCTCGGACATTCATCTGACTCACGTGCCCTATAAAGGCTCCAACCCCGCGATGATGGATGCACTGGCCGGCAATGTGGATCTGCTGGTGTCCTCCGTCCCCTCGGCCATAGCCCAGATCAAGGCCGGCAAGCTGCGCGCCATCGCCGTGACCTCGGCAAAGCGCTCGTCCTCGCTGCCAGACACCCCAACACTGGCCGAATCCGGTCTCAAGGGCTTTGATGTAAGTACCTGGTACGGCCTGTTCATGCCCAAGGGCACACCCGCAGCCATCGTGACCAAGGTCAATGTCGAAGTGAACAAGCTGCTGGCCATGCCCGAGGTGCGCGAGGCCATTCTGACCCAAGGCGCCGAGCCCCAGTCCATGAGCGCAGCTAGCTTCGACAAGATGTTCCAGACCGACTTCAAGCAGTCCAAACAGGTTGTCGAATCCTCGGGCGCCAAGATCGAATGACATCCCGACGCGGCGCGCAGGATTCGCGCCGCCCTGCCTGGCGCGGATAGACCTGATCTGAATCAATGCGGCATATGACAGGCTCGTGAATACTTCTCCGGAAACCCTTGAATTTCTGGAGAACATCATGGCATTGCTGGTCTGGGTCCCCGAACTGGACACCGGGATTGCGGAGATCGACCGGCAGCACCGCCGCATCGTCGATTACATCAACCGGCTTTACGAGTTGCGCAGCTCGCCAGATCGCGAAGGGCTGGGCGATGTCATCGGCGAGATGATCGACTACACCGTCTCGCACTTCGTCTTCGAGGAAAGCCTGATCGAGAGCGCCGGCTATATGTTCGCAGGGCCGCACAAAAAAGTGCACGAGCTGTTCACGCGCCGCGTGATCGAGATGCAGACCCGCTTCGATGCGGGTGAGGATGTGGCCGCCGAACTGCATGGCATGCTCTCGCGCTGGCTGTTCAACCACATCCGCAACGAAGACCATGGCTATGTGGACTCGGCCAAGGTCTATCTGCGCATGATGTCCAAAGAGAGCGGACACACGGCAGAAAAAGAACGACTCAAAGCGGAAGTGCTACAGGAGCTGGAATTGCAGCGCAAGAAAAAAGGCTGGCTGGCCCGGCTGCTCAGTCGCTGAGCACCCTTGCTCACAAGAAAAACGGCTCCCTGAGGAGCCGTTGCTTCATGGGGCAGCCGCCTCGCGCTCACTCGCGCACGACCAGCACCGGCACACGCACGGCGCCAAGCACGCGCTGCGTGACGCTGCCCAGCATCAGCTTCTCAAGGCCGCGTCGCCCCTGCGAGCCCATGACGACGAGATCGGCACCCACGCTTTCCATGGTGCGCACAATGCCTTCATGCACCGCATGGCCCTCGCCCACCAGCGTCTTCACGGGCACGCCTGCCTCATCCATGATGGCCTTGACCGCATCCAGGGCGGTGTTGGCTTCGGCGGTGGCCGCGCTCAGATACTGTGACTGGCCGTAGGCAAAGTCGGCGCCCACGCCGGTGAAAGGATAGGGATCGACCACATACACCGCCGTCACGGCGCTGCCGAAGACCTTGGAAAGCTCTGCGGCCTTGTGTGCCGCCAGCATGGAGGGCTTGGAGCCGTCGACCGGAACCAGAATGTGATTGAACATGGACATATGTTTCTCC
The DNA here is from genome assembly GCF_039581385.1 of Comamonas sp. A7-5. Lineage (NCBI taxonomy): Bacteria > Pseudomonadati > Pseudomonadota > Betaproteobacteria > Burkholderiales > Comamonadaceae > Comamonas > Comamonas sp. A7-5. The sequence goes on from NZ_JBCPWO010000001.1 coordinate 81,343, forward strand.
TTTCAGGTTGCAGGCGACACGGGCCTCAAGCCAGAGGCCCGGGGCAGATGCCGCTCTTGAAATAGCGTTGAGTCTGCCCTCATCATGCCTCAGCGTGCTGACATGAATCAACCCTGAAGTTCACGCTGACTGAGGTCTGGCTCAGATACAGACATGGGCCGTCTGGTATTCGTAGCATTTGTCCAGCAGAGTGTCGGACTTGTCGGTGATCGTGATGCGAGTGCCGTCTGGGCGCAGCAGGGATACATTCTTGAAGGCTGGCTCATGGGGCTTGCTGGGCGCATCGCGGCGCACAGTCCATTCCTCCCGGACGATGCCGCCCGGCATGTCCAACATCACGACGATCCGCTCGGTATCGTCCGAGAGTCGAATGCACTTGGCATCATTGAGCTCGACCACGGCCCCGGCCGGCGCGGCCAGACCGTAAGGGCATTCCTCCACGCCGTGAATCGGTACAGAGGCATCGCCAAGGGTAATCTCAAGGCCATTGCGAAAGTAGATCGTGGGCTCCTTGGTGTAGGCCGCCTGCACCGGACGGTCTTGCGAAGGCTTGCAGGCCGCTACTGTGACAAGAGCGGTCAGCACTGAAATACTAAGGGCGTAAAAGCGATTCATATAAAAAACCACGCTCTGCAAGGCGTGGCGTTGGCCAGCTGATCTGGCTTGTTGGATGCAGGGAAGACTCGATGAGGCGAAAGCTTCGCCGCGACAAGCCTGCATCATGCAGTGTTGATGACGTCACTTTGACGTATTGAGCACGTTACAGTTTTGCTCAAATTTTCCGAACAGAGCCGTCCGGATCAATCAAGCAGCCTGACCCTGCTGCTCCTGAAGCTCGGCACCCTGGAAGTTGCCGCGGCGATAGGTCAGCACCAGGGTGTCGCGCACGCCGCCGTGCTCGACGGGTTGAATCGGCGTGGTCTCATGAATCATGCGCGCATCGTCGAGCAGCATCACCGACCAGGGCTCGGTCAGCGTGAAGCGCTGGCCGTTGGGACCGCTCGCCTCGAAGACGCGGGTCTCGCCCCCTTTGACGCCCTTGCGCCCCACCAGCAGTACGGCAACCAGGTCGACTCCGTCGCGGTGCGCACCTTCGGGCGTGGGCCGGCCGATACCGTCCGTGGTGTCGATGCGGAACTGGTGCGCCTCGACAAACCAGCGCTCATGCAGCTCGTCGGTGCAGAACACCTGATCGGCCAGTTGGCCCAGGGCATTGATCATCGCCAGCCAGGCCGCGCTGGTGGTGGTGCTGTCCTGCATGGGCTCGAACATGCGCTGCATGCCGCCATGCAGAGCGTTGTATTCCACGGGCTGCCAGTGGGCGCGATGAGGCACCTGCTGCACCTGATCGCCTTCGCTGACAAAGCAGGAATGGCGGCGGCGGCGATAGCGGCCTCCATCCTTGAGGAAGGCATCGGGCGGCAGACCCTGCCAGTCCGCATCCATGGCGTGCAGATCGGCCACACTCAGGCCCATCCACTGGGCGAAGTCCTCGGGCTGCAGCACGGCATAGCCGCGCGTGCGCAAGGACTGGGCTGCCTCGGCAGCGGCAATATAGGGAGGGGAAAACATGATGTGCGCCATAAGGTCGGCAAGCTTACTCCTCGCAGGCCCTGCTGGCTTGTGCCTCGGCATCAAAATTTACGCAAGGCAGCATCAACCAAATTGCATGGATGAAAAAATGCCTGCATCGCGCACAGCAATGCAGGCAGAACGCAAGGCGCCGGAATCGGGCACCGGGCCTTCATCACCACCGTGACGAAGGCCAGGCGGTCTGGGGCTTAAACCAGAGGCAGACCCACATAGTTCTCGGCCAGCGAGGTCGAGCCGGCTTCGGAGTGGACGATGTAGTCCAGCTCGGCTTCCTGTACCTTGGTGTTGAACTCGCCCTCACCGGGGAAGTTGTGCAGCATGGAAGTCATCCACCAGGAGAAGCGCTCGGCCTTCCAGACACGGCGCAGGCACTGCTCGGAGTAGCGGTCGATGCCGGCTTCGGACTGCTCCTTGTAGTACTCGACAAAGGCCTGCGACAGATAGCCCACGTCGGAAGCGGCCAGGTTCAGGCCCTTGGCGCCTGTGGGAGGCACGATGTGGGCGGCGTCGCCGGCCAGGAACATGCGGCCGAAGCGCATGGGCTCGGTCACAAAGCTGCGCAGCGGTGCAATGCTTTTTTCCAGCGAGGGGCCGGTCACCAGATTGGCGCGGGCTTCGGGGTCCAGGCGCTTCTTGAGCTCTTCCCAGAACGCTTCGTCGCTCCAGTCCTCGACCTTGTCGGTCAGCGGCACCTGCAGATAGTAGCGGCTACGCGTGGCGCTGCGCTGGCTGCACAGGGCAAAGCCGCGTTCGGTGTTGGCATAGATCAGCTCGTGCGACACGGGCGGCGTATCAGAGAGCAGGCCCAGCCAGCCGAAGGGATAGACCTTCTCGAAGGTCTTGATCTTGTCCTGAGGCGCGCTGGCGCGGCAGATGCCGTGAAAGCCGTCGCAGCCGGCGATGAAGTCGCATTCGATCTCGTGCACCTGGCCGTCTTTTTCGTAACGCACCTTGGGCTTGTCGCTCTCGAAGTCCACGGGCTGCACATGGCTGGCCTCGTAGACCGTGGTCAGGCCCTCCTGGGCGCGCACTTCCATCAGATCGCGGGTCACCTCGGTCTGACCATAGACCATCACGCGCTTGCCGCCGGTCAGGTCATGCAGATTGATGCGGTGGCGCTTGCCCTTGAACAGCAGCTCGATGCCGTCATGAGGCAGACCTTCCTCATTCATGCGCTTGTCGGCACCCGCCTGCTTGAGCAGATCCACCGTCACCTGCTCCAGCACGCCGGCGCGGATGCGGCCCAGCACATAGTCGGCGCTGCGCTGCTCGATGATGATGTTGTCGATGCCCGCCTTGTAGAGCAGTTGCCCCAGCAGCAACCCCGAGGGACCGGCACCGATGATGGCGACTTGTGTACGCATGAATATGACTCCTTGTTATGGCTCAAAAACCTCTCAACCGGCGAGCGTGACGACGCCGGTTGCGCTGTGCAGCAAGACTAAGTTTTGTGCTGCATCAAGACAAAGGAGAGAATCGATGTTTGCGCGATAATCGCACAATGAGAACGATGATCGCGCAAAAACAAGAACGGCGGCCCCTTGCATGAGTGACCCCGGCACCCCTTCCATCGCCCCGGCAGACTTCATTGCCGGCCTGGCCAAGGGCTTGGCTGTACTCGAGAGCTTCGACACCGAACGCCAGCGCCTGAATGCCACCATGGCCGCCGAGCGCGCAGGCATCACGCGCGCTGCCGCCAGGCGCCATCTGCTCACCCTGGCCTATCTCGGCTATCTGGAAACCGATGGCAGCTATTTCTGGCTGGCTCCCAAGGTGCTGCGCCTGTCGGGCAGCTATCTAGCCTCGGCCCGGCTGCCGCGCATCGTGCAACCCGTGCTGCACAGGCTGGCCGCGCAGACCGGGCTGTCCTACTCCTGCGTGGTGCGCGAGGGCCGCGAAGTCGTCATCGTCGCGCGCAGCGCCGTGCATGAAAAAGGCGAGCGTCTGATGGCCCACGGACTGCACCTGGGCACACGCCTTCCGGCGCATGCCACGTCCACCGGCCGGGTGCTGCTGGCCTCGCTCTCAAGCTCGGAGCTTGACGACTGGCTGGCCGCCTATGACCTGCCCAAGCTGACGGCACACACGGTTTCCGATGGTGCGGCGCTAAAGGCCTTGCTCGACGAGGTGCGCCGCCTCGACTACTGCATGGCGCTTGAGGAGCATGAACTGGCCATTCAGGCCGTGGCCGTGCCGCTGCGCAATATGCGCGGACGCACCGTGGCAGCGCTGAATGTGGTGACTTCAGCCAAACGCATGAGCCCGCAAACCATGCAGCAGGAAATACTGCCGTTGCTGCAGGAAGCCGCGAGAACCTTGCGCCCCCAGCTTTGACGCTATTAATATCAAAGCTTATTACGCTTGCCCTTCATCGATTTCAGATAAAAATAAGGTTGAAATCCATATTCAACAAGCACAACCAGCTCCCCTAACAAGAGCATGAACCAGCAGCGGCCATACCCCGGAGCAGGCCAGTCGTTCAGATATGCCCGCTCTCCACCGAGCACACCTGCATGCTGAGGCGGCGCAGCAGCTCGGCCGTGCGGCGCATCAGCGGCGTGGACTTCTTTTTGGCGGGCTGCACCAGGCACAAGGTGCTGACGATATGCGGCGACTTGATGGGCACTTCCACCAGCGCAGCATCCGTGGCATGACTGTGCATGGCGCTATCGGTCAGCGCCGCATAGCCATAGCCGCCGCGCACCAGATCGAGAATGGCGGGCACGCTGGAAACCTCCCAGACCACATTGAGCTTGACCTGAGACAGCGTGGCCTGGGCCTCCATCAGCTTGCGGAAAATCTGCCCGTGCTGGGGCATGATCAACGGGAACTCGGCCAGATGCTCGAACGGAATGCTGGTGCGCCCTGCCAGCGTGCTGGCCGGGCCGATCAGGCACAGGCGCTCTTCGAGCACGGGCGAGACCTCGATCTGCGGGTGCGGCTCCGGCGTGTAGACCAGGCCCAGATCCATGCGCCCCGAAGTCAGCCACTCCGAGATATTCATCGAAAAACCTTCGACCACCGCCAGCCTGGCCTTGGGCATTTCGCGACTGAAGCCGTCGATCAGGGGCAAGGTCAGGCGCCGCGCCAGGCTCGGCGGCAAGCCGACCGTGATACGCCCCACGGGCTCGTCGCGCTGACTGCCCAGGTCTTCCTTGGCCATGGCCACGCGCTGCATGATGGCGTGACCATGCTCGAGCAACCGGCGCCCCGCATCGGTCAGCGTCACGCCGCGCCCGGTGCGGATCAGCAGGGTCTCGCGCAACTCTGTTTCAAGGGCCCGCACCTGACGGCTGAGCGCCGGCTGGGCAGTGTCCAGCAGTACCGCAGCCTTGCTGAAGCTCCCCACTTCGGCCACCCGAACAAAGGTCTCTATCTGCTGCAGATTCATGCTCACACCTTTCAAAACAAGCTATGCTATTTTGCTATAGCTGCTAGCCTCAGCTAGACCTAGGTGTTTATGACCCAAGTGACACAATGTAATCAACTGGGCCTGAATATCTAAAAATAACAGCCGACGATATCAACAATGCGTGGTCCACACGCAATTCATCATCGACATCCTTCCAGGGAGACAAAATGACCCATAAGCTCAATATGAGCCGTCGCCAAGCTGCATTCGCACTCGGCGCCATTGCCGCAGCCGTGGCAGCCCCCTCTTTCGCCCAGAGCGACAAGTGGCCCACCAAGTCCTCTCGCATCATCAACCCCTTCCCCGTAGGCGGTGGCCCCGATGGCCTGTCGCGCCTGGTGGCCGACAAGCTGGGCCGCGCCTGGGGTCAGCCCGTGGTGGTGGAAAATCGTCCCGGCGGCAACGGCTTCATCGCCATCAGCGAATTCAAGCGCGGCGCAACCGACGGCACGGACATGATCCAGTTGGATAACGTCCATATCGCCGCCTACCCCCATCTGTTCAAGAAGCTGCCCTATGACCTGAACAAGGACTTCGAAATCCTGATGCCCTTGTTCCGCAACTTCTTCTTTGTCTGCGTGCCCGTCAACAGCCCCTACAAGACCATCGGCGACCTGATTGCCGACGCCAAGGCGCACCCCGGCAAGCTGAACTACGGCTCCTGGTCCGTGGGCAACCCTGTTCACCTGGGCTCGGCCCTGCTGGAAAACCAGACCGGCACCAAGATGGAGCATGTGATCTACAAGGAAACCAGCCAGCTGTACCAGGGCGTTGCCAATGGCGAGCTGACTTTTGCCCTGGGCTCCCTGGGCACTGCAGGCCCTCTGGTGCGTGGCGGCAAGCTGCGCTTCCTGGCCGTGGCAGCTCCCAGCCGCATTGCCGGCTTCGAGAACGTGCCCACGGTGTCCGAATCGGGCGGCCCCAAGGACTTCACTGCCATCGGCTGGAATGCCCTGGCTGTGCGTCCCGGCACCCCCCCCGCCGTGATCGAAAAGATCCGCACCGATGTGCGTCAGGCCCTGACAGGCCAGGACGTCAAGGACAAGTTCGCAGCCTTCGGCTACGAATCCTTCAATCCCACGCCTGCCGAGTTCAAGGCCTTCATGGCCTCCGAGAGCAAGCGTTTCGGTGATGTCATCAAGAAGGCCGGTCTGGCACTGGACTGATCCGTCTTTCAGTCGATAAAAAGCCGCCTCTTGCAGGCGGCTTTTTCATGTCCCCTGGCATCAAGAAAAACGCCCGATGCAAGCACCGGGCGTTTTGCAGGGAAGTTCACTAACTTCTTATTGGTCGCGCGCCTCTATGGCACGGTTGATGCCCAGGGCCGCCAGCGTGCACAAGGCGCCCGACAGCAGATAGATACCCAGAGCCACCAGTCCGAACTTTGCCGAGACACCCAGGGCCACCAGGGGCGCAAACGCCGCACCGATGAGCCAGGCCATGTCCGTGGACAGGGCCGCACCGGTGTAACGGTAGCGCGACGAGAAGTTGGATGTCACCGTGCCCGATGCCTGGCCGTAGGACAGGCCCAGCAGCACAAAGCCCACCAGGATGAACACATTGTTGCCGGTGCTGCCGCTGCCCAGCAACCAGGGCGCAAGAAAGCTGAAGATGCCGATCAGGCAGGCCATGGTGCCCAGGGTGTTGCGACGCCCCACTCGGTCCGCCAGCCAGCCCGACAGCATGATGGCCGCGCCTGCCAGCAGTGCACCGATGATCTGCACCACCAGCACCTCGGTCATGGACTGGTCGGAGTACATGGAAATCCAGGACAGCGGGAACACGGTCACCAGATGGAACAGCGCAAAGCTGGCCAGTGCAGCGAAGGCGCCGATCATCACATTGCGGCCTTCGTTGGCCATGAGACTGGTCACGCTGATGGGCTCCAGCTCACGCTCCTGCAGAAGCTGGGTATAGGACTGACCCACGACCAGACGCAGGCGGGCAAACAGCGCCACCACGTTGATGGCGAAGGCCACGCAGAAGGGGTAGCGCCAACCATAGCTCATGAACTCGTCGGCCGTCAGGCTGGAGTACAGATAGGCAAACAGCGCCGCCGCAATCATGAAACCCAGCGGCGCCCCGAGCTGACCGATCATCGAATACCAGCCGCGCTTGTTCGGCGGCGCCGACATGGCCAGCAGCGAAGGCAAGCCGTCCCAGGAGCCCCCGAGCGCCAGGCCCTGGCCGATGCGCAGGATCACCAGCGCCCAGACGGCCTTCATGCCCGCTGTCTCATAGCTGGGCAGGAAGGTCATGCCCACCGTGCACACGCCCAGCAGAAGCAGCGCCAGCGTCAGCTTGGTGGCACGCCCCCAGACCCGCTGCACGGCCATGGACAGCGCCGTGCCCACGGGGCGGGCCACAAAGGCCAACGAGAAGATGGCAAACGCGGCCAGCGTGCCATCGAGCTTGGATAGATAGGGAAACAGCAGCGAGGGAAACACCAGCACGCAGGCGATGCCGAACACGAAGAAGTCAAAGTACTCGGAAGAGCGCCCGATGATCACCCCCACAGCAATCTCGCCGGGGGTCACATCCTCGTCGGTATGCGCATAGGCCAGGGTTTCCGAGTTCTCATAGTCTTGCTGAGTAAGACCAACGGACGGGTTCATGCTTGTCATAAAGGTACAACTCCTTGTCTTACTTTTCAGTCCCGGGGACGCTTTCCGTTCTACGCCCAAGCATGTGCAGCTGCAATAGAGTTTTTGCCCTGAACACTGTCGGCTCAGCCCCCTGCAGGCCCCGTTTCTGAGGGCTGATTTGACAATTTCAAGCCCTGTCAGCTCAAAGTTTGTCCACGCGCCAAAGCCGCTAAGCCCTTGTCGCATAGCGCATTTCCAGTCCCGAGCTGTTGACCTTGGACAAAATGTCCAATGGACAAGCCACTGTTTGGTATTACATTTGCCGAGATCCAGTAATCCGCGTTTACACCTAAGCGCGACTTTGTCACGCCCAAAGCATGTTAAAAATCAAGGAAATCCGTGGGCCCGCGTGGCTCTCAGCGGCCGCTTTGACCGCAACCCTCGCAGGTTGCAGCAAGGCCGTCGTCCTCAACCCAGCTGGCGATGTCGCCAAGCAGCAAGGCGATCTGGTCATTACGGCCACTTTGCTGATGTTGCTCATCATCGTCCCCGTCATCTTTTTGACGCTGCTGTTTGCCTGGAAATACCGCCAGTCCAACACCGAAGCCAAGTACGACCCCGAATGGCACCACTCCACTGCTCTGGAACTGGTGATCTGGACGGTTCCCCTGCTCATCATCATCGCTTTGGGCGCCATTACCTGGATCAGCACCCACAAGCTCGACCCTTATCGTCCCCTGGACCGCATCTCCGCCACCAAGGCTCTGGACCCCAACGTCAAGCCTCTGGAGATCCAGGTCGTGTCTCTGGACTGGAAATGGCTGTTCTTCTACCCTGAGCAAGGCATTGCCACCGTCAACGAAGTGGCTGCCCCGGTGGATCGCCCCATTCACTTCAAGCTGACCTCCACCCACACCATGAACGCGTTCTACGTTCCTGATCTGGCCGGCATGATCTACACCATGCCCGGCATGCAGACCGAGCTGAACGCCGTGATCAACAAGCCAGGTGTCTATGGCGGCAAGTCCTCTCACTACAGCGGCGCTGGTTTTGCAGGCATGACCTTCAAGTTCCACGGCCTGGAAAACGAGCAGTTCGATCAGTGGGTTGCCAAGGCCAAGACTGAAGGCAAGGCCCTGACACGCGATGCCTATATCGATCTGGCCAAGCCCAGCGAGCGCAACCCCGTTGAACGCTTCGCCAGCGTGGACGAAGGCCTGTACCACAAGGTCCTCAACCGCTGCGTGGAAGACGGCAAGATGTGCATGAACGAGATGATGGCCATCGACGCCGCCGGCGGCAAGGCACCTGCACACCACAGCAAGACCTCCAGCGTGGCCCTGCCCCTGGATGTCTGCACTTCCAAAGACGCTGACCGCGTTGTCGCCCTGCTCGACGAAGTCGCCGCCTCCGGAGCTGTCGCACAGCAATAAGTAGTTCACGGTGCGGATGCGCTCACCGCCCAGCCGCTCCAATACGACAAAAGAGACTCAACATGTCTGAAACAACAACCCCGGCCTCCCACTGGCTGTTGGGCCGTATCACATGGGACCAGATTCCCATGACGCATGAGCCCATCGTGCTCTTGACCTTTATTGCCGTGGTGCTTGGCGGCCTCGTCGTGGTCGGCGGCATCACCAAGTTCCGCCTCTGGGCTCCGCTGTGGAACGACTGGATCACCTCCATCGACCACAAGAAGATCGGCATCATGTACATGATCCTCGGTCTGGTCATGTTCCTGCGCGGCTTTGCCGATGCCGTGATGATGCGTCTGCAGCAGTCCATGGCCTTCGGCGACAACATGGGCTACCTGCCTCCTCACCACTACGACCAGATCTTCACGGCCCACGGCGTGATCATGATCTTCTTCGTGGCGATGCCCTTCGTGACCGGCCTGATGAACTACCTGGTTCCTCTGCAGATCGGCGCACGTGACGTGTCCTTCCCGTTCCTGAACAACTTCAGCTTCTGGATGACCACCGGCGGCGCCGTGCTGGTGATGATCTCCCTGTTCCTGGGCGAGTTCTCCACCTCCGGCTGGCTGGCGCTGTCCAATCTGGGTCACCAGAGCGGCAGCACGGGTCTTGATTACTACATCTGGGGCCTGCAGGTCGCCGGTGTCGGCACGACCTTGTCAGGTATCAACCTGATCGTGACCATCATCAAGATGCGCGCCCCCGGCATGAACCTGATGAAGATGCCCGTCTTCACCTGGACTGCCCTGTGCACCAACGCCCTGATCGTGGCCTCCTTCCCCGTGCTGACCGCAGCCCTGGTGCTGATGTCGCTGGACCGTTACGTCGGCACCAACTTCTTCACGAACGAGCTGGGCGGCAACCCCATGCTGTACGTGAACCTGATCTGGATCTGGGGCCACCCCGAGGTCTACATCCTGATCCTGCCCTGCTTTGGCGTGTTCTCCGAAATCGTGGCAACGTTCAGCCGCAAGCGTCTGTTCGGCTACACCTCGATGGTCTACGCCACCGTGTGTATCACCATCCTGTCCTACCTGGTGTGGCTGCACCACTTCTTCACCATGGGCTCGGGTGCCAGCGTGAATACCTTCTTCGGTATCACCACGATGATCATCTCCATCCCCACGGGCGCGAAGATCTTCAACTGGCTGTTCACCATGTACCGCGGCCGCATCCGCTTCTCGGTGCCCATGCTGTGGACGGTGGGCTTCATGGTCACCTTCGCCATCGGCGGCATGACCGGCGTGCTGCTGGCCGTGCCTCCCGCAGACTTCGTGCTGCACAACTCGCTGTTCCTGATCGCCCACTTCCACAACGTGATCATCGGCGGCGTGGTGTTTGCCGTGTTTGCCGGCATCAACTACTGGTTCCCCAAGGCTTTCGGCTTCCGACTCAATGAGTTCTGGGGCAAGGCTTCGTTCTGGTTCTGGCTGGTCGGCTTCTGGGTTGCCTTCACTCCCCTGTACATCCTGGGTCTGATGGGCGTGACTCGCCGTGCCAACCACTTCGACGATCCCTCGCTGCAGATCTGGTTCATCATCGCTGCCTGCGGTGCTGCCCTGATCGCTGCCGGTATCGGCTGCTTCTTCATCCAGCTGGCCGTGTCCATCTGGAAGCGCGACGAGCTGCGTGACGTGACTGGCGACCCATGGGAAGGCCGCACCCTGGAGTGGGCCACTTCCTCGCCCCCTCCCCAGTACAACTTCGCCTTCACCCCCGTGGTGCACGACATCGACGCCTGGACCGACATGAAGAAGCATGGCTATCAGCGTCCGCTGAGCGGCTTCGAGCCCATCCACATGCCCGCCAATACCGGCGCCGGCGTGGTGATTGCCGGCCTGTCCACCGTTCTGGGCTTTGCTCTGATCTGGCATATGTGGCCTCTGACGATCGCTTCGTTCGTCGCGACCATCCTGGCTTCGATCATTCATACCTTCAACTACAAGCGTGACTACTACATCCCTGCGGCCGAAGTGGCCACAACGGAAGAAGCACGTACCAAGCAGCTTGCAGCAGCCCATGTCTAATACACATATCAACGCTGGCGGCGCAGCCGCCCTGGCTACTCGCGAGTACCACCTCGCGCACGAGCCCCATCCGGAAAACGGCACCTCGCTGGGCTTCTGGCTCTACCTGATGAGCGACTGCCTGATCTTTGCCGCACTGTTCGCCACCTATGGCGTGCTGGGCCGCAGCTATGCAGGCGGCCCCTCGGGCAAGGATCTGTTCGATCTGTCGCTGGTGGCCGTCAACACGGCCTTCCTGCTGATGTCGTCCATCACCTTCGGCTTTGCCATGCTGCAAAAGCAGAAGAAGAACGTGAACGGCACTCTGCTGTGGCTGGCCGTCACCGGCCTGCTGGGCGCGGCCTTCCTGGCCGTGGAACTCTATGAGTTCCACCACCTGATCCATCAAGGTGCAACGCCTCAGAGCAGCGCCTTCCTGTCGTCCTTCTTCACACTGGTGGGCACCCACGGTATCCACGTGACCTTCGGTCTGGTCTGGCTGATCACCCTGATGATCCAGATCAAGAAGCACGGCCTGATCAACGAGAACGTGCGCCGTATCAACTGCCTGTCCATGTTCTGGCACTTCTTGGACGTGGTCTGGATCGGTGTGTTCACCTTTGTGTATCTGATGGGGGTGCTGTAAATGAGCGCACACGATATCCACGCCGGTCATGACGATCACCACGATCACGATGACCTGCACGTCACCATGGGTGACTATGTGAAGGGCTTCATCCTGGCCGTCATCCTGACCGCCATCCCCTTCTACCTGGTCATGAACAACGTCATCACCGACCGCACCACGGCCGTGGCCGTGCTGGGCCTGTTCGCAGTGATCCAGGTGGTCGTGCACATGGTGTACTTCCTGCACATGAACGGCAAGATCCAGGGCGGCTGGACCATGCTGTCCACCATCTTCACGGTGATCTTCCTGGCGATTGCGATCTCCGGCACGCTTTGGGTCATGTTCCACATGAACACCAACATGATGCCCGGTCATGAAATGCACCAGGCCGCAGGCCATGCAGATCACGCAGGTCACACGGCTCCCGCAGCTGTCACACCTTGACTGACCTCATGAAGAACCAGAGCGCTGCGCGGCAGCGCTCTCCCTTCGCCAAGGCGATGCTCGCGTTTGTGGGCATCGCCTTGTTTTTAGGCTTCATGGCTCTGGGCACCTGGCAGGTGCAGCGCCGCGCCTGGAAGCTCGATCTCATCGAGCGCGTGGAGCAGCGCGTGCACAGCGCCCCCGTGGCTTTGCCCGAGCCCGGCCAATGGCCGCAGATCAATGCCGCCAGCCACGAGTACCTGCCCGTCAAGGCGCAAGGCCGATGGCTGGACAAGCAAAGCGTGCTGGCCAAGGCCTTGACCGAGGCCGGCGCGGGCTTCTGGCTCATGACGCCGCTGCAGCTGGGCGATGGCACACAGGTTCTGGTCAACCGCGGCTTCACGCCCGAGAAGCTGCGCGGCCAATGGCTCAGGCAGATTGCCGAAGCCGGGCCATCCGCCGAGACCGTCACCGTCATCGGCCTGATGCGCATGAGCGAGCCCGGCGGCGGCTTTCTGCGCAAGAACGACCCGGCCAACGGCCAGTGGTACTCGCGCGACGTCGCCGCCATTGCCCAGGCCCTGGGCCTGGGCAGGCCCGCCCCCTACTTCATAGACCAGGGCGTGCCCGCCAGCAACCCGGCCTATGCCCAGGCAGAGGCCGGCACCGAAGTCCTGCGCCCCGGCATGACGGTCATCCGCTTCCCGAACAGCCATCTGGTCTATGCGCTTACCTGGTATGGGCTGGCCATCATGGTGATCGGAGCGGCCTGGCTGGTACGCCGGCACGACAAGGCGGTTGCCAAAAGCTGATGCCTCCCCCTGAAAAGCGCTCCCCGGAGCGCTTTTTTTCGGCCCTTTAGGCGGTGCCTACATCAGGAACGCATAGCCCCAGAGGCGTCCGTGGCAGCCCCGCTCGGTGACAATTGCGCGGTGAGCCAAATTTCCGATTCCCTGTTTCGCGTACAGCGCCTGACCGAGCGGCAGAACATGCAGCTGCTGATTCAGCTGCGCTGGATTGCCGTGGTCGGCCAGGTCGTCACCATCTCGCTGGTGCACTACGGCTTTCAGATTGCACTGCCCTTGCTGCCCATGGCGCTGGTGCTCGTGGCCCTGGTGGCCACCAACCTGGCCTATATCTACTGGAGCCAGGGCCTGCACCGCCCCGTGACCTCGCGCAGCGTCTTCTATGCGCTGCTGGCCGATGTGCTGGCCCTGACCATTCAGCTGTACCTGAGCGGCGGTGCCAGCAACCCCTTTATCTATCTGTATCTGCTGCAGGGCATTCTGAGCGCCGTGCTGCTGCCCGCCCACTACACCTGGTGCGTGGTCGCGGCCTCTTTTGTCGGAGTCCTGGGCCTGACCCTGTTTCACCAGCCTCTGCATGTGCAGTTCGTGAGTCAGGAAGGCCTGCCCAGCCTCTATGTGGTGGGCGTGCTCATCAGCTTTGCGCTGACCAGCATCCTGACCATCGTCTTTCTGACGCGCATCGTCGAGAACACGCGCCGCCGCGACAAGCGCATCTCCAATATGCGCCAGCGCGCCAGCGAGGAAGAACATATCGTGCGCCTGGGCCTGCTGGCCACCGGCGCGGCCCACGAGCTGGGCACGCCCATGGCCACCATGTCCGTGATCCTGGGCGACTGGCAGCATATGCCGGCCCTCATGCAGGACGAGGATCTGCGCGAGGACCTGCAGGAAATGCAGCGCCAGCTGCTGCGCTGCAAGTCCATCGTCTCGGGCGTGCTGCTGTCCGCCGGCGAGACCCGGGCCGAAGGCACGGAAAGCACCACCTTTGCGAGCTTTGTGCAAGGCGTGGTCAGCCACTGGCAGACCCATAACAGCCTGCAGCACTTTGCGCTGCACCAGCAGGGCGTGAAGGACTTCGCCATGCTCTCGGATACTGCATTGCAGCAAATGATTTGCAATTTGCTGGACAATGCCCTCGAAGCCTCGCCCGACTGGGTGGAGCTGACCCTGAGCAGCGATCACGACCAGATACGCATCCAGGTGCGCGACCATGGTCCGGGCTTCGATGCCGCCGTGCTGCAGCAGCTGGGCCAGTGCCATGTCTCCACCAAACAGGAACGCCCCGGTCGCGGCCTGGGCCTGTTTCTGGTGACCAACGTGGCCCGCGCCCTGGGCGGCCGCGTTCACGCCGGCAATCTGCCGGCTCAGCAAGGCGGAGGTGCTCTGGTGGAGGTCAGCCTGCCCCAGTCCGCTCTCGCGATTTAAGACATTGTGGTTTGCATGGAAGAAGACCGTTTACTGCTGCTGGTTGAAGATGACGCGGCATTTGCACGCACCCTCAAGCGCTCGTTCGAGCGCCGGGGCTACCGTGTGCTGCATGCCACCAGCGGCGAGGAAGTGCAGCTGCTGCTGACTCAGCAGCGGCCGCAATATGCGGTCATGGACCTGAAGCTGGCCGGCAATGCCTCGGGCCTGAACTGCGTGCAGATGCTGCATCTGCACAACCCCGATGCGCTGATTGTCGTGCTCACCGGCTATGCCAGCATTGCCACGGCGGTGGAAGCCGTCAAGCTCGGAGCCTGCCACTACCTGGCCAAGCCCTCGAATACCGACGATATCGAAGCCGCCTTCGGGCGGGTCGAAGGCCGCACCGACGTGGAGGTCAGCAGCCAGACCACCTCCATCAAGACGCTGGAATGGGAGCATATTCACGAGACCCTGGCCGAGTCCGGCTTCAACATCTCCGAGGCCGCACGCCGCCTGGGCATGCACCGGCGCACGCTGGCGCGCAAGCTGGAAAAGCGCCAGGTCAAGTGACTGGCGTCAGGCTTAAATAGCAATGTTGATAGCTGGCACCGCTTCTCCGCATTGCCTTTCAAATACAAAAGTATCTGAAATCGTCATGCAGCAAGCGATAACAGCTCCTTTTTTCATTGGTTTCGCGGCCTCGTTCCAGCGCACCGGCAGACGTCCATGAAGCAGCAGCAACAGCGGCAACCCCGACTCATAGGAACCACCGGCCTCGGCCTGCTGGTTCTGTCCTATGCGACGGCCCTGCCCTGGCTGCTACGGGGCGAAGCCGTGGACCTGGTGCCTTTTCTCTGCGCCCTGGTCTTTGGCTGTTGCCTCATCCGTCCTGTCACGCTCGCCTTCGAGCGCGCATCCAAGGGTGCCAAGGCCCTGGCCGTCACGCTGCTGGCCCTGCTTGCCGCAGCCATCGCGATCGCCGTGGCCGGCGGCCATGTTCAAAGCTGGCTCGCACATCTGCGCACCATGCCGCTGTGGCAGGCCAACCACCTCTTCTTTTTGTTCTTCGCCTTGCTGCCTCTGACCAAGGGCATCATCGTCGCTGCGCTCAACTTCATCAGCCAGGTCGCACGCGGCACAGCAGGCAGGCCCTAGGCATGCTCCAAAGCCGTTTTCTTGCGGCAGTCCGGCTCAGCAACCTCGGCCGGCCATCACGACAGGGCAGCGCACCGGGTCCGGTCCGAGTCGGCCGCGAAGCCCCGCATTCACGGCTGAGCCATCTATAGTTGCCGCGGAGATGCACGATATGAAAACCCTGAGCCGACTTATTCTCTCTGCCTTTCTGGCACTGCTTGCCAGTCTCGCCGTGGCGGCGCTTTTTCTGCCGCTTCACAGCATCTTTCTGCCGCCCGACGGGGTCAGCTGCCTGAATGAGGGCATCTCGGGGTGCATGCGCGCCCTGGAGATAAGCCTGCTCGTCTACGGCCCCCTGTTCTCCATCATCGGCGTTCTGATCGGCACGCCGATCTTCATGCTGCTTCTGTACCTGCGCGATTGATCAGGCTGCTCTGCCTGGGCATTGACGTGCGGCCCTATCGTGGTCCGCAGGACAAAACATCCTGCCAAAGCCTGCGCCCGTTCAGGCTGCACACAATGAAACGGTCGCAGTAACGGCTGCTGCATCCGCCAGGGCCAGTCCATAGAACCTGATGGGAGAATCATCATTCATAGCTGACTTCGCCCGCGACCAGCAGTATTCAGGCATAAAAGCACCTGAATTACATGCCAAACAAGCGATAAAAGCTCTCATAAAGAGAGCAAACACAGGCCAGGCGGACAACAAAAAACCGGCAGTGTCGCCACTGCCGGTCTCTGGTTTCAGCACCCCATATGGGCGCTGACGAAGGCCTTATTCGGCCACGGCCTGCTCGGGCTCGGCCTTGGGTGCGTCCTTGGGCAGCTCGGTAATGGTGAGCTTGACATCACCCTTGCCTTCGTTGCCCGCTTCGTCCCAGTCCACTTCCAGGCGTCCGCCATTGGTCAAACGACCGAACAGCAGCTCATCGGCCAGCGAGCGGCGGATGGTGTCCTGGATCAGGCGCTGCATGGGGCGTGCACCCATGAGCGGATCGAAGCCCTTCTTGGCCAGATGCTTGCGCAGGTTGTCGCTGAAGGTGACCTCCACCTTCTTCTCGGCCAGTTGCTGCTCGAGCTGCAGCAGGAACTTGTCGACCACGCGCAAGATGATCTGCTCGTCCAGCGGCTTGAAGCTGACGATGGCGTCCAGACGGTTGCGGAACTCGGGCGTGAACAGGCGCTTGATATCGCCCATTTCATCACCGGCTTCACGCGGGTTCGTGAAACCGATGGTGGCCTTGTTCATGGTCTCGGCACCCGCATTCGTGGTCATGATGATGATCACGTTGCGGAAGTCGGCCTTGCGCCCGTTGTTGTCGGTCAGCGTGCCGTGATCCATGACCTGCAGCAACACGTTGAAGATGTCCGGATGCGCTTTTTCGATTTCATCGAGCAGCAGCACCGAATGCGGCTTCTTGGTCACGGCCTCGGTCAGCAGACCTCCCTGATCAAAACCCACATAGCCGGGAGGAGCGCCGATCAGTCGGCTGACCGCATGACGCTCCATGTACTCGGACATGTCGAAGCGGATCAGGTCCACGCCCAGGATATAGGCCAGTTGCTTGGCGGCTTCCGTCTTGCCGACGCCCGTGGGGCCGGAGAACAGGAAGGAGCCGATCGGCTTGTCCGGCTTGCCCAGGCCCGAACGCGCCATCTTCACGGCAGACGACAGCACTTCCAGTGCCTTGTCCTGTCCGAAGACCACGCTCTTCAAGTCACGTTCCAGCGTCTGCAGCTTGCTGCGGTCGTCGTTGCTGACGTTGGCCGGCGGGATGCGGGCTATTTTTGCAACGATGGCTTCGATCTCGGCCTTGCCGATGGTCTGCTTGCGCTGGGCTTCGGGCGCGATACGCTGGGCAGCACCGGCCTCATCGATCACGTCAATCGCCTTGTCTGGCAGGTGACGGTCGTTGATGTACTTGGCCGACAGCTCGGCAGCAGCCTGCAGGGCTTCCTGCGCATAGGTGATGCTGTGGTGCTCCTCGAAGCGCGACTTCAGACCCTTGAGGATGTCCACGGTCTCGGCCACCGTAGGCTCGACCACATCCACCTTCTGGAAGCGGCGTGACAGGGCCGCGTCTTTTTCGAAGATGCCACGGTATTCCGTGAACGTGGTCGCGCCGATGCAGCGCAACTGACCGCTGGACAGCGCAGGCTTGAGCAGATTGGACGCATCCAGCGTGCCGCCCGAGGCCGCACCGGCGCCGATCAGCGTGTGGATCTCGTCGATGAACAGGATGGCATGCGGCTTGTCCTTGAGCGACTTGAGCACGCCCTTGAGGCGCTGCTCGAAATCGCCGCGGTACTTGGTGCCGGCCAGCAGCGCGCCCATGTCCAGCGAGTAGACCACGCCTTCCTTGAGCACCTCGGGCACCGTGCCCTCGGTGATGCGCCAGGCCAGACCTTCGGCAATCGCGGTCTTGCCCACACCGGCTTCGCCCACCAGCAGCGGGTTGTTCTTGCGACGGCGGCAGAGGATCTGGATGGTGCGCTCGACCTCGTACTCGCGCCCGATCAGCGGATCGATCTTGCCTTCCTTGGCGGCCTGGTTCAGGTTCAGCGTGAACTGCTCCAGCGGCGAGGCCTTTTCATTGCGCTCGCCAGCCGCGCCTTCTTCGCTCTCCGAGGGAGATTCGGCCTTGGCAGGCTCGGGCGGCTCGCCCTTCTTGATGCCATGAGCAATGTAGTTGACCACGTCCAGGCGCGTCACGCCCTGCTGGTGCAGGTAGTACACGGCATGCGAGTCCTTTTCGCCGAAGATGGCCACGAGCACATTGGCGCCCGTCACCTCCTTCTTGCCGTTGCCTGTGGACTGCACATGCATGATGGCGCGCTGAATCACACGCTGGAATCCCAGCGTGGGCTGCGTATCCACCTCTTCGGTGCCGTCCACCTGAGGTGTGTTGTCCTTGATGAAGTTGGACAGCGATGAACGCAGGTCGTCGATATTGGCCGCGCATGCGCGCAGCACTTCAGCTGCACTGGGGTTGTCCAGCAGGGCGAGCAGCAGATGCTCCACGGTGATGAACTCGTGACGCTGCTGACGGGCCTCGACAAACGCCATGTGCAAGCTGACTTCCAGTTCTTGAGCGATCATGTGCGACTCCTTTCGGCTTGCTTGGTTGACTCTCTGCTAACTAATCTGAGGGCGGACTGCGCTTATTCAACAGGCTCGAATGTGGCCTGCAACGGATGGCCCGCTTTCTGGGCCGCCTGCAGCACCTGCTCGACCTTGGTCGCCGCCACATCCTGGCTGTAGACGCCGCAGACGCCGCGGCCGTCCAAATGAATCTTGAGCATGATCTGCGTGGCCGATTCTCGGTCCTTGCCGAACAGCTCCTGCAGCACGGCAATCACGAATTCCATAGGTGTGAAGTCGTCGTTGAGCATCACCACCTGATACATGCGTGGCGGCTGCAGCCGCTGGCGGCGCCGTTCAAGCACCAAGGAATCTCCATCGTCAGGCGTTCTGATCGCTGGCGAGACCGGGGGAATTGATGGGAGTTGGGTAGCCATGAAATCCATTCTAGCGAGCCGTTGCAATGTTTTTGCGCTGGCATATGCATAGCATTGTTAGGGATTTCAAGGCGGCTGAAAGCAAATTTGGCAAAACCAAGGGAAATCCATGGAAATCCCTTACCCAGCAAGCGCTCTGCGCTATCAAAAATTCAGGCGCTTATCCGACATTCGAGTGCAGGCAGCTCGCAAGGGCTGCCATGCCGCCTATTCATAAACCACTTTGACCTGGCCTGCCGCGGCCGAGCCATACCAGGCAGCCAGTGCGGCATCCGAGGGGTAGAAGCGGCTGCTCTCGCCCAGCGCCAGCTCGCAACTGGCCGAGCCGCGCTCGTCGCGGCATATCAGGTCCAGACGTACCTTGACGCCATGGTTGATATTGCCGCTCTCGGTTTCCTCGACCTTGGCCGGGAACTGGCGCAGCAGCGCCGGCACATCGGGCATCTTCTCCCCGACGCTGACCTGCAGATAGCGCGCAAAACGGCAGCGCGCATCGGCCAAGCTCCACATCTGCTGCACCTTCATGCGCAGGCCGCCGCTGAAGCGGTCGGGCTGGAGACGGCCCGAAACCACAACAAACTCGTCCTCCTTGAGTACATCGGCGCAAGCAGCCATGGTCTTTTCGTCGACCGAGGCTTCGATCACTGCCGATTTGTCATCCAGCGTGAAGATGCTCAGCTTGCCGCGCTGGCCGTTGATGGTGCGCAGCCCGCCGATGATGCCGGCCATGGTCTGCGGCTCGCGGCTGTCGCGCATCTCGCCGATCGGGGTGCGTACAAAGCGGCGTACCTCGGATTCGACCTCATCGAAGAGATGGCCTGTCAGATAGAAGCCGATGGCCGTTTTTTCCAGCGTCAGCTTTTCCTTGACGCCCCAGGGCAGCACATCGGCCATGGGCGGCTCCGCCGTGCTCGAGCCCAGCGCGTCATCGCCCATCATGTCGAACAGTCCACCCTGGTCGGCATTGGCAATCGAGGTGGCGGCAAAGCCGAAGGCCGTGTCCAGCGTCGCCATCAGCGAGGCGCGGTTCATGTCTATCGTGTCAAAGGCGCCGCCCTTGATCAAGGCTTCCACGGTGCGCTTGTTGATGCGGCTGCGATCCACGCGCAGGCAGAAGTCGAACAAGCTCTTGAACGGACCTTTCTCGTGGCCGTTGGGGCCCGTGCCCTCGCCGTTGCGCGCAGCCACAATGGCTTCGATGGCCGCCTGCCCCGTTCCCTTGATGGCTCCGAGGCCGTAGCGTATGACCTTGTCGGTCACCGGCTCGAAGCGGTACACACCGCGGTTCACATCGGGCATCTCGAAAGTGATGCCCATCTTGAGCGCGTCCTCGTACAACACCTTGAGCTTGTCGGTGTTGTCCATTTCCACGGTCATATTGCCGCAGTAGAACTCGGCCGTGTAGTGCACCTTGAGCCAGCCCGTGTGATAGGCCAGCAGGGAGTAGGCTGCCGCGTGCGACTTGTTGAAGCCGTAGCCCGCGAACTTCTCCATCAGGTCGAAGACCTCGTCGGCCTTTTCCTCGGACAGTCCGTTCTTGGCTGCGCCTTCGCGGAAGATGCCCCGGTGCTTGACCATCTCCTCGACCTTCTTCTTGCCCATGGCCCGGCGCAGCAAGTCGGCACCGCCCAGCGAGTAGCCGCCAAGCACCTGGGCGGTCTGCATCACCTGCTCCTGGTAGACCATGATGCCGTAGGTTTCGGCCAGCACCGACTCGACCAGCGGATGCGGGTACTCCACGACTTCCTGCCCGTGCTTGCGGGCAATGAAGGTGGGAATCAGGTCCATGGGACCGGGGCGGTAGAGAGCGTTCAGCGCAATCAGGTCTTCCAGACGCGAGGGCTTGGCCTCCTTGAGCATCTGCTGCATGCCGCGAGATTCAAACTGGAAGACGGCTTCGGTCTTGCCGTCCGAGAACAGCTTGTAGGTCGGGTAGTCGTCCAGCGGAATGTTCTCGAACTGGAAGTTCTCCTGACCCTTGTGGCGCTTCATGATGAATTCGCGCGCGATCTCCAGGATCGTCAGCGTGGCCAGACCCAAGAAGTCGAACTTCACCAGGCCCACGGCTTCCACGTCGTCCTTGTCGTACATGGCCACGGCCGAGGTACTGCCGGGCTGCTGGTACAGCGGACAGAAATCGGCCAGCCTGCCCGGCGCAATCACCACGCCGCCGGCGTGCATGCCGATGTTTCGCGTCATGCCCTCCAGGCTCTGCGCCATCTCGATCAGGGTCTTGACGTCCTCCTCGCGCTCGATGCGCTCGGCCAGAATCGGCTCCTCCTTGATGGCATAGGTGTATTTGTCGCCTTCCTTGGGCGGATTGGGCGGGTACTTGAGCGTGACATGCAGGCCGGGCTTGTTCGGGATCAGCTTGGAGATGCCGTCGCAGAAGGTGTAGCTCATGTCCAGCACGCGGCCCACGTCGCGGATGGCCGCACGTGCGGCCATGGTGCCGAAGGTGGCGATCTGGCTCACGGCATCGCGGCCGTAGCGATCCTTGACATAGTCGATCACGCGGTCGCGGTTCTGCTGGCAGAAGTCCACGTCAAAGTCGGGCATGGACACGCGCTCGGGGTTCAGGAAACGCTCGAACAGCAGGTTGTATTCCAGCGGGTCGAGATCGGTCACCTTGAGCACATAGGCAACCAGCGAGCCGGCACCCGAGCCACGGCCCGGCCCCACTGGGCAGCCATTGGCCTTGGCCCACTTGATAAAGTCCGACACGATGAGGAAGTAGCCCGGAAAGCCCATCTTCATGATGGTGCCCAGCTCGAACTCCAGCCGCTCCACATAGCGCGAACGCTGGGCGTCGCGCTTGGCCGCATCGGGATAGAGGTGGACCAGGCGCTCCTCCAGCCCCTGATAGGACTCGTGGCGGAAGAACTCGTCCATGCTCATGCCGGACGGCACGGGGAAATTGGGCAACTGCGGGTTGCCCAGCTCCAGCGTCAGGCTGCAGCGGCGGGCAATTTCGATGGTGTTCTCGATCGCGCTCGGAATGTCGGCAAACAGCTGCTCCATTTCGGCAGCGGTCTTGAAATACTGGTCGCGGGTGAACTTGCGCACCCGCTTGGCATTGCCCAGAATCTCGCCTTCGGCAATGCAAACGCGGGCCTCGTGGGCCTCGTAATCGTCGGGCTTGGCATACTGGATCGGGTGTGTCGCCACCACCGGCAGATTCAAACGGCTGGCCAGCTTCACGGCCGCCAGCACATGCGACTCGTCATCGGCACGGCCCGCGCGCTGCAGCTCGATATAGAAGCGGTGCGGGAACATGGTGGCCAGGCGCTGGGCAATCTCGGCCGCCCCTTTTTCATCACCACGGGTGAGAGCAATGCCCACGGGGCCGGCTTGCGCACCGGACAGTACGATCAGTCCCTCGCCCAGTTCCTGCAGCCATTCCCACTTGTGCTGCGCCTGATCACGCACTACATTGCGCGTCCAGCCACGTGCCAGCAGCTCGGCAATATTGTGGTAGCCCTGCTTGCTCTGCACAAGAACGATGATCCGCGAAGGCGGCGCATCGCCCAGCCCTTCGAGCATGATCTCGGCGCCCAGCAGAGGCTTGACGCCCTTGCCACGGCCTTCGCGATAGAACTTGATGCCGCCAAACAGATTGTTGAAGTCGGTAATGGCCATCGCCACCTGCCCGTCTTCGGCAGCGGCCTTGATCATGGCATTGACGCGGGTGGTTCCGTCGACGACGGAGAATTCGGTGTGCAGGCGCAGATGGACAAACATGGCCGCTATTGTAGGAAGAGCGCTTCGTCCCTGCGGACTCAATGCCTCTAGATTCGCTGCGGCCGTAGCGTAAAGACGCCAGCAACTCGCGAGCGCGATCCGGCGGCCCATTACAATGCGTCGATCCTTTTTCAGGAAGGTCCGGTCCTGGTGGTGTATGGTGTAGGTTTTGCGCCTTGCCGCCAGATGCGACGGGCCTGCCTCCTATTACCGCTAATGATTGTCAGAAAACTGTCCACCATGCCGCGTATTTCACTGACTCTAGTCCCTGCCGTGTTAATCGCCGCCACGCTGGCGGGATGCTCCAGCACCAAGGACGACCCGACGGCCAAGTGGACACCCGAGCGCATCTATACCGAAGCGCGCGATGAATCTTCCTCCGGCGCCTATGACAAGGCCGTGCCGCTGTTTGAAAAGCTCGAAGGCCGTGCCGCCGGCACGCCACTGGCCCAGCAGGCTCAGCTGGAAAAAGCCTATGCCCAGTACAAGGCCGGCGAAAAAGTGCAGGCTCTGGCCACGCTGGACCGTTTCACCAAGCTGCACCCTGCCAGCCCTGCCATGGACTATGCCCTCTACCTCAAGGGCCTGGTCAACTTCAATGACAACCTGGGCATGTTCGGCTGGCTAACCCGCCAGGATCTGTCCGAACGCGACCAGAAAGCCGCCAAGGACTCCTTCGAGTCCTTCCGCGAACTGGTGACCCGCTTTCCAGATTCCAAGTACTCCGATGATGCCCGCCAGCGCATGCAGTACATCGTGAACTCGCTGGCCCAGTACGAAGTCCATGTCGCCAAGTACTACTACAGCCGAGGCGCCTATGTGGCGGCCATTGCCCGTGCGCAGGCTGCCATCAAGGACTACCAGAACGTGCCTGCGGTGCGCGAAGCCATGGTGATCCTCGTCAAATCCTATGACGCCCTGGGCATGACTCAGCTGCGTGACGACGCCCAGCGCGTGCTGGAGAGCAGCTATGGCGCCAACACCGAGCAAAGCGTAGAGAAGAAAAAAGAATCCTGGTGGAAGCTCTGGTAAGCAGCGTTTGCCGCCCAAGGGACAAAAGGATGCGTCAAGCGCATCCTTTTTCATTTCTACGCCTCTGAATCCTGCGTCGGCGTCTGCCCGCCGTCGCGCCTGGCATGTTGCGCCGACAACTGCTCCAGCGCCGCCTCGAACTCCGGCTGACTGCCCAGCACGCGCATGGGAGGCAGCGCCGACATCAACTCCGCTCCATAGCCCATAGTCATCAAGCGGCTGTCGCAGATGACCAGTACGCCACGATCGGCTTCACTGCGGATCAGACGCCCGGCCCCTTGCTTGAGGGCCAGTGCCGCCTCGGGCAGTATGTAATCATGAAACGCCCCTCGCCCCACGCTCTCCAGCAGTCGCGAACGGGCTTCGACCAGCGGGTCGTCAGGTGGCGGAAACGGAAGCTTGTCGATCACCACCAGCTGCAGCATGTCGCCGGGCAGATCCACCCCCTCCCAGAAAGTGGCGGAAGCCACCAGAACAGCTCCTCGTCCGTCGGCTGCCCCGGCGGCCATAAAGCGCTGAATCAAAGCCAGCTTGGGCGCCTCGCCCTGCACCAGCACATCGAGATCAGCAAACAGGCCCAGGCTGGTGCGCAGCGATGCGCTGATCGCATGCAGGGCCTTGAGGGTAGTAGTCAGCACCAGGGTACGGCCACATATGCGCTGCGCTGCATCCAGCACCAGCTGGGCAACCTGCTGGCTGTGCTGTGCGCTGCCGGCCGCAGCAAAGGGCTGGGGCACATAGACACCGGCTTGCCGATGGTAGTCGAACGGGCTTTCCACCTGCAGCACCTGTGCTCCGCGCAGGCCGCAGGACTCGACAAACCAGCTCAGCTGGGCGTCATTGCCCAACGTGGCCGAGGTGAAGATCCAGGCCTTCTTCCTTGAAGAATCGGGCTCCTCGCCCTGGTCCGTGCCGGCATCCTCCAGCGAGCGCTGAAGCAGCCGCTGCTGCATGATGCGGGCAATCGACAGCGGCGACTCCAGCATGCGCAGATACTGCGCTCCGACCTCCAGCCAGCGCACGCATTCATCATCTGCAGGAGCAGCAAAGCGTGCCAGTCGCGCGAGCAACTCTGCGCCGCGCTCATACAGACGCTGCAGCTCTGCCCCTGCCCCCTCCAGACTTGAGAGTGGAATCAACAGGGCACGTAGGCTCTGCCCCAGCCGCACCAGTGCCGCACGCCATTTCACCGCATCCAGTCCCTGTGGGGTCACCGCTTGCCACGCAAGCCGCCCTCCGACCGGAGGCTTGCCGGCCTGCAGGCGCAGCTCACGCATGGCCTGCTCCAGCGTGGCACAGAGAACCAGCCAATCGGCCATGCCGCGCGCATGTTCCTGCGTCAGCCTGAGGGCATCACGTGCATACCCCACCAACTGCTGACTGGACAGAGCCTCTCCGGCAAACTGCACGCCGATGTCGTTAAGCCGATGGGCTTCATCGATCACCACCACGCCGGTGTTGGGCAAAAGATGAGCCATGCCGCTGTCGCGCACATCGAGGTCGGCAAACAGCAGGTGATGATTGACCACCACCACGTCGGCCTCCAACGCCTGCTGACGCGCCTGATTGACATGACAGCCCTGCCAGTGCGGGCAGTCAGACCCCATGCAATTGTCCTTGGTGGAGCTCACCAAGGGCATCACAGGGGAGCGCTCATCCAGCGCCGTCAGCTCGGCAAGATCGCCGGTACGCGTGACCCTGGCCCAGCGCTCCACATCGGCCACGGCGCGCAGCACCTGCGGATCCTGGGGAGCCGTGCGGCCCTGGCGCACACGCTCCAGCCGCTCCGTACATAGATAGGAAGAACGCCCCTTGAGCCTGGCCATGCGCAGAGGCAGGCCCAGACCATGAACCAGGCGCGGAAGATCACGGGCAAACAACTGGTCCTGCAGCGCCTTGGTGGCCGTGGACACCAGCACGCGCTGACCGCTGAGCAAGGCAGGCACCAGATAAGCGTAGGTCTTGCCAACACCCGTGCCGGCCTCCACCACCAGCACCCCGCCCGTCTCTATGGCCTGAGCCACCGCCAGGGCCATGCGGGTCTGGCCTGGGCGCGGCGTGAATGCGGGCTCAGCCAGCGAGAGCGCACCTTGCTGTGCAAACACCTGCGCGACCGCCTCCTGCAAATGAGTCAAAACCGTTTCACCTTCCAACAAGCCAAGTCAGCGCAAGCTCACATAAGATCGCAAATGTTCGCCGAGGCCCAGCCTCTGGCCGATAAAATGTAACGCAACGTTAAATCTCGCTCCGCGAGCGCACTCGCACACACTCATGTCATCCAGCTACCGCATTCAGGCGGCCACCGGCATTCATCGCGGTGACCGAGAATACCAGCAGGACCAGGTTCTGCTCATGGCGCATCCCTATGCCAAGGGCTGCATTCTCGGCGTGGTAGCCGATGGCATGGGCGGGCGCAGCGGTGGGAGAAAGGCATCCGATCAGGTCATGCTGACGGCCCGCCAGGTTTTCGAGCGCTTTGAGCCCGCCAAGGAAGACTGCACACGCATGCTGCGCACCATTGTGCAGGATGCCCACACCGTCATTCGCCTTACCGCCATAGCAGCGGAACAGGAGCCCCACAGCACCATCGCGGTCTTTGTGGTCCTGCCCGACAGTCGCTGCCACTTCATGCACTCAGGCGATTCGCGGCTCTACCATTTTCGCGGCTCTTCCCTCATGCACCGTTCGCTTGATCACTCCTATGTACAGGCACTGGTCGACCGCGGCGAGCTCACCGAAACCGAGGCTCAGCACCACCCACAGTCCAATATCTTGCTGGGCTGCCTGGGTGCCGAGCCGCCGCCGCCCATGAGCCACCACATGATTGAGAAACTGCTGCCGGGCGACAGCTTGATGGCCTGCTCGGATGGCTTGTGGCATTACTTCACCGCACAGGAGCTGGGCACTGTGCTTGACGGACTCTCCCCACGCGAAGCCTCGCAATTTCTGATTGAAAAAGCCAGGCGGCGCGCGGCAGGGGGTGGTGACAACCTCTCGCTGGCAATACTCAAGCTGGATACCTCAGCCGCAGCAGCAAACGCTTGAAGAGCCATTCAGTCCGGACAATCCAGACAAGACTGCTTGAGCGCCGTTGGAAACGGGCGCTTGCAGCAATGCTTTCGGTAGCACCCTGCTAGTAAAGCACTGTCTATCCTCAAATGCATCAGGGAGCAGGTGCTGGCAGCGGCGCTGCCGTCTGACCTCGCTCCTTGGCCTGCTGCATAGCCCTGGCTTTGTGCTCGGCTGCAGCCTTCAGCTTGGCCTCATGATCTGCCCGGGCCTTGGCCTCACGCTCGGCTCGCCCCTGATCGGCCTGGACACGGTTTTGCTCGTGGCGGCGCACATACTCGGCCTGCTTGCTGGCACGCTGCTGAGCCTCGGTCTGGCGCTGGGCCTGCGCCGCCTGCTCGTCAACCGCAGGTTTGGCACCCGGGCCGGTGGGCTGAGGCTGGCTCCTGCCGTTCTTCTCGCGTTGCTGCGACTTCATGGGAACGGCAGCGTTTTCGGCTTTTTTCTCTTCAATGGCCTTCAGCTTGGCCGCCGCCTTTTCCTTGCGCTCCGCGTCGTTGATTTCCAGCTCGCGCGCACGCAGGGGCGCATCTTTTTCACGTGCCGCCCTACGGGCATCGGCCAGACAGCCCTCCACGGCAAACTTCTGGTAGCAGAGCTTTTCATCAGCCACGCGCTGCTGCTCGATGACGGCGCGTTTGCTGAGAATCTCGTCGCGCTCGGCTGCACGCTGCTGGTGCAGTTGCTGACGCGCCTTGTCGGCAACCTCCTTCTGCGCCTGCTTGTCGGTCTGCTGCGCCGAATCCACCTTTACCTGGGCCATGGCCGGCACACAAGCCAGCCAGATGGCGGCCAGAGGCGCCAGTGCAAAGCCTGCAATGCGGCGGCGGATCAGCTGGGCAAGGATAGTGGGCATCGTCATCAACTCAGAACTCGAAGTACAGGCTGGCATCTTAAAGCCGCAGGCAGTTGCCCGCAGGCGATCAGGTCAAGCTGGTGTCCACCACGCGGCGCTCAAGCGCCAGATATTCCTTGGAGCGCATCTCATTCAGACGCGAGACGGTGCGCGGGAACTCGTGGGACAGAGGACCTTCGGTATAGATCTTCTCGGGCGGCACTGCAGCCGACAGGATGAGCTTGACATGGCGATCGTAGAGCACGTCCACCAGCAGCGTAAAGCGCCGTGCGGCCGAAGCCATGTTCACATGCAGCTCTGGCACATCGGACAGCAAGATGGTGTGAAACTGCGTGGCAATTTCCAGATAATCATTTTGCGAGCGCGGGCCGCCGCAGAGTTCGCGGAAGTCAAACCACACGACGCCACCGGCACGGCGCTTGGCCGCGATCTTGCGGGTCTCGATCTGCATCACCGGCTCTTCGTCATGGGCTTCGGCCAGGCGATCGAAGGTCTCCTGCATCGCAGCATCGGCGTCCGGGCCCAACGGGCAATGATAGAGCTTGGCGTCTTCGAGAGTGCGGCGGCGATAGTCGGTGCCGTTGTCCACGTTCACCACTTCCATGCGCTCCTTGAGCAGGGCAATCGCAGGCAGGATCCGATCGCGGTGCAAACCACCGGGATAGAGGCCGTCGGGCTCGAAGTTGGAGGTCGTCACAAAGCCCACGCCGTTGGCAAACAGCGACTCGAGCAGCTTGTAGAGAATCATGGCATCGGTGATGTCGGCGACATGAAACTCGTCAAAACAGATCAGCTTGTACTTCTTGGCGATCTTGGCGCCAAGGGCATCGAGCGGATTCTGCGTGCCTTGCATGAGATGCATCTCGCGGTGCACCTCGCGCATGAATTCGTGAAAGTGCAGTCGCACCTTGCGCTTGAGGGGCACGGCATTGAAGAAGCATTCCATCAAAAAGCTCTTGCCGCGCCCCACCCCGCCGTACATATAGACGCCCTTGGGCAGATCGGGGTGATTGATCAGTTTCTTGAGAGCATTGGAGCGCTTGCCCTTGTACACGGCCCACTCGTCGGCACAGCGCTGCAACGCATCGACTGCACGCAACTGCGCGGGATCGCTTTTGAAACCCTTGGCGGCCAGTTCCGCCTCGTAGGCTTGTCTTACATTCACCGTCTTGTCTCCAGATGCTCAAAAAACAATAGCTGCTACCGCTTATACACTAAGCGTTAGCAGCCATTTTGTTCTGAATTCTAAAAGAAACTCAGCCTGCGCGCGGGCACTTCACAGCCATGTCAAAACCTGCGCGCAAGACTGAAAAAACTTAGAAGTTCAGGGTACGCTTGTCCACAGCCAGAGCCGCTTCCTTGGTGGATTCGGACAGCGAGGGGTGAGCGTGGCAGATACGGGCGATGTCTTCGCTCGATGCCTTGAACTCCATGGCCACCACGGCTTCGGAAATCAGCTCGGACACCATGGGACCCACCATGTGCACGCCCAGGATTTCGTCAGTCTCGGCGTCGGCCAGGAACTTGACCATGCCGGTCGTGTCGCCCAGTGCACGCGCGCGGCCGTTGGCCAGGAAGGGGAAGGAGCCAGCCTTGTACTTGACGCCTTCAGCCTTGAGCTGCTGCTCGGTACGACCCACCCATGCCACTTCGGGGCTGGTGTAGATCACCGAAGGCAGGGTGGCGAAGTTCACATGGCCGTGCTGGCCGGCAATGCGCTCGGCCACGGCCACGGCTTCTTCCTCGGCCTTGTGCGCCAGCATGGGGCCGCGCACCACGTCGCCCACAGCCCACACGCCAGGCAGATTGGTCTTGCACAGATCGTCCACCACGATGGCGCCGCGCTCGTCCAGGGCCAGGCCCACGGCTTCGGCGTTCAGGCCATTGGTGTTGGCGGTACGGCCGATCGACACGATCAGCTTGTCCACTTCCAGGGTCTGGGCTTCGCCCTTGGCGTTGGTGTAGGCAACGGTCACGCCCTTCTTGCCGGACTTGACTTCACCGATCTTCACGCCCAGCTCGATCTTCAGACCTTGCTTGTCGAAAGCCTTCTTGGCTTCCTTGGCGATCTGCTCGTCCACCACGGGCAGGAACTTGTCCATGCCTTCGAGCACGGTCACTTCCGTGCCCAGACGGCGCCAGACCGAGCCCATTTCCAGGCCGATCACACCGGCACCGATCAGGCCCAGCTTCTTGGGAGCCTTGCCCAGGCTCAGAGCGCCGTCGTTGGACAGGATGTTCTCTTCGTCGAAAGCCACGCCGGGCAGGGCACGGGCGTTGGAGCCAGTGGCCACCACGATCTGCTTGCCGGTAATGACTTCCTCTTCCTTGCCGGCAACCTTGATCTCGTAGCCGCCTTCGACAGCCTTGACGAAGGAGCCGCGGCCGTGGAAGAAGGTGACCTTGTTCTTCTTGAACAGGTACAGGATGCCGTCGTTGTTCTGCTTCACGATCGCTTCCTTGCGGGCGATCATTTTGGCCACGTCCATCTCGACCTTGCCGGTGGAGATGCCGTGGTCCGCAAAGTGCAGCTTGGCATGCTCGAAATGCTCGGAAGACTGCAGCAGCGCCTTGGAGGGAATGCAGCCCACGTTGGTGCAGGTGCCGCCGGGGGCAGCGCCGCCAGCGGCGTTCTTCCACTCGTCGATACAGGCGACGTTGAAACCCAGTTGTGCAGCGCGGATGGCAGCGATGTAGCCGCCGGGGCCTGCGCCGATCACGACGACGTCAAATTGCTTGCTCATGATTTGAATCTTTTCTCTGTTTAACTCGAAAAAAGCCCACCGCTTTTGGTGGTGGGCTTTGTAGAAGCTCGATCTGCTGAATTACAGATCAAACAGGAGGCGAGAAGGATCTTCCAGCGCGTCCTTCATGGCCACCAGGCTCAGCACGGCTTCGCGGCCGTCGATGATGCGGTGGTCATAGGACATGGCCAGGTAGTTCATGGGACGGATCACGATCTGACCGTTCTCGACCACGGCGCGATCCTTGGTGGCGTGCACGCCCAGAATGGCGGACTGGGGGGGGTTGATGATGGGGGTGGACATCATCGAGCCGAAGGTACCGCCATTGGAGATGGAGAAGGTACCGCCGGTCATTTCTTCAATGCCCAGCTTGCCTTCCTTGGCCTTCTGACCGAATTCGACAATCTTCTTTTCGATGTCGGCGAAGCTCATCTGGTCTGCATTGCGCAGGATGGGCACCACCAGGCCGCGAGGCGAGCTCACAGCAATACCGATGTCGAAGTAGCCGTGGTAGACGATGTCGTTGCCGTCGATGGAGGCATTGACTGCGGGGAACTTCTTCAGGGCGTGCACTGCAGCCTTGACGAAGAAGGACATGAAGCCCAGCTTCACGCCATGTTCCTTGGTGAACTGGTCCTGGAACTTCTTGCGCAGTTCCATCACGGGAGCCATGTTCACTTCGTTGAACGTGGTCAGGATGGCGTTGGTAGCCTGGGATTGCAGCAGACGCTCGGCAATACGGGCACGCAGACGTGTCATGGGCACGCGCTGCTCGGGACGGTCACCCAGGTTTTCCTTGGTCACGGGAGCTGCCACCTGAGGCAGAGCCGCCTTGGGAGCACCGGTGGGAATGGCTGCGCCAGCCTTGATAGCACCCAGAGCGTCACCCTTGGTCACGCGGCCGTCCTTGCCTGTGCCGGCCACGTTGGCAGCGGACAGGTTGTTGTCGGCCAGGATCTTGGCAGCAGCAGGCATGGCCACGCCGCTCTTGTCGGCGCCGGCAGGTGCGGCGGCCATGGGGGCTGCAGCAGGAGTCGCAGCAGCAGCGGGGGCGGCAGCAGGAGCAGCGGCACCGGCGACGGCTTCGGAGTCGATCTTGGCGATCACTTGCTCGGCAGCCACGGTTGCGCCGTCGCCTTGCAGGATTTCGGTGATCACGCCAGCCGAAGGAGCAGGCACTTCCAGCACGACCTTGTCGGTTTCGATTTCGATGAGGATTTCATCGACGGCCACGGCCTCGCCGACCTTTTTCTTCCAGGTCAGCATGGTGGCTTCAGTGATGGATTCGGACAGCTGGGGGACTTTAACTTCAACGATTGCCATTTTGAATTCTTTCCAAAGATGTTTCTTGTGCCCCCTGTCCTCGGACAGGGGGTGTCGCCTGTATTACTTGGTCAGGACAAAGCCCTTGAGCTTGGCGAATGCGCCTTCCACCAGTGCCTTTTGTTGCTCTTGGTGCAGATGTGCGTAGCCAACGGCGGGCGAAGCGGACGCAGCGCGACCGGAGTAGCCCAGCTTCTGGCCTTCACGCATGTTCTCGTGGATGTTGTGCTGGATGAAGAACCAGGCACCCTGGTTCTGAGGCTCATCCTGGCACCACACGATGTCAGTAGCGTTGGCGTACTTCTTCACTTCGGCGGCGAACGCCTTGTGGGGGAAGGGATACAACTGCTCGACGCGGATGATGGCGACGTCCTTGGATTCCTTCTCGGCACGCTTCTTGACCAGATCGTAGTACACCTTGCCCGAGCAGGCGATGATGCGCTTGACCTTGGCAGCGTTCTTGACGATGGTTTCGTCCTGCTCGGGGATCACGGTCTGGAAACCACCAGAGGTGAATTCGGACAGGGGCGAGGTTGCGTCCTTGTTACGCAGCAGCGACTTGGGAGTCATGATGACCAGCGGCTTGCGCAGGCCACGAACCATCTGGCGACGCAGCACGTGGAAGATCTGGCTGGCCGTTGTGGGCTGCACGATCTGCATATTGGTGTCGGCGGCCAGCTGCATGAAGCGCTCCAGACGCGCCGAGCTGTGCTCGGGGCCCTGGCCTTCATAGCCGTGAGGCAGCATCAGTGTCAGGCCGTTAACACGACCCCACTTCACTTCACCGGATGCGATGAACTGGTCGATCACCACCTGGGCGCCGTTGGCGAAGTCGCCGAACTGGGCTTCCCACACCACCAGGGTGTTGGGATCGTTCGATGCATAGCCGTATTCAAAGCCCAGCACCGCCTCTTCGGACAGGATGGAGTCGATCACGACGAACGGAGCCTGATTCTCGGCAGCGTTCTGCAAAGGAATATATGTGCCCTCGTCCCACTTTTCACGCTTCTGGTCATGAACCACGGCGTGACGGTGCGTGAAGGTGCCGCGACCCGAGTCTTCACCCGACAGACGCACGGGATAGCCCGAAGCGACCAGGGAGCCGAAGGCCATGGTTTCACCCATGCCCCAGTCCACGTTCACATCGCCGCGGCCCATGGCTGCGCGATCGTCGTACACCTTCTTGACCAGGGCGTGAGGGTTCACGCTGGCAGGCAGAGTCGTGATCTTCTCGGCCAGGCGCTTCCACTCGGTCAAGGGAATAGCTGTGTCGCCAGCGTCGGTCCAGGTCTTGCCCACGAAGGGGCTCCAGTCCACAGCGTACTTGCTCTTGAAGTTGGTCAGCACCACGTCCTGGGTGTGACGGCCTTCGTCCATGGCGGCGCGATAGGCCTTGACCATGTCGTCGCCCAGCGTGTCGCCCAGGCCTTGAGTGGCCAGCTTGTCTGCGTACAGCTTGCGAGTGCCGGGGTGGGCAGCAATCTTCTTGTACATCAGAGGCTGTGTCAGTGCAGGAGTGTCTTGCTCGTTGTGACCCAGCTTGCGGAAGCAGATGATGTCGACCACCACGTCCTTGGAGAACTCCATACGGAATTCCAGGGCCAGCTGCATGGCCAGGCACACGGCTTCGGGATCATCGCCGTTCACGTGCAGCACGGGCGACTCGATCATCTTGACGATGTCGGTGCAATACAGCGTGGAGCGCAGGTCGCGAGGGTCAGAGGTCGTGAAACCGATCTGGTTGTTGATGATGATGTGAACCGTACCGCCGGTGGTATAGCCACGGGTTTCGGACAGCGCCAGGGTTTCCTGGTTCACGCCCTGGCCGGCGAAGGCTGCGTCACCGTGCACCAGCACGGGCAGCACTTGTTTGCCCATGGGGTCGTCGCGGCGGTCCATGCGCGAGCGCACCGAGCCTTCCACCACGGGGTTGACGATTTCCAGGTGCGAGGGGTTGAAGGCGAGCGACAGGTGAACGGGACCGCCCTTGGCAGACACGTCGGAGCTGAAGCCCTGGTGATACTTCACGTCACCGGCAGGCAGATCTTCGGGAGCAGTGTGGTCGAACTCGGCGAACAGATCCTTGGGAGCCTTGCCCAAGGTGTTGACCAGCACGTTCAGACGGCCACGGTGAGCCATGCCGATCACGACTTCCTGCACGCCCTTGGCGCTGGCAGAGTTGATCAGCTCATCCATGGCGGCGATGAAGGACTCACCACCTTCCAGCGAGAAGCGCTTCTGACCCACATACTTGGTATGCAGATAGCGCTCCAGACCTTCGGCAGCGGTCAGGCGGTCCAGGATGCGCTTTTTCTCGTCCGCATTGAAGACGGGCTTGGAACGGATGGATTCCAGGCGTTGCTGCCACCAGCGCTTCTGATTTTGATTGGTGGCATACATGTACTCGGCGCCCAGGGTGCCGCAGTAGGTTTCGCGCAGAGCATTCATCAGCTCGCGCAAAGTCATGCTTTCCTTGCCGAAGAAAGTGTTGCTGGTGTTGAACACCACTTCCTGGTCGGCGTCGGTGAAGCCGTAGAAGGAAGGCTCCAGCTCGGGAATTTCGGGGCGCTCGGTGCGCTTCAGAGGATCCAGGTCGGCCCAGCGCTGACCCACGTTGCGGTAGGCTGCAATCAGCTGCTGCACGGCCGTGCGCTTGCGACCCAGTTCGGAGTCAGCGCCCGAAGCCACCACCACCTTGGTACCGCCCTGCTTTGCGCGCTCTGCGAAAGCATTGATCACGGGCAGGTGAGGAACGTCCTTGTTGTCGGTGCCGTCGACTGCAGGCACATGCTGCAGGGCATCGAAGTATTCACGCCAGGAATCGGGAACGCTGCCGGGGTTGGCCAGGTAGTTCTCGTACATCTCTTCGACATAGGGCGCATTGCCGCCGAACAGATAGGTGTTGCCTTGATAGGCTTGATAGATCGTTGACTGATCGCTCATATCTCGCTGACCTCCGCTTTCCTTCGGAAAGCATTAGCTGGTTTGTAGAACCTCCCGCGACACGGCTGTACCGATTGGCGGATGCGACTGTGGCTGGGGAAGGGCCTTGAGTTGCGGCAGCCATTGTGCCACTGTTCAAAGTCTTGGTCTTATAAAAGACAAGATGTTTACACCCCTGGGAGTCGCTTACATTGCGGGAACTCCATAAACAAGGATTCGCATGCCGCTTTTGCCGCTTCACAAACGTGCATTCATTCTTCTTTTAATAGCAGTAACCGCAGGATTCGGCTTGGTTCTAGAGGAATATGCCGTAGCCATCTTCTGGGGTGTGGTGTTTGCCATCGTCTTCGCCCCCCTGCACCGCAAGCTGCTGATGCGCATGCCCAACAAGCCCACGCTGGCCGCGCTGGCAACCTTGCTAATTAGTCTGGTAATGGTCATTTTGCCGCTGTCTCTGATAGGCCTCTCGCTCATCAAGGAGACTGCCGCCATCTACGATCGAATCAGCAGCGGCAACCTGTCCGCCGGCAGCTACGTGGAGCAAGTCTTCAATGCCCTTCCCTCCTGGCTGACGCCGTGGATGGAAAAACTGCACCTGGGCACTCTGGAGGAAATCCAGACCAAGCTCTCCAACATCGCCCTGCAGGCCAGCAAGCTCGCCGCCACCAAAGCTGTGGGGCTGGGTCAGAACACCCTGGGCTTTGTGGTGGGCTTTGGCGTCATGCTCTACCTGATCTTTTTTCTGCTGCGTGATGGCAAGGAGTTGGTCGCACGCATCTGGGCAGCCACACCGCTCGCACCCGAACACAAGCGCGAACTGGCCATCAAGTTCATTACCGTCATCCGGGCCACAGTCAAGGGCAATCTGGCCGTTGCAGCCGCCCAGGGCGCGCTGGGGGGGCTGATTTTCTGGATTCTGGGCATTCAGGGTGCAGTACTGTGGGCTGTGGTCATGGCTTTTCTGTCGCTGCTGCCAGCAGTGGGAGCAGGCCTGGTCTGGGGGCCGGTGGCCATCTACTTTCTGGCCACGGGCGCCGTCACCAAAGGCCTGATCCTTGCCGCTTATGGCGTACTGGTCATCGGCCTGGTGGACAACGTGTTGCGCCCCCTGCTGGTCGGCAAGGACACCAAAATGCCCGACTATGTGGTTCTGATCTCCACCCTGGGGGGCATGGCCTTGTTCGGTCTTTCGGGCTTTGTGCTCGGTCCCGCCATTGCCGCCCTGTTCATGGCTGCCTGGGAGTTATTTGCCACCATGCAGGAGCAGGAGGAGAAGCTGCTGAACCAGGAAATCGCGCAAAAGCGCACATCAGCCGATCCGCAACAGCCTGTAGAAGGCCCTGCCCCCACCGTCGCGCCCCCTCCTGCCGAAACACGCAAAAGCGACACAGATTAGGGATTTCCTGTTCAACCCGGCCTGCTGACCGATGGCTTTTCGAGCTGAAAGTTGATAGGTTTAGAGGTGTAGGTTGAAAACTATCGCCATCATTAAGAAAAACAAAAACGAAACATAAAACTCAAAGTCGCTCAACGTTACTCAAGAATTAAGGGTTTGTAACTGCTATCAAAAATGGGGGGGGTCGTAAAATTTGCTTTCACATAAGCGTTCATACGAAAAGGTACCCCACAATGGACCAATTCTCCAGACGCCAGTTCATGAAAGTGACTGGTTCGACTCTGGCGGGTTCAAGCTTGGCGCTGATGGGCTTCTCACCCACAGCCGCCCTTGCTGAGGTGCGACAGTACAAACTGTCAGCCACCACCGTAACCCGTCAAACCTGCACCTACTGCTCCGTAGGCTGCGGCATCCTCATGTACTCCCTGGGCGACGGCGGGAAAAACTCCCGTCTGTCCGTGATGCACGTGGAAGGCGACCCGGATCATCCGGTCAATCGCGGCACGCTGTGCCCCAAGGGTGCATCGCTGCTGGACTTTGTCCATAGCCCCAGCCGCCTCAAGTACCCCGAATACCGCGCCCCCGGCTCGTCCGAGTGGAAGCGCATGTCCTGGGACGAGGCACTGAACCGCATCGCCAAGCTGCTCAAGGAAGACCGCGACGCCAATTTCGTTGAAACCAACGAAAAAGGCCAGAAGGTCAACCGCTGGCTGACCACCGGCATGCTGGCCGCTTCGGCCTCCAGCAACGAAGCCGGCTACATCACGCACAAAGTGGCCCGCTCCTGGGGCCTTCTTGCACTCGATAACCAAGCACGTGTCTGACACGGCCCGACGGTGGCAGGTCTTGCCCCGACGTTTGGCCGTGGAGCGATGACGAACCATTGGGTCGACATCAAGAACGCGGACGTTATTTTGATCATGGGCGGCAATGCCGCCGAAGCACACCCCTGCGGCTTCAAGTGGGTGACCGAAGCGAAGGAGCACAACAAGGCTCACTTCATGGTGGTCGATCCGCGCTTCAACCGCTCGGCATCCGTGGCTGACTTCTATGCGCCGATCCGCTCCGGCTCGGACATCGTCTTCCTCGGTGGCGTGATCAATTACCTGCTGACAAACGACAGGATTCACCACGAGTATGTGAAGAACTACACGGACTTCTCATTCATCGTGCGCGAGGACTTTGCGTTCGACGAAGGTATTTTCTCCGGCTACA
The DNA here is from genome assembly GCF_039581385.1 of Comamonas sp. A7-5. Classification (NCBI taxonomy): domain Bacteria; kingdom Pseudomonadati; phylum Pseudomonadota; class Betaproteobacteria; order Burkholderiales; family Comamonadaceae; genus Comamonas; species Comamonas sp. A7-5. The sequence continues at coordinate 118,653 of NZ_JBCPWO010000001.1, forward strand.
ACCCTGAAAAGCGTACCTATGACAAGGCGTCGTGGGACTACGAACTGGGTGAAGACGGCTTCGTGAAGGTCGACCCCACTCTGGAACACCCTCGCTGCGTCTATCAGTGGCTCAAGAAGCACTACGCCGGCTATACCCCCGAGAAGGTGGAATCCATCTGCGGCACACCCAAGGAAAAATTCCTGCACGTGTGCGAGAAGCTTGCTTCGACCGCCGAAGCCGGCCGTGTTGCCACCATCCTGTACGCACTGGGCTGGACCCAGCACACCACGGGTGCGCAGATCCTGCGTACCGGCGCCATGATCCAGCTGCTGCTGGGCAATATCGGTATCGCTGGCGGCGGCATGAACGCGCTGCGCGGCCACTCCAACATCCAGGGCCTGACGGACCTGGGCATCCTGTCTGCTTCGCTTCCCGGGTACCTGACGCTGCCAAACGAAGCCGAACAGGACTACAACCAGTACATCGCCACCCGCACGCCCAAGCTGCTGCGTCCCGGCCAGATGAATTACTGGTCGAACACGCCCAAGTTCCATGTCAGCCTGATGAAGGCGTGGTGGGGTGCGGCCGCAACTGCTGAAAACAACTGGGCGTTTGACTATCTGCCCAAGTTGGACAAGCAGTACGACATGCTGCAGATCTTCGAGATGATGACGCAGGGCAAGGTCAACGGCTATATCGCTCAAGGCTTCAACCCCTTGGCGGCTCTGGCCAACAGCAACAGCGTGCGCGAAGGTCTCAAGAAGCTGAAGTTCCTGGTCATCATGGATCCGCTGGTTACGGAAACTTCGGAATTCTGGAAGAACCACGGCGAATTCAACGACGTGGACTCGGCTTCGATTCAAACCGAGGTGTTCCGCCTGCCTACCACTTGCTTCGCCGAAGAAGACGGTGCCGTGGTCAGCTCCTCGCGCGTGCTGCAGTGGCACTGGAAGGCTGCCGAGCCCCCAGGAGAGGCCAAGACCGACATTGCCATCATGTCTGGTCTGCACCTGCGCCTGAAGGCTCTCTATCAGAAGGAAGGCGGCAAGTTCTCCGAGCCCATCACCAACCTGTACTGGCCTTACGCTGAAGCCGATCACCCCTCTTCCGAGGAAGTGGCCAAGGAATACAACGGCCGTGCACTGGTGGATCTGTTCGATCCCAAGGACCCCACCAAGCTCATCCGCAAGGCCGGCGAGCAGTTGGCGGGCTTTGGCGAAATGCGCGATGACGGCACCACCCTGGGTGGCTGCTGGATCTGGGCTGGCAGCTGGACCTCTTCCGGCAACCAGATGGCTCGTCGTGACAACAGCGATCCCACAGGCATCGGCAACACGCTGAACTGGGCCTGGGCCTGGCCTGCGAATCGCCGCGTGCTTTACAACCGCGCGTCTTGCGACCGCCAGGGCAAGCCCTTCAACCCAGAGCGCGTGCTGATCAAATGGAACGGCAAGCAGTGGGGTGGAGCGGACGTGCCGGACGTGGCCGTGGGCCTGGATCCCGAGGTGATCAATCCCTTCATCATGAACCCCGAAGGGGTGGCCCGTCTGTTTGCTCGCAAGGGCATGGCAGAAGGTCCGTTCCCCACGCACTACGAGGCGTTTGACAACCCGCTGGGCTACAACCCCATGTACCCCAACAACAAGCAGGCCGTCATCAGCCCCGTGATGCGCATCCTGGCAACTGCCAAGGACACGCAGGGCGACCCCAAGGACTACCCGCATGTAGGCACGACCTACCGCCTGACCGAGCACTTCCATTACTGGACCAAGCATGTTCAGCTGAACAACATCGTTCAGCCCGAACAGTTTGTGGAAATCGGCGAGGCACTGGGCAAGGAACTGGGCATAGAGACCGGCCAGAAGGTCAAGGTTTCGTCCAAGCGCGGTTTCGTGAAGGCGGTTGCCGTGGTGACCAAGCGCATCAAGCCCATGAAGATCGATGGCAAGACCATCCATCACGTGGGTGTGCCGATTCACTGGGGCTTCTCCACGACGGGACGCAAGGGCTATCTGGCGAACAACCTGACAGCCTCCGTGGGTGACGGTAACAGCTTGACCCCTGAATCCAAGACCTTCCTCGTGAAGGTGGAAAAGATCTAAGGAGCCACGCTGATGTCCTCAACCATGTCTCTCGATATCAAACGCCGTTCGGCCACGACAACCCCCTCACCGAGCGCACGCGGTGCGCACGCGGGGGAAGTCGCCAAGCTGATCGACGTCTCCAAATGCATTGGCTGCAAGGCTTGCCAGACCGCCTGCATGGAGTGGAACGACCTTCGCGACGAAATCGGCACGGTTGCCGCAGGCGTCTACGACAACCCGACGGATCTGACGTCGGAGTCTTGGACCGTGATGCGCTTTGCCGAGTACGAAAACGAAGCCACAGGCAATCTGGAGTGGCTGATCCGCAAGGACGGCTGCATGCACTGCGAAGACCCGGGCTGCCTGAAGGCTTGCCCCTCGCCTGGCGCCATCGTCCAATATGCCAACGGCATCGTGGACTTCCAGCAAGACCAGTGCGTGGGCTGCGGCTACTGCGTCACGGGCTGCCCGTTCAACATTCCGCGCATCTCCAAGAAGGACAACAAGGCGTACAAGTGCACCTTGTGTTCGGATCGCGTGGCTGTTGGTCAGGAGCCCGCCTGCGTCAAGACCTGCCCCACGGGCGCCATCCAGTTTGGCACCAAGGAAGCCATGCAGGAGCAAGCGTCCCGCCGTGTCGTGGACCTCAAGGAACGCGGCTACGAAAAGGCAGGCCTCTACGACCCGCAAGGCGTGGGCGGCACGCACGTGATGTACGTTCTGCATCACGCGGACAAACCTTCGCTGTACAAGGGCCTGCCGGACGATCCGTCCATCAGCCCCATGGTGTCGCTGTGGAAGGGTGTAGCCAAGCCTCTGGCCATGGCCGCACTGGGCGCAGCCGCAATCGGCAGCCTGTTCCACTACATCACCAAGGGACCCAACGACGTGTCCAAGGACCTTGAGGATGAAATGGAACGCAAGGACGCCGAAGCGCTGAACAAGGAGAACGGCAAATGAAACGCAATCCTCGCGACCTCGTGCGCTACAACGCATCGGAGCGCGCCAACCACTGGGTGGTAGGCATTTGCTTCATCTTGCTGGCCCTGTCCGGTCTGGCGTTCTTTCACCCGGCTTTCTTCTGGTTGACCAATCTGTTCGGTGGCGGTCCCTGGACCCGCATCCTGCACCCCTACATCGGGGTTGTCATGGGCGCATTCTTCGTCATCATGGCCTGCCGTTTCGCCAAGCTCAACATCGTTGAGCCGCGCGACATCGAATGGCTCAAGAACGTCAACAAGATGATCGATGGCGACGACCACGACATGCCCGAACAGGGCAAGTACAACGGCGGTCAGAAGCTGTTGTTCTGGGGCCTGGTCATCGGCATGCTGCTGATCGTGATCACCGGCTTTCTGATGTGGCGCGCTTGGTGGACATTGCCGGTCAACGTGGTGCGAGCGGCTTCGGTGGTTCACGCCATCGCTGCCGTGTGGATGATCGGTCTGATCATCATGCACGTGTATGCAGCCATCTGGACTCGCGGCACCATTCGCGCCATGCTTTATGGCACAGTAACGCGAGCCTGGGCCAAGCAACACCACCGCGGCTGGTACCGCAAGATGACGGGTGACAACGACTAAGGTTTTTAGTCCTCTCCCCTAACAACCCAGCCGCCAAGCGTTTATCGGCGCTCGGCGGCTGATTCATTTGGAAACCCTGTCAATGCAACGCATTCTTCAACCCGGTGAAATCGAAGCACTGGATCACACCAGCTTTCCCCGCATCTTGCTGCCCCAGGTAAGCAGCCTGTTCGCCGAACGCGCTGCACGCCTGCGCCAGCTGGCCAACGGCAATCCCATTGCAGACTATCTGCTGTTTGTGGCCCAGATCATGGATGCGCAGCACAAGGCTGCCGCCACTATCGAGATATCTGCACCCGATGCCGAACTCATGGTGCGTGCTCAGGAGCACTCCATGCCCCTGCTGCCCGCAGTGGACACCATCGATCCCGCCTGGCAAGCCGTACTGGACAATATGCTCGACACGCTGCAGGGCAGCGAAGGCCTGCCTGCACCGCTGCAGCCCCTGCTCAAGGAGCTGCGTGCACTGACTCCCGAGACCCGTGCAGACATTGCCAAAAAGCTGCTGCAAAAGGAAGTCGCCGCCCGCCACGTGGGCATGGCGCCCTTCATCATGGCTGCGCTGCAAGTGACCTTTGCCAAGCGTTCGGCCAGTCTCAGTGCCCGCGACGTTCCCTACACCGACCCCGCCAGCATCTGCCCCATCTGCGCCAGCGAGCCTGTGGCCAGCGTCATCCGCATTGGCGGCAAAGTGGCCGGTCACCGTTACGCTCATTGCGGCACCTGTGCCTGCGAATGGCATATGGTTCGCGTCAAGTGCACACACTGCGAATCGACCAAGGGCATCCACTACCAGGGCATTGACGGTTCGGGCGAAGAAGTTCTGGCCGAGACCTGCGACGAATGCGGCAGCTATCGCAAGATCGTGAATCAGGAAAAGAACCCCATGGTCGAACCTCTCGTCGACGATCTGGCCAGCCTGATGCTGGATCTGCTGATGAGCGAGACCCAGTTCCAGCGCGCCAGCGCCAATCCTTTGCTGTTTGTGGCCGTGGCCGAAGAGCAGCAAGGCGAAGCCGATCACGAACTAGTGGACCCTGCTGCGTAAACCTGCCGGCTCCAACCGCCACCATAATGAAGGCGGCAGGAACTCCTGCCGCCTTTTTCATTTTTTTGACGACCCGACACACCTTGGCCATGAGCAACACCGCAGCGACCGCCCCTGAAATTTCGCACCCATCCCAGCTTCCCGCCGTGGACAAGGTCTTGCTCGCGAACGAGATGCAGGTGCTGCGCGAGTCCTATGGCCTCGATGCCTGCACCAAGGCAGTCCGCGATGTGCTGACGGGGTTGCGCCAGCAGCTACTGGGTTTTGCCGATCAGCCCGGCCAGAGCGTGCAGGCCGACATCGGCAGCATCGTACAGGCCGCACAACGCCAGCTTCAGACCCGGTTTGCGCCACGCCTGCAAGCCGTCTTCAATCTCACCGGCACGGTGCTGCACACCAACCTGGGCCGCGCATTGCTGCCGCAGGCCGCGATCGATGCCGTGGTACAGGCCATGAACTCCCCGGCCAACCTGGAATATGACCTTGAAGACGGCGGCCGCGGCGATCGCGACGACCTGGTCGAGTCGCTGATCTGCGAGCTGACCGGTGCCGAGGCCGCCACCGTTGTCAACAACAACGCCGCAGCCGTACTGCTGGTGCTGTCCACCATGGCCACGGGCAAGGAAGTTCTGGTCTCGCGCGGCGAGCTGGTGGAAATCGGCGGCGCCTTCCGCATTCCCGATGTCATGACCCGCGCCGGCGCCCGGCTCGTCGAGGTCGGCACCACCAACCGCACGCATGAGAAAGACTATGCAGAGGCCATAGGCGAGAACACGGCCGCGCTCATGAAGGTTCACTGCAGCAACTACGCCATCACCGGCTTTACCAAGGCGGTGAGCGATGCCGATGTCGCCCGCATTGCGCACGACAGCAATCTGCCGATGATTGTCGACCTGGGCAGCGGCACGCTGATCGACATGCGCGACTGGGGCCTACCCTATGAAGTCACGGTGCGCGAGACAGTCGAGTCCGGTGCCGACATCGTCACCTTCAGCGGCGACAAGCTTCTGGGCGGCCCGCAGGCCGGCATCATCGTCGGCAAAAAGGAGCTGATCACCCAGATCAAGAAGAACCCACTCAAGCGCGCACTGCGCGTGGGCAAGATCACGCTGGCGGCGCTGGAGCCCACGCTGCGCCTGTATCTGAACCCCGAAAAGCTCGCCCATGAGTTGACCACGCTGCGCCTGTTCACACGCAAGGCCGCCGACATGCAGGCCCAGGCCGAGCAGCTGCAGCCTCTGCTGCAGCAGGCACTGGGCCAGGACTATGTGGTGGAGATGGCGGCCATGAACAGCCAGATCGGCAGCGGCGCCCTGCCCGTGGAAAATCTGCCCAGCTTCGGCCTCAGGATTTATCCGGCCAGCGGCAAGCATGCCGGTCGCCAGCTGACCCGGCTCGAAGCGCGCTTTCGCGCCCTGCCCCGGCCCGTGATCGGGCGGCTGCATGACGATGCGCTGTGGCTGGATCTGCGCTGCCTCGAACACCCGGCGCAGGCCCTGTTTGCCGCGCAACTGCCGCAGCTGGCCTGAGGCAGTCCCATGGCCCCGGCCCCCGGGATTCATACAAAAACACCTTGCATCGCTTGATACACAAGCGCCAGCAGCCAACAAAACTACAAGCACACCATGATCATCGGAACCGCAGGCCATATCGACCACGGCAAAACCACGCTGGTGCGTGCGCTCACGGGCGTGGAAACCGACCGTCTCAAGGAAGAGAAAGCCCGCGGCATCTCCATAGAACTCGGTTATGCCTACAGCCCATTGCCCAACGGCGATGTGCTGGGCATCATCGACGTGCCGGGCCACGAGAAATTCGTCCACACCATGGCCGCCGGAGCCGTGGGCATTGACCACGCCCTGCTGGTCGTGGCTGCCGACGACGGCGTCATGCCCCAGACCCTGGAGCATCTGGAAATTCTGCAGCTGCTGGGTGTCAGGCGTGGCAGCGTGGCGCTGACCAAGGTCGATCGCGTGCTGCCGCAGCGCATTGCCGACGTGCATCGCGAAATCAACGCCATTCTCGGCGTCACTGCACTGGCGGACAGTCCCATCTTCGAGACCAATGCAGCAGAACCCGGCAATGCCGGCGTACAAGCCCTGCGCGAACATCTGCAGGTGCAGGCCCAGATGATGCAGGCGCGCCCCCGAGACGGATTGTTCCGGCTCGCCGTGGACCGCGTCTTCACGCTGCCGGGCCAGGGCACGGTGGTCACGGGCACGGTCTTCAATGGCCAGGTGCGGGTGGGCGACACGCTGGCGCACTCGGCCAGTGGTCAGGCCGTGCGTGTGCGCAGCATTCATGCACAGAACCAGAGCAGCGACAGCGGCGTCGCCGGCCAGCGCTGCGCACTCAATCTGGCGGGCATAGGCAAGGACGAGATCGAGCGCGGCGACTGGATCATGGACCAACGCCTGCTGCAGGCCACGGACCGCCTCGACATTCATCTGCACCTGCTCAGCGAAGCGCCCTTGCTGGCCCAGTGGACGCCAGTCCATGTGCACCTGGGCACCAAGCGCACCACGGGCCATGTGGCACTGCTGCAGGACCAGGCCATAGAGCCCGGCACCGAGGCCCGCGTGCAGTTGGTGCTCGATGCGCCGGTCTTCGCCCTGCCCGGCGACCGCCTGATTCTGCGCAACGCCCAGGCCAGCCGCACCATCGCCGGCGGCATGGTGCTCGACCCCTATGCCCCGAGCCGCAAGCGCCGCAGCGCAGAGCGCATGGCCTACCTCGACGCCATGGAGCAGCTAATCGCCCGCAACGACTTCAGACCGCTGATCGCACAGGCCCCGCACGGCATTGCGCGTTCGCAGCTGGTGCGTCTGAGCGGCCATGCCTTCCCCGAGGCCAGCCTTGCCGACACCATCCAGTTGCCCATCGCCGGCGGCGATGCCCTGGTGCTTGGCCTGCAGCGCTGGCAGCAGTTGCAGACCCAGGTCATCGACAGCCTGGCGCGCTTTCATGAAAAATCGCCCGACGAGCCCGGCGTCAACGCGGCCAGACTGAGGCGCATGGCCTTGCCCGGCCTGCAGCAAGGCAGCTACGACGCGCTCTATCAGGGCCTGGTCGATGCCCTGCTCAACAGCCAGTTGCTGGCCAGCACCGGCGCCTGGCTGCATTTGCAGCAGCACAGCGTGCAGCTGAGCAGCGCCGAGCAGACGCTGGCCGAAAAACTGCTGCCCGCCATTGCTGCAGGCCGCTATGACCCGCCCTGGGTGCGCGATCTGGCGCGCGACCATGCTGCAGGCGAAGAGCTGGTGCGCCAGTTGCTCAAAAAGCTTTCGCGCCAGGGCCAGCTGTTCCAGGTCGTCAAGGACTTGTTCTACGCACCGTCGCGCATGGATGAACTCGCCGCCCTGGTTGCCGACATCGCCAGCCAGCACGCCAGGGGTGAAGTGGAAGCCAGCGCATTCCGCGACGCCACGGGTCTGGGCCGCAAGCGCGCCATCCAGATTCTCGAATTCTTCGACCGAACCGGCTACACGCGCCGCGTGCGCGACGCCCATCTGCTGCGCCCTGATGTTCATTGGAATAGCACGCCACGCTGAGCCTGCAAGGAAAATCAGCGGAAATCAGTCCAGATTCCTTATCCCGCTTACGCAACAAGCTATCAAATCAGAGTAGAGCCGGATATGCGGCCTTGACGTGCTGTTTGTCATCAGCTGCCGGATTGCTGGCTACAATCACCGACTTATCTTCTACAAGAGTGGCAGCTGCCACTCTTGACTCAAAGGAAGGCAATCGTGCCCGGTGGCGCGGCCGGGCTTCAAACCCGGTGGGGGGCGTCAGCCGCTCCCGGGTTGGTTCGACTCCAGCTGCTTTCCGCCACCTCTTTTTTCGCTTGGGTGATACACCCAAGTGGTACATCAAACGTCACATCGTTCATCAACCTTTTTGTTGAAACGATGACATGGCAACAGTCGAAGGACTGAACCTCAGAGGCACCCGGTTCTATCTCCGTGTCCTCATCCCTGAAGACCTCCAGGCTGCTTACGGCGGCAAAACGCGGGTTAACCTCTCCCTACGCACCGGCGACCGCGCTACGGCCGTTCTAAACGGCCTACGCGCCAAGGCGCAGTGGCTGGAAGAGTTCGCCGCCATGCGTAGTTGCCAACCCCTTCCCCATACCGGCAGCACCGCAGCGGAGGCTTTCCTGGCACAGAGCAACGGGATACACCTTGCCAACACCAAGGCCAGCAGCAGCCCCCTAGAGGCACACAGCGCGACACGCGGGGCCACCGTAGCCACGAGCCATGCGACTGGTCGCGACCAGCACTTGGTCTGCCGCAATCAGCGCTGGTGCATGGTTCAGCCGAGGCATGCACCATTCCCACCCGGGCTTTAACGCTCATAGGGCTAAGCAGAAGCGATTGAAGTCGCCGGTCAAAGTATCTCCCGCATTTCGAACGAAAAACTCGTTGCCTTTGTTGTTCTCCGTTCCTAGCTTGTGTGGAACTTGAAGTGATTCTCCGTCCATCCTTCTAGGTGCTACTACCGTGAGTTTTTTTGAAATTTAATTTCATAATTTTGATTGGCAGCTCAAATGCAACTGTGTCTAGCCTTGCTGCAGCTCACAGCGCCGACTCCCATTTCAGAAAGACTCCATGAATCGTCCCAAAGTCACCCAGCTACGTAGCAACTTCCCTCGCGGCTCCTATCTTTGGTCGGTGCGCAACGCGCACTGGCGTGCTCTAGGGATACCCGAGGAGGATTGCGAGAAGCCGAAGATCGCCATAGTCAACAGCAGCTCGGAGCTCGCTGCCTGCTTCAGCCATCTGGACCAAGTCGCGGCGGTCATCAAGCAGGCCATACGCGACGCGGGCGCCGTGCCCTTCGAGATACGCACGGCAGCACCCAGCGACTTCATCACCGGCGCGGGCGCTCGGGGCGCCTACATGCTGGCCGCACGAGACCTGGTTACCAATGACATTGAGGTGGCCATTGAAGGTGCACAACTCGACGGTATGGTGTGCCTGACCTCCTGTGACAAGACGGTGCCTGGCCAGCTCATGGCGGCCGCGCGGCTCAATATTCCGACGCTTATGGTTCCCTGCGGCTACCAGGCCAGCGGCGAGTACCAAGGCAGGCATACCGACATTGAGGATGTATTCATCGGCGCGATGCATGCAGTCACAGGAAACATGCCAGTACAGGAGTTGGTATGCATGAGTCGCGAGGCCATACGCTCGCCGGGCGTCTGCTCCGGCCTGGGTACCGCCAACTCCATGCACATCGTCTGCGAGGCGCTAGGCATGGCCCTGCCCGGCAGCGCTCCAGTGGCAGCGCTGAGCGCCAAGATGATGGACGATGTCCGCGCCGCAGGTACGCGCATCGTGCAAATGGTCTGGGATGATCTGCGCCCGCGCGAGATCCTCACCGAGCAGGCTTTCGAGAATGCCGCCAAGGCCGTGCTGGCCGTGGGGGGCTCGGTCAATTGCATCAAGCATCTGCAGGCAGTGGCTCGCGAAGCGCAGAGCCATGTCGACATCTATGCCATGTTCGAGCGTTTCCAGCATCAGGTACCAGTGCTGGCAGCTCTTCGTCCCGTGGGCGAGCGCCTGATTGAGGAATTCGAGGCCGCGGGTGCGGCACGTGGCCTGTTGGCGCAGTTGCGGCCTCTGCTGCGACTCGATGCTCTGACCGTAACCGGCCACACGCTTGAGCACAATTTGCAAGAGGTGGTAGTCGCCGACGAGGAAGTCATACGCCCTCTGGCCCGCCCTGTCGCCACCCTACCCGCCATCACCATGCTGCGCGGCAATCTCTGCCCGGACACAGGCATTGTCAAAACCGGAATTCACGAACGCAAGTCGCGCCGCTTCACGGGCCCGGCCATCTGCTTCGAAACGTCGGACGCCGCTGTGGCGGCCCTGAAGAACGGCAGCATACGCGCCGGCCATGTGGTGGTGATGCGTGGCGCAGGCGTCAAGGGCGGGCCGGGTATGGGCGGCGGTGCTTCGCGCGTGGTCTTCGGCATCGATGGAGCGGGACTGGGCGAGCATGTCGCACTGCTGACCGACGGCCATCTGTCCGGCCTGGTGTGCAAGGGGCTGGTCGTGGCCGAGGTTTCCCCCGAAGCTGCAACCGGAGGTCCCCTCGCTCTAGTGGAGGACGGCGACACCATCACCGTGGACCTGGACAGCCTGCGCTGCGACCTGCATGTGGACGACGCCGAGATGGCCGCCCGCCGTGCACGCTGGCAGCCGGCTGCGCCCTTGTTCGACAGCGGCTGGCTCAGACTCTACCGCAGCAATGTGGCGCCGGTCACTCAGGGCGCAGTGCTCGCCGCCCAGGACAAATAGTTAGTCAGTGCCGGGGCCGCGAACTCCGACTCCGACCCTGCCTCACAGGGCCGCAGGCGCGACCTTGGAAAGCGCCGCCTGCCACCTGTCACTCTCTCGAATCCGCTCACAAAAAAAGGAAGGCTATGGAGACAAGACCAGAACTGAATCCCGTCCGCGAATCGGGCGCATATCTGCCGCGCAGAACACTGCTGCAATGGCTGGGTGGCACGGCAGCCGCGGTCTGCGGTTCGGCGTGGAGCCAGCCCTCCGCAGCGTTTCCATCACGGCCGCTGCGCATGATCGTTGGCTTTGCGCCCGGTGGCGCGGCAGACGCCTTGGCGCGCATCATCGCCCAGGGACTGTCCTCCGAGTTACGCCAACAGGTGATCGTAGACAACAAGCCCGGTGCCGAAGGCATACTCGCCGCGCAGGCACTCCTGGCCGCTCCAGCCGATGGACACACGTTGATGCTGGGCACCAATACCGCCATGGTGTCCGTACCCTTGCTCAGGCCTTCTGCGCCATATGATCCATTCAAGCAATTCACGCCGATCAGCACGGCCGGGCAGTTCTCCATGTTCCTGTTGGTCCCTTCCAGCTTTGCGGCCCGCAATATCAAGGAATTCCTCGATGAGATAAGCCGCAAGCCGGGCCAGTACAACTCTGCCTCAAGCAACAGCGCATCGGAGTTGGCCATGCTCCAGCTGCTGGGCAAAGAGCGCCAAGTGACCAATGTGCGCTACAAGGGCGATGTTCCCGCCATGACCGATCTGGTGGGAGGACAGATACAGATGCTGTTCACCACCGGCACCACGGCTCCAGGCTTTGTCAAGGATGGACGCGCCCGCGCGCTGCTGACCCTGCAGAACGAGCGCAGCGTGCTGCTGCCTGAGGTTCCCACTGCGCGCGAGGCCGGGCTCGGAGCGCTGACCATTCTTCCCTGGGCGGGCTTCTTCGGACCGGCCCGCATGCCGACTGCCGTCACCGACAGCCTGTCACAGGCTTTGCAGAAAGTGCTGCAGCAGCCCGCCATCAAGCAACAGCTTGCCCAGCAAGGCTTTGATGGTTACGGCATGGCGCCCGAACGCTTCATGACCTTCTTTCGCAGCCAGTACGACACCTTCGACAAAATGGTGCGCGAATTCAATGTGAAGTTCGAATGAGGTACTGGGCAGGCCCGCGGACGGCCATATTGCCGTCTCGCGGACCGCCCTTCACGCGCTCAGTCCAGCTTGACACCGGCCTGCTTGATCACCTGTGACCAGCGGAGCATTTCCTTTCGGATCAGGTCATTGAACTCCCTGGACGTTGAGCCCACCGGAGTCAGACCGGCCTCGGCCATGCGCCGCTTCATCTCGGGTGTGGCAAGAATGCAGGCAATCTCGGAACTGATCCTGTCCACCACGGGTGCCGGCGTGGCGGCAGGAGCAACCAGGCCAAACAGGCTTTCCACCGAAAAGTCGGCCAGGGTTTCGTTGGCTGCGGCCAGATCGGGGGCGATCGGTGAGCGCCGAGGACCGATAACTGCGATGGCCTTCATGCGTCCCGACCGGATGTGGGGCAGTGACGAGAACAAGGGGTCGAAGATCAGGTCCACGCGTCCTCCGAACACGTCCTGGTAGGCCCCGCCATTCCCCTTGTAGGGCGTGTGCAGCATGTCGATCCCTGCCGTTAGCTTGAGCAACTCGGCCGCCAGGTGCATGGAGCTGCCAGCGCCCGGCGAAGCGTAGCTGAGTTTGCCCGGTTGCTGGCGCGCATAGTCGATCAGCTGCTTGAGATTTGCGACCGGCAGGTCGGCTCTGGCCGAAATCGCAATTGGAGAAGTCGCCAGCAGGCTCACGCCAGTGAGGTCCCGCGTGGTATCGAACGGCATCTGTGGACGCAGTCCGGGATTGATAACATGCGAAGTGACCACCATTCCCAGCGTATGTCCATCGGGCGCCGACTTGGCTACGAAGTCCGTGCCCATCACTGTTCCGGCTCCGGGCTTGTAAACCACCAGAATGGGCTGCCCCAACGCTTGTTGCAAGGGCTTCTCCAGCAAGCGCGCCAGCAGATCCACGGCACCACCCGGTGCATTCGGTACGATGAGTGTGATAGGTTTGCTGGGAAACGCGGTAGCGGCTTGTACTGCGGAAGGCGCGGCAAACGCAGCAAGCGCGCTGCCCATGGCCGCTAGCAAGTGACGACGTGGCATTGTCATGATGTTGACCCTGTATGAATCCGTTAGCGGAAGGCGCCCCCCCGCTTTCGCTTGGGCGTCGCATTCATGCGACGCCCTTACCCTTACCGATGGAGTTTGTGGTTAGAACATGTGGCGCAGGCCTATTTCAAGGCCTGATGAGTTGCGGCCGGCCAACGGCGAACGACCGCCGCTGACGGCATAGCTTGCCTGCCCGCGGTTGCGGATATGAGCATAGGTGCCATACAGCGCCGTGCGCTTGGACAGATCGTGCACGTAACCGATACCAACTTGACGAGCATCGTTGGCACTGCGGGCCGAACCATCCGTATTGAGCAAGCCCCCAGAGCTGCCGTCATTCAGCATGGCATAGCTCAGGCGCACCTTGCCCTGCGTGGAAACGGGGATGTGCGCGCCCAACTCATAGCTGCGCTTTCGAACCTTGCCGCCTGACAAATCCACGTCCACTTGGTTGTATAAGGCGAACAACTTGGCAACGCCGAGGTTGTAGCTGGCACCAATATTGGCATGGGTGTAGTCACCGATAGTTGCAGTACGTGCGTAGCGGGTGCGGCTGATGCCTGCGGCTACATCTAGCGCGCCCTGGGCATATCCCAGGCGGCCGCCAGCAAAGTTGCCGTCGTTCTTCTGTGGCGAACCGGAGCCGTTCTCACCAAAACCCACCATGGCCATGCCGTACCAACCGCCCAGATCCTTGGGTAGCCAGTAGCTGACGGCATTGCTCACCACGATGGTGGTGTAGAGCGATCCGCTGCCCACCGCCGCGAACGTCAGATTGCCGGCTCTGGCCACCCCGTTCTGGTTGAAGGGGTCGAAATAGATATTGTTCCAGTGCGTGGGCGCGAAGTCGTGCCCGAGTCGCACTTCGCCCATGGGACCGGCAAGGCTCACATAGGACTGGCGGTCGAAGGTCAGGCTGGTGGTCGACTGAGCGCCGCTAGCCTGGTTGTTGGTATTGCTGGCGCGGCCCGTACCAGTATCAGGGTTGAGACTGCCTTCGAGCACGAAGCCCGCACTCCAGCCGCTGCCCAAGTCCTCGCGCCCCCGAAAACCGAGTCGACTGGTGGCATAGCCGCCGTTGGAGACGCCGGTCACGCTGCCCACGCCGCCTGCACTGGTGCGCTGCAGCCCGACATCCATGACGCCATACAATGTGACGCTGCTGCTTTGTGCCCCGGCCAGTTGCGGCAGTGCGCCAGCGCAGGCCAGCGCACACGCCCATTTCCATGATCCGTTCTTCATATGTCTCCTCCAGGTTCTAAAAATCCGCCGTGATGGCAGGATGTGCCACGGGTGTGGCTGTTGCAGTCCCGCTGAAAGCCGGCAAGGGCCTGACAACGGGCCTGATACGCTTGCAATGCCCCTACCCTCACGGCACACCAGGCCATGCGGCAGCCCGACCCGGTGCTTGAGGCGGGCCTGAGTAGTGCATGGCTTGAAATTGAGAGGTTGCGTCCGGCTGCGCCCTGAGCAGACCTTGGGGCTCAGGTGGGAAACCTACTGCTTGGGAATACCGGCTTGCTTGACGAGACTGCCCCAGCGCTCATAGCTGTCGCGTACCATGGAAGCAAGATGCTCAGGTGTAGAGCTTTCTGCGGTGTAGGCTCCGTTACGGTAGAACTCCTGCACCTTGCCGTCGGCAATGGCCTTGACGAGTGCGGAATTCAAAGCCTTGACAATTTCCGGGGGCAGCTTGGCTGGGCCGAACCAACCGAGCCAGCTGGTCAGATCCATGTTCTTAAGGCCTTGTTCGGCCAGGGTCGGTACGCCAGGGAGCAGCGCCGTGCGCTGCGGCGCCGCCACGCCTATGATGCGCACCTTGCCGGTGGCCGCGTTCTGCAATGCCGCTGGAGCCGCATCGAAGGCCATCTGCACACGGCCGGTCATGAGATCTGCCGCCATGTCCGCACCGCCGCGGTAAGGAATGTGCACAAGGTCGAGGCCCTGCTGCTGGGCGAACACCTGACCGAACACATGGGCAGAAGTGCCCGTTCCGAATGACGCATAGCTGATTCCGCCCGGCTGGCTCTTGGCGTAGCGCACCAGCTCCTTGACGCTGTGCACGGGCAAAGTCGCGTTGACCACCAGCACCAGCGGCCCCGCTCCGCCCAGCGACAGCGGCGTGAAGTCCTTCTGCGGATCGTAGGTTGCAGCCTTCATGGTGTGCGGGTTCTGCGCGAACGTGGATGAGGCTGCGTAGAACAGGGTGTAGCCGTTGGGAGCGGCCTTGATCACCTCCTGTGCGGCGACCAGCGTTCCGGCACCTGGGCGGTTGTCGACAACCACGGTGGTACCAAGGATCTCTCCCAACTTCTGGGCCACCACTCGGGCCTGGCCGTCAACGCCGCCGCCTGGAGAGAAAGGCACAACTACCCGTATAGGGCGCTGAGCTTCAGGGAAGGCAGGGGCTGCGGCCAGGCTGCCACAGCCTAAAGCCATGGTCAGGGCGGTCAGGGAAAAAGCGCGTCTGTTCCAGAGTTTCATTTTTGTCTCCTTGTATTTGTTCTGGGGATGCGGCATGGCTCGTCAAAATCGAGCGGCATGCATCATCCCTGCGTGTCGTGGCACGCATTCATCGGTGATGGCTTGGAATCGGGGCCTGGCCGACGTAGCCTAATAACTGTCTTGCCCGTTCGCCCCGGTCGTCTGCGGCCCAGTGTCGGGCCTGGCGGCTACGGGACTGTCGGCTGCTCTTGCGCTCGCCTGAGCAACTGCACGATGCCCTTGTCCGCATCCACCCGAACCCAGTCACCGGTGCGCAGCACCACCAGCGGGTCGGCATCGAAGTCGGTCATTGCCGGCGCCCGTGTGACCACCGCGCCCAGAGCGATCTTGGTGCTCATCTCCGTGAACAGCATGGCCGCCGGAGCCACGCCCATGGAGCGCGTCAGGTGAAAGGCATTCGACCAGCCCGAAGAGCCCTTGGCGCCGGGAAACACCAACACCTTGCCCGCAAAGCTCTGCCCCCTCAGCGGGTGGCGGGTTTCCACGATGGTGCCGGTGCGTGAATCGATGCCGCCCCAACCTGAAATATGGGCCTCGGTGCACAGCACCTCGCCCTCCACGCAGCCGCCCACCACCTTGCGCCCGCACAGGACCTGCTGATCCATGATGTCCACCGTCGTCATGCGTAAGCCCCCTTCCACTGGCCCGTGCATGCAGCGTCGATGCATTCGGCCGTTGTTCCAAACCATGCTTGCACGCCCAGGATGGCGGGCAGGTAATGCGCCTGCTTGGCCGAGTCCAGCGCCACGACCTTGGTGCCCTGAGGCGTGGCCCGGCTCATGGCCGAGCAACTGTCGGACATGAGCACACCGCCCGCCTCTTCGATGATGCGGGTGTAGCCATTTTGGTCGGCCAACGCCTTGATGGCTCTCGGCGTGAAAATCCACAGTGCGCTGTTGTCATGCACCTTGCGCCCTTTCAGTAGCATGGCGGCTTCCCAGATCTGCTCTATCGTGTAGTGGGGGCATCCCAGCATCACATAGTCCACATGGCTGTCGCGGGCCGTGTGATTGAGTTTTTCATAGGCCTGGCGGCGTTCTGCCTCGCCATAGCGCAGCACATGCCGCGCCGACCTGCCGCCCAGAGCCTGCTCCAGCGTATTGGCCTCGGGCGTCGTGCCCACCAGGTGATACATCTCCACGCCTCCCGAAGAAGCTGCGGCAGCACCGAAATGCTTGAGCCGGGCTAGGTCGGGCGTTGACCTCAGGCCGCTGACCACGGGAACGCTTTCCTGCACCAGTTCGCCGATGTAATAGCCCAGCAAGCCCCAGTCGGCCGTGGTTTCCACGGGCACCTCAAGCTGGATGTGGTGGGTGGCCAATCGATGCTGATCAAGATGAAAGCCCCAGTAAGGGATTTTTCCAGTCAGCGAAGCAGCTCCAGTGCTTTCACGCCCTTCGGTGTTCGTGCGAGCGCCCAACACCGAGTTGCAATAGACGACCGCCGAGGACTCCATCCAGGCACAGTGCTCACCGCGCGTGGGAATGTTGCCGACCTGGTAGGGCGTGCAGGTGTTGAGCAGTTGTATGCCGTGCTCTGCCGTATAGCGCTCCCCCTGCTTGTAGAAGTGGACGATTTCCTCGCTCAGTCCCATGCGCTGCGGCTGTTGCGGATCGAAGCCCAGTTGCAGATGGCTGGTGAAGGCCTTGACGGGCGGAATGCTGACCACGTCGTCGCTGTCGAGGTTGAACTCGGAAAACACCGCATCCATCCCGCCTTTTTGCCGCGCATAGTCCCTCATGAAAGGCGTGGAGGCACTGACGGTGCCGCAGACATTGCGTGTATCCACCAGGCGCTCCGCGCCCAGTGCTTCACCGTAACGCACCAGCAAGTCCATGGCGCGCTGGACTGCAGGGCCTTCATGGCCGTCGTACATGGCCTTCTCTTGGTCGGTCAATCTCATGGGGTCCTTCTTTGTAATGATTGGGACAGGGGCAAACTGCCTCCTATGTCCTGGGCAATGCTGGCTGCCGTGGCCAGCAGCGGCTTTGCCACCTCGCCGTGCAGCTTCTCGGCATTGAAGGCAAAGGCCGGACCTCCGCAGTTCAATGCCATCACTTCCCCGTTCGGTCCTTGTATGGGCGTGGCCAGGGAGCCAATCTCACGGTGCCACTCGCCGAAAGAGCCCGCGTAGCCGCACTGGCCGGCTTCGGCCAGCGCGCTGTCCAGCCCCGGCAGCAGGCGCGGCCATTCGGAACCGCGCGACAGATGCAGGGTCTCGATCAGCTGCGCACGCTCACGTTCGTCGACGCCGGCCAGATAGGCTCGGCCCAGTGCCGAATTGGGCAGCGGCACCCGCGAACCCACATCCAGCGTGCTGGATATCATGGACATGCGCGGTCGGCTGACCTCGATGAGCACCATCTCCAGACCATCACGCACCGCCAGCAGCACGGTTCCTCCCGTAAGGTCTGCCAACGTCTGCATATGGGGGCGGGCACGTGCACGCACGTCCAGTCCCGAGAGAAAGGCCTGGGCCATTGAAACCACTCCAGCCGCCAGTTCAAAGCTCTCAGTGGCGGCGTTCTGACGTAGCAGACCCAGCGAAACCAGTGTTGCGGCCAGGCGTGTGACCGTGGGCTTGGGTATGCCTGTACGCTCCGATAACTCGGTGTTGCTGAGCACTCTGTCTGTACGGCTGAAGCAACGCAGCACGGCGATTCCGCGCTCCAGGGCACTGACCGTATCACCCTTGCTCAAGGCGGTCTGGCCCAAGTCGCCGGCATGCATGGAAGAGGAGGCTTTGGAAGGTCGGCTCATGTGTGCTCGTAGATAGTCAATTGAAGATGCACAGTGTGGCAGTTCCCGGCCCCGACGTAGCGAAGACCTGGCACTGCGGCTCTCCGCGATGGCGTCCAGTCGTCGCATGCCGAAGCCTGTCACATTCAGGCCAAGGCTGTGACTTCGGCTTGACCTACCAGCTCATGTGCGCCGGGTCTCAAGAACACGTTCTGGCGCAGCAGCGCTGTCTGCAGCTTCGCAATATCCACCTGACGCGGCTCCACCTGGGCGCTGACCGCCAATGCGGCCGCCGTTCCTGCAGCCTGCCCGGTCGTCCAGCATTGGGGAATTTCTCGCATGAAGCCGTGGGAGTTGGCATCGCAGGAAAGATGACGCCCAGCAACGAGCAAGCCATTGAGCGCCTGTGGTACCAGGGCGCCATACGGGATGGAGATGTTGGGAAACTTGGGCGAGACGGCCGGCGTGACACCCACCTCATCGGGCAGAGGCTGACCGGAATCCCATTGGCTGCGGAGCATCTTGCCGACCCCAACCAGACGCCGTGTATGCCTTACGCCGATCTGAGGGGCGCTGGTCAGCATGTAGGCATGCTCAAAGCCTGGCGCATTGTTGCGGAAGAACTCCAGATGCGCGGCCATGAGTCGATGCGAGCGAATCTCCACCTCAGTGAGGTCATCCACATTCAAGGCCGAGTAACCCGACTGTCTCGGCCCCATGAAGAGGGCCACATCGTTTCGCCATGAGACAAACGGGCGCTCAAACAAGCCCACGCTCTCCCTGCCCCGGCGCATGAATTCCGTGAACTGTTCGGGCTGGCCCGCCTTGAACTCGATCCAACGCGTCATGTCCACACCACCAAACAACCATGAGGTGTTCATGCAATGGTGCACATCGTTGGCTTCGATATCGGTTTCGAACTGCTGGCCCGCACGGGCGAACACATCTCCGTCTCCCGTGCAGTCGACAACCACCCGAGCGCGTATCGCCATGCGCCCTTCCTTGCTCTCGAAGACCATTCCGCGCACTGCTCCGTCCTGAACAATGGGCACCGAACCCCAGCCGTGGAACAACAGGCGCACCTTGCTCTCCAGCACCATTTCCTGGCATGCCAGCTTCAGCCGCTCTGGATCGATGGTGGGAGACCAAGTGACGATTCCGTGATAGGCGGCCGTCCGCTGGGCCCAATAAGCAGCTCGGGTGGGATCCTGGATGCCCCACTCTTCCGGCATTGGTCCGGCAATGGCATCAGATGGCAGACGCCCCAGAACATCCTCCGCAAAGCCGCGGATGGTTGGAACCCCTGCCCAGTCAGTCATGCGGTCTATCCAGATCACGAGTCCGCCCGTGGACAAGCCTCCCAGATGGTTGTAACGCTCCAGCAGCGTAACGCGTGCGCCCTGACGCGCAGCGGATACGGCCGCAGCCGTTCCCGCAGGACCTCCTCCGACGACCAGGACATCGCAATCGTGGTGTACCGGAATGCTTCTGCCTGGCTCTTCGTAGCACTGGGCAGACCGCTGCCCCACATAGCTGCGCTCGCTTTCAAAGATGTCCGAGGAAAGAATACGCTCATCCGAGCGCTCAATGGTCTTCATATGCTGTGCCCCTTGTTGATTTGATTATTTTGAAATTGAATTCCAAAATAATCAATAGACATTTGCATGACCAAGGGTTTGCACGGAAGGCCGGACCGCCAAAGCTTTGTCGCCATCTGCGACAGGCACAATAGTCTTCTCAATCGCCGAAAGTGCTGAGCTTCCTCAGGTATGAACCCTCGCCAAACTTGGATGGGCGAAGCCCCGCCTCGGATACGTGGTGTCCTTTCTCTATCCTTCGGATGTTGGGTGACAAAATAAGTAATCGCTCAGGTCATACGCCTCAAACTAAGTTAGCCGTCTGGCTCTGCAAATGTGGAAGCCGAGCCGGTCGGCTGTTTATGGCCAGTTTCAGCTGTCACCGTTCAGCCCTTCTGGTCCCTCGAGTACTGTCGTGCTACGTCTGCTTTGCAGTGTGGATTCAACTGGTCAATGCAACACAATGACCGCCACTGGCGCAAGGAGTGTTGGCATGAAGCAAAGACCGCGGATTTACTACACCGAAGCTCAGAAAGCCCTGATGTGGGATCGCTGGAAAGCTGGCGATACCTTGCGCGAGATCGGCAAGCTGTTTGACCGACCACACACCTCCATTCACACCATCTTGAGTGCGACAGGTGGCATCCGGCCACCAGTGAGGCGTCGGTCTCGCTGGGCATTGAGCATGTCTGAGCGAGAAGAAATCTCCAGGACGTTGGCCGCAGGTGAATCTATCCGCTGCGTTGCCAGCCGCTTCAAATGAGCTGCATCTACCATCAGCCACGAGCTCCTGCGCAATGGAGGCAAGACTGGCTATCGAGCAGCCAAAGCGGATGAGGCAGCCTGGACGCGAGCACGCCGCCCCAAGACATGCAAGTTGGCCAGCAATCCTGCATTGGCTCACATCGTGGCGGTTAAATTACAGACTCAGTGGTCGCCCGAGCAAATAGCGGGGTGGCTCCAACGCACTTACCCCGGCGAAAAGGATTTGCAGGTGTCTCACGAAGCCATCTAACGCACGCTCTTCGTCCAAACACGCGGGACCTTGAAGAAGGAGCTTCTGGAGAACTTGCGGCGCACCCGAGGGATGCGTCGCTCACGCCACTACACCCAGAAAACCCCCATCCATGGCCGGATCGTTGATGCCGTGCCCATCAGCCAATGAATCAGACATGCACTTCATCACCCGGCTGGCGCGCAAATATGGCGCCGTGGCCACGGTGAAGAAAAACACCTGCTCTTTAAGCCAATCAACGGCACCCAAGCCAGCAACGGCGAGAGCCTGCCCACCATCGAGATCACCCGCATCTATGGCAATCAGCACCGCTGGTGCAAGTAGCACCCGCGATGCCTATGACGGCGTGAAGGTGCTTTGGCATGACCGAAAGTTTGTTGACCGAAAGTTTGACAAGCGCAATGAAGTGATTGAAGGCAAGAAGAATGGCAACCGCAAGACCATGAAGGAAACCTTTGGCAGCGAGGCCGATGCGCTGCCCCCCCCGCCAAGAGCGAGCTGCAGCGCATCAGTCGGGGCATGGCTACGTTCGCTCTGAATCGGGCCACCGGTGTCCCAGAACTGATGCCTCAGACACCTGTGCGCGTGAAGGGGTTCCAGCCTGAGATTGACGGCCAGGGCTGGCTGGTCAAGGAAGTCACCCACACATTGAGGGATAGCGGCCTGACCAGCAAGGTGCAGATGGAGCGCAATGCAGACGCGATGGATACAACCGAAGCGGATGCTTAACGCTGCCCAGGCAGCTCTTACTTCAACGATCCTTTGTACATTTTGGCATTCTCAATTTCCTTGCCTGCATCAGCGATAGCTTTTTCATAGTCGGCTCTCGATGGTGAAATCACTGGCAGGATTTGCCGTTCGTCGAAGTCCTTTACCGAAGCAAATTCGAGCTTCAGTTGGTATTGCTTGCTTTTGGCATTCTGGACCTCCAAGGTGTTCCAGTTGTCACAAGCCATGAAGCCGACTTCATAGTTTTTTCTCACGCTTGCGCCCGCATGTAAACCGCCGCCGTACTTGAAAGAACTGTAGACCTTGCAATGACGCGTGCTGGTTTCTTCACCATTCAAGAACAACCAGGCATCCCATTGGGCAGATGACAAATTGAATTTGCTGGCGTTGCTGACTTCATACACAAAGTCCTTGCCAAAGCCAAATCGATTCTGAATCGCCAGTCCTCGAGCCGAGATCTTAGACAGCTCTGCCTCCACGCCCTTCAGAGACTGCTCCTGCAGCGTCAGTCTCTCTGCATTGGCCGCCAGCTCTGCTGCACTCTTTGCGGCTTGCTGGGTTTTCAGCAGCATGTACTCATCTGCCTCACGACTGATGACGACACGCGGCGTCATGCTCGAGTACTTCGCAATCAGCTGCTGCAAACTGAAATTGCTTACGGCCCAGTTGAATGCCTCCTGCTGATGAGCACTCATGTCCGGCCATGCCTTGTTCAGCGAAGCTCTGTAAGCCGTCTCATCAGTTGTTGCCAAGGGAGCATCGATGCCCTTACCTGTACAGCCTACCAACAACAGGGCTAAGCCCAACAGGCCCGCAGATCCACGACTCACTAGCATCTAAGTTCCCTCATTCATTTATTGATGGCGGGCTCAAATATACCAATTGTTACAAATATACCAATGTATAGAAGAGGACCAAATGAGTGTTCAGGAAATTCTTGCGGTCACCAGGTGCAGGGAGCTGTTGCATATATCAGCCCCAGGCCGGATTTCCCCAACCCCAGGCGTGGCTAGGCCACAGCCATCGTCTGCGGGGCAGCCCAGTTCAGTAAACCGATTGAGAATGACGGCTCGAACGTGCGTGACATTACCCGTTCACCCTGCCGCTTGATGCAGTTCATCTTGGTCTCTACTAGGCGGCGCCAGTGGTAACCACCCCAGCTTTTCCAGAGCTTGCGACCGAGACGCCGACATGCGGCGATAACCGCGTTGCGGTGTGCAAAGGCATCACCTTTGCACACCCTGGCATTCTTTCTCGGGGGAATGATGGGCATGGCATTGCGCAGCATGACCGCCACATGACCTCCGCATGCACGGGCTGCGTGTCATAAGCCCCGTCGCCTGTCACTTTCAGCTGCGGTTCCTCGGCAGGAACTTGCTCCAGCAACTGTGAAGCTGAAGTCAAACAAAGAAATCTTTCAGACGTTGGTGATCGACACCACCCGTGTGCTCAGATAGGCCTCCATCGCTTCGGGGCCGCCTTCAGAGCCGTATCCTGAGTCCTTGATGCCGCCGAATGGCACTTCGGCCGAAGGTGTGGCGGGCTGGTTGATCCAGAGCATGCCAACCTCTACACGCTGCGATAGGAGATGCGCATTTTTTAGCGAACGCGTGAACGCATAGCCCGCCAGCCCCAAGGAAAGGCGGTTGGCTTCATCAATGGCCTCCTCAATTTTGTCGAATGCGCGGATAGCGGCCATAGGGCCAAAAGGTTCATCGTTAAACACTTTGGCGCTCAAAGGCACATCGTCTAAAACGGTTGGTTGCCAGAAGTTGCCGACATCGCCTATTCGCTCGCCACCGGCCAGCAGGCGTGCACCTTGTTTCACGGCATCTTGTGTGAACTCGGCCATCGCGGTGAGACGGCGCGAATTGGCCAGAGGGCCCATCTGGGTACCTTCGATTGCACCATCCCCGACCTTAAGCCCGCGTGCATAAGCTGCCAACGCTTCGGCGAACTCCTTTTGCGCACTGCGGTGAACCAGGAAACGCGTGGGTGATATACAAACTTGGCCTGCGTTACGGAACTTGGCGGTACCGGCAGTCTTGACGGCGAGCTGGATGTCCGCATCTTCGCAGACGATCACCGGAGCATGGCCACCCAGCTCCATGGTCACGCGCTTCATATGCTGACCAGCCAGCGCGGCCAGTTGCTTGCCGACTGGCGTGGAGCCTGTGAACGTGACTTTGCGAATGATGGGGTGTGGAATCAGGTAATTCGAGATCTCGGCTGGGTTTCCATAGACTAGACCGATTACGCCTTCAGGTAATCCGGCATCGGCAAAAGCCCGGATCAGCGCCGCTGGAGCTGCGGGCGTCTCTTCGGGAGCTTTGATCAGCATCGAACAACCGCAGGCCAGCGCTGCCGACAGCTTGCGCACAACTTGATTGATCGGGAAGTTCCAGGGTGTGAAGGCAGCCACTGGGCCTACTGGATCCTTCACCACCAATTGACGAATGGCAAGGCTGCGCGAGGGCACAATGCGGCCATAAACGCGCATACCCTCATCGGCAAACCACTCGATGATGTCGGCCGCAGCCATGGTTTCACCTTTGGCTTCGATCAGTGGCTTGCCGTTTTCCTGCGTCAGCACGGAGGCGATGGCATCGGCACGCTCACGCACCAGATCCGCGGCACGACGCATGATCTTGGCCCGCTCAAAGGCAGGCGTGTCCCGCCACACCTCGAATCCTTTTTGAGCAGCAATCAATGCACGGTCCAGATCGACGATGCCGGCATGCGCTACGCGACCAATTTCCTGACCTGTGGCCGGGTTGAATACAGCCAGTGTGCGCCCGTCGGTGGCGTCTTGCCATTTCCCATCAATGAAAAGTTGGGTGTCTTTGTACATCATGATGCTTTACTGATTTAAGCTCAATCGAGTGGCTGGAAGTTGGTCTTCTGGACGAATGTCCTGTAGCGCTCGGACGCAGCGGCCAGATCCTCGCCATATTGCTTCGCAGCTCTAAAGTCTGGACGGTGCTCGAGGGTCTGCAAGGCGCTTCGGACAATTGCATCCTCCATCGCTTTGTGCATGGCCTCTTGCATCCGAAGAACGGCTTTCTCCGGGGTGCCCTTTTTGGCAACGATTCCAATGGACTCTTCGAAAACGAGATCCCGATAGCCCAGTTCAGCGAGTGTGGGAACACTCGGTGAAAACGAGGATCGAGCGGCCGTACTCACGGCCAAAATTTTGACCTTGCCGGCCTTTGCAAGCTCAATGAAGTTGCTCGACAGGTTGATTGCCAAGTCCACTTCGCCGCCAAGAACGGCCTGTGTTAGTTGAGGTCCACCACGATATAGAACAGGCTCCAGCCCCAATCCTTCTGCGTTGGAAAGCAGATTGCCGATGAAGTCAGTGCCACTGCCGCGACTTGGCACACCGAAGGTACCCTTCTTGGTTGCCTTGGCCCATGCCACGAACTCCTTGAGCGTAGAAAACGGAGCATCACTGCGCGTCACCACGCAGACGTGGTAATGACATATCTTGCAAACGGGATCGAAGTCACCGGGGTTGTAGGACAGCTTTTTATAAACGTGCGGATACGATGCAAGCATGGCGGCCGGGGTCAGACAAAAGGCTGAACCATCGGCCGCTTGATTGCGGAGCCAGTCCAGCGCGATTCGCCCACCAGCCCCGGTCTTGTTTTCAACCACTATGGGCTGGTTGAGTTCGCGGCGCCCACGTTCAGCCAATGCCCGCGCCACAAGATCTGGTCCTCCGCCCGGAGGAAAACCGACAACCATGGTGATAGGTCTGCTCGATTGCGCGTTCGCGGCAATCGATCCGGTCAGTATCGAGCCGATACCAGCAAGGCGTACTGCGGCAGTACTGGCCCCCATTTCCGCCAAGAAATCACGTCTTGTCGTCATCTGTGTCTCCTTCGTTGGTCAAGCAAGCGGTAAAGCACAGCCCCGTTCAAGGCTCTACCACATTGAAAAGCGGATCGAATGAGTCCAGTCCCGCCAAGAGTGCAAGGACTTGTTTGGCATTGCCAGTAATTCGGACGTCGCCGCTTTGCACTGCCCCCGCAAAGCCAATCTCTGCCTGTAATGCTTGAAACAGTCCGGCACGAGTGGTCTGAAGCACCGCATCTGCGGCCTCTCCATGTGAGCCTGGGCGGTGGCTCAGGGCTCCGTTGCTAAGCGTTACCTTGGTACAACTCTTCTCATCGGTCATTTGCCAGTCGAAGAGAACCGTCTGGCCTTCAACCCTCTCGCCCACTACACGAATTGCGATGAAGTCAAAGAACAGCGGCATCGGTAGCTTGGAGACCACGCCGGGGCTGATGCGATTGCCGTCCTTCTCTCGCGGCCGAAGTCCCTCGCGGAGCTCTCGTGCACCGAGAAGATATGCGTTACGCCACGTAGCTGATTCCGCTTGATACCCCAACTGTTCGAAGGCATCGGCGCAGAGTTGGCGTGCAGCCTGGTTCGTTGAATCGGCGAACACCGCTTGGTTCATGATCTGAGCGACCCAGCGAAACTCTCCACGCTCGAAGTCTTCGCGGGCACGCGCAATGGCGTGCTCCGCTCCGCCGGCATATTCCATGTACTTGGCTGCGGCAGCACTCGGCGGCAGCGGGTTCAGATTGACCGGATTACCGTCATAAGGCCCCATGTAGAAGGCGTAGATCGCCTGCACGTTGTGTACCACTGCGCCGTAGTACCCACGGGTGCTCCAGCGTCTGGACAGTTCGCTGGGCATCATGAGCTGTTCAGAGATTTCCCTGGGCGTCAACCCGTGGCTCATTAGCCGAAGTGTCTGATCGTGAAGATATCGATACAGGTCGCGTTGTTCGCTCAGAAACGTGACGACTTTCTCCGCCCCCCAGGTTGGCCAATGATGCTGAGCCAGGCATACATCTGCCTGGCCAGCGTATAGATCCACGCTTTCATCAAGATAGCTTGCCCATGCCAACGCATCACGCACCTTTGCGCCGCGGATAGGACAGAGGTTGTGCATCGTGTGGCATGCGTTCTCGGCCATGTTGAGAGCCCGCATCTGTGGGAAGTAGAAGTTCATTTCAGCTGGCGCTTCCGTGCCCGGAGTCATCTGAAACACCACTTCAACGCCGTCGATGAGCATGCGCTCACCGGTATGGGTGATCAAGTGTGTGGGAGGGATCAAGCCAGAGGTCCCTGTACCCATTCCTTTGCCGAGCCCGCTGTCCACATGGGCCTGAGGCCCAGGCTCCAGGTAGGTGCCGACCTGGAATTCGGCGCGCCGGCGTGATGGGATTCCGGCGAGCAGCGACTCGGACATGACCTCTTCCATGAAGCCTTCGGGGGCAATGATTTGGACTTTGCCCGCCGCGACATCCTCTTCGCTGACCACACCCTTGACACCGCCGTAGTGATCACGGTGACTGTGGCTGTACATAACAGCCAGCACCTTGCGCGGACCGAAGTGTTTCTCGTACAAATCCAGAGCAGCACGCGCAGGCTCTTCGAAAGTCAGGGGATCAATGACAATGAGCCCGGTGTCGCCTTCGATGAAAGTGATGTTTGCAAGGTCAAAGCCGCGTACCTGATAGATCCGGTCGCAGACCTTGAACAGCCCGTGGATTTTGTTGAGCTTGGACATCCGCCACAAGCTTGGATTCACGGTGAAGGGCGCATCCGCCCCATCGAGAAAAGCGTAGTCTTTCTGGCTCCAGACCACCTTGCCGCTGGCGTTGCGAATCGTGGCGTCTTCGATGGTGCCAATGAATCCCCGATTGGCATCTTCAAAGTCACTGGTATCCGAGAAGTCCAGTGCGGAGCGCAGACCGTTTTGCAGGGAGACCGTGCGTGGATGCGCATTCTTGCGCCAGTTGCTGTTTGTGTCATTCATGGCAAATGCCCTGTCGCGTGGGTTAGGAGGTTTCTTGGATGCGGCTGAAATCCAGGACAGTTCGGCCAATGCCGCGGTGCTGATCCAGGTCCTCCAGAATGCTGCTGATCTCGGCTGGGGCCTTGATGTTGATGGGAGGTGCTTGCAGCTTTCCGGCTTTGGCAAGCTCGACCACGCCATTCATGTCGCCCAACGTCCCGACAAACGAACCCACTATGGCGATAGATCGCTGAGCAATGGGTGGCATAGGCAGAGCGATTTCGCCACCATGCAGCCCCACCAAGACATAGGTTCCGCCTTTGCGCAGGACGGAATAAGCCAGATTGAATGTTGGAGCCATGCCGACGAAATCGACGGCAGCCGCTAGCCGCCCCTCTGTGGCTTCGTTCAATGCTTTGCGTGCTTCTGGTGCATCACTACGAACCGTCCGCGCTGCGCCTTGACCCCTCGCGGCTTCCAGTTTTCTGTCGTCAATATCGCAAGCGACGATGTTCTGGAATCCCATTCCCTTCATCATGGAGATGGCGAGCAAACCGAGGCCTCCGCAGCCGATGACTGCGATCGAGTCCTCGGCACGCATCTGCGGGACGGCCTTTGCGATGGCGGAGTAACAGGTGACGCCAGAACAGGCAAGCGTCGCAGCAAATGCGTCGTCGATGCCAGAAACGTCGACCAGGTACTTGGGGTCTGGCACAAGCAGGTGCGTAGCGAACGCGCCTGGCATTGCGATGCCAACGTTCCTGGGCGTAGCGCACAAGGTGGACAGCCCCTCGTCGCAAGCCCAGCACTTGTCGCAGCCAATCCATGGATAGACCACGCGCTTGTCTCCTATCGCAACGCCGCGAACTTCCGGCCCAACCGCCTCGACGATGCCTAAAGGCTCATGCCCAAGAGTCAGAGGAGGACTTAAGCCTCGGTCTTTGAGATAAGCCTTCTTGCCGCCGCCCAGATCGAAGTAGCCATGCCAGAGGTGGACATCGGAGTGGCAAACGCCGGAATGCGTGATCCGAACAACGACTTCGGTTCCAGTTGGTTTTGGGGTCTCGCGCAGACGGGCCTGTAGAGGCTTGCCATGTTCGGTTACGTCGTAGCTCAGCATGTTGTCTCCAATCTGTTGCTTCGTGTGGTGCTGTTGCGAATCCTCATATTAAGTCGATTGACTTAATTAAGTCAATCAGCTGACTTAAAATTTCAAGCGATACCGTACAATCGCTACAGATTGACCATGAACTCCAGCCATGCCCTCACCTATCGCAACCAGCCCATCGAAGACAAAGCGCAGCTCCCGCACGCCTGCTACAGAGGGAAAAGAGAGCGTTGCTGTTCTCATCGCTACCGCTCAGCGCCTGTTTGCCGAGAGGGGTATCGACGCTGTTTCAATGCGGGAGATAGCAAGAGAGGCGGGGCAGAAAAACAACTCAGCCCTTACCTACCATTTCGGGTCCAAAGAGGCCCTGATTCAGGCAATTCTGGATACGGGAATGCAGGAAGTGAACGTGCTGCGCAACGACTATGTCGATCGCCTATTCACATCCGGAAGACATAAAGATCTGAGGGCACTGACAGAGGCGCTGGTGTGGCCACTTGCAGCAAAGCTTCTGACAGAACGCAAGAACACGTACAACCGCTTTCTTGCTGCTGCGCAGTTGCATCCCGATATAGACCTTGGAGCAAGTTCCGCGGAAATGGATCGCGGCTTTCGACGCGTCTATGAACTGATTGAGGTGGCGTTGCCGGCCATCCCGGGGCCTGTTCTGAGACAGCGTTGGCTGGCGAGCATCAGTTTCATGGTGTTTGCTTTGGGCGACTACGAGCGACTGAGTACGAGGCGGAGCAAGTCAGGGCAGCCATTTGACATTCATCGCGCTATCGAGAATCTCATAGACATGCTGACGGGGGCGTTGGCTGCACCTGTTTCAGAAGAGGTTGCTCGCCGCGCCGCAGCATCTTCTCCCCTCTCAGCCAATCCCAACCCAATGGCCCCTGAGCGCTGAAAGATTCAGCTCCATCTCAACCGCTGTCTCTGATCATCAAGGCTTTGCACAATCGTGAATAGCAGATAGCAGTTTTCCAAGTCGGTGCGAGGTGGGGCATCTACTATGACGCATGCCTGCCCGGGGGCTAGTGGGTCAATTCCGCTCAGGCAGTACATGCCCAAGGGCATGAACCTGTCAGGGCTTTCACAGCATCAACTCAACGCGATAGCGAGGCAATTAAACGAGAGGCCGCGCAGGACGCTCGGCGTCCATACCCCCACTGAGATGTTCGGCGCATATGTCGCATCGACCGGTTGAATTCACAGTCAGAAGCGGTTGCTCAAGCTGAAGGGATCTGAAGGTCAACTTTTTGAGCGCTCAATGGCCAGCATTCGCCTTAGTGCTTCTGTGGACGCGGATTCCTGCTGTGGCAACCAGACCAAATGCGTGGTTACGTCGGCATAACGCTTGGGCAGTGGCAGCACCTGCAACTGTGGTTCAGCATGCACGGCCTTCAGTATTGAGCGAGGCATGATGCCGATACCCGTGCCCGCTGCAACGCAAGCCACGATGGCGTGATAGGACGCCATCTCCAAGATGCGGTGCGGAGCAACGCCGGTACTGACAAACCACTCCTCGAGAATGCGTCGATACGAGCAGCCCACGGAGAATGCAATCGCTGTACAGCGTGACAACCGCTTCGGATCCAGTACATCGTCAGCTGAGCGTGCGGCAATGATGACCAGCTCCTCATCAAAGGCACCCTGGACGGCCAGTTCCGGCGCATGGAAGGGTTCAGAGATAAACGCCGCATCCACCTCATATCGCTGCACCATATCCAGCAACCGCGATGTGGATCCGGTAACGAGCTCGATGGATACATCCGGGTAAAGCTCATGAAATTGGGAAAGCACTGGCGGAAGTCGCGCCGCAGCGGTGCTCTCCAGTGTGCCCAGTCGCAGCGTGCCTTGTGGCGCTCGCAGCAGCATTGCAGACTCGGCCTCTGACGACAGCCGCAAGATCCGCTCGGCGTAGCCGCGCAGCACCTCGCCTTCGGCAGAGAGCTTGAGCCGGTTGCCATGCCGCAGAAAGAGTTGCACGCCCAGACGTTCTTCCAAATTGCGGATGCGTGTGGTGACATTGGACTGCACACGGTTCATCTGCTTGGCAGCCTGGGTGACGCTGCCGGTGTCCACCACGGACTTAAAGAACACCAGCGATTCCAGATCAATCTTTCTCATTTTGAGATTCTCTCATCATCAGAATTCAATATTCATAATGGCTTGAATTCTCTAAAGTGTGAGGTCTTGCCACCTTCTGCCATTTCTCGTGGACTCTCAAACCTTGCTGCTGATCCAGGCGGGTACGCCGCCGGATGACATTCGAGCCCTCACAGGCGACCTTCCCCAATGGTTCTTGGCCGCCATCGGCTGCGGACCTGAGAGCATCGACATCGTCAAGGTCTATGAAGGGGAGCCATTGCCCCAACCTGGACAGCATCGTGCAGCGATCATCACAGGCTCGTGGTCCATGGTGACTGATAAGCTGCCTTGGAGCGAAGCAACAGCCGCCTGGATACGACATGCTGTGGCGCAAGAAATGCCACTCATGGGAGTTTGCTATGGGCACCAACTCATGGCCCATGCACTGGGGGGAGTGGTGGACTACCACCCTGACGGCAGAGAAATGGGAAGTCTGGAAATTGAACAGCATGCAGTGGCTGCGTTGGACCCCTGGCTGGCAGGTTGCCCACCACTCTTTCATGCCCACCTAACGCATCTTCAAACCATCCTGCGCCTGCCCGCAGGGGCCAAGGCATTGGCACGCTCAGCCCACGACCCCCATCAGATTGTCCGGTACGCCCCGGCCGCGGTGTCGATGCAGTTTCATCCAGAGTTCACAGCGGAAGTCATGGCCGCCTGTATCAATGCGAGGGCACAGGTGCTTCGCAGCGAAGGTCTGGATCCAACGGCCTTGCTGCAAAGCATTCGCCACACACCGACACCGTTGACGCTGCTCAGGCGCTTCATCGAGACGTATGCAGGCCCGCTCTAGCAGGCAATGCATCAGTCCGGCCTATCCCCTATGGGCCACCACCAAGAATTACCTCCAGGAAAAGCGAAATGAAGAAACTCGGCCTCATTGGTGGCATCGGCCCGGAATCCACCGTGGCGTATTACCGCAAGATCATCCACGGCGTTCAGGCTCAGGCAGGCAAGGAAAATCTGCCTCGCTTGTCCATCGAAAGTCTCAATGCGTTCACAGTGTTCCAGCTCTGTCGCTCACGCGAATTTGACCAGCTTGGCGATTACGTGCTCAGTGCAATCCGCAGCCTGGCTGCGGGCGGCGCAGACATGGTGGCATTGACCGGCAATACGCCCAACATCGTCATGGACCGAATACTCCCGGCGTCACCGATTCCCATCGTCAGTGCAATTGATGCAACCTGCAACGCAGCGCAGAAGCGAGGAGCACGAAGGGTCGGTTTGCTGGGGACGGTATTCACCATGACAAATACCTTCTTCAAGACACCTTTTGAAGACAAGGGCATGGAAGTCATCGTGCCCAGCGAATCTCAGATCGCTCGCATCCAGGCAAAAATTGAGGCAGAGCTTGAGCACGGTATTGTCAAAGACGACACTCGCCAGGAGTTTATTGCCATCATTCAGGATTTGCAGCAGCGCGAAGGTATTGACCACGTAGCACTGGCTTGTACCGAGCTACCGCTGATCCTGAGTGACAACAACAGCCCTGTCCCTTGCCTCGATACCGTTGAGATCCATGTTGAGGCTTTGGTCCAAGCCGTGGTATCGAGTTGAGCCAACGGCGAGCATTCCCATCTGCGCTGGTGAGTGGCTGCTTTGGGTGACGCATTCAACCTGCCGTTCACGGCTGCCTTCCGCACGACAGCTTCTGGCCGGTCTCAGCCATTGACTAAGACCAAGCGGCAGTCATTAACAAAGAAAAGATAGGCCTTTACATTGGCCTATGAAAACATAGAAGCAAGCAGAAAGCACGCCATACCGCAAATCTGCGGAGAAGCTGCTTCCGCCACTCCTCCTCTTTGCATTTCAAACTGCAGCTTCCTGCTCCTGCAGCATTCGCCACATCACCTTGCCGCTGCCGCTCTTGGGCAAAGCCGTCACGAACTGCACCAGACGCGGTGCCTTGTAGACCGCCATATTGTCATGGCACCACTGGATAATCTGCTCTGCCGTCGTAGCCTCATGGCCGGCACGCAGCACGACCACAGCCTTGACGGTTTCGCCGCGATAGGCATCCTTGGCGGAGATCACGCAGGCCTCCTGAATCCCGGGATGGCGGAACATCAGCGACTCCACCTCGGCCGGCCACACCTTGAAGCCGCTGGCATTGATCATGCGCTTGAGCCGGTCGGTGATAAAGAAGTAGCCATCCTCATCCACGCGCCCCAGGTCGCCGGTGCGGAAAAAGCGTTTGCCATCAAGCTCCATAAAGCTTTGCTCGGTCGCCTCGGGGCGTTGCCAGTAGCCTTCAAACACCTCGGGGCCGTTGACCACAATCTCACCTTGCTCCCCCTGGGGCACTTCCTCCAGCGTGTCGGGGCTGATCACGCGCGCATCGGTACTCATGAAGGGGATGCCCAGGCATTGCTGCTTGGGATGGTCGGGCGGATTGCTGTGCGAGGGTGCGGCAGTTTCAGTCAGGCCATAGCCCTCGCAAAAGCGCAGCCCGTACTGCTCCAGCAGTCGCTGGGCCACGGCCTGGGGCATGGCGGCGCCGCCGCCGCCGATGTACTTGAGGCTGGACAGATCGAAGGACGCGAAGTTGGGACTGGCCAGCAGATCGATCACCATGGTCGGGATATTGGTCCAGCTGGTGACCTGATAGTGCGAGATCAGGCGACCGGCCAGTTCGCGCTCCCAGCGCGGCATGATGATCAGCGTCGCCCCCACGTAGATGGCGCTATGCAGCACGGACACCATGCCCGTGATGTGAAACATGGGCACGACGGCAAGCACCACGTTCTCGCTGGTGCCCGTGCCCCACATCGCACCGGAGACAGCGTTGTGGTTGATGCTGCGGTGCAGGTGCATGCAGCCCTTGGGCTGGCCCGTGGTGCCGCTGGTGTAGGGCAGCAATGCCAGGTCGTCACGGCCCGCTGTATGCGGCGGCGGCAGCTCGCTGCAGGCCAGTGCCTGGGTCCAGGCATGGACCTTGCCATGGCTCAACTGTGCGGGCTCGCGCTCGCCCAGCAGCCAGTTGCGCCAGGCTTCGGGCGGTGCATCCGGCCCTTGCACATCGACATCAAAACCGTCGGTGAACCGGGTGACCAGCAGGTGCTGCAGCGCATCGGAAGGCTCCAGGGCATTGCTGGCCTTGGCCAGTTCCGGAGCCAAATCGGCCGTGGTGATGGCCACCTTGGCGCCGGAGTCCGTGATGTAGTGCTTGAGTTCCTCGGCCGTATTCATGGGGTTGACCGGCACCACCACCGCATTGGCTCGGAAGATGGCGTAATGCGCCAGCACCAGTTGCGAGCTGTTTTGCATCAGCACGATGACGCGGTCGCCTTTTTGCACGCCCAGGCCATGCAGATAGGCGGCCATGCGCTCCGTACCCTCGCACAGCTGCCGGTAGGTCGTGGTGCGCCCAAGAAACACCAGCGCGGCCTTGTCCGGATAACGCCTGGCATTGATAGCGAGGTTTTCCCAGACACTGGTCACGGGAACGGTGATGGAATGTGGCAGCCGATTGGGCCAAAACTTGTGGTGAGCGGGCATGAGTCAGGCAATCAGAAAAGCGTATACATAGTCCGGGTGGACTAATCAATCCGCAAGACTAGGCCTGCAGCCTCGGCCCGGCATCCGGGATGGCCCCAACAGGCGGTCACGCAGGTGACGGTCGGCGCGGCCTGGCGCGGCTCACGCTGGTCCGCCCCCGCGCGCTGGCTTACCATGCGCAAATGCCTCATGAATCACGCCTGCAGCAGTCGCTGCGCCAGCTACTCGCCAGTCAGCGTACTGCCGCCCTGGCCGTTCAGCCACAGGCCGGCTCTTCAGCCCCCGGATATCTACCCGCCCCGGGCCTGTCTCTGGTGCCATGGGCCTGGAGTGGCGAATTCAGCTGCCTGGTAGTGCATGTCAGTGCGCTGGCCAGCCACACACAGGCCATGGAGCTGCATCCTGCCGTCAGCCTGCTGATGAGCAGACCAGAGTCCGCTGACGAGGCCGTGCATGCGCTGGAGCGCATCAGCATTCAGGGCGTGGCATCCACTCCCCCACGCGACAGCGCTCTGTGGCAAGGCGCCCGTGCCAGCTATCTGGCGCGCTTTCCCGAAGCCGAGCCCATGACGGCGCTGGGCGACTTTCGTTTTGTCTGCATCACGCCGCAAAGCGGCAGGCATGTCGCAGGCTTCGGCGCGGCGCGCGATGTGGACGAGCACGATCTGATAGCCGCACTCAACCCGGCTGCCTAGCCTTTGCTGGTCTGGCCCGGCCTGGTCCGGCCGGCTTGAGCCTGGAGCACATGTTCGGCAATCAAGCACATGCAGGCCAGAGGCTGGCCCTGCACCAGAGCCTGAACATGGTCCTGCCAGATCTGCCCCTGCTGCTCCACGCTTGCGTCCAGAAAGCACTGCAGCATCTGCTGCGGATCTGCACAAGCCTGATAGCGATAGGGATCGCGCCGCAGGCATGCCGCGCGCAGATGCAGGCCGAACGCTTCCCACGTCACCGCCCGGCCTTGCAGGCGCTGCCACTGATGCAGCAGCTCATGGGCGAAGACGCCTGCCACCACAGGGTGGGCAAGCCGCAGCGGCAGATGCGGGTCACCCTGTTCAAAAAAGCTGCGCGGCAGATAGATGCGCCCTCCACCCAGGGACAGCGCACGCCTGGTATCGCCCAGACGCCGCACATGCAGACGCATGCCGGGCAGCAGCTCATCCAGCGCAGTGCCGAAAAGCCGCTGCACGAATCCGGCCTCGACCGGCACCAGGCTTCGCCGCCAGAACATCATGCAACAGGCCACGCGCAAGGAAGATTCCGCATCTCAGAGACTTCCGTCACGTTCTAGAACTCGAAGACCTGGCCCGGCTGCGGAACCTGCGCCGAGAAATGCAGGCGCTCGTTCAGCAGCGTGGCCAAGGCCAGGGAGGCATGCGGCTCCCCATGCACCACAAAGGTCTGCTGCGGCGGGCGGGCGAACGCGGCCGCCCAGTCCAGCAAGGCTTGCTGGTCGGCATGGGCCGAGAAGCCGCCCAGGGTGTGGATGCCGGCACGGACCTCGACGTCATCTCCAAACAGGCGCACCTGCCTGGCACCGTCGACCAGCCTTCGACCCAGCGAACCTTCGGCCTGAAAGCCGCAGATCACCACCGCACACTCGGGCCTGGGCAGATTGTTCCTCAGATGATGCAGCACCCGCCCCGCATCGCACATGCCGCTGGCCGAGATGATGACCGCGCCGCTCCTGATGCGGTTGAGCTT
The DNA here is from genome assembly GCF_039581385.1 of Comamonas sp. A7-5. NCBI lineage: Bacteria > Pseudomonadati > Pseudomonadota > Betaproteobacteria > Burkholderiales > Comamonadaceae > Comamonas > Comamonas sp. A7-5. Next base: position 154,681 of record NZ_JBCPWO010000001.1, read on the forward strand.
GATGGAGTCCTCCACATCGCTGATGAAATGAATGTGCGGCGACTCCTTGAGTCTCCTGACGCTGCCCAGCAACTGCCTGGCCTCCTCGTCGAACACGCCAAAGTGCCGCAGCGTGATGTCCGTGGCAGCCACCGCCATGGGTGAATCCACAAAAATCTCTACCGGCGGCAGACGCTGCTGCTGGATCAACTGCAGAAAGTGATAGAGCAGCTCCTGCGTGCGCCCCACGGCAAATGCCGGGATGACCACATTGCCATGGGGAGCCGTGCGCGCGACCACATCGACCAGCTCCTCCAGGGTATCGCCCGTGCTCTTGTGCTGCCGATCGCCATAGGTGGACTCGATGAGCAGCAGATCGGCGTCCATGATCGGCGTGGGATCGCGCAGAATCACCCGCCCCGGCTGGCCCAGATCGCCGCTGGCCACCAGCTTTCGCGTGCCGCCATGACCATCTGCCAGCCATAGCTCCACAATGGCCGAGCCCAGAATATGCCCGGCATCCTGAAAACGCACTGTCACCCCAGGATGGGGCTCGAAGCTGCGGCGATAAGGCATGGCCTGAACCTGCTCCAGCGTGCTCGCCACATGGGCCAGCGAATACAGAGGAACCGTCGGCTCGCGCTCGTGCCGCTTGCCTTCGCGCTGACGCCGCGCCGCCCGTTCGGCATCCATCATCTGGATATGGACGCTGTCCTTGAGCAGGACCTCGAGCAGGTCCTTGGTGGCCAGAGTGGCATAGATAGCCCCCTTGAAGCCCTGGGCCACGAGTTTGGGCAACAAGCCACTGTGATCGATGTGCGCATGGGTCAGAACGACGAAATCCAGGCTTGCGGCGTCAAAGGCAAATGCCTGCTGGTTGTGCTCGTCGGCCTCGCGGCCGCCCTGGGCCATGCCGCAGTCGATCAGAAAGCGGCAGCCATGGGCCTCGACCAGAAAGCATGACCCCGTGACCGACTGCGCCGCACCGTGAAAAGTGATGTTCATGAAGCACCCATTGACGATCCATATGTTCCTCACCCCACCGTGAAAAACATAGTTAATAGGTTTTAAGCGGGTTAATACCCGAAGTCCCCTCTGAGTATCTACGACCTGCCGCAATTCTTGTGCGGCCAGACAATCCCAAGCGGATTCATAGATTAAAAGACCTACTGCGTCTCGGCATAAGGTCATGGCTGAACCGCCCCGGTTTTGAACTGACTCCCAGGAGTTGTACCCTCGCGGAGGATTGAGTAGCAATTTACTTAAGGCGCATGACAGGAGTGACTTGCTTCGGGTCGGTTACTAACTCAACGAGCGCAAAGCCTTTAGCGGCGCGAGCGCGCTCGAACGCTGCTGGGAATTCTTCCGCCGTACGTACTTGCTCCGCATGAGCTGCACCCAAGGAGTTCGCCAATGCGACGTAGTTCGGACCAGCAAGCTGAGTGCCACTGATACGTCCCGGGTAGCGGTTCTCCTGGTGCATACGGATGGTTCCATACATGCCGTTGTTGACGACGATGGTGATGAGGCGCGCGTTGTGTGCGGCAGCAGTCGCCAATTCCTGCGGATACATCAGGAAGCAGCCGTCGCCCGCTACACAAAGGACTTCACGGTCACGGTATCGAAGAGCTGCAGCAACTGCAGCAGGAACACCGTAGCCCATTGCTCCGCAGGTCGTCGCGAGTTGGGTTCGGGCGCTACGGTACTTGTAAAACCGATGCAGCCACACAGCGTAGTTCCCCGCCCCATTCGATACGAGGGCGTCGTCAGGAAGCACTTCCGCTGCGTGCTGCATTACTAATCCCAGGTCGACGCCTATTGCCTCGGGCACCCTCGTTGGAGGCAGGCTGAAGGCTTCATGAGCGGCACGCGCATGCTTCGTCCAGCCTGCCCAAGCAATCTCAGCAGGTGCAGCAACGTTAGCCAGGGCAGAAATTGTTGCCAAGATATCGGCATTTACTCCCACCGAAGGGCGATAAACACGGCCTATCTCTGTGGCGTCGACGTGCACGTGAACAAGGTCCTGCTGTGGGACGGGAACTTCGAGAAGCGTATAGCCACCTGTAGCCACGTCTCCCAAGCGGGTTCCCAGAGCAAGTATGACGTCTGCTTTGACAACTGCATCTTTGAGCGCAGGATTCATCCCAAGGCTCATGTGGCCAACATACTGCGGATTACGGTTGTCCAACACATCCTGGCGACGGAATGAGCATGCAACAGGGAGATTCCATGCCTTCGCAAATATCGCCAGTTGCGCCGAAGCCTCTTGGCACCAGCCACTGCCGCCAACAACGACAAGGGGACGCTGTGCATTTGCTAGCTTCTCGCGAATCTTTGCGATGGCGCTATCGGAAGGAACTTTCGGCTCAATGGCAGAGGTCCGAAATGCAAGCTTATCGGTAACATCAACGAGCATGTCCTCAGGAAGCGAAACGACCACTGGACCAGGTCGTCCCGATACTGCGGTGTGAAATGCCCTGGCTACGATTTCAGCCATACGCGATGCATCGGTTACTTCAACAACCCACTTCGCCAGTTTGCCGAACATCGCATAGAAGTCGACCTCTTGGAAGGCGTCTCTGCCCACCTGCTCTCGTGCAATCTGACCGACAAACAAAATCATGGGCGTCGAGTCTTGCTGCGCGACATGCACGCCAATACTGGCGTGGGTCGCACCAGGACCGCGTGTAACCATGCATATGCCTGGGCGGCCCGTCATCTTGCCGTCGGCCTCCGCCATATTGGCGGCGCCACCCTCGTGCTTGGCCACAATGAGTTCAATGTCATCAGAAGCATCATGGAGGGCATCAAGCACTTCAAGATAGCTCTCGCCAGGGACACAGAAGACTCGGTCAACGCCATGTTGGCGCAGAGAGTCGACAAGCACACGGCCTGCAGTCTGTTTTGTAGGGGGGGTTGCTGGAGATGTGAACATAAGTTGCGAATCTGAGGATGCGAATCGGGCTCTCGGAGCATTTGCAGTTTATGAATAGCCATGCTTAAGGTACCCAAAATCTCACATGGCAGCTACGTAACTATTTCATTGCTCGTCTGTAGGGGCACTTCCAGTATTAGTCAAAGAGCAACGTCGGCCCCGTGCATGGAAATCGACTGAACCTACGGCTCTCATTTCGTTAAGTCGACCATAGCGCTGACTCTTTCGCAACAAGCTGCGACGACGACAATTTCATCGCGCCAATCGGGCCTCTACCGTTTCTCTGGGAGCGCTTATGGCTCTGCAACACAACGACTGTTTGAGATAGTCGCCTACTGGCAAACCTGGGGCCGAACAACACACCCATGCAACCAATTTACCCAGGAGTGCTTTCCTCAACACAATTGATAACGCGTTATCATTATCAATTAAACATTGAGGTCCACGATGGCTAATCTGCTTCCAGTGACCGTTCTCTCAGGCTTCCTGGGGGCGGGCAAAACAACCCTTCTGAACCACATACTCAACAACCGCGAAGGCCGCCGTGTTGCAGTCATAGTCAATGACATGTCCGAGGTGAACATCGATGCTGCTCTGGTGCGTGATGGCGGCAGCAAGCTCTCCCGGACCGAGGAGAAGCTGGTTGAAATGAGCAACGGCTGCATCTGCTGCACCTTGCGCGAAGACCTCTTGGTGGAGGTCCGCAGGCTCGCCAAAGAACGGCGCTTCGACCATCTTGTCATCGAATCCACCGGTATTTCGGAGCCACTGCCTGTGGCCGAAACGTTCACCTTCACCGACGAAGCAGGAGCAAGTCTTTCCGATATTGCGGCTCTGGACACCATGGTCACGGTTGTCGATGGCTTCAATTTCCTCAAGGACTATGAATCCAGGGATAGCCTCAAGAGCCGTGGCGAATCGCTTGGACAAGAGGACCAACGGTGTGTTGTCGACTTGCTCATCGAGCAAATTGAGTTTTGCGATGTGCTCGTTCTGAACAAGACCGACCTCATCTCCGACGCCGAGCAATTGCGTCTGCGGGCCATTCTGGCGAGCTTGAACCCTCGCGCCAAAATCGTTGACGCGGCCTTCGGCAAGGTCCCTCTCTCGTCCGTGCTTTCAACCAAGCTCTTCAACTTTGAAGAGGCGGCAAAGGCCCCTGGCTGGCTCAAGGAGCTTCGTGGTGAACACAAGCCTGAGACCGATGAATATGGGATTGGCAGCTTTGTCTATCGGTCACGCCGCCCCTTCCACCCCGAGCGCTTTCACAGGCTGGTAGAGACCGAATGGCCCGGAGTCATTCGTTCCAAAGGCTTCTTCTGGCTGGCCAGTCGCCCCGCCAAGGTCGGCGACTGGTCTCAGGCAGGTGCCGTGTGCCGGAACGGCCTCGCTGGTCGATGGTGGGCCACCGTGCCTCAAGAGCACTGGCCAAAGGATTCAGAGGCCATTGCTGCCATCAAGAAGAACTGGGACGAAGAGGTTGGAGACGCACGCCAAGAGTTGGTCGTCATCGGAATTGATATGGACGAAGCAACACTCCGACGCATGTTCGACGCATGCCTATTAACAGACCGGGAAATGGCTCTAGGCCCCCGGGCGTGGAGAACTTTCAAGGACCCTTTCCCGACCTGGGCATAAGCAAAGGAGCAAAACAACATGACGAAACATTGCATGCATACCGGTGCCTACCAGGCAATCATTGGCGAGCCCTTCATCGTGACCTTTTGCACAGGCATGAAGCTGCACTTCAAGGAGCCAATCGCATTCGGTGAGTTATCGACAATGGTGATGCCAAGCGCCTCCGAGGCAGCTACGGGCACTTTCAACGGCCTGCACTTGGGCCCAGACGAGCTCATTGTTCACGGGGGTCATGTCCAGTTCGACATCACCCCAGAGACCTGCACTTCAACTCAAGACGGTGTGGCTTAGCGCTAGCCCAGGAAAGCAAGGCGATTGATACGGGAGCGCTATGCCTGAGGTCGGTTGCCTAAAAAGTCGACTCACCACAGGCCGGTCAGGCCTGTCCGCAACCGCTTAATGCAGCAGCACCGGCTCGGCCTCAACTGCTTACCGCCACAGGCTCTCCGCTGTCCCAGCCGCCGCCCAGCGCACGGATCAGCGCCACCGTGGCCGTGTACTGCGCGGTACGCACCTGCAAGGCCTGACGCCGGTTGCGCAGCTCGTTGCGGCGCGCATCGAGCAGCTCCAGCTGGCTCACCAGACCGTTGCGATAGCGCACGTCCGAGAGGTGCGTGGCACGCTCCGAGGATTGCACGGCCTGCCCCAGCACATGGGCCTGGCCCGAGAGCAGGCGCAAGGCACTGAGCTGATCCTCGACCTCCCTAAAGGCCGCGAGCACCTGACCGCGCTGGGCTGCCACGGCGGCCTCCAGGCGCGCACGGGCGCCCTCTTCCTGCGCGGCGCGCTGGCCGCCGTCGAAGATGGGCAGGGACAGCAAGGCGCCTATGCCCCAGGAGCGCGCCGACCACTTGAACAGATCGCCCAGCTCCGGCGAGGCATAGCCGCCATTGCCCGTGAGCGTGATGGCTGGAAACCATGCGGCCTGGGCCACGCCCACGCGCGCCTGGGCCGCCAGCACCGATGCCTGGGCCGCCGACACATCGGGGCGGCGTGCCAGCACCGTGGCGGGCACGCCTGCCGGAATCACGGGCAGCGTTGCCAGCACAGGCTGCGCAGCCAGCGTGAAGCCAGTGGCGATATCGCCGACCAGCACGGCCAGCGCATGCGTGAGGGCTGCCTGCTGGCGCTCCAGCGCCAGCGTCTCGGCCTCGGTGGCCGAAACCTCGGTTTGCATTCGCGCCACGTCCAGCTCAGCGGCATCGCCGGCCCGGAAGCGCTTCTCGATCAGCGTCAGAGTCTCACGATAGGCCACCAGACTCTGCTCGACCAGCTGGCGTTCGGTCTGCAGCGAACGCAGTTGCAGATAGGTCTGGGCCACATCGGCCTGCACCATCAGGCGCGTGCTCTGCAGCAGGGCCTCACGTGCATTGGCATCCTCGCGCGCAGCATCGCTGGCCCGCGACAGGCGGCCGAACAGATCCGCTTCATAGGAGAAGTTCAGGCCGGCCGTGACCAGGGTGGCGGGCTGCATGCCGTTCGCCGTGTTCGCACCTGCCTGGCGCACAGCGCCGCCCGAGGCCCCGATCTGCGGCTGCCGCTGGGCATCGGCCGAGCGCAGCAGCGCGCGGGCTTCGGCCAAACGTGCCGCAGCGGTCTGCACATCGGTATTGGCTTCACCCGCACGCTCCACGAGAGCGCTGAGTTCGGCGTCGGCAAATACCAGCCACCAGGCCCCGCGCGACTGGGCCTCGGCCGGGGCGGCCTGCGTCCAGCCCGCAGCTGCGGCCTGGGCGCTGAAGCTTGCAGGCACGGCAACGCCGGCATGCTCGGCCACCGTGGGCGGTGCACTGGCGCAACCCGCCAGCACCAGGGCTGCCGTCAGTGCGCTCAGAGACGGCATCAGGGATCGAATGCCTTGCATCGTTTTCATATCGGAATCCATGGTTGATTGGGGCTTATTCGTCATGGCCGCGCGGCGCAGCAGGCATGGGCAGGGCCGAGGCGCCGTGACCCGGCTCGCTGATCGGCGCCACATGACTGCCATGCTGCTGCAGCGGACGGTTGCCAGCCAGACGGCGCAGCACCACATAGAACACCGGCGTGAGGAACAGGCCAAAGGCCGTCACACCGATCATGCCGGCGAACACCGCCACGCCCATGGCGCTTCGCATCTCGGCTCCCGCGCCGGTGGACAGCACCAGCGGCAGCACGCCCATGACAAAGGCCAGCGAGGTCATGAGGATGGGACGCAGACGCAGGCGGCTGGCCTCGATGGCGGCCTGCACGGGCGTGCGGCCGGCAAATTCCAGCTCGCGGGCAAACTCCACGATCAGGATGGCGTTCTTGGCCGACAACCCCACCAGCACGATGAGCCCGATCTGCGTGAACACATTGTTGTCGCCACCGCTCAGCCACACGCCGGTCATGGCAGCCAGCAGGCCCATGGGAACGATGAGGATGATGGCAATCGGCAGGGTCAGGCTTTCGTACTGTGCCGCCAGCACCAGGAACACCAGCAGGATGGCGATGGGGAACACCAGCACGGCGGAATTGCCGGCCAGGATTTCCTGGTAGGTCAGCTCGGTCCACTCGAAGCCTATGCCGGGCGGCAGGGTTTCGGCGGCAATGCGCTCGACGGCGGCCTGTGCCTGGCCCGAGGAGAAACCGGGCGCGGGCCCGCCGTTCACGTCGGCGGCCAGAAAGCCGTTGTAGCGCATGGCACGTTCGGGCCCGAAGCTGGGTTCGAGCTTCATCAGCGCCGACAGCGGCACCATCTCGCCTGTGGTGGAACGCACCTTGAGCAGGCCCACGTCTTCGGCACGCGCCCGGTAGGCGGCATCGGCCTGGACGCGCACGCTGTAGGTGCGGCCGAACTGATTGAAGTCGTTCGCATACAGGCTGCCCAGGTAGATCTGCAGCGTCTCGAAGATATCCGTCACGGGCACGCCGAGCTGGCGCGCCTTGGTGCGGTCGATGGCGGCATAGAGCTGGGGCACGTTGACCTGCCAGCTGGTGAACAGGCCGGCCAGCTCGGGCGTCTGGTAGGCCTTGGCCATGAATGCCTTCACGGCCGCGTCCATGGCGTCGTAGCCCAGCGAGGCACGGTCCTCGATCTGCAGCTTGAAGCCGCCGGTCGTGCCCAGGCCGGCCACGGGCGGCGGCGGGAACATGGCGATAAAGGCTTCCTGGATGCTGCCAAAGGCCTGGTTGAGCTGGCCCGCCACGGCACCGCCGCTCTGGTCGGCATGCGTGCGCTCGGCAAAGGGCTTGAGGGTGACAAAGACGATGCCCGAATTGGAGCTGTTGGTGAAGCCGTTGATGGACAGCCCGGGGAAGGCGATGGCGTCTTCCACGTTGGGATTGTTCTTGACGATCTCGCCCATGCGGCGGATCACGTCTTCGGTACGGTCCAGTGTGGCGCCATCGGGAAGCTGGGCAAAGCCGACCAGGTACTGCTTGTCCTGGGCCGGCACGAAACCGCCGGGCACCAGCTTGAACAGACCCCAGGTCGCGCCCACCAGCACGGCGTAGATCACCAGCATCAGCGCCTTGCGGCCGATGACGCGTTGCACGCCGCCGCTATAGGCCTCAGAGCCGCGGCGGAACAAGGCGTTGAAGCGGCGAAAGAACCCGCCCAGCACGCGTTCCATGCCGCGTGTCAGCGCGTCCTTGGGAGCGTCGTGGCCGCGCAGCAGCAGCGCGGAAAGCGCGGGCGACAGGGTCAGCGAGTTGATGGCCGAGATAACGGTCGAGATGGCGATGGTCACCGCGAACTGGCGATAGAACTGGCCCGTCAGGCCGCTGATGAAGGCCAGCGGCACGAACACGGCCACCAGCACCAGGGCGATGGCGATGATGGGCCCGCTCACCTCCTGCATGGCGCGATAGGTGGCCTGGCGCGGCGACAGACCGGCCTCGATGTTGCGCTCCACGTTCTCCACCACCACGATGGCGTCATCCACCACGATACCGATGGCCAGCACCAGGCCGAACAGGCTCAGCGCATTGATGGAAAAGCCCAGCAGGTGCAGCACGGCGAAGGTACCCACCACCGACACCGGCACGGCCAGCAGCGGAATGATGGAGGCGCGCCAGGTCTGCAGGAACAGGATCACCACCACCACGACCAGGGCCACGGCTTCCAGCAGGGTCTGGATCACGGACTTGATGGAAGCCCGCACGAACTGGGTGGGGTCGTAGGCGATGCGGAACTCCACGCCCTCGGGCATGTGCTTTTGCAGCTCGGCCATGGTGGAGCGCACATTGGCCGAGATCTCCAGGGCATTCGAGCCCGGGGCCTGGAACACGCCCATGCCTACGGCGGGATCGTTGTTGAGCAGGGAGCGCAGCGAATAATCGGCCGCGCCCAGCTCCAGCCTCGCCACGTCGCGCAAGCGCGTCACGGCGCCGTCGGAGCCGGTCTTGACGATGATGTCGCCGAACTCTTCCTCGGTCTGCAAGCGGCCTTGCGCATTGATGGACAGTTGCATGTCCACACCGGGCAGGCCGGGCGAGGCGCCCACCACGCCGGCTGCAGCCTGCACGTTCTGGCCGCGGATGGCGGCCACCACGTCGGCGGCAGAGAGACCGCGCTGCGCCACCTTCTGCGGATCCAGCCAGGCGCGCATGGAATAGTCGCCGCCGCCGAAGATCTGCACCTGGCCCACACCCTGGATGCGCGCCAGGCGGTCCTTCACGTTGAGCACGGCATAGTTGCGCAGATAGTCGATGTCATAACGGCCGTTGGGCGAGACCATGTGCACGACCATGGTCAGGTCGGGCGCGCTCTTGACCGTGGTGATGCCCAGGCGGCGCACTTCCTCGGGCAGGCGCGGCTCGGCCTGGGAGACGCGGTTCTGCACCAGTTGCTGGGCCTTGTCGGGGTCGGTGCCCAGGGCGAAGGTCACGGTCAGCGTCATCACGCCGTCGGTCGTGGCCTGGCTGCCCATGTAGAGCATGCCTTCCACGCCATTGATGGATTCCTCCAGCGGCGTGGCCACGGTTTCTGCAATCACCTTGGGGTTGGCGCCCGGGTACTGGGCGCGCACCACCACCGAGGGTGGAGCGACCTCGGGGTATTCCGAGATCGGCAGCGTTCGCATGGCGATGAGGCCTGCGAGAAAAATAAGTACCGACAGCACACCCGCAAAGATCGGGCGGTCGATGAAAAATCGGGAAAGGTTCATGGTGTCGGAGGATTAAGGGTTCTCAGACCGTGGGTTGCTTGGCGGCGCCGCGGCCATCGGCCAGCTCGGCCTTGGCATCCATGGGCACGTCCTGGGGCGCGACCACCACGCCGGGGCGCACACGCTGCAGTCCGTTGACGACGATGCGCTCGCCGGCCTTGAGGCCCGAAGTGACCACGCGCAGGCCGTCCACCGGTGCGCCCAATTGCACCTCCCGGTACTCGGCCTTGTTGTCCGCGCCAATCACCAGCACGAATTTCTTGCTCTGGTCCGTGCCCACGGCGCGCTCGTTGATAAGCACGGCCTGGGTGGTCTGGGGCTGGCCCATGCGGATGCGCGCGAACTGGCCGGCCATGAGCGTTCCGTCCACATTGCCGAACACGGCCCGCACGCGCACCGTGCCGCTCTTGGCATCGACCTGGTTGTCTATGAGCTGCAGATGACCGACATAAGGCGTGCCGCCGCTGGTACCCACCCCCATCTGAACGGGAATGGTTTCAATCAGCGCACGCGTGCTGCGTCCCTGGCTTGCGCTCTGCAGACCCTGCAGCGCCTGGGCCACGATCTGCTCGTCCGCGTCAAAGCTGGCGTACATGGGGTCCACCGACACCAAGGTGGTCAGCACCGGAGCACCGGCTCCCGAGCTCACGAGATTGCCCACCGTGACCTCGATGCGGCCCACGCGTCCGCTCACCGGCGCCTTGACCTGGGTGTAGCCCAGGTTCAGCTTGGCGGTCTGCAGCGCAGCCTGGGCGGCGCGCAGATTCGCATCGGCCTCGCGCCGGGCATTCACGCGCTCGTCGTATTCCTTTTGCGCGATCGCCCGCTCATCCCACAGACGCGTGGCGCGCTCGGACTCGCTCTGGGTATAGGCCATGCGCGCCTTGGCGGCAACGACCTGGGCTTCGGCGCGATCGACTTCTGCCACATAGGGCGCCGGGTCCACGGTGAACAGCAGATCACCGGCCCTGACCAGTGCGCCTTCCTTGAAATGCACGGCCTGCACCGCTCCCGAGACGCGCGGCTGCACATCCACGCGCTGCACGGCTTCGAGGCGGCCGGAGAATTCATTCCACAGCGTCACGTCCTGCTGCAGGACCTGGGCTGCCGAAACCGGCACAGCCGGCGCGGCGGCTTGCACAGCGGGCGCTTCGGCATGCGATGACAGGCCCAGCATGGCGGCAGTCGTGGCGATCACGGCAGCGGCGACGCCGACGGCGGCCCACCGGCGGCGGTTGGAGAGTTTGGAGTGCTCGTTCATGGCAATGTCTTTGTTCAAGGGTTGAAAGCGGTAGCGGCTCTTTCGGCGGCAGGCAAGACTCATCCCTTCCAGCGCTGTGGCCAGGAATCGAATGAGAAAGAGAAGAAAAAGGCGCAGCCGTGCTGCGTCCGGCCCTCGGGGCCGGATCAGGTCAGCTGTCTCAGCAGGGCAAAATCAGCTCAGAGCCGACATCGGGTGGTTTCGAAAAACTGGCGCAGTTGCTCCTGCAGCTGCGCGGCGCAAGGGCAGGACTCGGGCGGCTGCTCCAGCAGCGCCTGCGGCCATTGCCCGGCTTCGGCAAACACATGGCGATGCACGCTCAGGCCGGCAGCTTCCAGCCGCGCGCCATAGTTCAGTGCCTCATCGCGCATGGGGTCGGCCTCGCCGACCAGAATCAGCGTCGGCGGCAGTCCCGCGAGACGGCGGGCTCGCGCCGGCACCGCATAGGGGTGCTCCGCATCATGCGGCTCGCCCAGGTACTGGCACCAGCCCGAAGCCCATTTGCATTCGACGGACTCGCCCTGGGCAGCACGCTGCGAAGGCGTGGCCGAGCAGGGGTCCAGCATGGGAGAGATCAGAATCTGCCCGGCCAGCGGCGGCTGCTGCTGATCGCGCGCCATCATGCAGACGCCTGCCGCCAGATTGGCTCCGGCCTCTTCACCGGCCAGGTAGAGCGGAGCGCCCTTTCCAGCCAGCTTGGTGCGTTGCTTGTAGGCCCACAGCAGCACCTCGTAGCCCAACTCCAGCGGACGCGGAAACGGATGCTCGGGTGCCAGCGGATAGGCCAGCGACACCACGCAGGCCCCGGCCGCCGCCAGCGAGCTGCCGACGGTGCAGCCGTTGTCCAGATCGCCGGCCACAAAGGCGCCACCATGGAAATGCAACACCAGCGGGACGACTTCGCCGCGCCGCTTGCCGCCGTATATGCGCACATCGGCCTGCACACCGTCGGCCACGGAGATCGTGGTGTCGGTATGAGGAATCGGCTGCGATGCGGTGGCTTTGGTGTTTGACATGGATTTTCCGGACAGGACCGGGTGATGGAACAGAAATGTAGCAACAGCAAGTGACGGTATAAACCCCGCAAACGCGGCCACACTGTTTCCAATTCTCGAACAATGACGGTGTGAGCTGTGTGTGAGAATCCCGCATCCTCGGCGAGTCCGGGTTTTCGCGAGGACAAGGAGATCCCATGGATCAGATACAGGCCATGCGTATTTTCGCGCGGGTCGTGGAAGCCGGCACTTTCACGCGTGCAGCCGATTCGCTGCAAATGCCAAAAGCCAGTGTGACCAAGAACGTTCAGGCGCTGGAAGAGCGCCTGCGCGTGAAGCTGCTCAACCGTACCACGCGCCGTGTCACCGTGACCGCCGATGGTGCGGCCTATTACGACCGCGCCGTGCGCCTGCTCGCCGACTTCGACGATCTCGAGGCCAGCGTCAGCCAGGCCCGCACCACGCCGCGCGGGCGCCTGCGCGTGGATGTGGGAACCACCGTGGCGCGGCTACTCATCATTCCCCATCTGAGCGAGTTCCAGTCTCGCTATCCCGAAATACAGATCGATCTGGGCGTGAGCGACCGCACCGTGGACCTGATCAGCGACAACGTGGACTGCGTAATCCGCGGCGGCGAGCTGGCCGACCAGTCCCTGGTGGCGCGCCGAATCGGCAATCTGGAATTCATCACCGTTGCCGCACCCGAATATCTGCAGCGCCACGGCGTGCCACAGCATCCGCGCGACCTGGAGTCCGGCCATCGCAACGTGATCTATTTCTCCCCGGTCTCGGCGCGGCGCTATCCGCTGGAGTTCCACAAGGGCGGCGAAGTGATTGAGATCGCCAGTCCCGCCCACCTGGGCATCAACGAAGGCAATGCCTATATCAGCGCCATCCTCGCTGGCCAGGGCATAGGGCAGCTCAGCCGCTTCCAGATTCACAAGTACCTGGAAAACGGCCAGCTGCAACGCGTGCTGGAGGACTGGAAGCACCCTCTGCTGCCGATCTATGTGGTCTATCCGCCAAACTCCCACCTCAGCGCCAAGGTGCGCGCCTTTGTGGACTGGGTGGTGGAGCTGTTTTCGCGCAATCCGCTGCTGCAGGGCGAAAGCCGGCCCGCCTAGTCAGGCAGGGCCCCATTCGTCAGGCCGGCATCACTGCTGCAGCTGCGCCCAGACCTTGTCCAGCCGCTTGGCGCTGACCGGATACGGCGTGCGCAGCTCCTGCGCAAAAAAGCTCACGCGCAGCTCCTCCAGCATCCAGCGGTACTCCTGCATGCGGGCATCGATCTGCCCCTTGCGCTCGGCCACCAGCCGCCAGTAGCGCTGCTCCAGCGGCAGCAGCTCCTTGAGCTTGGCGGCATCGCGCGCCGGGTCGGCCCGGTACTTGTCCAGACGCGAGCTAATGGCCTTGAGGTAGCGCGCGTAATGACCGAGCTGCGCCCAGGGGGCCACGGCGATGAAGTTCTTGGGCATGAGCTTTTGCAGCTGTTCGCTCGCATCCTTGGTGGCCTCGGGCGCGTTCTTCGTGTCCTTGATCTTGCGCGCGGCGGCTGCGTACTCGGCGAGGATGACGGCCGACATGCGAGCTACCTCGTTGGCAATCAGCGTAAGGCGCCCACGGCCGTCCTGCACGCGCTGCTTGAAGTCGGCCTCGTTGCTCGGCAGCGGCTCCTGCAAAAAGGCGCGGTCTATGGCCACGTCGATGATCTGGCCGCGCAGCTCCTCCTGCGTGCCCAGCGGCATATAGGCCACAGCCATCTTCTGCAGATCGGGAATGTTCTTTTCCAGATACTTGAGCGCATCGCGAATCTGCAGCGCGAACAGCCGGCGCAAACCCACACGGTGCTTTGCGGCAGCGGCTTCGGGTTCGTCAAAGACTTCGATGCCGACGGCGTCGCCATGGTCGATCAGGGCCGGAAAGCCGATCAGCGTGGTGCCGCCCTTCTTGATCTCCATAAGCTCGGGCAGCTCGCCAAAGCTCCAGTCCTTGTAGCGCGCATCGTGGGACTGCGCCGGCTTGCCCGCCGCACACTTATCATTTTTAGGAGCTTCTTGCGCTTTTCTATTATCACCTTCAGATACTTTTGACTCTGAAATGCTTGTATCACTTATGCCAGCAGCTACCTTTAATGAAGCAAGCGCCTGGAATGCACCGCGTGCCTTGGCGCCCCACTCGGCCTTGAGCGCACCCAGATTGCGGCCCTGACCCAGCTGGCGGCCATGCTCGTCGGTGATGCGGAAGTTCATGAACAGATGCGGGCTCAGCATGTCCAGCTTGAAGTCGGCACGCTTCACATCCAGCGAGGTCTCGTCGCGCACCTGCTTGAGCAAGGCGTCGATCAGCCCGCCCTGGGCCCAGCGCTCGCTCTCGGTAAACAGCTCTGCCAGCCGCGCCGCGCTCTCGGGCAGCGGCACGAAACGGCTGCGCGGGCGCTGGGGCAGGCTCTTCAAGAGCGCCTGGATCTTGTCCTTGAGCATGCCCGGCACCAGCCACTCGGCGCGCTCCTCCGACACCTGGTTGAGCACGAACAGCGGCACGGTGACCGTGATGCCGTCGCGCGCGTCGCCGGGGCTGTGCAGATAGCTGGCGCTGCAATCGGCACCGCCCAGCTTCACGGTCTTGGGAAATTTGTCCGTGGTGATGCCGGCGGCCTCGTGCCGCATCAGCTCGTCCCTGGACAGGCGCAGCAGCTCGGGCTGGTTCCTGCTCTCGGCGCGGAACCACTTGTCGAAGCTCGCGCCGCTGTACACATCCTTGGGCAGATGCTGGTCGTAGAAGGCAAAGATCAGCTCGTCGTCGACCAGCACGTCCTGGCGACGGCTCTTGTGCTCCAGCTCCTCGACCTTGCGCATGAGCTTGAGGTTGGCGGGCAGGAAATGCCACTTCGTTTCCCACTCCCCCTCCACCAGCGCCTGGCGGATGAAGAGATTGCGCGCCTCGTGGGGATCGACGCGGCCGTAGCTCACGCGGCGGCCGTTGTAGACCACCAGACCGTAGAGCGTGGCGCGCTCCAGCGCCACCACATCGGCCTGCTTCTTGCTCCAGTGCGGATCCAGCAGCTGCTTCTTGAGCAGATGGCCGCCCACCTCCTCCAGCCACTGCGGCTCTATGGCCGCAATGCCGCGGCCGTACAGGCGCGAGGTCTCGACCTGCTCGGCCGCCACAATCCAGCGACCGGGCTTCTTGCTCAGGTGAGCGCCGGGATGCGGGTGAAACTTGATGCCGTGCGCGCCCAGATAGCTCTCGCTCTCCTCGGCCTTGTAGCCGATATTGCCGAGCAAGCCCGACAGCATGGACAGGTGCACGGCCTCATAGCCCGCTGCCTCATTGTTGAGCAGCCATTTCTGCTCCTTGACCACCGTCAGCAGCTGAGAGTGGATGTCGCGCCACTCACGCACGCGGCGGATATTGATGAAGTTCTGGCGCAGCAACTGCTCCCACTGGCGGTTGCTGATCTTGTGCGTGGCCTCGTCGGCATGTTGGGCCTGATCGGCAGGGTTGAACAGCGCCAGCCGCTCTTGCACCGTGCCTTCGAGCTGCGCGCCGCTGGCACGCTGACTGACGGGCAGGAAGGCCTGGTTGCGCGCATTGGGCTTGGTCGCAGGTGCGTGCTGGGCCGCCATCTCCTTGCGGCTCTTGGCCACGACCTTGCCGCCGCGCGCATCCGACAGCCACTTCCACAAACGCAGATAGCCGCTGAATTCGCTTTTCTCGTCGTCGAACTTGGCATGAGCCTGGTCGGCCTGCTGCTGCGCCTCCATGGGCCGGTCGCGCACGTCCTGCACGCTGAGGGCCGAGGCAATGATCAGCACCTCGGCCAGGGCGCGGCGCTCACGCGCCTCCAGAATCATGCGGCCCACGCGCGGGTCCAGCGGCAGGCGCGACAGCTCCTTGCCCATGGGCAGCAGATGGCCGTGATCGTCCACCGCGCCCAGTTCGGCCAGCAGCTGATAGCCGTCGGCAATGGCGCGGCCCGAAGGCGCTTCGAGGAAGGGGAAATGCACCACATCGCCCAGCCCCAGCGACTTCATGCGCAGGATCACGCCGGCCAGAGAGGAGCGCAGGATTTCGGGGTCGGTGAAGCGGTCGCGGCTGACAAAGCTCTCTTCGTCGTACAGGCGAATGCAGATGCCGTTGGCCACGCGACCGCAACGGCCCGCGCGCTGGTTGGCTGCGGCCTGCGAGATCGGCTCGACCAGCAACTGCTCCACCTTGCTGCGGAAGGAATAGCGCTTCACACGCGCCGTACCGGCGTCGATCACATAGCGAATGCCCGGCACCGTGAGCGAGGTTTCGGCCACATTGGTGGCCAGCACGATGCGCCGGCCCGTATGGCCGTCAAAGATACGGTCCTGCTCGGCCTGCGACAGGCGCGAGAACAGCGGCAGCACTTCGGCACTGCGCAGCGTGGGCGAGTGCTGCAAATGCTTGCGCAGATGATCGGCGGCTTCGCGGATCTCGCGCTCGCCCGGCAGGAAGATCAGGATATCGCCGCCCTTGCCGCCGGCCCAGAGTTCATCGACGCCATCGGCAATGGCGTCGTTCAGATCCTTGTCCTTTTCACCCTCGAACGGGCGATAGCGCATCTCCACCGGATAGGTGCGGCCCGAAACCATGATCACGGGCGCAGGACCGCTCTTCGATTCGAAGTGCTTGGCAAAGCGGTCCGCATCGATGGTTGCCGAGGTCACCACCACCTTGAGATCGGGGCGCTTGGGCAGGATCTGCTTGAGATAGCCGAGCAGAAAGTCGATGTTCAGGCTGCGCTCGTGCGCCTCGTCGATGATCAGCGTGTCGTAGGCCTTGAGCAGCGGATCGGTCTGGGTCTCGGCCAGCAAGATGCCGTCGGTCATCAGCTTGACGGAGGCGTTCTTCTGCAGCGTGTCCTGAAAACGCACCTTGTAGCCCACCACTTCGCCCAGCGGCGTGTTCAGCTCCTCGGCAATGCGCTTGGCCACCGAGCTGGCGGCAATGCGGCGCGGCTGGGTGTGGCCGATCAGATGGCCACGCACCTGGCCGTTGGCATCGGGCGCGGCATTGAGCCTGCCCCGGCCCAGCGCCAGAGCGATCTTGGGCAGCTGCGTGGTCTTGCCCGAACCGGTCTCGCCGCAGACGATGATGACCTGATGGCGATCCATGGCCTCCATGATTTCCTGGCGACGGCTGGATACGGGGAGCGACTCGGGGAAGTTGATCTTCAAAGACATAAGGGCTGGGATTATCCCCGTCCTTGGCCGGTCTTGCGCAGTGATGACAAAAGCAGCCGCGCCGCGCAATTTTCAACGCCCTGCGTTGTACGAGCGATAGCGGCTGCAGCAGCGTTCATCGCGGGGACACCAACGCTTGCTATGCTCGCGGCAATTTTCGGTTTCTCTGCGCCCCATGGTTTCGACTGCTGCTTTCGTCATCCCTCTTCTGGCTCTCTGGCTCTGGTGGCCTGTCTCCAGCCTCAACGGTACTTCTCGTCTTGCCCGCCTGCTGGCCGCGCTGATCACGGCCTTGCTGGGCATTGCGCCGGCCTTGCTGCTCAAGGCCGTGCAGACGAATGCCCTGCCCTACGCCGTGGTGGCGCGCCTGCAGGTTCCCGGCGGCTGGATTCTGGCCATGCTGCTGATGCTGGCGCTGTTTGTACTGCTGCGCGATCTGCTGTGGCTGATCGCCCGACTCATGGGGCGAACCAGCCTGGCGCAGCTGCTGCACCTTCCCGCACTCACCGCAGCCGCCGTGGTGGCGACCGGCTGCCTGAGCGCCATCGGCGTCTTCAACGCCCTGCAACCGCCCAGGGTGCATGAGCAGCAGATCGCGGTCAGAAACCTGCCCACCGCCCTGCAGGGCCTGCGCATTGCCGTGCTGGCCGATATCCACGCCAGCCCGGTCAATGATGCAAGCTATGTGCAGACCATCGTGCAACGCACCCTGGCCACCACGCCCGACCTGATCGTGCTGCCCGGCGACATGGTGGACGGCGATGTCGCCACCAGCCGCGCCCATGTGGCGCCGCTGGCCGCCTTGAGCGCGCGCTACGGCGTCTGGGCGGCGCCGGGCAACCACGAGTACTACAGCGGCTACAACGCCTGGATGGCCGAGTTCCGCCGCCTGGGCCTGAATCTGCTGGAAAACCGCATGCAGCTGCTGAACATCAAGGGCAGCAAGCTGGCCCTGTCCGGCATCGGCGACCCGGTGTTCGGCCGGACCTCGCCCAACAACGCCGACCCCGAGGTCGCCGAAGGCGTTCCCCCCGATGTGGACGCAGTTGCCGCCCAGGCCCGCAAGGCCGGCGCACAGTTTCATATCCTGCTCGCGCACCAGCCCAAATTCGCGCGCGACAACGCGGACAAGGGCATGAATCTGCAGATATCGGGCCATACCCACGGCGGGCTGATTCTGGGCATGGACCGCTGGCTGGTGGCTCCCGTCAACAACGGTTTTGTGCGCGGCGAATATGACGTCGGCAATATGAAGCTGCTGGTCAGCAGCGGAGCAGGCCTGTGGGCCGGTTTTGCCGTACGCCTTGGCGTGGCGCCGCGAATCGAGCTGCTGACGCTGGTTGCGCAGCAGTGATTACCGGCCTTGCTGACTCCCGGGTTCAGCAAGGCCTGTATTTCGTTGAAATCTTTACAGCGCAAAACACTCTCAACCATTTGAAGCATTTGCAAAAATCAAACAGATTTCGAGATCCGAGCTTTTCCCGGCAATCCCGGCCTCCATAAAGCACCTGATTTACTGCCTTCTTTTCAAATCAGTCACTTACGCCATAAGTCCCTTGAAACTCCGCGCAGCTCCATTAATCCAAACCCCATTCATGGATCGCCATGTCTGACAAAAAGCTGTCAAAACCGAACGTGCTTACATTCCCGTAAAGCGATCCGACAGGCTGCGGCAAATGCGCCGCTAAGATACAAATCATTTTTCAGGGTCCGTACCGGTTCATGCCAATGCGCAAAAACCGGCCCATATTCCACGCATTGCCAAGGCAGCAATGCCGCCGAACGGCCATTCCCGCGGACTCTTTTCTCGATTGCAGACCATGAATTGTTCCCAATGCGGCAATCCGCTCTCTCCGAATGCCAAGTTCTGCAAGAACTGCGGCGCCAGACAAGCACCGGAAGCGGCAATCACTGCTGTTGAAAAAATCTGCAGCCAATGCCAGGCTGTCTGCAAACCCGAGGCCCGCTTCTGCACACGATGCGGCCTGGTGTTCGAGCACTCCGGCGATAGCCATGCCGCAGTGGCAACTGCGCCGCCCATGCCTTTAGGTGCCTCGCAGACCATTGACAGCTCAAGCCTGGCCCCTCCCCTGATCGAGCCCATGGATACACCCGCGCCAAGGCCACCACAGCCGGAGCCTGCCGCACGCTTTGCGCAGCGCAATGACCGCACGCCGGCCTTTCCCCAGGAACCGGTGCGCGGCAGCAATGCCTGGATCAAATGGGTGGCGCTGGCACTGCTGGTCGCAGCCATTGCGGGTGGTGTGATGATGGCAAGCAATATGAAGGGCCTGACCAGCTCGGGCAATAGCGCATCCAGTTCGTCCCAAGCCGGCAAGGATGGTATTTCGCCCGAAGACAAGGCCAAGGCCGACGCCCTGGTCGGCCCGCTGGGCGGCAGTACCGCAGCGCAAACGGCACCTGCCGAAAATGCCCCGATTGCCGGCGCCGTTGACAACGCGCCCGCCACTGCAGTCACCCCCGCAGCGACGACAGCAAACACTGCCAGCGACGCACCCGCGCCTGCGGCCAGCCCGGAGCCGTCCTCAGCCCCGGCATCTGGCAAACCACCCGTGCCGGCCCCTGCAAGAACACCTCCAGTCAAGAAGAATGCCGCGCCATCCCTGGATGACCTGCTGGATTGAAAGCCATGAAAAAACTCAAACTCACTGTGCTCGCCTGCGCCGCAACCCTGCTCGGCGGCTGCGCCAGCTTGCAAGATGCCTCCACATCGCTGAGCTGCATGCTCTCGCGCGTCACCAATTCCGCAGACCCCAGCTGCGGCCCCGGCAGCGGCGCGCCCGCGACCGCTGTTTCGGGCGGGCAGAACGAGCGCTTTGCGCGTCTGCAAGCCGCTCTGGATCAGGAGACGCAGCATGCGCAGAGCATGCAGGCCCAGGCCGTGCAAGCCATGCAGAAGCTGCCGGCCAAACAACGCGCAGTGGCTGGGCCGGTACAGACCAGGACCGTCAGCATCGCCGACGGACAGTCGGGTCAGGCACACCAGATGCGCAGTTTCTCAGCACTGACCGTGGAGATGCCGCTGGCCGCCAAGGGTCGCAGGGAATATACCCAGGCCATGAATGTGCTCAAGGAACTGGCCAATGAACTGGCCGACAACCGCGGCTCGTCGAGCATCGTGGTCGATCAGTCCGACGAGGATGTCAGGGCCGGGCGCGTGAATACCGCCACTGGCACAACCCAGTCCAAAGGCGGCAAACCCGTGACTGTCATCAAGAAGATAGATACTGGTCTGCCCGCCGGCGTGGAGCGTTACACCATCGAAGCCGGCGAGATCCGCGGCAAGCTTTGACCCCCGGCCAGCCAGCGGCTCATCGCGCCACACCAGCCAGCCTCAACTACCAGACAGGACGAAAAATGAGAGAGCAACCCCTGGGAGAAATACGTTTTGCCACCCTCGCCAGAGCCGCCGAAGGACTGACTCAGTGGCGACCGCTGCTGCTGTGCTTTCTGACACTGCTGCTGACCGGTGCACTGATAGCAGGCGCGGCCTGGATGCTGGTCAAGGCCGGCTTCTTCATGTACCTGATCTTCATGCTGGCGGCCGTGGTCGCGCTGCTGGCTGGCTCTTCGGGCGTCGGCATCATGCTCATGGACAAGGCCAGGAACGAGCCCGTACGCTCCTTCTCGGCTGCGGCATCGGCCGGTCTGCTGTGCCTGCCCAAATTCCTGCTGGTCGGACTCGCGATATTTGTTGCCACGCTGGCCTACTACCTGCTGGCTGCCGTCATTTACTTCATCTGCAAGATTCCCGTGCTCGGCGGTATTCTGGCCTTTGTGGCCCACCCGATTCTGGTGCTGGTCGCCGCAGCCTTGCTGATCGCCATGATTTGGGTCGTCGGCCCGCTGATGGGCCCTGCGCTGTGGAGCGGCCTGTCCGTCAAGGCTGCGCTGGCCAATGTGCTGAGCATCGCGCGCAAGCGCCTGGTCGAAGTGGTGCTGATGGAAGTCGTGCTCTATGTCATTTTGGGCCTGGTCTGCTTCATGCTGTTTGCCGGACTGGTGCCTGCAACCGTCTCCCTGACAGGGATGGCCATGAGCATTACCGGAGATGGCTCCATGGCCGGCATGTTCATGGGCGGCGGCTACGGCCGTGGCTACGGTGGTGGCTTCAACCCCATGGGCATGATGGGTGGCGGCAGCACCGGCCTCATCGCCGGCCTGGGCGTTCTCTATTGCGTGGTGGGCGCACTGCTGGCCCAGGTGGCCATCATGGGCATGAATCTGATCTATCTGCAGGCCCGTGAAAGCGTGGACCCTGCCGAGGCCGAGGGTGCGCTGGACAGCCTGATTGGCGATGTGCGCAAAAAAGCCGAGGAAGCCAAGGCCCAGACCATGGCTGCCGCAGAACGCACCATGGCCGCGGCCGAGCGCGCCAAGCAGGCTGCCAGCGAGCGCCTGCAGGAAGCCACAGCCAAGCACTCCGCCACCGACACCCCGCCCGGCACCGACAGCAATGCCAGCGCTGGCGCAGCAGCGGCTGCCGCAGGCCTGACTGCCGCCACAGCGGCATCCACCGAGCAGGCGTTTGCAGAGCAGCAGGCGCGCGAGCGTGCTGCCGCCGATGGGGCGGAAAAAGCACATCAAAGCGCTGAAGAGGCAGCCGCCCGCCAGTGTAGCGAAGCAGAAGCGGCACGCCTGCGTGCCGAGGCCGAAGCAGCCCGTCTAAAGGCTGAAGCCGAGGCCACCGAGCAAGCTGCACGAGAACGTGCGACACGTGAACGTGCGGCTGCCGAAGCTCAGGAACTGGCCGCACGCCAGCGGGCCGAAGCCCAGGCCGCAGAGCGCGCAGCACAGCAAAAGGCCGCTGAAGAGCGCGCCGCAGCCCAGGCGGCCGAAGAAGCACGTCAGCAAGCCGAAGCCGAGCAACTGGCCAGGCAGCAGGCTGCCGAGCGTGAAGCAGCCCGCGCCCGCGCCGAAGCAGAGGCCGCCGAGAAAGCCCGCCAGACTCAGGCTGCGCCAAGCTGCCCCGCCTGCAGCGCCCCCGTGGCAGCCAATGACCTGTTCTGCGGCGAATGCGGCAACAAGCTCAAGTAGAAGCTTGCATAAAAAAGCCTGCAGCGCTTTCGAACAAGCGCTGCAGGCCAAAAGCAAAAAAGGGGCCTCAGGCCCCTTTTTTTTGTGCTCCCCGGACTCAGAGCCCGCAAGCCTGTGCGACCTGCTCCTTGAGCCCCTCGGTCGATGGCTCGCGCCCCGTCAGCGCCAGCAGTCCGCAGGCCAGCGAGCCCTGCCAGTGCACATAGTCATGGCCGGTGCTGTGCACGCGCTGCACGACCTTGTTGCCCTTGGCACGCAGCACATCGCCCAGCTCCTGGCTGGTTTCGCGTATGCCTGCCTGACCACCGCGAGCCCCTTCGTATAGGCCGGCATCAAAGTAAAAGCGAATGGGCAGTTGCGGTGCTTGCTCATACTGGCGAGCCAGCCAATTGGGCGGCTCGCCCTTGGGTGCCCACCAGTAGGAGCCCGAAAGGCTGAGCACATTGCCAAACCACTGCGGATAGCGCAGCGCCACATAGCTTGAGGCCAGGCCGCCATAGCTCGATCCTGCAATCACCGTGCGCTCAGGCCCTGCCGCTATGCCCTGTGCCTTGAGCCAGGGCATGAGCTGCTTGCCCATGAAGTCCGCAAACACCGGGTTGGGCGGCAACTCGCGGCTGCGCGCGTCGCCTGCGCCATTAGCCACCAGCACGACGGCCGTTGCCGGCAGCAGGCCGTCGGCCATCAGGTTGTCGACGATGGCGGGCGTGGGAACCTGGCGCAGATAGGCCTGGGCGTCAAACAGCACCAGCAGGGAACGCTGAGCCGCATCGGCCTGCTGCCAGCCCTGCGGCTTGTAGATCCAGATATCGCGCCCATTGCCCAGCGCCTGGCTGTCCAGCCAGTGACGCTGCAACTGGCCAGTTGCCACGCTGGCACGGGACTGGCTCCAGGGCTGGGGCGGCGCCTTGGCCAGTGTCAGCACGGAGCGCCCGTCGTAGCGATCCTGCACCGCCTGCAGATCCGCAGACCGTCCCCAGCTCTGGCGATTGAGAGGGTCGCGCTGCAAGGTGGACAGAATGGATCGGCGCTGAATCATGGCATCGGCCGAGACCGCTGGCACATCGGGCGCAAAACCATAGCTGAGCCGTGCATCCCTGGGCATGACGAAACTGGCCCACCAGACATCGCTTCTTCCGAGGCGCTGCAGAGGCTCATGGTTGCCCGATGGACTTCCGAACAGCCGCACGGACTGCCCGGCGCCGCGCCAGACAAAGCTCACCAGCTGGTGCTCGGCATCCCAGGGCTCGATCAGCGGCGTGCCCTGGCGTTCCATTTCCTGCCAGAAGCTGCGGCTGTCGCCGCCCTGCGCCAGCCGCGCCTGCAAGGCCTTTAGCCTGGGGCTGCGCAGCGGCTCTGGTTCGATCTCTGCCGCAGGCACATGGCCGGCCGCCAACGGCGCCAGCACCTGGGTGATCGTCAGCTCGTAGGCGCCAGGAATGGGCGCAGCATAGGCCGGAGCACCGCTGTGCCCGTCCTGCACCGCCGACATGCCGTTTGCTGCCGACACATAGGGCTGGACCTTCTCTGCGCGCAGCACCAGACGCTCCTTCGCCATGCCCCGGCTTTGCCAGGTGAATGCGTGATCGACGCCTGCGCCCTGACTCAGCCTCCGCAGATGGCGCCCGTCAGGCGTTTCCACATCCAGCACAACGCCCAGCGCCTGCAGATTGCCTCGCACCACGGCACCTGCCGGTGCCTCCAGCTGCAGGCTCAGCTTCTGTCCCGGCGCCAGCCTGCCGGAGAGCGGCTCCCGCACCGAAAGCAATGAGGCTGCCTTGGCCGCGCTCTGAGCGGTGTCAGCAGGCAAGGGCCGGGCCGCACCGGCCGGGCCGCCGATGCCGACACTGGCCGCAAGCAGACCAGGAACAAGCAAGGAGCGCAGCCCTTTTCCGGATGGCCTGTGGCCCGTCACCAGCAAACACAAACCTTGAAGATGTTCATGCATTGATGCGTCCCTCGCCTCAGAAGTCCACGGCGGCGCTGATGCGCACGGTGCGCGGTGCACCCACGGTCAGGAAGTTGTCGGCAAAGGCTCCAGCCCAGTAAGTGCGACCAAAGACGTTGTCCACCGTACCGCGCAACACCACCTTCTTGTCGGCAATGCGCGTGGTGTAGCGGGCGCCGACATCAAAGCGCGTCCAGCTCGGTGCACGCAAGGTGTTGGCAGAGTTGACCCACTGCTTGCCCGTATGCACCAGGCGTGCGTTCAGCGCCAGACCGGCCACGCCCGGCACATCCCAGTCTGCCGCCAGATTGGCCGCCCAGCGCGCCGCGCCGAAAGCATCATGGCCGTCGTTGTTGCCGCCCTGGGTGCTGGTCAGCTTGGGCTGCAGATAGGTGATGCCGCCCAGCACGCGCAAGCGGGGGCTCAGCGCACCAAAGGTATTCCACTCCACGCCGCGATTGCGCTGCTCTCCATTGAGCTTGAGGGTATTGGCCGCCGTATCGATGGTGGTCGAAGGCTTCTCGATCTGAAACAGCGACAGCGTATTCGTCCAGCCTGCGCGGCGCCACTTCACGCCCGCCTCCATCTGCTTGGATTTGTAGGGAGCGAATGTCTCGCCTGCATTGGCATAGGTGGAGCCCACCTCGAGACCGGGGCTCAGCCCCTCGATGTAGTTGGCGTAGAAGGACAGATCCTCGCCCCAGGGCTTGGCCACCAGCCCCAGCATGGGAGTGACGGCGCTCTCGTCATAGCCCTTCATCTTCTGATTCACGCGCTGGTGGCGCACTCCCAGCGTCAGCTGCAGCCTGTCCTGCAGCAGGCTCAGGGTATCGGCCACGGCGAAACTGCGAATCACATTGTCGTTTTCCTGGCGCACGGCATTGCGCGGGCCTGCCAGAACCGGCAGCACCGGGTCGTAGATATTGGTGGTGTAGCTGCTGCTGACCACGATGGGCAGCGCGCGCCCGCTTTGCTGCTGCAGCTCGTTGAACGAGAACACCAGCTGATGGCCCACATCGCCGGTTCTGAAGCGGCCTCGCAAACCCGCATCCAGCGCCGTGCTGTTGGTATAGCCCTGCAGGTTATAGGTCTGACCCACGGCAGAGCCGTCTCCCACGGCATTGAGCACCACGCGCGTGCCCGTGGGCTGGCCAGCATAGTCATGCCAGGCCTTGCCTAGGCTGCCGTAGAGCTGCCAGCTGTCGCTGAGCTCGAAGCTGCCGCGCAGCGCCACCGATTTGTTCTCCACTTCGGTGTTGACGCCGCGGAACAGATTGTTGCTGGCATCCGGCGCGCCGATCAGATTCTTCATCTTGCCAAAGCTCACCATCACCGGGCTGCCGTTGTCCAGGTTCACCTTGTAGTGATAGGCATCCAGCCCCAGCGTGAAGCGATCGCCCTGATAGTCCAGCGCCACGGCGCCCAGACGGCGGCGGCGCTTCTGGTCATCGACCTCGGTCTCCCCGCTGGACAGCGCGCCGTTAAAGCGTATGCCCAGACGGCGCTCGGGGCCGAAGCGCCGCGATACATCCACATGCTCCTGCAGCTGCGAACCCGAGGTGAAGGTGGTGGTCAGCCGCGTCAGATCATCGGCCAACGGCTTCTTGCTGACCACATTCACCACGCCGCCCACCGCTCCACTGGGAGCCATGCCGCCGAGCAGCGCACCCGGGCCCTTGAGCAGTTCCACGCGCTCTATCATCTCGGTCGGCACATGGCTGTCGGGCGCCAGGCCATACAAGCCATTGAATGCCACTTCGCTGGCGTTGACGTCGAAGCCCCGAATCACATAGTTCTCGTTGACATGACCGGTATTGGTGGTGAAGCGCACCGAAGAGTCGTTTTCCAGCACGGCAGCTACCGTGGCCGCATTCTGGTCGCGGATCAGTTCTTCGGAGTAGGCGGTGATGTTGAAAGCAGCATCCATTACATCCAGGTTGCCCAGCAGCCCCAAGCCTGCGCCCTTGGCGACCTGAGCACCAGGGGCAAGCGCAGGCAGAGCGCTGCCGTCCTGCTTGCCGGAAACCGTGACTTCGCTCAGGCGTTTTTCCTGCCGGTCCGTCGTCTGGGACTGCGCCTGGGCGCCGGCACTCAAAACCACCAACACAGCCAGCCCTACGGCTGAGCGGGGGCTGCAGCACACAGCAGAAGACAGCCAATGCGCGAATGGAGCGAACTGCGTGGATGCGAGCGCTGAAGCCGACGGCGCCTTGCCTGCGCCGCCACGAACTGGGGTTGCCATGTAGACCTCGTTTTTGATCGATCTCCTATGGCTAAAACGAAGTGCGTGGCTAAGGCTTGTTGAGAATGAATCTCAATTATTTAAATTGTATAACAAGCAAACCTTCTCAAAACGATAGCAGCAAGCGATTTCCATGCATAACGATAAACCGCTTTCAGGGCTGCCCCCCTGCGGGATTTTCCGTTTCGCAGTTCTGCTCGGCGTTCTCACTCATCAGCACACGCACCACCTTGCGGGCATCGGCATCGAAGACTGCGATATCGGGGCAGTAACGGGCACCTTTGGGCGTATCGACCTTGCGGTAGCTTGCGCCATAGGCCTTGAGGATCTGGGGTGGCTGTCCGGCTCTGGGCTCGGCCAGCACCGTCACCTGGTTCTGGCCCATGCTCGCAGCAGGATCGGCATCGCACCAGTCGGCAGCGGGCTCCTGTCCCAGACTCAGCTCGCCGCCCCGCTGGTAGAGGCCGGCAGGCCAGCGCACATGGCCTTGCGCATAGTCCGGCACCTGATAGCAGGCCATGAGCTTGCCGCCCTTGCGCACTGGCAGCATATAGCTTTCAGCCTGCTCGACCAGTTCCAGCCCTGCGGGCTTCCAGGCATAGATGTTTACACCATGGCTGCAACAGCTGGCACGCCATTCGCTGTAGATGCGCCTGGCCTTGCCATCGAAGGCGGGCGAGCTGATGTCCTGCAGGGCCTGCGGCCCCAGCACCAGCTTCTGCGTGCCCGGGTCGTAAAGCCAGGTGCGGTGCTGAATATTCGGCCCCGCAGGCAGATCCAGCGCCTGGGTCAGATCCGGCCAGCCATCAAAATTCGCATCCACCCAGCGCGGCTGCACCAGCCAGCAACTGCCCACGGCAGCGGTTGGCAGGCTTTGCTTAAGACGCCCCTGCTCATAGACCTGAATGGCGGAAACCAGGAGATCCGTATGTTCGCCGCAGTCAGCCAGAGAGCGCAGCTTCTGATCCATCAGCAGACGCAACTCGTAATGCACTGCATGGGAGAAATCCGGGGACTGGCGCAGCAGATTGACCGGCCAGCGCTTTTTGCCGTCCGCGGACTGCCACTGGCCCTGCAGACGCGGTGGCGCCATGCCCGGCAAGGCCGCTAGCGACCAGCGGCCCGAAGGCTTGGGATCGCTTGCACCCGCCATCGGTGTCTCCGTCAGCTGTCCGCTTGCCGAGCCTTCCAGATCAAGTGTTGCGCCGGGCCGATTGCAGGGCTCGTAGCAATAGCTGCCTCCGACAGCGCCGTCGAGCCGCCACAGCTCCAGCTTGACCGCCTTGCCGGCGATCTCACCGCGATAGCTGGCCGACCAGACCACCGCTTCATGCGGGGCGTCTGCCGTCTCGGCATGCGCCATCGGCGCCCAGCTCATGAGCGCCATCGCGATATTCAGGCCCGCAGCCAGGCCAGTCAGGCATTTCAACGTCATATCACTTCCATTCACTTCGATCACCAGGCTCGTATTCGTATTTGCATCATGCCCGCAGCAAACCTTTTAATGTGCGGCCAATATGAATGCTGCAAGATGTGACAGATCTGAGTACAAGCGTGGGCAGGCGAAGCGATTTATGCAATCAGACAACAACACACAACAAAGCCGCAATATGGGCCTGCTGGTCGCAGCCCAGTCCCTGGGAGGTGCCTCTCCGCCCATCATCATCTCACTGGGCGGTCTGGTCGGGCAGCAACTGTCGTCCAATCCCGCTGCGTCCACCTTGCCGGTCAGCATCTACCAGCTCGGGCTGGCGCTGTCCACACTGCCGGCCGCCTGGATCATGAACCGCATGGGCCGCCGCGAGGCCTATGTGCTGGGCGCCGTTCTGGGCGTGATCTCCGGCGTGGTCGCCGCGCAAGGCATTGCCCACAGCGACTTCGTCACCTTCTGCATCGGCACGGCGCTGGCCGGCTTTTATGCGGCCTGCGTGCAGAGCTACCGCTTCGCCGCCACCGATATGGTGAGCGAGCCAGCGCAACAGGCCAAGGCCATTTCGCGCGTGATGATCGGGGGGCTGATTGCCGCCATCATCGGGCCGCAGGTGGTGATCTGGACGCGCGACGCCTTGCCCGCCACACCGTTTGCCGGCAGCTTCTACAGCCAGGCGGTGCTGGCCCTGCTGGCCCTGCCCTTACTCATGGGCCTGCGCCTACAGCCGCCTCAGATCAAAACCGCCGTGGCTGGCGACGCCAGGCCTCTGGGAGAAATTGCCCGCACCCCCCAATTCGTCGTGGCCTGCGCTGCCGGTGTGGTCAGCTACGGACTGATGGCGTTCCTGATGACCGCCGCCCCCATGGCCATGGTGGGCTGTGGCCATAGCGTGGGCGAAGCCGCCATGGGCATTCAATGGCATGTGCTGGCCATGTTCGTGCCCAGCTTCTTTACCGGCAAGCTAATTGCACGTTATGGCAAGCGGCCCGTGACCGCTCTGGGCCTGCTGATGATAGGCGCGGCCGGAGTGCTGGCCTTGATGGGGCTGGACATCTTCCACTTCTGGGGCTCGCTGATTTTGCTGGGCGTGGGCTGGAACTTCGGCTTCATCGGTGCCACGGCGCTGCTGACCGAGTGCTACCGCCCCTCGGAACGCGCCAAGGTGCAGGCACTCAACGATTTCCTGGTCTTCGGCACGGTGGCCGTGGCCTCGTTCGGATCAGGGCAGTTGCTGCACAGCGCCGGCTGGAACGGCATCAATATCGGCATGCTTCCGCTGGTAGCCGTCGTGCTGGTGCTGCTCGGCCTGCACAGCCAGCGCAGGGCAAACGCCTGAAGCCGGCAAGGCGATTGCTATCAACATCAGAGCTACTGGCGATTGCTGGATGAGCGCATCCGGGTCTTTCCGCATCGAAGTCATTGCATATCAGTCGCAAAGAGCTATTTTTTTGATAAACCCGTATCCGATGCGAATGCGCTCATCCTGCATCGGATGGACTGAGCCTGCCCCCACAGCAGACAGGCAGCCAGACTGCCGCCTTGGCGCCTGGCGAACAAACTGCCTCGGCACATGACTGCGGGCTGTCGAGGATTACCTCGGCCCCATCCCTCAAAGCGGCTACTCAACCCTGGCTCCGACCCTGTCCAAAGCCACGGACCCAACATACCGAGGCAGCCAGGCCAGGCACCGGTAGGTACTGCAAGCTTCTAAAAATGGGTAACGCTCGGGGCACAGTTCAGCGTGCCCCCAAGCCTGCGCCGAGAGCAGCGGCCAGGCAGGAAGCAGGCCTTCGAAGGCCTGCGCGACTTGCTCAGAAGCTATCAAAGAGCCCAGACACTCAGGCTCCGAGCCCCAAGCCCACGCCTTACAGGTCTCTCGCTCACGACCCAGACCCACCATGCGGCGTGAACCGATCTGCGTCAGCCAGCGCATGAGACCAATGCTTACGCAACCTACAACGGCGTCACATTTGCATCTCATGCGGATTAGAAAAATCCTTACGAACTCGCATATTGATAAGCGATTTCTATAGAAATAGTATTTCCACAAAATTAAACAAAAGAATGAAGTTGATAGAAAAATTGTATTTAGTCACGTATAGCCCGAATCCTGTGAACACCAGTCAGATGAGCTGAACGCAGCAGACAGCCAGCGTCAACTCTGAGGCCCGAACAGGATTCGCTGAACACAGGACTGGAGGTTGACCATGACATCTTCCGAACTCAGCGCAGCATCCGAACTCGTAGCCGCCGTTTTCACCGAGCCGCGTTCGCTGATCCTGTTGCTGCTCCTGCTGGCTGCCAGCATCAGCGACCTGCGCACACGGCGCATCCCCAATCGCCTGACCTTCGGCGGTGCCGCTCTGGCCCTGCTCTACGGCCTGCTGGCCCCTCACCCTCATACCGGCGGCTTTTTCTGGGCGCTGGGCGGCCTGGCAGTAGGTCTGGCCTTGATGCTGCCTCTCTATCTGCTGCATGCCCTGGGAGCTGGCGACGTCAAGCTGATGGCCATGGTCGGCAGCTTTCTCGGCCCAGCAGCCGCCTGGCAGACCGTGCTCTTTGTCTTCATCACCGGCGGCCTGGTAGCTATCACCTACGTACTCTGGCATCGCATGGCCGGCAAGCTGATGCGCAACTCGGCCGAGGCAATGCAGCTGCTCTACGTCAATGTCGCTGCGGGGATCCGTCCCGATGCCCGCTCCAGCTCGGCGCACTCGATAGGCAAGCTGCCTTACGGCGTCAGCATCGCCCTGGGAACCCTGGCGTTCCTGGTCGCTCGGCAGTTCACCTGGGTATAGCCACTTACACAACGGCATAGCGGGAGCCTTCCATGAAAAACCTCAAAGCTTTGGTTCTGTTTATCCTCGCAGCACTGGCCAGCCTGGCAGCGGCGGTCTACGCCGCCAACTGGGTGGCCCAGCGCGGCAGCCTGGACGCCGACAAGGTGGTCGTCGCTGCCACCGACATTCCACTGGGCGGCAAGATTTTGCCGAACATGCTGAACACGGTGGACTGGCCCCGGGGCTCGATACCCGATGGCGCTTTCCATGATATGCAACAGCTACAGGATCGCGTCGTCAAGGTCGGAGTGCTGCGCGGCGAAGCCGTGCTCGAAGGTAAGCTGGCTCCTGTAGGCACCAAAGGCGGACTGGCTGCCGTCATCGCTCCGGGCAAGCGGGCCATGACGGTACGCGTCAACGATGTAGTCGGTGTTGCGGGCTTCGCCCTGCCCGGCAACTACGTGGATGTGGTGGTCAATGCCCAGCAGGAGCAGAACGGCAAGACAGAAGAGTCACGCCAGATCAGCAAAACCGTGTTGGAGAACGTGCTGGTTCTGGCCGTGGCCCAGGAAGCCGATCGTGACGAGACCAAACCCAAGGTGGTGAGCGCCGTCACGCTCGAGTTGAGCCCGGAAGATGCCGAGAAACTCGATCTTGCACGCAGCGTGGGCACTCTTTCACTGGTGCTGCGCAACCAGATTGACAAAGATCCCACCAGCACTGCTGGCATCACCAAGCACCAGCTGTTTGGAACACCAGAGGCAGCCCCTGCACCGGTCAAGGTCGCAGCTCCTGCCAAACCCGTGATGCAGCGAGCCAGGCCCGCACCCCAGGCTTCGACAGCCACCTGTGTCGAAGTGATCCAGGGCGGTGCTCGCACTCTCAACTGCTTCTGATCTTCTACTCGCAACAACTAAGAGAGGTCGGCCGTGCAACACCATCACCTATACATAGCAGCCAGCATGCTGCTCGCCAGCTCCACGCCTGTGCTGGCCCAATCTGCGGGCACACCTGCCCAGCCCCCCGGCCCTGTAGCTACGGCTGCTCCCGCAGCGCCCCGCAACACCCTGCCCGCCAGGAATTGCACGGCCATCCGCACGGAGGATCCGACCACGGTCACTCTGGGAAAATCCGTGGTCATTCCGCTGAGCTCGCCCATGGCGCGCATCCTGGTGAGCGGCCAGACGCCCGGAGCGGGCCAGGCAGCAGCACCCATGGCCGCTAATGCCCAACCGCAAATGCAGAACGGCATGGGTGATATCGAGGTCCAATTGCTCAGCCCGCGAGACCTGTTCTTTCGCGGCCGCAAGTCCGGCTCCATGAACGTCATCCTGCAAAACGCCCAGGGCACCTGCTTTATCAAGGACGTGATCGTCACCATGGACCCAGGACCGCTGCAAACCAAGCTCAGCGAGCTCATGCCCGAGGAGCGCGGCATTCGCGTCCAGGGTGCCGACAATGCCCTGGTTCTGAGCGGAGAGATCAGCAATCCGCTACGCCTGGACGATGTGGTGACGCTCGCCGGCGCCTACAGCGACAGCAAGAAGATCGTCAACCTGCTGCGCACAACCTCACCGCATCAGGTAATGCTGGAAGTCAAGATCGCCGAGGTCAGCAAGACCTTGCTCGACAAGCTCGGCGCCAGCTTCGCCAAACAGGCCATCAATGGTCAGAACACCTACACCATCGCCTCCAACTTCCTCAGTGGCGGCAACGCGCTGTTAAGTGCCCTGCGCATCGGCAAGGCCTCGCTCAACATCGACGGCCAGAAGGACGACGGCCTGGTCCGCATCCTGGCCGAACCCAACATCATGGCCATCAGCGGCCAACAGGCCAGTTTTCTCTCGGGCGGCAAGATCTTTATTCCCGTGTCGCAGAGCAATACCAACGGCGTGCCAGTGATGACACTGGAGGAAAAAGAGTTCGGCATCGGCGTCAAGTTCACGCCCACTGTACTGGGTAGCTCACGCGTCAATCTCAAGCTGGTCTCAGAAGTGTCCGACCTGTCTCAGACAGGCTCACCCTTCACCGCCATCAATGGCGTCACCTCCGTCATTCCCTCGCTTTCGGTGCGACGCGCGGACACCACGGTGCAGCTCAATGACGGGCAAAGCCTGGTCATTGCCGGCCTTATCAAAAACAATATCACCGAGGCCGTCAAACGCTTTCCGGGACTGGGTGAAATACCTGTACTCGGCGCGCTGGCCCGCAGCACCGAGTTCCAGACCGATCAGACCGAGCTGATGTTCATCATCACTCCGCGCCTGGTACAGGCTCTCGCAGAAGTACCCAGAGTGCCCACCGACAACCATGTCCCGCCCTCACGCGCCGAGGTCTATCTCAACGGTGCGCTGGAAAGCTCCAAGCCCGCGTCAACCGCGAAGACGGCGCCCGCCGCAGCCATGCCATCCGGCACTGCAACTCCAGCTCCGGCACCTGCTCCGGTTTCAGCACCTCAGGAGCTGCAACCGCAAGCACCGGCCGAGCCCTCGGTTGACCGTCCCGCCCCCCTGAACCCGCCCACCTGAACCGGAGGCAAGCCATGATCGAACGCAGCATCCTAATTCCCGTGGCCCTCGCAGCCCTGCTTGCGGGCTGCGGCAGCACAACCCCTCACTACGACGCTCGTTTTGGCGAGGCTGTGCGCACCGCCCGCATGCAGATGACCCTCAACCCTGAAGCCGGCAAGACTCCTGGCGTCGGTGTGGATAGCGCCACCGGCATGGATGGTCGTGCCACGGCGCACACCATGGACCGCTACGAGCAAAGCTATAAAACCCCGCCACGAGCAGTCAATGTGATCAATATTGGCGGCTCACTAAGCAGCAATTCCAGCGGTGGTGGGGGTGGCGGCACCCCCTAATCCTCGGAATTTCCCGAAGCCGATTTACCAGTTCCACACCATTGAATTTGAAAGGAGAGCAGATCGCATCGCGGCCTTGCACGCCACTCACCGCCG
This sequence comes from Comamonas sp. A7-5, assembly GCF_039581385.1. Classification (NCBI taxonomy): domain Bacteria; kingdom Pseudomonadati; phylum Pseudomonadota; class Betaproteobacteria; order Burkholderiales; family Comamonadaceae; genus Comamonas; species Comamonas sp. A7-5. The sequence continues at coordinate 188,247 of NZ_JBCPWO010000001.1, forward strand.
GCCCTGCAAACCGGCATCCAATCCGTGTAGATGTTTTCGGTCCCTTACTTACTTTAGAGGTATCACCATGAACAAGATCGCTCAGCAATTTGGCCAATCCCTGCAGTCCTTTGTCCGCGATGAAGAAGGTGCGCAGATCATTGAGTATGCATTGATCGTCGCCGTGGTTTCCTTGACGCTGATTCTTGCGATGAACGTTACTGATCTCGGTTTCTCGGCCTGGATTGACCGAGTCTCGGCTTGCTTGACGACTGCTGGAAGCTGCGCTTGATTTGACTGCTCTCCAAGCGAAAGCCTCTACTGCCGCAAGACAGTATTGGCTTTTCGCTAAAGCAGCCTTTATCCACATACCCGGTACACACCATGAAAAACCACCCACATTTCTGGCCCATAGCCCGACCCCGGCGTGGTTCTGCCGCCGCGCTGCGGCGGCAGCGTGGCGCCATCATTATCACTGTTGCCCTGGCCTTGCTGTTTCTACTGGGCTTTATGGGCTTCGCGCTGGATTTTGGCCGCTTGTTTGTGGTCAAGACCGAGCTGCAGACGGCCACCGACAGCTGTGCACTGGCAGCGGCCCAGGAACTGGATGGCGCGAGCGACGCTCTTACCCGAGCCGTCAATGCAGGCCGCGCTGCGGGTAATCTCAACCGCGTGCATTTCCAGGGCGCCAGCGCTGGCATTGCCGCGTCAAGCATCAGTTTCAGCGATGCGCTTAACGGCAGCTACAGCACCACTTTCCCAGTTACCACGGCCAGGTACGCCCGCTGCGAACACGCCCGCACCGGCCTGCTACCTTGGCTATTGCAGACTATGGGCGCCTTCAGCGGCAATGCCAGCTACGGCGCCAGCCAGTCGGTGAAGGCGCTGGCCGTGGCTACTCGCACGCCATCCCAAACCAATTGCTTGATGCCCATCGGAATCTGCCAGAAGAGTTCAAGCTCGCCGTTCGGCTATTCGCGAGGCGAGTGGCTCTCGGGCGTCACAAACAGCAACGACGAAGTCGAAGCGTCGGGTGCGTTCAAATGGCTCGACTACACAGGCTCTGGAGGGGGAGCCAATGAAATCAAAAACCTGCTTGCAGGTAACGGTTCCTGCAACTTGCCCGGCACTGCCACCAACGTGACCGACCCGTCGAAGAATGGCAAAACCAATGGGGCCGTTGATGCCTGGAATACGCGCTTTGGCATTTACAAAGGCTCATACAACCAAACTGACAGTCCGCCCGACGAGACCGGCTATGCGTGGTATGCCGCAGACGATAGTGAAAAGAACCCCGGCCGGTACGACGCCCTTTTCAGCACCAAGCGCAGCACGCATGCGCCCTATGAAGGGGACAACAAGAACCCGGACACAAAGGCTTTGAAGACGACTGGCAACTATGCGGGCACCGACTACACCAAGGGGGGAAATCGCAGAATCATGACGGTAGGTGTGGTGGATTGCGCCGCACCAAAGCTACAACTGACCGGCTTTGCTTGCGTGCTGGCGCTTCACCCAATGGCGAAGGCCGCCAATGGGAAGAAGGAAAAAATGTGGCTCGAGTTCATCAGCGACGCGTCTACCACGACCGGCAACCCCTGCGCTACAGGAGGTCTGGCAGGCAATGCAGGCGGACCATTGGTTCCGGTACTGGTGCAATAGGCCAAGGAGAACTCACCATGCAATCCCCTCGCTTATCCAGCCATCGTGGCGTGGCGCTGATTGAATTCGCGCTGATTCTGCCGCTGCTGCTGATACTGACTTTTATCACCACCGAATTTGGCCGCGCGCTCTACCAGTACAACACCTTGACCAAGGCCGTGCGCGATGCTTCGCGTTATCTCTCGGTACAGGATCCCAGCATTGCAACCAGTGATCCCCAAGGGCTGATTAACAACGCTAAGAATTTGGTCGTTTTTGGCAATGTGGCCAATACAGGGAGCCCACTGGCCGTAGGTCTATCGGTCAGCCAGGTTCCCAAGCCTACCTGGCAGCATGCAGGCGCGTCCCCAGTCATCAACACGGTCACCATCCGTATCGCAGGTTGCGCCACCTCGGCCCCACCTTGCTACAAGTTCACACCACTTATTTCCAGCGCATTTGGCGTGAATTTCGGCACGGTGAATTTTGCGGATATCAGCGCCACGATGAGGGCTCCACTATGAAAAAACCAGCTAACAACCCGCAACGAGGCGCCACGATGATTGAGTTTGCCTTGGTGCTGATGATTTTTCTGACATTTTTTCTGGGCCTGATGGACTTTGCCCGCATGCTCTGGACGTGGAATGCAGCCAATGAAGCCACGCGCTGGGGAGCTCGCACCGCCGTGGTATGCGCCAAGGGCTCAGCCAAGGTACTGGATCGGATGCAGAAATTCCTACCCCAGCTCACAACGGACAACGTAATAGTGGAGTGGTACGACGCTGCAGGCAATCAAAACAACGCCTGTACAACAGCCACCTGCGGCGCTGTCAATGTCCGTATCCAGAACCTGAACTATCAATGGATATCCCCTATCGGCTTCAGCTTGCGGGGTGCCATTCCGATGCCGGGTTTCTCAACCTATCTGCCGCGCGAATCCATGGGTACAGATCCAAATAGCGGCGCACCCGGTATATGCGGCTGACCAGCGAGGGTCATTATGAAAATCACCATTATTTCCCCCAACACCACCCATCTCAGCGAGATGGCCCATGTGCTGCAAGAGCAGTCGCACCAGGTGCAGACCTTCGAGGGTGGCAAGACCCGCATGCCCACGATTGCCCAGCAGGAGCTTCCGGATCTGATGATCGTCGACGGTATGTGCTGCGACCCTTCAGACCTGGCCCCGGTGGAGCAGGTGACCACCCATCACCCACGCATGGCCGTGGTCCTGCTGTGCGCCCAGCAGACACCAGAGTTTCTGCTGCAATCCATGCGGGCGGGCGTGCGCGAGGTTCTGCCATCGCCGCCGCCGCCGCAGGCGCTGGCCGATGCCGTTCAGCGTCTTGCCAGCAAATTGCAGGACAGCACCCCCAACCGTGCACAAGGGCAAGTCATGGCCTTTCTGCCCTGCAAGGGCGGTGCCGGCGCCACTTTCCTGGCCACCAATCTGGGCTGGGCGTTGGCGCAAAAGCACTCCGTGCTGTTGATCGACCTGAATCTGCAGTTTGGCGATGCGCTTCCCTATCTGCATGAAGGCAAGCCAAGCTCGACATTGGCGGATGTGGCACGTGACCTTCACCGCCTTGACGCCTCTTTTCTCACGGCCAGCACGGTAAAGATCACACCGCGCCTGCATGTGCTGGCAGCCCCCGAAGATGCCATGCATGCCATGGAAGTGGAGCCCGGGCATATTGAGGCCATCGTGCAACTGGCTGCCACGCACTACGACTTCGTGCTGCTGGACATGGGGCGCGTGCTGGACCCGTTGGCTCTACGCGTGCTCGACAAAGCGCAGTGCATTGTTCCTGTGCTGCTGCCCAACGTACCCGCCGTGCGCAATGCGCAAAAGCTGCTGCGCATGTTCCACGATCTGGGCTACCCGGAAAGCCGCCTGCATCCGGTGCTGAACAGGGTGGACAGGCGCAGCGAAATCGGGCTGTCTGAAGTGCGCAAGACCCTGGGCCTGGAACAGCAATGGCGCAGCATTCCCGACTCTGCCCACGAAGTGCAAGCAGCCATCAATGCTGGAGCACCGCTGGCCGAATCCGCTCGCAGCAGCAGCGTGGTGCGCGAGCTGACGGCCTGGGCCGATGCACTGTCACCTCGGGCTCATGAAGAAAACGGTAATTTTTTGAACCGGCTCTTTCGCCGGGCGTAAGCATCCGTATTGCAGAAGGAGACTGTCATGTCACTACGAGATTTCTTGACCGCGCCATCGACACGCACGCCCAAGCCTCTGCTGCAGGTCGTGTCTGAGTCCGCAGATATGTCGGCCATGCCCGCAACAGAGCCTCCTCCGCCATCCACCCCCATCTATGGTCACTCTGCGGCCTATCTGGCACTCAGAAGCCGCATTCATGCCAAGCTGCTGGAGCGGTTTGATCTTGCTGCCCTGGATGCAGTATCCGTGCAGACACTGCAGCAGGAAATTGCGACCATGACCGAGCGACTACTGGCGGAGGACTCCGCGGCCATCAACGATCTTGAAAGAAAAATGCTGATCCGAGATATCCAGCACGAGATGCTGGGTTTCGGTCCACTCGAGCTGTTGATGGCCGACCCTGCGGTATCGGACATCCTCGTCAATCGCTACGACCGGATCTATGTGGAACGCAGGGGCCGCTTGGAGTTGACGCCCGTTGTCTTTACCGATGAAAAGCATTTGCTGCGCATCATTGACAAGATCGTCTCACGCATAGGCCGACGCATCGACGAATCCAGCCCCATGGTCGATGCCCGCCTGCCAGATGGCTCGCGCGTGAATGCGGTCATTCCGCCCGTGGCCCTTGATGGCCCAATGATGTCGATCCGGCGCTTCGCCCATATCCCGCTGCGCATGGAGAATTTGATCAACGATCTCAAAAGCCTGACACCTGGCATGGCCCTGGTTCTTGAGGCTCTGGCCAAGGCCAAGGTGAACATGATCATCTCTGGCGGCACCGGTGCCGGCAAGACAACGCTGCTCAACATTCTCTCTAGCTATATTCCTGCTGTGGAACGCGTGGTCACCATCGAGGATGCGGCCGAGCTACAACTGCAGCAGCCGCATGTGGTTCGCATGGAAACACGACCGCCCAATATAGAGGGACGTGGAGAAATCACGCAGCGCTCGCTGGTACGCAACGCACTGCGCATGCGGCCTGATCGCATCATTATCGGCGAAGTCCGGGGCGCCGAAGCGGTAGACATGCTGCAGGCCATGAACACCGGCCACGAAGGCTCGTTGACGACCATCCATGCCAATACGCCACGCGACTCTTTGGCTCGACTCGAGAACATGGTCGGCATGGCAGGCCTCAATCTGCCGCATCAGGCCGCACGCCAACAGATTGCATCGGCCATAACGGTAGTCGTGCAGGCACTCCGGCTCACGGATGGCAAACGCAAGATCACCAGCATCCAGGAGATCACTGGCATGGAGGGTGATGTGGTGACCATGCAGGAGATCTTTGCCTTTACCCAGACCGGCGTCGGCGCAAGTGGCGAAGTCCAGGGGTACTTCCACGCCACAGGTGTCAGACCCAAGTTCGCCGATCGGCTCAAAGGCTTCGGCATTGCGCTGCCCGACAGCATCTTCGCTCCAGAGCGTCACTATCAATGAACTCGGCAAAAAGGAGCTGCCATGCTGTCCTTTTTCTCTTCCCACTCGGTCCTGGTAATCATAGGTCTGGTGTTTGTAGCCGTGCTCCTGCTACTGGAAGCACTGCACACGATCTGGAAGCAGTACAAGAGTCCTGAGGCAAAGCGGCTTGAACGCCGGCTCAGGGCCTTGTCAGCCGCCGATGATCGCAGCAATCCGACCAAGCTTGTCAAGGAGCGCACACTTAGCGATATGCCCAGAATGCAGCGGGTGCTGCAAACCATGCCGCGCGCGCACCAACTAGACCGTTTCATTGTTCAATCAGGCCTGGAATGGACGGTTTCGGGCTTGCTGCTCGGCAGTGCAACGTTGTTTGCGCTAGGCATGCTGACAACCATCATGCTTCGCCAACCCATGGAGCTGGGCGTGCTTTTAGGTTTGGCGCTGGCTTCCCTTCCATGGCTGTTTCTGCAACGCAAACGACTGCAGCGCCTGAAGCTTATGGAGCGCCAACTTCCAGAAGCGCTGGACCTTATAGCGCGAGCATTGCGCGCGGGCCATGCATTTTCCGCAAGCCTGCAAATGGCAGGAGAGGAACTAACCGAACCTATCGCCGGCGAGTTCCGCCTGGTGCATGACGAGATCAACTATGGCACATCGCTACATCAGGCCTTGACCAATCTGGGTGAGCGGGTGCCGATCACAGATCTGCGCTACTTCATTGTCGCCGTACTCATACAGCGCGAATCTGGCGGCAACCTCACCGAGATGCTCAGCAACCTGAGTCGCCTGATCCGCGAGCGGCTCAAGCTCCATGCCAAGGTCCGCGTACTGTCCGCTGACGGGCGAATGTCGGCCTGGATCCTGGGTTTGATGCCATTTGGACTGGCCGCTCTGCTCAATCTAATGAACCCTGAATTCATGCGTCCGCTATGGACTGACCCTATTGGCATCACCATTCTGAAATGGTTGGCCGCACTGATGGTCATAGGTCTGCTGCTGCTGCGCCGCATCGCCCGTATCAGGGTATGAGCCCAACTGAAACGCAAGGAGTACGCCATGTTGATCGTCGCCCTGCTCACTTTCACCGCCGTCATGCTGGCTGCTGGAGCCTTGTTCTTCTGGGCAACGCCAACAGTCGCCGCGCGGCGTTTACAGTCACTGACACCAACCTCTCAGGACAAGGGCTGGACAGAAACAGTCGTCAAACTGGTCGGCCCATTTGCACACCTGTCGTCACCCACCAAAGACATTGATGCAACGCCATTGCGGCTGCGCTTTCTGAATGCCGGCATCCGCCACGAAAGTGCACCACTGCTGTACTTCGGAGTCAAAACGCTATTGCCCCTTGCTTTGGGTCTGACGGTGTACTCTCTCATGCTGACAGCTAGCAAGGCAGACAGCACCCAGCGATTACTCTTCCCCTTGGTGGCAGCTCTTGTGGCCTGCTACCTGCCGAATCTGGTTCTGCGCTGGATGGCCTCGCACCGCAAGCGCGAGATCTTTGAAAACTTTCCCGATGCTGCCGATTTGATGCTGGTCTGCGTAGAAGCAGGCATGGGCCTGGATGCCGCGCTGGGCAAGGTAACTGAGGAGATTCGCATCAAAAGTGAAGCTCTGGCAGAAGAGCTCCACTGGACCAACCTGGAAATGCGTGCCGGCAGCACTCGCGAGAAAGCCTTGCGAAATCTGGCTGCCCGCACCGGTGTAGATGAGATTCACACTTTTACGGCCATGCTGACGCAGGCAGACCGATTTGGTACCAGCATAGGCGAATCGCTCCGGGTTTTCTCGGATGACCTACGCCACAAACGGCAAATGCGCGCCGAAGAGCTCGCTGCCAAGATTCCCACCAAGATGCTGTTTCCGCTGGTGACCTGCATCTTCCCGGCCATCATCATGGTGGTTCTGGGTCCGGCCATCATTCGAGTCGCGCGCATGATCTTGCCCATGATGGCCGGCAGCATGTGAGGGCTCCAACAGTGGTTCGGATTCGCCTCCTGGACTAGATATCCTGAAAGCAATCTCAAGCTCTTTGATCTAATGCGCAGGGACGGCAATGACCTGTAAAGGACATGTGCTCACTCTATAACGCTTGGATTGACAACTTGAGCTGGGGGCCCTCTGGACGTGGTCGAAGAATGCGCCGTGAAATGAAACGTATGGATAGATCTGCACAAACGGCAACCGGACGATTGACCGAGTGTCTATCTTTGCCTCGCATGGTTTCGACGCTGACTGCCACCAGGAGCTCTGCTCAAATACAAGTCGTCATTTTTTGAAAACATCGCGCCACAAAAACCACAAACTGTGCGATCAGCGCGCACAAAACCCTGCTGCAACCAGCGAAGGCAAGCGAGTAACCGCTACACTTTGCGCCTCAGGCCTGCGTAATACCCGACGCAGGCCTTTTTTCCCGCTTTTCGAGGTTTTCGCGCACTGCCATGTCCACCGTCTTCAATTTCACCTTTGTTCCCTGGTTCCGGTCTGTGGCCCCCTATATCCACAAGTTCCGACACCAGACCTTTGTGGTGGGCCTGACCGGTGAAGCCATTGATGCGGGCAAGCTCAGCTCCATCGTCCAGGATCTGGCAATGATCCAGGCCATGGGCGTCAAGATCGTGCTGGTGCACGGTTTCCGCCCCCAGGTCAACGAGCAATTGCGCCTCAAGGGCCAGGAGCCGCGTTATTACAACGGCATGCGAGTCACCGACTCCATTGCGCTGGACTGTGCCCAGGAAGCGGCCGGCCAGCTGCGTTACGAGATCGAAGCAGCCTTCAGCCAGGGGCTCCCCAACACGCCTATGGCCGGTGCGCGCGTGCGCGTGATTTCGGGCAACTTCCTCACAGCCCGTCCCGTGGGCATCGTCGACGGCGTGGACTTCATGCACTCCGGTCTGGTGCGCAAGGTCGACGTGGAAGGTATTCGCAGCGCCCTGGGCTCCGAAGCCATGGTGCTGGTCTCGCCCTTCGGCTTCTCGCCCACGGGTGAGGCCTTCAATCTCAGCATGGAAGAAGTGGCCACCCGCGTGGCGATCGAGCTCAAGGCCGACAAGCTGCTGTTCCTCACCGAAGTGCCCGGCGTGCGCATGGACCCCAGCGGCCCGGCCGACGAGAACAACCCCATCGATACCGAGCTGCCGCTGGACGCCGCGCGCCGCCTGCTGGCCCAGCTCCCGCCTGCGCAGCAGCCTACCGATGTGGGCTTTTATCTGCAGCACTGCGTGCGCGCCTGCGAGCATGGCGTGGAGCGCAGCCATATCCTGCCTTTCTCCACCGACGGAGCCCTGCTGCTGGAGATCTATGTGCACGACGGCATAGGCACCATGGTCATTGACGAAAAGCTCGAAGAACTGCGCGAGGCCACGATTGATGACGTGGGCGGCATCATTCAGCTGATCGAACCCTTCGAGCGCGACGGCACGCTGGTCAAGCGCGACCGCACCGAGATCGAACGCGATATCGCCAGTTACACCGTCATCGAGCATGACGGCGTGATCTTCGGTTGCGCGGCGCTGCACCCCTATCTGGAGGCCAAGACCGCCGAAATGGCTGCCGTCACCGTCTCGCCCAAGAGCCAGGGTACGGGCGATGGCGAGAAGCTGCTCAAGCGCATCGAACAGCGCGCCCGCGCCCTGGGCTGCGAAACCATGTTCGTACTGACCACGCGCACCATGCACTGGTTCATCAAGCGCGGCTTTCAGCCTGTGGAGCCCGAATGGCTGCCGGAGGCCCGCAAGGCCAAGTACAACTGGGGCCGCAAGAGCCAGGTGCTGGTGAAGAAGCTCTAATCCGCCTTCATTATTAAAAATAGCTTTCAGCGCTTGGTAAACAAGCATTGGAAGCTATTTTTTTGGGAGCAAAAGATGCATGCAACAGGCACCGGCTACGCAAGCCGCGGCGCTGGGCGCTGCAGGACCGGCTAACGCAACGTTGCTCTGTCCGCCCTAGCGGCGAATTCCGACGGCGGGCGGCCAAACTGCTTGCGGAATGCAGCCGAGTATGCGCTATGGCTTTCATAGCCGCTTTCCAGTGCCACGGTCGTGATGGGCATGCCCTGCAGCAACTGGGGGATAGAGGCCATCAGGCGCATCTGCTGATACCACCTGCCCCAGTTCATCCCGGTGCTTTTCAGAAAGCGGCGATGCAGCGTCTTGGGCGTAAGCGCGTGCTGCCGCGCCAGGGCTTCCACCGTGGTGCGCTGCGCCGGTGCACTCAGCATGCTCTCGCAGATACGTCGCATCAGCGCATCCTGGGGCCAGGGCAGGTAATACGGCAGCGGGGCCAGGGCGCTGAGTTCCTCCAGCAGCAAACTGCCCAGCAAGGCATCGCGCGGCCTATGCGGCCCCTCGTGGGGCAATGCTACCAGGGCTGTCATCAGCTCGCGCACCAGCGGCGCGACATGCAGCACGCCGTCCTGGGCCGGCAACTGTGCGGACCAGGCCTCGTCGACGAACAGGCCATAGGCCCGCACCGCCGTGGTCGCCGTGATCCCGTGCAGCATGCCCGGGCGCAGCCACACCGCCGTCGTCGGCGGAACCAGCCATTGGCCGCCCGGAGACTCCACGAGTAGCACGCCTTCAGACGCATAGATGAGATGGCCACGCGCATGGCTGTGTTGCGGCACCACATGGCCGGGCGGATAACGCTGCTCCACGCCCGTGACAGGCAACGAAGAGGCCTGGGCATGCTGCAGATCCAGCGCATGCGCGCCATGTTCGGGGGAGGCAAAACCCATGAGATGTCCAAATCTCTACAACAAATGAATATCTATCGATAGAAGTCTATACCTTCGGCGGCTTAAAGTAGCCGCATTGCCCCCATCAAGCACCTTGCCGTGAAACACCGCCACCCGCTTTCGCTACGCCTACTGACTCTGACATCTGGTCGGGGTCCGCATGCACGCGTTCGCGCATGGTCCCATCCTGGTCTTCCCAGACCCCGGCCTTAGCCAGCTCCATCCGGGCAGGGAGACCAGGTGATTGTTGCAACCCATTCCAAGGTCTCTATGCTGGCTGATCCCTCTACCAAATACCGCGCATTTCCCGTTGTGGACTTGCCCACCCGCCAATGGCCTGCCCGTACGTTGACGCAAGCGCCCGTATGGCTTTCGACCGATTTGCGCGACGGCAACCAGGCGCTGTTCGAACCCATGAACCGCGAGCGCAAGCTGCGACTGTTCGAGGAACTGGTCGCCATCGGTTTCAAGGAAATTGAAATCGGCTTCCCCTCCGCTTCCCAGACCGACTTCGACATCGTGCGCCACCTCATCGATGCGCAACTGATTCCGCACGACGTCACACCCATGGTCATCACCCAGCTGCGTGAGGACCTGATTGCCACCACGGTGCGCAGCGTGGCCGGCGCACGCCGCGTGATCGTGCACCTGTACAACGCCGTGGCACCAGCCTTCCGCGAAATCGTCTTTGGCATGGAAGTGCCGCAGATCATTGCCATGGTGGAGCACCATGTACGCTACCTCAGGCAACTGACCGGGCAGCACCCCGAAACCGAATGGGTGCTGCAGTACTCCCCGGAAACCTTTTGCATGGCCGAGCTGGACGTTTCCCTGGCCGTGTGCAATGTCGCCATTGCAGCCTGGGATGCCGGTCCTAAGCGCCCCATGATCATCAACCTGCCGACCACGGTGGAGGTTTCCACCGCCAATGTGTTTGCCGACCAGATCGAATGGATGGACCGGCGTCTGGCACGGCGCGAGCACATCACGCTTTCGGTACACCCCCACAACGACAGAGGCACCGGCGTGGCCTGTGCCGAGCAGGCCCTGCTGGCCGGTGCCCAGCGTGTGGAAGGCTGTTTGTTCGGCAACGGCGAGCGCAGCGGCAATGTGGATCTGGTGACGCTGGCCCTGAACCTCTACACCCAGGGCATTGCCCCGGGCCTGGATTTCTCCGACATCGCTGCCGTGGCACGCATCGCCGAAGCCTCTACGGCCCTGCCCATACATCCGCGCCACCCCTATGTGGGCGATCTGGTGTTCACGGCTTTTTCGGGCTCTCACCAGGATGCGATTGCCAAGGGCTTTGCGGCGCAACAACCCGACGCCCCATGGCGCGTACCCTATTTACCCATAGACCCGCAGGACCTGGGACGTACCTATGACAGCATCGTGCGCGTCAACAGCCAGTCCGGCAAGGGCGGTATTGCCTTCCTGCTGCAGAAGGACAGGGGCATCACCATGCCGCGGCGCATGCAGATCGAGTTCAGCGCCATCGTCCAGGCCTGGGCCGACAGCAGCGAAACCGAGCTCAGCAGCACGCAGATCTGGGAACTGTTCGAAGCCACCTACCTGCATGCCCAAGCCGGGTCCCGGTCACTGCGTTATGAAAGCCACCGCCTGTTCGACAGCCCGCAAGGCCAGGGTATCGAACTGCACTGGCACGATGCCGACGGGCAACCCAGGCTGCGCAAAGGCATCGGCAACGGCCCTATTGCAGCCACCGTCGCTGCGCTGGAGTTGCCGCTGCGCATCGACAGCTACGAAGAGCGCAGCCTGGGCAACGGCGCCGACGCCTGTGCCGTTGCCATCATCGAAGCCGCATGGCCTGGCGTGCCCGGCTCACGGTTTGGCGTAGGCATGCACGCGAACATCGTCACCGCATCGGTGATGGCGGTCGTGAATGCCGCTGCGCGCTTTGAGGGGGACATGATTCAGACCCGCGCGTAGCCTTCGATAGATCGTCGCGTCTCCCTCTTGTCGGCCGATACCGTTTGAAGCTCGGCCTGCGCGGTGCCCTCCCTCATACGCCGACTCGGTCTCTTCCGTCTATTTTCAGCGGGTCTGTCACAATTTTGGGGCGGGCCCGTTCTGGCGATGGAGGCCTCTGGTCACTTGGTGCACCGCCGATGTTGCGCTGCGTCACAGCACCACCAAACAGTCTGCGCTACAAAGTCGATATCCGATTAGCATGAGGCATGCCATGAACACACTCCCTCCCCAGGCCATCAGCCAGGATGTGCTGGCCGAAAAATATCTGGCCGACGGCGAGCAATCCGAGCAAGAGCTGTTTGCCCGTGTGGCACGAGCCCTGGCCGCCGTTGAGAAGCCTGAGCTTCAGACGCATTGGGAGCAGCAATTTCTGGTCAATCTGCAGCGCGGTGCCATCGGTGCTGGCCGCATCATGGCAGCGGCGGGGCTGGACACCAAGGCCACGTTGATCAACTGCTTTGTGCAGCCCGTCGCCGACGCCACCAATGGTTTCGACACCCAGGGCAACCCCGGCATCTACACGGCGCTTTCTCAGGCGGCCGAGACCATGCGGCGCGGCGGCGGCGTGGGCTATGACTTCTCCAATCTGCGACCGCGCGGTGCTCTGGTGCGCGGCACCAACTCCTTTGCATCGGGCCCCTGCTCCTTCATCGATGTCTTCGATGCCTCCTGCACCACGGTGGAATCGGCTGGTGCGCGCCGCGGCGCCCAGATGGGCGTGCTGCGCATCGACCACCCCGATGTGCTGGAATTCATCACCGCCAAGCGACAAAAGGGCCGCTGGAACAATTTCAATGTCTCTGTGGGCGTGAGCAGCGCCTTCATGCAAGCCGTCAGGGACGATGCCGAATGGGAGCTCGTGCATGTCGCCAGTCCCAGCGAGGCACAGATGCAGGCCGGCGCCCATCGCCGCGACGACGGTCTCTGGGTCTATCGTAGCCAGCCTGCGCGCACGCTGTGGGATGCCATCATGCGCTCGGCCTATGACTTCGCCGAGCCCGGCATCCTGTTTCTCGACAACATCAACGCCGACAACAACCTCTGGTATGCCGAGCAGATTGCTGCCACCAACCCCTGCGGCGAGCAGCCCCTGCCGCCCTACGGCTGCTGCGATCTAGGCCCCGTCATCCTCACGCGCTTTGTGCGCGAGCCGTTCACAACCCGGGCATTCTTTGACCTCGACGCCTTTCGCGCCGCCATCGCCATACAGGTACGCATGCTGGACAATGTGCTGGACGCCACCGTCTGGCCCCTGCCCGAGCAGCAGCGCGAGGCGCAGCAAAAGCGCCGCATCGGCGTGGGCTTCACAGGGCTGGGCGACGCCCTGATTTTGCTGGGCCTGCATTACGCCAGTGAAGAAGGTCTCAAACAAGCCGAGTCCATTGCTCGCACCATGCGCGATGCGGCTTATGCTGCGTCGGTGGAACTGGCACAGGAAAAAGGCGTGTTCCCGCTTTTCAACGCCAAGCAGTATCTGAAAAGTGGCTTTGCCAAGCGCCTGCCCAAGGAACTGCGCGCGGCCATCAAAAAACATGGCCTTCGCAACAGCCATCTGCTGTCCATCGCCCCCACGGGCACGGTATCACTGGCCTTTGCCGACAACGCGTCCAACGGCATCGAGCCCGCTTTTTCCTGGACCTATACGCGCAAAAAGCGCACGGCCGACGGCGGCGAGCAGTTCTACACCGTGCAAGACCATGCTTACCGCCTCTACAAGGCCTTGCACGGCGACGAGGCCCTGCTGCCCGAGTGCTTTGTCAGTGCGCTGGAGCTGAGCGCCAGCGAGCATGTGGCCATGATGCGCTGCGTCCAGCCCTTTATCGACACCTCGATCTCCAAGACCGTCAACATCCCGGCCGACTACCCGTTCGAGGACTTCAAGCATCTCTATATGGAATGCTGGGAGGCCGGACTCAAGGGCTGTGCCACCTACCGTCCCAATGACACGCTGGGCGCGGTTCTCTCCACAGATTCAGCACCCAGTCCCTCTCAAGCGCTTAGCGATAAATCGCAGGCTGCCATCAATTCCTCAGGTTCCAGCGGCATGACAGCCGTGATAGAGCGCCGCCCCGAGGGACCGCTCAATGCCGTGGTCGACAAGATCGAATACTTCACGCATGACGGCATAAGGCGTCTCTACCTCGTCGTCAGCTTCATGGTGGTCGATGGCGTGGAGCGTCCCATCGAGTTCTTCATGCCAGTGGGCCAGACCGGCGAGAGCCAGCAATGGATCACGGCCACCATGCGCAGCCTGAGCCTGGCCGCGCGTGGCGGCTTTCTCGACAAGGCCCTGGCCGATCTGCGCAAAGTGGCCTGGGATCGCGGCCCGGTGCGCTACGGCAACAGGACGCGTGACGACGGCAGCCGCATCCCGCTCTGGCATGACAGCGAAGTGGCGCTGCTGGCCTATGCGATTCAAAGCATCATCGCCAACCGCGGCCTGCCCCAGCCGGCGCCCAGCACGGCGGCCACGCCGGCATCTCCGCCTGAGAACGGCGCCTCCGTCAGCGGCCAAAAATGTCCCGACTGCGGAGCACATGCCATGATCAAAAAAGATGGCTGTCAGTTCTGTACCGCCTGCGGCTTTGTGGGGTCATGCGGTTGAAGATGGATAGTTTCAGTCGCGATCAAGCTGAGCAGCGAATTGGATGACCGAGTCCGTAGCAGCATCCATTCAGGCGGATACCCGAAGCAGCGGTCCGACACGGCTTCGGCCCCAACACCCTATCCTGCCTCAGCAATGCGACGGGTGACCTAGGCATGTGGAAACGCTAAGTACAGACGTTGATATCGAGGCCATTGATCATCGCTCGCCAATCTGAAAGGTGTTCCGTCATGAAAGTCAAAGTCCTCTGCTTCGGCATCTCGCTGGACGGTTACTCCGCCGGCCCCAACCAGGATTTGCAGAACCCGCTCGGCGTCGGCGGGCCTGAGATCCTTGAGTGGTTCTTCCCAACCCAAGTCTTTCAGCGCATGCATGGGGGGTCTCAGATCGGCGAAACCGGTGTCGACAATCAGATGGCCGAACGCTCCTTCGAGAACATCGGTGCGTGGATTCTGGGGCGCAATATGTTCGGACCGGTACGCGGCCCTTGGCCTGACGAAAGCTGGAAGGGCTGGTGGGGCGATGAGCCGCCTTATCACGTACCCGCATTTGTCCTGACCCACCACGCGCGGCCCACACTGCGCATGCAGGGAGGCACTGATTTTCACTTCGTCACGGATGGCATTGCATCGGTGCTGGCGCAAGCCAAGGCAGCCGCAGGTGATCGCGATATTCGCATTGGCGGCGGCGTAGCCACCGTGCGACAGTTCCTGCAGGCGCGACTGGTCGATGAGATTCACCTCGCTGTACGTCCTCTGTTGATGGGGTCCGGCGAAAACCTCTGGCAAGGCTTGGACATGCGGGCTCTTGGCTATGAGGTCGCCGACGTGAGACAGGGCGAACGAGCCATGCATGTGATGGTGCGCAAACAAGCGTAACACCTGAAAACCGGGTCGCACTTGATACCGCAGGCGCACTCCGGACTGTCCGGACTGTCCGGACTGTCCAAGCCCATGGACCTGACACTTGTGACGGTCGTGACGGCTGTGGACCAACCGGGAGGACTGGCGACAGTCGTATCCTGGACGCTTGCCTAACGCTTAGCGTCGGAGGTCGAAAACGATGACCGGCTGGAACGATAGGCCAGATCAGTGCTGCAAGTGGCCTCAGTCGTAGACGTCGCATACCTCACCAATGGCGAGACCACCCAACTTCTCGCTCTTTGGATATCACATTCCAGCTCTTGCCTCTCACGCTCGACCATCAGGTACGCACGGTAGGCATCCACTCGGGCCTTCGGCTCTGTGGTGGCGCTTTGAAGCAGCATATCGAGTTGCTGTTGCTCATGCAGGATGCCTTTCTGGCGGTCGAGCAAAGGCTGGAGTCCTGCCTCGACAGGCTGTATTGCATGAGCGGAGCTAACCCAGACCATGGCGATAGTAGGAGCGACTTGGCGCATGTTTGTGCTTCGAACCCTGCGTAAGTGACGTGGATAGTATCAGCCCCAAGGCCTTGCCCGATAACACTTGTCGCTCTGAGAGGCACTAAGGGTCGTCTCACGCCTTTATATCGGGTTGGCGGAACTACTCCTGCAGCCGTCCGGCATCCAACGTCAATCGACTGCGTGCGACTCTTCGCTCAGGGTAGAACGCTCGCGCGTCATACACGGCAACACGCTCGAAGAGCATGCAGGCCTGACTCCCCGGTTGCGCCTCGCGTCCAGAATCACCTGAACTCCTGATTTCACACGAGCATAACCACCGTTGGCCCAAACTCGTCCAGTTCCGCGTAGACGCTGCTCATGGATTCAACCGACAGCCTAGGCTTGACGCGTCTTTTGCTGTGCACCTGGCTCGGATAACTCATCCAGCGCCACTGGCTGTGTGGACTCCGCTGGAGCCGCAGCGGTTTCAGTCTCTGGCTCCGGTTCCTTGGGCAAAGAGGCCCTTGCCACCTGGAGCATGTGCAAGGCAAGCGATTCATACAGCGGCCGCGCAATCATGCGCGAGATCATGCTGGCGATCATGGCCGATGCCATGAGGCTCAGCACCAATGAGTGGCCGTCCACCATCTCCATCACGATGATGAAGGCCGTCAGCGGCGCCTGGGTGACTGCCGCCAGAAAGGCCGCCATGCCCATTGCTATCAATGCAGGAGCTATATCCGTAGTTCCAACAATCGATGCAACGTTATTCCCCACGCCTGCACCAATCGACAGCGAGGGCGCAAAGATACCACCGGGTACGCCCACCCAGGCCGATAGCCAGGTGGCGATGAATTTGAGCGTGACATAGAACTCGGGCACATCGGCCTCGCCCTGCAGCATATGCTTGACGGCTTCGGAACCCGCACCAAAGGTGGCGCCGCCGGTGACCACGCCGATGACGGCAATCAGCAGGGCCAGCACTGCCGCAAAGCGGATGGGAAAGCGCGACCTGAGCTTGTTGAGGCGCTCGGTGGACGAAGTCAGCGAGTGGGTCATGAGCTTGGCGAACAAGCCGCCCAGCACGCCGCAGGTCAGCGCCACGGCAAGACAAGGCAGCAGGTCACGCCAGCCGAGCTCTGCCACACGAATGCGACCAAAATAGCTCAGGTTGCCGAAGACCGAGACCCCCATCAGACCGGCCAGCACAATGGCCGCGATGATGAGCCCGCTGGAGCGCGACTCCAGCTTGCGCGAGAGCTCCTCGATGGCAAACACCACGCCCGCCAGCGGGGCGTTGAAGGCGGCGGCAATACCTGCCGCGCCGCCAGCCACCAGCAAGGCATGGGTGTTGATGACGGACTTTGGACCCAGCCAACGTCGCGCCGAATGCATGACACCTGCAGCCACCTGCACAGACGGCCCCTCCCGTCCTATCGACAGCCCCGCAAGAAAGCCCGCGCTGGACAGCACGATCTTGGCAAACGACAGCCACAGCGACACAAAGCGCTTGCGCAGACTGGCATCGACCGATGGCTCCAGCGTGGCAATCACCTGCGGGATGCCCGAGCCGCTGGCACCCGGAGCCCATTTGCGCGTGGCCCAGACCGCTGCCGCCGTGATGGCCGGCATCCAGATCAGCACCAGCCAGCCATGGACGCCGTGGTAGATGCTCTCGAAAAAGCCGAAAGCCGCTTCGGCCAGCAGCGTGAAAGCCACCACGCTCAGGCCCGCTGCCGCGGCATAGGCCAGCACCACCGTCCGCTCCAGCCAGCGCTTTCCATCGCGCATCTCTTCATTGAGGTTGTGGAAGAAATCTGGCTCTTGCTGCATGGGCGGGCAATCGTTTCGGGGCGGCTGCAAAAATGGGCGAAGACCCACATTCTGCGCTCGCCCAAGGGCTTGCCAGATCGGCAATAGCCACAACGATTGCCCACACAGGTTTTTACAACGACCGCCCGAGTCGCACATCTATTGCGAATCACCCGGCTAAAGCCCGAGGGAATGCCCATGCGGTCGTGCCGCGCAGGCCCATCTCCGCCGTGGCAGTGACAGACCTCTGTGTCCGGGCCTGCTGGCTCCAACCGGGCAGCCCTCATGCCGTAAACTCATCCCGTGAATGCCACCCAAAGCGTCCCGGCCAAGGCGACCAGACCTCCCATGGCCACCAGCACTGCACCGGGCCCAGGCACATAGGCGAGCAGCCATGTGAGTGCCAGCGCGGCCACACTGAGGCAGCCCAGCCAGACGATGGTTCCCACCGCAGCACCCCACAAGCCCATGCACAGCCACAGTGCGATCAGCATCAGTGCCGCCCCCGCCAGGCGCAGCACGACCCGCAGCGCCAGCCCGGGCTCGCCACGCGATACAAGCTGATCGCAATGCCTGTCCATGGCCTGGCTCAGCACCAGCATGCCTGCCAAGCACAGCGCCAGGGCGCAGACCATCACCTGCCACAGACTCATGCCACACCTTTCAGCGCCTGCAGCGCAGCTGTCAGCAAGACTGCCGAGCCCGCCATCCATGCCATCACGCGCAGCAGGCTGCGCACATGGAAGGCCCAGAGCGCCACTGCGGTGTAGAGCACAAAGCTGAGCAAGGTGGAAAGCAGCACGGCAGGTGCACGCTGCATGGCACCCACGGCCACAAGCACATGGGCCAGCACGGCGCAGGTCAACGCCGTGAGCGCATAGCCGCCCAGCATGGCCATCAGCACGCGCAGCAGCACGGCCCAGCGATGGTGCCTGGTCTGAGCCTTGGTCATTGCCGCCGCTTTCATGTGAGACCTCCTGAGACAACGCCACGGCCCGCACGCAACTGCGCCATGTTCTTGCTACGCTGCGACTTTTCATGCCGCCATGCGCCCCAGGCGACCAGCAGGCCCAGCGCCATGCAGGTCAGCTCCAGCCCTGCCCGCTGACCATCGCCCTGCGCCAGGTACAGCAGCAGGTGCTGGCCTGTAGTCATGACATTGAGCAGCGGCAAGCCCAGACACAGCAAGGCCAGCATCCATAGCTGTTCGCACCAGGCCTGGCGCGCCGTGCGCAGCAGCGCATGCAGCAGGCTCAGGACCCAGACCGCAAAGAACACACGGATTTCCCAGCTGGAACGCGCCTCCAGCACCAGAGGCAGCAGACGATTGCCATACAGATAGGCAATGGACGCCAGCGCCGAGCCTGCCAGTGCCGCCACATTGAGCGCATCGATGCAGCGGTACATGGAGGGCGTCGCCGCGCCCCATTCATAACCGCTTCTTGCACGGCGCTTGACCGCAAACAAGATCGATCCGCTGGCAATCATTGCCGTGCCGACCAGGCCCAGGACAAAGTACAGCCACTTCATCGTCCAGCCACCAAAGGTGACCAGATGCAGCGCGCTGATGACGGGATAGGTATCGCTTGCAAAACTACTGGACGGCGAATTGGCGGGTAGCTGCAGCAGCTGGCCGTCGACGGCATCGAAGGTCACTGAATTGGCGCTGTTGACCATTCGGCGCGTCACTGCCGTATCGGGCTTGGCTTCCGTGAAGCGTATCGTGGCCGGCGCACCCTCAGGTCGTTGCACCACCACGCCCACGACAGGCTCCGTCAGCAGGGACTGGGCCTGCTGCGCAAGGCTGACAAGGTCCACAACTGCAATGGCTGGTGCATTCGAGGGTGTATTCGCCTCGGATCTGGCGTTCAACTCGGACTCGTAGCGGCTGTAGGCCGAACGGTCCTGCCCATACAGCGATTGCAGCGGCCAGGGCATATAGCTGGTGTAGAAATGCGCGAGTCCCGTGTAGACGATCATGAACAGAAACGGCAGCGTGAGCACGGCCGACGCATTGTGTGCATCCAGCCAGGAACGCTGGCCCTTGCCGGGCCGGAAGGTAAAGAAGTCCTGAAAGATGCGCCGGTGCACAATCACGCCCGAAACCAGCGCCACCAGCATGCACATGGACACCAGTCCCACCACCCAGAAGCCAGCGATACCGCCCTGCAAGGAATAGTGAAAGGACATGAAATGCCGACCGCCTTCGGTCTGACGCATGGCAGGCTCTGGCAGGACTTCGCCCGTCTGGACATCTAGGCTGGCCTGCAGATCGCCGTCCTGGGCACGCGCGAATACCTTTACCCCATCGCCTGTGTGCAGCGGCAGACCGATGCGCCAGATACTGGCATCCGGCGCCGTCTTGCTCAGATGCTGCTCGGCCAGCCGCAAGGCCAGCAGACGCTCTTGCGGAGAAAGCGCCTGCTGGCCGCTGCCCTCCAGTGGCAGCCCCTGCATCCATAGCGTGATGGACTCACGGAACACGCTGATCGAGCCCGTGAGAAAAATGGCGCAGAGCAGCCAGCCGCACACCAGGCCGCACCAGGTGTGCAGCCATGACATGGTCTGGCGAAGTCCGGGCCGGGATGCTGACTTGCCGCGCATGTCAGCCCGCTCAGAACGCGCCACGCAAGGTCAACAGCACGCTACGCGGCTCGCCATACCAGTTGCCGCTGCCCGAGGTCCCAACCGTCTTGTAGTAAGTCTTGTCGAACAGATTGTGCACATTGAGCGCAGCAGACCAGTTGCGATTGATGCGGTATTGAACGCTGGCACCCCAGACGGCGTAGCCGGCCTGGGTGAAGCGGAAGGGAACGGCATTGCCATCGTATTGGCCCGATGCCGGGTTGTAGCTGTTGGCCGTGCCGCTGACATAGGTGGCGCTTTGCAGCGTCACGCCACCGCCCACCGTCCATGGCGAGAGCTGACCCTGCAACTGATACGTGCTCCACAGCTTGAACAGGTGCTTGGGTGTGATGGAGCTATAGACCAGTTGCGACGGGTCGGTCTTGTTGCGATTGTGGTTGTAGGTATAGCCGGCAAACAACTGCCAGCCCTGTGCCAGCTGACCGGTCACTTCCATGTCCAGCCCCTGGCTGATGATCTTGCCCTGCGCGGCATAGCAGCAGCTCAGGCCCAGATTCCCCACATCCGTTTCCGGATAAAGCGGATCACGCACCGCCTGCCCCTTGCGCTCGATACGGTAAAGGGCCAGCGCTGTATTGAGCTTGCCATCGGCGAGTTCCCCCTTCATGCCCAGCTCGAAGCTGCGGCCTTTGATCGGGTCCAGCGCAGCCCCCGGTGCCGGCCCGGCCAGCATATTGGCCTGCGACTTGTGGATCTCGGTCACGCTGCCATAGGCCGTCCACTGGTTGCCCAGGTCATACACCA
Source organism: Comamonas sp. A7-5 (assembly GCF_039581385.1). Classification (NCBI taxonomy): domain Bacteria; kingdom Pseudomonadati; phylum Pseudomonadota; class Betaproteobacteria; order Burkholderiales; family Comamonadaceae; genus Comamonas; species Comamonas sp. A7-5. The sequence goes on from NZ_JBCPWO010000001.1 coordinate 209,350, forward strand.
GGCCCGCATAGGGGGTGAAGATGCCGCTTTCGCTGTAGTACTCGCGACCGCTGGCGCGAACACTGCCATCGGCGTTGTAGTTGATGTATGGCGTGTCGTAGGAGTAGCTGGCATAACGTCCTCCGACAATGGCGGTGAGCTGATCCGTCAGGCTCAGGTTGGCACGACCATAAAAGCCTTTTTGAGTGGCGCCGTAGCCGGGATAGCTGCGCGTCATGCGTTCGCGTACCGCAGGGGGAATTCTGCCGGGATCGAACTCATAGACATTGGTCAGAGACAGCGGCGTATCCATCTCGGAGTAATAGGTGTCCTGATCGTCACGGACCTTGCTCCAGTCCGCGCCGAGCAGCAAGCGGTGTTTGCGACCGAACAGCGAGAACGGGCCGCTGGCATGCACATCCAGGCTTTTTTTCTCCGAACGAAAGTCGTTGGAAAAGCCGGTCCAGTTGGCGCCAAGACCTGTTGCAGGGTCAACGGCTCCGCTGAGGCTGGCCAGCCGCGCATCGCTGTCCACCTTCTGATAATTGAGCTGGGCTTTGAGCTTCCAGTCTCCCGCCAACTGCTGGTCGAGCTGCGCAAAGACCTCCTTGGCGCTCTTGTCATAGTGGCTCCAGCCCGCCATCAGCGCAGTTTTGCGAGACAGCTTCAGATCGTCGCCATTGGCGGCACGCGGCAGGCCTTCGCGCCAGGGAGTGGCCCTGAGCTTGTCGTAGCTGGCTCCCAGACTCACACGGGTGGAGCTTGTCACATCGGCCTCCAGAATACCGTAGAGCAAGCTGTTGCGCGACTCCGCTCCGCGATAGAAGAAGTCCTTGTCAGAATGCGCGAGCACAGCACGACCACGCAGGCTCCCTGCTTCATTCAATGGACCCGCAACATCCAGCTCGGCCTGTTTGCGACTCCAGCTGCCGACGCCCACCGAGCCCAGAATCTGCTTTTGCGCCGTGGGACGCTTGCGCACCAAATTGATGGCACCGCCAGGCTCCCCATTGCCGCTGAACAGGCCGTTGGCGCCGCGCACCACCTGCACGCTGTCATACATGGCCAGATTGGGGTCGAACAGTTGCTGGCTGAAAGCGTCCACGCTGGCTCCGTCGATCTGCACATTGCTGATCTCGAAGCCCCGCGACAGAAACTTGGTGGCAGCACCGCCCAACCCTCCCGCACCGCCATAGTCCACCGTCACGCCGGTGGTCTGCTGCATCACCTCCCCCACATTGCTCATGGCCTGATCTTCAATGCGCTGGCGCGTCACCACCGAGATCGACTGCGGTGTCTCGCGGATGTCCTGCCCTTTGCCCAGGGACACATGCGAGGCGGCATACGAGCCGCTGCCTTCCGTGGCTTCACGCTGGGCCAGGGCCGTCACCGTCACCTCGCCCAGCATGCCGGTCTGGCTGCTGTGGCGACGCACGGTGATGGCCGCCCCGACAGGAAAGGCCTCCAGTCCGCTCCCCGCAAGCGCCTTGGCCAGCGCCTCGTTCAAGGTCTGCACGCCCTGCAACGCCGGCGCCGTGCGGCCTTCCACCAATGCAGCGTCAACCGAGACCGACACCCCCCAGATGCGGGCCAGTGCATTCAATGCTTGTCCCAGCGGCTGCGCAGGCAGGCTCAGGCTGCGCGAGGTGGACATGGTCTGGCTGCTGGCGACCTGGGCATGAGCCGTCGGTAATACCGCCAGAGCTGACCAAGCCAGACAGGCCATGGCACTGGCCAAAGCCACTGCGCGCAGACCTCCGCAATGCGAACCCGCAGCCATCCCCTCCTCTTGAACAGAAGAAAAATGAGAGTGATTTCTTTTCATCAAATGCATCCTGTGAAGTGCTTGTCTAAGTGCTTTCACAGTGAAGACGCATGAAATGGCTTGTACCGGACAAAAATTTTCATCCGGCCTTGTCGGCCGTCAGCGCCGACGGATGACGGTGCGGCCATCGGCCAGTTGCTCCACGCGCACCGGCAGGGAGCGCGACAGGCTGGCAATGAAGATGGCAGGCTCGCGCAGCTTGAAGCTGCCGGTCAATCGCAGGGATTGCAAAGAAGCCCCATCGTCCAACATCATTGACTGAGCCAGGTAGTCATTCCAACGCGCCACGACTTCGGTCAGCGGCGTGCGGTCGAACACCAGCCAGCCTTCGCGCCAGGCCCCCACATCCGAAGCATTGAGCGAGTAGTGCGCGAGCTCGCCGCCTGCATAGATGCGCAGGCCTTGGCCGGCGCCCAGCATGGCATCGGGGTACTGATCCGCCATGCGGGCTTGCTGCCACACGGCCACACGGCCCTGGGCGACGCTGACCTGCAGGCCGGTAGGCCGAAAGGCCACAGAGAAAACCGTTCCCAGCACACGTACGCGGCCCAGGGCCGTGTGGACCTCTAACGGCCTCTGTGCATCATGGGCCACGTCGAGCCGAATTTCGCCCTGACGCAGATGGATCTCGCGGCGCTGACGGTAGAGCACCACCGAGGCATCGGTGCCAGGCGCCAGATCGAGCTGGCTGCCATCGGCCAGATGGCGGCTCAATTGCTGTCCATGGCCTGTATGCAGCGCGATTTGCTCCAGTGGCTGCAGCCAATGCCAGCGGCCAAGCATGCCGGCAAGGCCTGCCACACCAGCCACCCCCAGCACGGACAGCGCGCGACGGCGCGTCTGCTGCGCACGCGCCGACTGGGTGGCGGGCATGGGCATATCGCCTTGCAAAGCACTGCCATCGGTCTGCGCCCAGCCCGCCATGGCAGCCTGGGCCGCCAGTTCATTCGCGGGCTCACTGGCACGCCAGCGTTCCAGCGCCTCTGCCGCTACCTGCGCTGCTTCGGTACTTGCGCCATGCTGGCGAGCAATCAGCAACAAGGCGTATTCCAGCCGTTTGCGCTCGGGCATCTCGGCCTTCATGACTTGAGCCCCATGCAATCGCAGACGGCACGCACCACATGTTTTTCAATGGCGGCTTCGCTGATATTCATATGCGCTGCTGCCTCGGCATGACTGAAGCCATAGATGCGCACCAGCACAAACACCTCGCGGCGCTTGCGCGGCATGGCTTGCAGGCGCCGTGACAGCAAGACCAGTTGCTGTCGCCCTTGCACCTGACGCTCGGCCGAGGGCACCTCGTCGGCCCCCACCACCGCCAGGGTTTCCAGCATGCGTGCTTCTGCAGCGCGGCGGCGCGCATCGTCGATGACAATGTTCTTGCCGGTACGAAACAGCAGTGCTCGCAAATCCCGTACCGCAAGCTCTCGCGACTGCATGGCAAAGACGCGGGCATAGCTTTCCTGCACGACATCCGCAGCCGCATCCCGGCTATTGAGCGAGCGAGCAAAGAAACTGACGAGTTCTGCGTAATAGTGCGCAACCACGGGTACACCTCGACCTCTTGCGAGGCATGCCGCCCTGGCTCTGAAATCAGCCGCAAAGCATGCAGCGACGGAGCGGGAAAGCGCAGACTCTATCAGAAAATGAGAATCAATCTCATTGAATGACAAATATCAAAGCCTCGTCGCATCAATGCAGAACCAACGTCGAGACAAGCTGCGAACCTGCAGCTCCATCGCTGATCAGATCGCGTAATACCAGCGCTTGACCGCTTGGCCAGCCCTGGCCAGCACCGCTTCACGCCCTGCCCCATCGAGCGGGCTGCCGGTCAGATAGGCCGTCACCACCAGCGGCGCAGATTGCTCGGTAGGCCAGACGATAAGGGTGTCGCAGGCCGTTCCCCTCTCGCCGCTGCCCGTCTTGCCGCCCACCTTCCAGTCGCCCGGCATGCCGACACGCACGCGCTTGTCGCCGGTACGGCTGGCCACCAGCCATTGCTGCAACAGGGCGCGGGCATAGCCCTCCAGCACATCGCCTAGCAGCAACTTCTGCAGGCTTTGCACCATGGCCTGCGGCGTCGTGGTGTCGCGCTCATCGCCGGGCAGCGCAGTGTTCAGCGAAGGTTCGTTGCGGTCCAGCCTGGTGGTGCCGTCACCCAGTTCGCGCAGCCATTGCGTCAGCGCCGCCGGCCCGCCGCTGGACTCCAACAGCACATTGGCCGCCGTGTTGTCGCTGACAAGCACCATCGCTTCGCACAACTCCTGCACCGTCATACCGCCATTGGCTCCCGCCCATTTTTCGGATATCGGCGACCAGGCCACGACCTCGGAAGGAGAGTAGTAAAGCTTGCGCCACAGACGAATCTCGTCTCTTTGCGCCAGATACAGCACACGGGCGGCCAGCAAGGTCTTGAAGGTGCTGCACATGGGAAAGCGCTCGTCGCCACGCCAGCCAGCCTCGGCACCGCTGACGGTATCGAGCACATACAGGCCGAATCGGCCCCGGGCCTGAACTTCCAGCGCCGCCAGCTCGTCGCTCAATACCCTCGCCGCTGCGGCTTGCTGTTTAGAGATAAAAGCACAGCCGCTCAGTCCCCAGGCCCCCAGACCCAAGGCCAGTCCTGTTGTCAGCATGCTGCGTCGTTGCATAAGATCCTCTTTTGGTTAACTGCCATGGTTTGAAGCATAAATCGGTAGATTCATACGAACCAGCAGTAATAATTGACATGATCCATTAGAAAAACTTTTATCTAGATTGAGATATGCAGCTACCACTGAACGCCTTGCGCATGTTTGATGCGGCCGCCCGTCACCAGAGCCTGACTCGCGCCGCACAGGAACTGCATGTGACGCAGGCCGCCGTCAGCCAGCACATCCGCAATCTCGAAGAGCGCCTGGGCAAGCCTTTGTTTCGCCGCCTGCCGCGCGGCCTGGCCCTGACCGACGAAGGTCAGGCTTTGTGGCCCGTGGTAGCGCAGAGCTTCGAGCGTATAGAACAATCGCTGCAGCAGGTGGCAGAGCCACGACCACGCGAAATTCTGACCGTGGGTGTGGTCGGCACTTTTGCCATCGGCTGGCTGATTCCCAGGCTGAGCCAGTTCCAGCAGTTGCATCCCTATATAGACCTCAGGCTGCTGACCAATAACAATCGCGTGGATCTGGCCGGCGAAGGACTGGACGCCGCCGTGCGCTTTGGCGACGGTGCCTGGCATGGCACGCACGCGCAGATGCTGCTGCGCGCTCCGCTCTCTCCCATGTGCACCCCCATGCTGGCACAGCAGCTGCGTGAGCCTGCCGACCTGGCCCGGCAAACCCTGCTGCGCTCCTATCGCACCCAGGAATGGGAAGGCTGGTTTGCCGGCCTGGACCAGACTGCCCCGCTGGCACGCGGAGCCATGTTCGACTCCTCGTTGACGCTGGCCGAGGCCGCCGCCCAGGGCGCAGGCATTGCCCTGCTGCCCGCGCGCATGTTCGAGCACATGCTGCAGCAGGGCCGGCTGGTGCGCCCTTTTGCCCACGAGGTCGATACCGGCGCCTACTGGCTTACCTATCTCAAGTCACGCCAGGCCAGCTCCGCCTTGCAGACCTTCAGACAGTGGCTGATGACTCAGCTGCAAACCGACTGAAGCTTGCACCCCGCAATGGCCCAAACCCTTTCATGCCAGGCGCTCCAAGCTATCAATCCGTGAGTCCTCTGCAGCAGCTAAGCCGCACAGGTCTGCATGGCTTCAGGGCAACGGGTAAAGTACACGCCCAGCAAGCGCCATGGCGCTTTGGTTTTATTCATTCATCAGACACCTGCCTTGACTGCCGCCGCCACCCTGCCCGTCCTGTACTCCTTCCGCCGCTGCCCCTATGCCATACGCGCCCGTCTGGCGCTGGCCCATGCGGGCCTGGCTTGCGAACTGCGTGAAATCAATCTGCGCAACAAGCCACAGGCGCTGCTCGACGCGTCGCCCAAGGGCACGGTACCCGTGCTGGTGCTGCAGGATGGAAAAGTCATCGATCAGAGCCTGGAGGTGATGCTGCATGCACTGTGCGGCAACGACCCCGATGGCTGGCTGCAACCCACGCATGGCAGCCTGGAAGACATGCTGGCTCTGATCGAGCGCAACGACGGCTTCTTCAAACAGGCTCTTGACCGCTGCAAATACCCCGAGCGCCACGACGCCGAGGCCGTAAACCAGGCCCAGGCCGATGCGCTGACCTGGCTGTCGGCCCTGAACGATCAGCTCGAGGAGACCGGCTATCTGTTCGGCCTGAACCCCAGTCTGGCCGATATGGCACTACGCCCCTTCGTGCGCCAGTACGCGCGCATCGACGAAGCGCAGTGGAACGAGCAGCCCTGGCCTCATCTGCAGCACTGGCTGCAGCGCTGGATTGACTCGGCCTTGTTTGCCGAAGTCATGGAAACCTATCCGGGCTGGGTGCCGGACAGCAAGGGGCCGACATTTGTGGGCGAGAGCGTGGAAAGCCTCTGATACCGCAACCAGAGCTGCGAACGCTTGATTGACAGCTGTGGCAAGCGTTTCAGAACCATGAAAAAACCCGGCAGCTTACGCTTGCCGGGGTTTTTTATGGCATTGCCGTCAACGAGATTCAGCGCTTCACACCCTTGAGCAACAGCACGGCCAGAATCACGAAAAACGCCACAAAGCAGACAAACGACCAATTGGCAATGGAGCCGCCCAGCAAAGTCCAGTCAATGGCAGCGCAGTCGCCCGAGCCCTGGAAGATCATGGGAATGGAGCGGCTGAAGGAGTAGTGCTCGATCATTCCGTAGAAGTCACGGCCGCAGGTCGCAAACTCGGGGGGATACCACTGCAGCCAGCTTTGGCGTGCCGCCACAAACGCACCGAAACCGCTGGTCAACAGGGCCAGAATGCCAAAGCTCATCCACCAGCTTTTTTGGCCTCTAAAGCTTGCCAAGCCTGTGAAGATAGCTACCAAAATCAGTGCATATCGCTGCACGATGCACATGGGGCAAGGCTCCAGACCCACCACATGCTGCAGGTAAAGGCCAAACGCCAGCATGGCCACACAGGCGACGCTGATGAGCGCCAGGATGCGCCGCGGCGCGGTTTCAAACCATTGAAGCATCAATATTCTTTCTGCGAAATTTATGGATCATGCCTGAGGCAAGGATAACGCCCCCTGTACCTGCACGATTCCTTTCGCAGGAGACACCGAAGAAGCGCTGTCGCGCACCGAGGGTGTCGTCCCCCTCCCGCACGAGAGAGGGGGAAGGCGCGTAGCGCCTCAGGGGGAGTCAAATCCCAGCCGCCTCATCCAGGAACACCTTGGCCCGGCGCGGCGTCACCACCAGGGTTTCACCTTCGCGCAGACCCATGTCCTTGAACTGCTGTGCGGGAATCTGGGCTTCAATCAGCCCCTCTTCACCGGCATGGCTGGCATTTGGTGTGGTCTCGGAGGGAATAAGTTCCAGCCTTGCAATGGGGCCGACCACAATGGCGCGCGAAAGCTGAGCCACGATGCCTGTGGGGCGTCCCTGGGCGTCGAGGTTCTGGCCCGGAGAATAGCGCTCCACTTCCAGATCATGGGGTCGCACATAGGCAAAAGCCTGGCTGTCCTGGGCACCGCGCGCATCGCTGCTGTCCAGTTGCATGCCTTCGTCCAGATAGACCCGGCCATCGCTGGCACGACCCTTGAACAGATTCACATCGCCCAGGAAGCCATAGACAAACGGTGTGGCGGGGTTGTCCCAGACTTGCTGGGGCGTGCCTTCCTGTTCGATCTTGCCCTGGTTGATGACCACCACGCGATCCGCCACTTCCAGGGCTTCTTCCTGGTCGTGGGTCACGAAGATGGAGGTCACATGCAGCTCGTCGTGCAACTGGCGCAACCAGCGTCGCAGCTCCTTGCGTACCTTGGCATCCAGCGCACCAAAGGGCTCGTCAAGCAGCAGCACCTTGGGCTCGACAGCCAGGGCACGGGCCAGTGCGATACGCTGACGCTGGCCGCCCGAGAGTTGGGATGGATAGCGCTCGGCAATCCAGTCCAGCTGCACCAGCTTGAGCAGCTTCATGACCTTTTCCTTGATCACTGCCTCGCTGGGGCGTTCCTTGCGCGGCTTGACGCGCAGACCGAAGGCCACGTTCTCGAACACCGTCATATGACGGAACAGCGCATAGTGCTGGAACACAAAGCCCACGTTGCGATCGCGCACATGCACATCGGTGGTGTCTTCTCCACTGAAGTGGATGCTGCCCACATCGGCCGTCTCCAGGCCCGCGATGATGCGCAGCAGCGTGGTCTTGCCGCAGCCCGATGGGCCGAGCAAGGCGATCAGTTCGCCCGATTTGATATCCAGGCTCACATCGCGCAGGGCCTGAAAATCGCCGAACTGCTTGCTGACATTACGAATTTCGATACTCATGATGAATCTCTTGTTCTGATCCGGGCAGCTCAGGCTGCCTTGGCGGTTTTGTTCGTTGCGAGGCTGATCTGGCCTGGGCGCTCGGGCGGTGCTTCGGCAGCGGCCTTGGCCTGCTGCTCGGCACGCCATTCGGCGAGGGATTTGATCACCAGTGTCACCAGCGCCAGCAGCGCCAGCAGCGATGCCACGGCAAAGGCGGCTGCCGCCTGATAGTCGGCATATAGCACTTCCACATGCAAAGGCATGGTGTTGGTCTGGCCCCGGATATGGCCGGAGACCACGGACACGGCACCGAACTCGCCCATCGCGCGGGCGTTGCACAGAATCACGCCATAGACCAGACCCCATTTGATATTGGGCAGGGTGACATTCCAGAAAGTCTGCCAGCCCGAGGCACCAAGCACGATGGCGGCCTGCTCTTCGTCGCTGCCCTGGGCCTGCATCAGCGGGATCAGTTCACGGGCGATGAAGGGAAAGGTCACGAACACGGTGGCCAGCACGATGCCGGGCACGGCAAAGATGATCTGGATCTCATGCTTGGCCAGCCAGGGGCCCAGCCAGCCGTTGGCGCCAAACACCAGCACGTACATCAGACCGGCGACCACGGGCGAGATGGAGAATGGCAGATCGATCAAGGTGGTCAAAAAGGCCTTGCCCTTGAACTCGTACTTGGCGATGCACCAGGCGGCGGCCACACCGAAGACCAGATTCAGGGGCACGGCAATCAGCGCCGTGATCAACGTGAGCTTGATGGACGAGATCGCATCAGGCTCGCCCAGCGACGTGACATAGACATCCCAGCCCTTGCGCAACGCCTCGCCAAAGACGGACAGCAGCGGCAGGATCAGGAAGATCAGCATGAACAGCAGGGCCACTGTGGTCAGAACCCAGCGCACCCAGCGCGGCTCGGTCGTGGTCATCTTCTCCAGCTTGGCGCTCTTGGGCGGGGCCGTGATCTTGTAGAGCGCGACCAGAAACAGCAGAGCAATGGCGACGATGGTGAAAAGATGCGCCCAGATGGGCAGCAGATTGGGAAACAGCGCCTGAATCGCTGCGTGAATCGAAGACATCAGCGGCCTCCCTGCGCCTTGCGCTGCCATGCCTGCAGTGCGTTGATCAGCAGCAGCAATACAAAAGAGATCAGCAGCATCACCACGGCCACGGCCGTGGCACCGGCTACATCGTGTTGATCCAGCTTGGCCATGATGATCAGCGGAGTGATTTCCGAGACCATGGGAATGTTGCCGGCAATGAAGATCACCGAGCCATATTCACCCACGGCGCGCGCAAAAGCCATGGCAAAACCGGTCAGCAGCGCCGGACCGATATGCGGCAGTATGACCTTGTAGAAAATCTGCCAGCGCGATGCGCCCAGGCTGGTTGCCGCCTCTTCCAGCTCCTTCTCGAAGTCTTCAAGCACCGGCTGAACGGTACGCACCACAAAAGGCAGACCGATGAAAATCAGTGCAATGGCGATGCCCTTGGGGTTGTAGGCCATCTGAATGCCCAACGACTCGAAGTACTGCCCGATCCAGCCGTTACCCGCATACAGCGCCGACAGCGAAATGCCGGCCACGGCCGTAGGCAGCGCAAACGGCAGATCGACCAGCGCATCCACCACCTTCTTGCCGGGGAACTGGTAGCGCACCAGCACCCAGGCTATCAGCATGCCGAACACCACGTTCACGCAGGCCGCGATAAAGGACATGGTGAAGGACAGCTCATACGAAGCGACCACGGCCGGGGCCGAGACCGCAGTCCAGAACTGCTCCCAGGTCAATGAGAAGCTTTTGAACAGCAGGGCTACCAGCGGGATAAGCACGATGATGCTCAGATAGAAAATGGTGTAGCCCAGTGTCAACCCGAAACCGGGCAACACTCGCTTGGCACTACGTGCCTTGCGTGGGGCTAGAGCAGCAGAGGACATATTCAAAGACGAAACGGGGGGTGGATTTCACTGAGGTCAATCAAGCACGGCCCAGCTCAAAAAACATCGAGCAAGGGCCGTCCCGCAGCGAGGATGTTGTCCCTCCCGCACAGCGAGAGAGGAGGAAGCCGCAAAGCGGCCCAAGGGGAGCCGGTTACTTACCGGGGGTATACAGTTTGTCGAACTGGCCGCCATCGTTGAAGTGCACCTTCTGTGCTTCGGTCAGCGAACCGAAGTACTTGGCCACGGTGAACTGCTTGATGGGCTTGAACTGGTCGGCGTGCTTCTTCAGCACCGCTTCGGAGCGCGGACGAATCGCATGCTTGGCAGCGATTTCCTGGGCTTCGTCAGAGTACAGCCACTGCAGATAGTCGGTGGCCAACTGTGTCGTACCCTTCTTGGCGACGGTACGCTCGACCACGGCCACTGGATTCTCGGCCACGATGCTCACCGATGGGTAGACGGCGTCGACCTTGCCCTGGCCGAACTCACGGTCCACAGACACGACTTCGGATTCGAAGGTGATCAGCACATCGCCGATATTGCGCTGCAAGAAGATGCTGGTCGCATCGCGGCCGCCCTTGCCCAGCACAGGCACGTTCTTGTAGAGCTTCTGCACGAATTCGGCCGCTTGCGCATCGGTGCCGCCCTTTTCACGCACCGAACCCCAGGCTGCCAGATAGGCGTAGCGACCATTGCCGCCGGTCTTGGGGTTGACTACCACGACCTTCACATCTGGGCGCACCAGGTCGGACCAGTCCTTGATGTTCTTGGGATTGCCGTTGCGCACCAGGAACAGCATGGTCGATGTAGTGGGCGATGCGTCATGCGGGAACTTCTTGTTCCAGTCCTTGGCGACCACGCCGTTCTGGGCCAGGAAATCCACATCGGTGGTCGTGTTGAAAGTCACCACATCGGCAGCCAGGCCGTCATTGACGGCGCGGGCCTGGGCACTGGAGCCGCCATGGGACTGATCCACCTTGATGTCCACGCCCTTGGTCTTCTTGTAATGGGCGATGAATGCAGCGTTGTAATCCTTGTAGAACTCGCGGGCCACGTCATAGGAGACATTGAGCAGTTGAGTCTGTGCCGAGGCAGCGCCTGCTGCTGCCAGTGCGATGGATGCCAACAATGTCTTGAGCTTCACGGAATGCATGGTTCGCTGCCTTTTCTTGAGCAATGTGTATAGATGTACACATTGTGCGAACGACTCCTTAAAACTCAAAAGAATATATTTTTCTTTGTTTTTCTGAAATTCAATATAAAGAATAAAACAGCACGCGAGTTCAAGGTAAAAAATAGCCGTAAGCGCTCTACCAGCGAGTGCATGAAGCTATCAAAAAAGAAGCACTAAAGAGAAACAACCCCGGAATTTCAGGCCGCAAGTGCAGCTGCCTGCAAGGGCCGGGCCGAGGCCTGAGCATTCCAGCCGCCCTGCTCAGTCAGCGACTGCAGCAGTGCCAGCCCCAGCGGCCAGGCGCCGAAGCCCGACTCGATATTGATATGTCCGGCGTTCTGCAAACGCACCAGCTCGCTGCCCCAGGCCCTGGCATAAGCGCCCGCACGGCGAATGGGGCAGAACGGATCATTGCTGCTGGCCACCAGCACGCTGCGATAGGGCAGCGGCGCATAGGGCACGGGGGCGAAGTCGGCAAGCTGGGCGCGGCGCTCGGGGTCGGCAGGAGCCACCAGCAAAGCGCCATGAACGCGCGCCGCGGCAGCCTCGCCCAGATGCGCGGTCGTGATGCAGCCCAGGCTGTGAGCCACGATGACGGCAGGACGTGCATCGGAGAGCAAGACTCTTTCCAGCTCCGCCACCCAGGCATCGCGGTGCGGCACCAGCCAGTCCTGCTGCTGCACACGCACGGCGCCTTCCAGCTGCTCAGCCCACAGGCTTTGCCAATGTCCGGGACCGGAGTTGCGCCAGCCAGGCACGATCACGATGCGAAATGGGGATGTCATGCTGCCTCCTGTAATCTCGGAGCGCCAGCCGGGCCAGAGGAAAAAGCCCGGCGTGCTCCTGATCTGATAACAAGGCAGTCATTGTGGGCAAGGCCTGCCCAAATCCCAACGAATGTTTTGTTGTTATCTTATGGGCAGAAGCTAATGCTGCGCCGAGGCCGATGCTGCCTTTTGCACGGCAGAGATGCTGCTGCCCGGCATGCGCTCCCCAAGGAAGTCCAGGAAATGCCGCACCGCCGGTGCCAACCCACGCCGCGAGGGGAACACCGCATGCACGATGCCGCGCGGAGGCGCCCATTGCGGCAGCAACTGCACCAAAGTGCCCCGGGTCAATTCGTCCTGACACATATAGTCAGGCAGCCAGCACATGCCGCTGCCGGCCAGGGCGGCAAACTTCAGCGTCAGCAAGTCATCGACCACATAGCGCGGCTGCAACTGCAGCCGGTGCTCCTTTCCTTCGGGCCCGACGAGCAGCAGGCTGGAATGGCCGTCGACTGCCGTCATCGCCATGCTGTCCAGCAACTGCAAGTCCTCCAGCGACCTGGGCGTGCCCTGGCGCTGCAGCAGATCGGGGCTGGCCACCAGAATCTGGCGCGAGCTGTCGAGTCGCTTGACGACCATGGAGCCGCTGTCCTCCAGCGTGGCACGCACGCGCAATGCGACATCAACCCCCTCCTCGACCAGATTGACTGGGCGGTTGGTGACCTGCATCTCCACCTGCACCAGCGGGCAGCGCTTGAGGAATTCGGGCATCAGCTCGCCCAGGACGGTCTGCGCCAGCGTCACCGGACAGGTCACACGAATGGTACCGCGCGGCTCGGTCTGGACTTCGGCCACGGCATCCGACGCTGCCAGGGCGGCATCGCGCATGGCCTGGCCATGACGCAGAAAGGTCTCCCCCACTTGCGTCAGAGACAGCTTGCGGGTGGTGCGTTGCAGCAAGCGCACCCCAAGGTGGGCCTCAAGTTCGGCAACACGGCGCGAGAGGCGCGACTTGGGAATACCCAGTGCCCGCCCCGCAGCGGCAAAGCCGCCGCGCTCGACCACTTCGACGAAGTACAGCATGTCGTTGAGATCCACCATGCATATATCCTTGGACTCGATTGAATTGATATTTGGAACGATCTATCGCATTTTTGCAGACTTATTGCCGAATCTAAACAAATCTACAATCTATCCCATTGCAATTCAAAACGAATCACTGTTTTGCCGCAACGCAGCATCCGAGCTGGGCAAGAAGTGCTCTTTTACTCATTTTTAGAGGTATAGGTACCAATATGCAAATCCTGCACATCGACTCTTCCATCACTGGCTCCAGTTCCGTTACCCGCTCCCTGACAGCCGATATCGTTGCCAACCTCAAGCAGGCCAACCCCGAAGCCAAGGTGGACTACCTGGACCTGGCCGTGAGCGCCCCCAGCCACCTGAGCGCGCAATCTCTGGGCTTTCGCACCGGCCAGGCCGCTGCCACCGAAGTCGAACGCCAGGAAAACGCCGTCTCCGAAGCGCTGGTCAGCCAATTCCTGGCTGCTGACGTGATCGTGGTGGGTGCCCCCTTCTACAACTTCACCATCCCCTCGCAGCTGAAGGCCTGGCTGGACCGCATCGCCCAGGCTGGCCGTACGTTCAAGTACACCGCCACCGGTCCCGTGGGTCTGGCCGGCGACAAGAAGGTCATCGTCGCTTCCGCTCGCGGCGGCGCATACTCCACCAGCGAAGCGGGCCAGGCCATGGAGCACCAGGAAAGCTACCTGAAGGTGATCTTCGGCTTCATGGGCGTGACCGACGTGACCATCGTTCGAGCCGAAGGCGTGGCCATGGGCCCCGACGCCAAGGCTGCCGCCATGGAAGCAGCCAAGGCTCAGATCGAGCAAGCACAAGCCGTCGCTGCCTGATAGCAGGCAAAGCTGCAAAAGCCGGTACCGCCCAGGGCGTACCGGCTTTTTTGCGCAACAAACTTGCTCACGACCAAGGTTTTGGACATTTCCGACTGAAGTTCTGGAAAAAACTGCCGATCTGAAGGCCTGAACCCGCTATTTTTGATACGCTGAAAACAGTTAGATACCGATCAGGTCCGAGTCTCGGTTGCTCGAACATGCTTTCCCAGATGCCAGCTTCCCGTCCCATGCCCACCGCCGTCCGTCAATCGCCTCAGCGCTCCGACGAAAACCTCGTCGTCACCGCTATTGCCGTATTTCTGGTGGCAGCACTGATTCTGGGTACGGTCGCCTATCGATACTTCAAGCATTCACAGCAGCAGCAGGAGCAGACTCGCAGCGAGCGTCAGGCCTACAAGCGCTATAACGACTATCTGGACTCCACCGAACAGGCAACTGCCAAGCCTGCCGCCAACCCGCCTTCCCCCGTACAGGCCAGCGCTCCTGCCGCAGCGCCCAGCATGGCCGAGAAGCTGCTCAGCCACCCTGCCGTCACGCCAGGCCCCGGCTTCAACGCTCCCGGCGTGCAGCAGACCGGCGTGGCCATCATCGATGCGATAGATCACGCCCAGGCAACCGCCAAGCAGTAAGGTCAAGAAGGCAGGCAGGCTTTGCCTTGCAGCCCGGCAGCTCAGCGCATCACCAGACCGCCGTCGACAAGCAGCAGCTGCCCGGTCATGAAACCGCTGAGTTCCGACGCCAGAAACAGCACCGGCCCTGCCACATCTTCGGGCCGTGCCAGCCGCCGCAGCGGCGTGGCCGCCATCAGCGATTCACGAAAAGACTCCTTGCTGTCCTGCGTACCCTGCGTGGGATAGACCAGACCGGGCGCCACACAGTTGACGCGGATGCCTACTGGCCCAAGCTCGCTGGCCAGATTGCGGCTGAAGGCCAGCAAAGCCCCCTTGGATGTCGTGTAGTCGTGATAGGCAACGACTGGCTGCTCCACCAGATTGCTGACAATGTTGACAATGCTGCCGCGCGCGCGCTGGCGCATCAACGGCAGCACCGCACGGCAGACATTGAAGCTTGCACCGACGGCCCCGTCGAACTGGGCCTGATAGTCCGCCCATTGCAGATCGTCAAAACGGCTGCGGCGTTCCGGATCGAATGCATAGGGCCTGAAGGCATTGTTGACCACGATATCAATGCCCCCCGCTTCACGGACGATGCCGTCCACCATGCCCTGCACCGCATCGGGCGAGCCCACATCGGCCTTGACCGCCCAGGCATCACCGCCCGAATCCTTGCCCGCAGCCAGGCAGGCATCCACGGTGCTGGCTGCAGCCTCGTCATTGGACAGGTAGTTGACGGCCACGGCCGCACCCTCGCGCGCAAACGCCAGGGCAATCGCCGCACCGATGCCGCGGCTGGCGCCCGTCACCAGCACCACCTTGCCGCGCAAGCCCATTGAAGAAGACTGACTCATATTCACGATTTCCGTTCAAACACTGGCAGATCCCAGGGAAGAGACAGCAGGCAAGAACCTTGGCGGCCTCGCCGCCCCGCTACGATGCTGTCCTCCCCCAAGGCGCGAGGCCGCCCAGGCAACGCGCCTCCAAGGGGATATTTACAGCGGCAAAACCACATCTGCCACCTTGATCTGACGCTGCACCATGCCCAGCGCACGATAGGCATCGGCACCTTTTTGCAGCGCGGCCATATCGAAGCTGCCCAGCGGCTGGCCCTGGACTGCCGGCATGGAAGAAGCGTTACGCAGGCGGATCACATCCAGATTGATATCGCGACGCGTGCCGTCGATGGCATATTTGCTGGCCAGCACCGAGGCCTCCTCGGGATTCGCCATCATCCAGGCAGCGCTTTCGCGGTAGCCCTTGACGAATGCCTTGAGCAAATCCTTCTTCTGCTGGAACACCTCCTCGCGCACCACAAACATGTCGCTGGACATATTGAGGTGGTCGCTGACCTGCATCACATTGACATCGCCTATGCCCTTGCGCAGTCCCACGGCCAGACCGGTATCCGTGGCGGCCGTGGCGTCAACCTGCCCTTGCATCAGGGGCGCAAAGTTCAACAGGCCGGTCACGACAATGCTCACATCCGACTCCTTGAGGCCGGCCTGATGCAGCATCACCAACAGGTTCTGGCGCGTGCCGCTGGCAAGGCTGTAGACACCGATCTTCTTGCCCTTGAGGTCTGCGGGCTTGCGAATGCCCGAGGACTTGAGCGAAACCACATTGAACACGTTCTGCGGATAGATGTCGTAGATCGCCACCAGCTTCTCGCCCTTGTCCAGAGCCATGAAGAAGGAGCCGGGGTCGGTGAACGCCACGTCGGCCTGGCCGCTGAGGATATTGCGGATCGCATCGCCGCCGCCTGCTCCGGGCAGATAGGCCAGCTCCACGCCATTCGCCTTGAAGAAACCTTTTTCGGGCTCGACCAGAATATTGGTGATCTCGCTGATGGGCTTGCTCCAGCCGGCCAGGCGAATCTTGCCCTGCAGAGGAACCGCCATGCTGGTGCCGGTCATGGCAAGGCCGCTCAGGCCTGCACAGGCGCCGAGCAGGCTGCGGCGAGAGATGAACGAAGTCTGGTTGCTGGAGTGCATGACAAATGGTTTGAAGATGCAGTCAGGCCCGGTCGCCCGACTGCGAGGTTGAAAAGTGATGAGAGCGCAGCAAATAGCGCTCCAGAACAAGGCAGGCCTGATACAGCAGCAGGCCCATGGCGGCGATCAGCACCAGCGCCGCAAACATCAGCGTGGTGTCCATCATTCCCTGGGCAGCAATGACCACGGCGCCCAGGCCCTGGCTTGCACCCATGAACTCGGCCACCACGGCACCGACCAGCGCCAGCACGACGGCCACGCGCAGCCCGGCCAGAATCGCGGGCAGCCCGGTCGGCAGTTTCAGGCGCAGCAAGGTCTGCAGCCTGGTTGCGCCCAGCATGCGAAACAGCTGCAGGCGCTGGCCATCCACCTGCCGCAGGCCCGTCAATGTGTTTTCCATCAATGGGAAAAAGCAGATCAGCGCCGTGATCAGCACTGTCGGCAACATGCCGAAGCCGAACCACAGCACAAACAATGGCGCCAGGGCCAGCTTGGGCACGACCTGGCTGACCACCACATAGGGCTTGAGCACGCGCTCCAGCAACTCGGACTCGGCCAGCGCCATACCGGACAGCAGACCTACGGCGCTGCCTATGAGCAGGCCCAGCAGCAAGGCCTGCAAGGTCGCCCAGAGATGCGGCCAGAAATAGCCGGACGCGAGACCCGACCACAGGGACAGCGCCACTGCCGAGGGTGCAGGCAAGACCAGCGCCGACAAGCCAAATTGCCTCACAGCCAGCTCCCACATTGCGATCACAGCTATCAAAAGCGATGCAGACAGCCAATGTGTTCTGTTCAGCAGGCCGCTCATGCGCCACCCCGGTCCATGGATGTGCGAATGCGCGCGCAATAGTCGTTGAACGCCGCGCCATGACGCAGGCTCTGCTGGCGAGGCTGTGGCAACTCGACAGACCAGTCGTCCACGATGCGGCCACCATGCATGAGTGCAATACGGTCACCCAGATAGACAGCCTCGTTAATGTCGTGGGTGACGAAGAGCACCGTCGTGCCATGCCGCTGGCAGGTGCGCAGCAAATCGTCCTGCAGCTCGGCACGCGTGATGGCATCCAGCGCCGCAAAAGGCTCGTCGAGCAGCAGCAGCGGCGGCTCCAGAATCAGGGCGCGTGCCAGCGCCACCCGGCTTTGCTGTCCGCCCGAGAGCTGACGCGGATAGAGCGAAGCATGTTCGGCAAGACCCAGTTGCTCCAGCAACTGCATGGCCGCCTGTTGATCCTGCTGCGTGGGCTTGCGCTGCAGCGACACAGGCAGCAGCACGTTGTCGATCACCGTATGCCAGTCCAGCAGCGTCGGCGCCTGGAACATAAAGCCCAGTTGCGGCCCCGGCGCTGCCACTTCGCTGCCGCGCAGCAAGACATGGCCCGACTGGGACCGGAGCAGGCCTGCCGCCAGCTTGAGCAGCGTGGTCTTGCCGCAGCCGCTGCGCCCCAGCAGGCAGTGAAACTCTCCTGCCCCGATCTGCCAGTCCACGCCATCCACCACCGGCGCTCGCCCTGGGTAGCTGTATCGGGCCTGCTTGAACTCCATGAATGCCACGGCTGTATCCACTCCCTCAGTCCGCATAAGAGGCCAGCGGCTGGGCCGCCAGTTCTGCCGACTGCTCGATCTCCGTCATGCGCACCAGATCCAGCAGATTGAAGCGCCCGTCATGGTGCCAGCCCGCCTCGGGCATGCTCATGGAGCCGATGGCGCTGATACGCGTGACGCCAACCGCACCCAGCAGCCCCGCCAGGCGGTACAGCTCTTCGGGGCCGGCAGCAATGCCGGCGGTCTGCAGATAGTCGCGCTGAGCGGCCACCACGGGCAGCACGGCATCGAGCCGGTCCACAGCCACCACGGCAATCGTGCGGTACAGCGCGGTCGGTGCCAAGGGCTGAAGACTCTCGCTGTAGGCAACGCTCCAGGGCGCATCCACAGGCCCCAGCAACTGGTGTGCTTCACCGCCCCACTCCATGTTCTGCTGCCAGCGTGCCAGCGCCGCCCCTTCTTCCAGATCCAGCTCGCGGCGTGCAAATCGTCGCTGCAGATTGGCAAGCTCGGCTGCCAGATAGTCGGCAAAAGCACGCGCAGAGACCGGCGCCCCACGCTGCACATAGAACACATGGGGCGAGTAGCAGCCCTGCTGGTCATAGCGCATCACGTCCCAGGCCGCCAGCCTTGCCATGGCCGGAGCCTTGAGCGTATCCAGCGCCTGCGCGTCGATCAAGCCAAAGCCCAGCTTGTGGCCATGGGGCAAAAAGCGCGTCGTCACGGGCAGGCGACGACGCAACGCATCCAGCGTCTGGTTGCCGCCATAGGCCAGCACCGTATCGGCCTGGGTATAGAGCGCGTCGGCCTCCTCGCCACCTGCACCGCGCCACCACACCACGGCCAGGCAATCGGCCAGCGGCGGGTGGACCTCTGCCAGCAAGCGTGCAAACCAGCCCGCAAACAAAGGCTCGGCACTGGCCAGCTTGCCAATCGCAGGGGCCTTGACCAGCAAGCCGCAGACCAGGCTCCACAGCGACAGCGCAGGTACGTTGCCGGCCCAGCTATGCACCAGCAGATCCGGGCCGAAAGCACGTACGGCCCCGCCCTTGGCTGCCGGTTGAAAACCATCGAGTACCGCCGGATTGGCAAAATCCTCGGCCACAAAGCGCTTGAGCTGCGCTGCACGAAAGGTCTTGAAAAATCCTGTCAGCCCCAGCCGCACCATATCGGCGTCATAGCCGCTGACCACGGGCAGCCAGGCTTCGGCCTGCTGGCGGTAGATGTCGTTACGGTCAAGCAGGCGGGCCATCGCACGATCGACGGCATCGATGATATCGGCCACCGGCATGGGGCGCAGATGGGCGGCCGCGGCCTTGCGCACACGGCAGGCCAGTGCCTGCATCTGCGGCGCCGTCAGCACGGGAACGCTGACTTGCAGCACCCGCCCGTCCCGAGACGTGAAGTCCAGCGTCTGCCACTGCACTTCCTCGTCGCCCAGGCCCGGCAGATAGCCTGCCTTGATACGCTGCACCTTGCGCTGCTTGCTCATGCGCCGGCAGCTTTCACAAACTCTTCAACCGCCAGCGAGCATCCCTTGGCGGCGGCGCCCTCGGCGCGCCCAAGCAGCAAAAAGCCGTCTTTTTCCTGCGGACCGGCCCACAGGCCCACATCCTCGGTCAGGATGGTGGTCACCGCGTTGTAGTTGGCCAGATCGCAATGCACCAGAATGCCGCGCTCACCAGCTGCCACATCCCTGCCGGTGATCGGCTCCACCAGACGCGAGCGAATCCAGTGCGGACCGGACTTGACCGAAGGCAGTACCGCATTGCCATCGTCATAGAACTGGGTGCTCAGCTCGGTCATGCCATACATATTGATGCACAGACTGCGCGGCACGCCCAGCAGCTGCGAAAGCTCGGCATAGAACTGCTCGAGCGGCAGCTCGCGCGACTGCCCCTTGTAGCCGCCCGTATCCAGTACGCGGCTGCCTGCAGGCAGGCGAAAGCTGCGGCCCTGCTCGCGCAGGGCATCCATCACATGGACCAGGCTGAAGCTCGCGCCCAGCAGCGCAAAAGGCTGGCCGCTGCGCTCGGACTCATCCAGCGCGGCACACAGGGCCGGCATGTCCAGCCCTTCCGAATTCAGATAGTAGCGGCTGCCTGCCGAGCCGAATTCGGAACAGGCCAGGGCCAGATAGTGGGCCAGCGAGGAATTGGGCATGGCCTGCTCATCGGGAAACAGAATGCCCATGGGCATGCGCTCCAGACCCTGCATGAAACGTCTGGCGAAATAGCGCTTCATGGACAGGTCGTAGACATCGAGCTGCGGATGGAAATGACGTCCGCGCGCAGCGCGGCCCGTGGTGCCGCTGGTCATGAATACGCGCTCGGCGGGCGACGGCGGCTCGCTGCGCAGCTCCATGGCCTTGAAGGCATCGATGGGCACGGCCGGAACATCGCGCCAGCTCCTGACATTGCGCAGCGTGGCGCCGCGTCGCTGGCAAAAGCTGCGAAACGGCGCATTGCATTCGTACTGGTAGGCGAAGAGGCGCAGGGCGAGTTGATTGAACTGGTCGTCGGTGCAGTCATCCATTGCGATGAAAGCAAGCAGATCTGCGACCAGCGAAGCGGCCTTGTCCATGAAATTCCTTCGAGAGCGGGGACGTCATGCTCCGAAGGCTTGCTGACCATGCGAGAACGCACTGCCCTGAGGTCAGCTTGCAAGCTCTTCTTCCGCCGGTATGAACCGGGTCAAGTTCGCGGGTGTAGATCTCAGCACTGGCGTGCACCCCGGAGCGCGGCGCCATCTTACCCCAACGGCATCACTGCAAGGGGCCTGCACCGCCGCATGAAAGTCGCGTCACTTGTAACCTGGGGTAATGCTCCAGCACGGGCAAGAAGGACATACAGGGCAAAAACATCAAAATACTGCTGCCCAAATACAATCGACCCAGCACCGCAAGCTGCCTGAGACCTAACCTGCCACGGCGCCGACAATCACGCAGGTACGCCACGCCTGAAAGCGCGGCATGTCGGCGTCAGCAGAGCTTGCAAGCCATCCAGGGCACTGAACGCCCGCCCCAAGCCCCAGAGATATTCACATGCATTTTTCGCGCCTTTGTCATCTGACAGGCTGGCCTGTGGCCGCCGCCGGACTGCTGCTGACGGCACAGTCCGCAACAGCCCAGCAAGCCGCCGCCCAGCCGGAACTGCCCCAGTTGTCCGAAGTCACCGTGCGCAGCACCTTGCAGGAGTCTGCACTTGAGCAAACCCCGGCCTCCGTGACCGTGCTCGACGGCGAGCGCATGCGCGAGCGCAATCTGCAGGTCAATCTCTCGGAGTCCCTGAGTGCAGCTCCGGGTCTGCAGCTGCAGAACCGCCAGAACTACGCGCAAGACCTGCAGCTGTCGATTCGCGGCTTTGGCGCACGATCCACCTTCGGCGTGCGCGGCATTCAGATCTATGTGGACGGCATCCCCTCCACCATGCCCGATGGCCAGGGTCAGACCAACAATATCGATATCGCCTCGCTGGAGCGCGTGGAAGTGCTGCGCGGTCCTTACTCCGCCCTCTACGGCAACGCCTCTGGCGGAGTGATCAATGCCTATACCGAACGTGGTGAAGGCGCGCCCTCGGTGCAAAGCAGCTTTGCACTGGGCAGCGACGGCCAGAAGCGCCTGGGCCTCAAGGCCAAGGGCGAAACCAACGGGATTGGCTATGTGCTCAGCGCCAGCCGTTTTCTCACCGACGGCTACCGGGCCCAGAGCGCGGCGGACAAAAACCTGTTCAACGCCCGCATCGATGTCAAGCCCGACGAATACAGCCAATTGACCCTGGTAGCCAATCATGTGGACATCGATGCCAAGGACCCGGGCGGCATCACGCCCAAGGACTGGGCGGCAAATCCGAAGGCTGTGGCGTCCAACCCCTTGCTCTACGACTCGCGCAAAAGCGTGAAGCAGACCCAGGCCGGCCTGACCTATGAGCGCCAGCTGGACGGCGGCCAGGCGCTGCGCCTCATGGCCTATGCCGGTCAGCGCGAAATGATGCAGTTCCAGTCCACACCCAAGGCATCGCAGACCGGCTACAGAGGCGGAGTGATCGGCCTCAAGCGCGACTATGGCGGCATCGATGCGCGCTGGAGCGGCAAATACGAGCTGGGCAGCGGCAGCCTGAGCCTGATTGCTGGCCTGGCCGCCAACACTGTCAGGGAAGACCGCCAGGGCTACAAGAACTTTGCGGGCAACCAGCTGGGCGTGGTCGGCGAGCTGGTGCGCGACGAGCGCAACACCCTCACCAGCATAGACCCCTATCTGCAAGCCTCCTGGGCCTTTGCACCGCGCTGGAAGCTCGATGCCGGCCTGCGCTGGAGCAATGTGCAGTTCCAATCGCGCGACCATTTCCTGGCCGACAAGAATGACAGCGGCAATGCCGGATTCCATAAGCTCTTGCCGGTTGTTTCGCTCCAGCACGAGCTCAATCAGGACACCAATATCTATGCCTCTCTGGGTCGCGGCATGGAAACACCGACCTTCAACGAGATCTCGTACCGCCCCGATCTGGCCGGCGGTCTGAACTTCGGCCTCAAACCTGCGGTATCGACCAGTGCCGAGCTGGGCATCAAGCAACGCTTCAATGTGGCCGGACTGCGCGGCGACTGGTCTGCCGCGCTGTTCCAGACCAGCACCGACGATGAAATTGTGGTGGCCAGCAACGACAACGGCCGCACCTCTTATCAGAATGCCGGCAAGACCCGCCGCCGCGGCATGGAGCTGAGCACCAGCACCTGGCTGATGCCCCAGTTGCGCCTGAGCGGCGCGCTGACCTTGCTTGATGCCAGCCTGCGCAGCGGCTATTGCGACAGCAAGGGCCAGGACTGCACTCCCGCCGGCAACCGTATTGCCGGCACGGCCAGGCATCTGGGCTACCTGGGACTGGAATGGCTTCCCGCCACCGACTGGCGTGTGGGCCTGGACTGGCGTCATGTGGGCCGTATTGCCGCCGACGACAAGAACCAGGTCTATGCCCCCAGCTACAACGTGGCCAGCCTGAGCGTTGGCTACACCAAACGCCTGGGCGCCTGGAAGCTCAGCACTTTTGCCCGCATCGACAATCTCGCAGACAAGAACTATGTGGGCTCGGTCATCGTCAACGAAGGCAACGGACGTTACTACGAGCCCGCTCCGGGACGTCAATGGATGGCCGGCACCAGCCTCAGCTACCAGTTCTAAACATGTCATCCGGCTTTGCCGGACAGCAGAAAGCGGGCCTAGAGCCCGCTTTTTTCACATCCGGATAGATCAAAAGCGATTTTTTCAGAAAAATTCTGGTGCTTGTACATTGCCTGCTTGAGCCCGAAAGCCGCCAATCCCGCCCCGGTTTGCCTGCCAGACGACAGGCGCCGGCAACAAACTTGCGCTCATCAGCCCTGCAAGCCACGTCAAAACACAGTCAATCGCATCAATTTCCATGCCGGTGCGTATGCAGTTTGAGCGAAGTTAGCCCCTGAAGCAGGCAAGAACGGCACACAGAAATTCTTCACTCTGCAACACGCAGTCATCAGGGGTACAACTGCCACGAAATGCGGGCCAAATGACAACAGACATCCGCTCCAGGTAAAGAAATCAATTCTTATAGAAAATTCACATAAAAAGAGCTCAGATGGCGGGCTTTTGAAAGCAAATTCACAGCGCTAGAATCCGCCACCAGCGCTGCCTCGTATGTTTGAAGCCGGGCACAGTTTCAGATTTCCCCCGTATGTCAGTCCTTTTCGTTTCTTGTGATCCACATTCCAGCCCGGCGCCTTGCAGCCCTGCCATTCCCGCAGTTGGAGCTGATGTATGAGTGATGGATTGCAAAGCCCCACCCAAAAGGGTGTGCAGTTGGTCGATATACGGCTGCAGCGCGGCCAGACCCAGGTGTTTGACGGCCTGAGCCTTAGCCTGACTGAAACGCGCATTGGCGTGATCGGCAACAACGGCGCGGGCAAGTCCAGCCTGTTCCGCCTGCTTTGCGGGCTCGAGCTGCCCCAGGCCGGACAAGTACTGGTGGATGGCATGCCCTTGCTGCAGGCGCGCGAGCACAAGCCCGGCCTGATCGGCCTGATGTTCCAGAATCCGGACGATCAGATCATCTTCCCTACCGTGGAGGAAGAACTGGCCCTGGGCCTTCGCCCCCAGGGCCTGAGCAAGCAGCAAGCCAGAGCCAGGGCGCGCGAGTTGCTGGCCGCACGCGGCCTGGCCCACTGGGCCGAGCGGGCCGTCAGCAGTCTGAGCCAGGGCCAGCGCCAGCAGGTGTGCTGGCTCTCGCTGCTGATTGCGGCGCCGCAACTGCTGCTGCTGGACGAGCCCTTTGCCAGCCTGGACCTGCCCGGTCAGGCCCGCTTGGCCCAGGATATTGCCACCGCACCGCAACAGGTGCTGGTCTCCACCCATGTGCTTGACCATGTGCGCGACTTTGAGCGCGTGATCTGGCTGGAGCAAGGCCGGCTGCGTGGCGACGGCCCTGGCCGCGACATCTGCAGCGCCTACGAGACCTCCGTACAGGAGCAGTTGCTGAAGAAAAGCCCGCACGGAGACCTGCATGGGTAGCCTCTACAGCGAAGTTGCGACCTGGCTGCATCGCTGGTCGGCCGGCCTCAAGCTCTTGCTGCTGGGGGTTTTCGGTACGCTGTTGTTTCTGATAGCCAACCCCTGGGCGTTGGCGTGCTGCGGCGTGGCTTGCCTGGTTCTCTGGATATCGCTGGGTCAGGCCACACAGGTGGCGCGCCGGCTGATGCGCTCGGTTATCGTCGCGGCGCTGCTGGTGGCGGGCTTTCATGCCTTCATGGGCAACCCTTTGCTGGCAGCCGTCAGCAGTCTGCGACTGATCTGCGCCTCGACCCTGGGCATTGCGCTGACCATCACCACCCGCCCCAGCGATCTGGTCGAGGTACTGGAATGGCTGCTCGCCCCGCTGGCCCGCTTGGGCATCCCCACCGAGCGCGTGGCCATGCAGCTTGCACTCATGCTGCGCTTTACCGAACATTTCTTTGTGCAATGGACAAAGCTGGACGAGGCATACCGCCTGCGCACCGGCAAAAGCGGCGGCCTGCGCCTGATTGCACCGCTGACGATTCATATGCTGCAGGCCACGCGCCGTGTAGCCGACGCCCTCTGGGCAAGACTGGGTTTCTAGGAGAGCATTGATGACTACCACTCCCTCTCACACCGTATCGCGCGGCGGCGCACGCTCCATGGCTCAGGTATCGCTGTTCGCCGCCCTGATGGCCGTGATGGGCCTGATCCCCAAGATCGACCTGCCGTTCGGCGTGCCCATCACCATCCAGTCGCTGGGCGTGATGCTGGCAGGCGTCATGCTCGGCCCCTGGCGCGGCCTGCAGTCCATGGCGCTGTTTCTCGCGGCCGTGGCCGTGGGCCTGCCCCTGTTGTCGGGCGGCCGCGGCGGCATCGGCGTCTTCATGGCGCCTTCTGCCGGCTATCTGATCGGCTATATGCTGGCCGCCGCCGTGACCGGCGCCATCATGGCCACCCTGCCGCAGAGCACGCCACGTCGCACGGCGCTGAGCGCCTTCATCGCCTCCTTGATCGGCGGCCTGCTGTGCCTGCATGCCTTTGGCGTGCTGGGCCTGATGCTGATCGCCAAGATGAGCCTGAGTCAGGCCTTTGCCGTGACGCTGGCCTTTGTCCCCGGCGACTTCATCAAATGTGTTCTCTGCGCCATCATCGTCCACACCGTGGCACGCGGAATGCCTGACTGGCGTTTTGGCGGTCGCCGGTGAACGCGCTGTCCGCTGCAGCGCCGCTGCAGGGTTTCTGGCAGCTGGTTCATGGCCCGCTGGCCTATTGGGCGCAACACCGGCCCGATGTTGTGGCCTTGCAGAGCGAGGCCGGCTCCTGGACCTTTGGCGATCTGCATGCCGAGGTCGAGCAGCGCTCGGCACGTCTGGTGGCGCAACGCGCACCGCAAATGCTGCTGCTGGATGCCAGCCGCTCAACGCTGGAGCGGCTGGTGGACTTTCTGGCCGTGATCCACAGCGGCCGCTGCGCGGCGGTTGCCGACCCCGACTGGCAACCTGCCGTGCGCCAGCGCATTGAAAGCTGGCTGCCCGCGCAGCCCTGCGAGCTGGAATCGGCAGCACCGACGGCAGCCTTTTATACCGGCTTTACCTCGGGCAGCACCGGCCTGCCCAAGGGCTTCAAGCGCCACCATCTGTCGTGGACGGAGAGCTTTCGCGTCGGCCTGCAGGATTTCGGCCCCGTCGTCGCCCAGCGCACGCTGGCACCGGGGCGCATCTCGCATTCGCTGTTTCTGTTCGGCGCCATGCAAGGCATCTGGTATGGCTGCGGCGCCGTCATGCAGGAGAAGTTCTCGGCCTCGCGCTGTCTCGCAACCCTGGCGCGCGGCGACACCCCCTGTCTGGTCGCCGTGCCCAGCCAGTTGCTGCTGATGCTGCAATGGGCCGAGCATCGGCAGCTCGCACCAATTCCCGAGGTCGAGCTGATCACCATCAGCGGCGCGCGCTGGATGCGCGCCCACACACCGGCGCTGCGCGCTCTGTTCCCCAAGGCCCGCATCATCGAGTTCTATGGCGCCTCCGAAGCCAGTTTTGTCGCCTGGATGGATGCCGATGAAGCCAGCGGCCCGCAGGCAGTGGGCAGGCCATTCAGCAATGTGGAGCTATCCATTCGCCCCACCGGCAGCGATGCCGCAGAGAATGCGCTGGCCGAGCATGACACCAGCCATGCCAGCGACGGCCTGATCTATATCCGCAGTCCCATGCTGTTCATGGACTATGTGGGCGACGCCCATGACGCCACGGCCGTGCTGCGCGATGGCGACTGGCTGTCCGTGCGCGACATGGGCCATATCGACGAACGTGGCATGCTGTGCCTGGCAGGCCGCCAAAGCCGCATGATCGTCACCCAGGGCAAGAACCTGTTTCCCGAGGAAGTGGAGAACCTGCTGGCCAGCCACCCGGCGATTGCCCAGGTCTCGCTGCACGGCCAGGCTGATGCGCTGCGAGGCCTGCAGGTACACGCTGTGCTGCAATGGAGGCCGCAGACCGAGGCGCCTTCGGCCCTGGAGCTGAACCAGTGGCTGCGCGAGCGCACCGAAGCCTTCAAGGTGCCGCGCCAGTGGTGGGTTTGCGAACACTGGCCGCAGACAGCCAGCGGCAAGACCGACCACGGCCAACTGGCCCAGGCCCTGCGCGCCAGCATGGCCGGGCCTGCGGGAGCTGCCATATCCCCTGCCCTGCTCCCCTCATTGCGGCCGTGGCAGAGTTGAGGCCCATGCCAAGCAAGACTCCCATCATTGCCTGGGCCCGCAGCCCGGTGGCTCCGCTAGGCTCGGCCCTGGCCCAGCTCAGCCCTCATGAACTGGGCCGGCCGCTGCTGCTGTCACTGCTGCAGCAAAGCGGATTGCCGGCCCATGCCGTGGATGCGGTCGTCGTCGGCAACGCCCTGGGAGCTGGCGGCAACCCGGCGCGCATGCTGGCACTGGCCTCAGGCCTGCCCGATGGCTGCGCCGCGCACACCATCGATACCCAGTGCTGCTCGGGCCTGGATGCGGTGGCCATGGCCGTGGGTCTGCTGCAATCGGGTCAGGCCGAGGTGGTGATTGCCGGCGGCATCGAGGCCTGGAGCCGCGCCCCCATTCGCCAGACCCGCCCGCTACTCCCAGGCGAGCAGCCCCAAAGCTACGAGCGCCCGCCATTTGCCCCCGAGCCCGCGAGGGACCCCGATATGTTGCAATCGGCTGCCGACTATGCGCTCACGCATGGCTTCAGCCGCAGCCGGCAGGAGCAGTATGCGCTGCTGAGCCACAGCCGGGCCCTGGCCGCCCAGGCTCAACTCGCCCCGGAAATCGTGCCCGTGGCCGGACTTGTGGCCGACGCCTATCCGCGTGCGCTGCAGCCCGCTCGTGCCGCGCGCATGCCGGTGCTGGCCCGGGGCAGCTGTGAGGGCGCGAGTGCCGACGACATCGCGGCCCACGCACTCAGCCCCCTGACCGTCTCGGCCAAGGCCGATGGTGCGGCCCTGATCCTGCTGGCCACGCCCGAGGCCTGCGCCCGCTGGAATCTGCAGCCCCGCGCACAATGGCTGGCCAGCGCCAGCGTGGGCGCCGCGCCCGAAACACCGCTGCTGGCGGCCATTGCGGCGGCGCAGATGGCGCTGGCCCGTGGCAGCCATGCGCTGGCCAGGCCGCACAACTCACCGTTGCTGGCCCGGGATCTTTCGGCCATCGAACTGCATGACGCTTTTGCCGTGCAAGGCCTGGCCTTTTGCACCGCCATGGGCCTTGCGCCCGAGCAGATCAACAGCGCAGGCGGCGGCCTGGCGCGCGGTCACCCGATAGGCGCGTCAGGCGCGATTGCCCTGGTGCGCTGCCTGGCTCAGCTTGAGGATCAGGCCCAGTCATCGACACCCAAGGCCGCACTCGCCCTGGCGGCCATCGCCGGTGCCGGCGGCATCGGATCGGCAACCCTGGTGCAATGGCTGCAAGCCGCTCCCTGAATTCATTTTTGATAGCTATTACCCCATGTCCAGCAACGGTTCAGTCGTAAAAACATCTGAAGGCTTCGACTTGCCGGCAGGCATGGCGCTGATGCAGCAGCGCCGCTCCACACGTGCTTTTCTGCCCGATGCCGTGCCTGACGCGCTGCTGGAGCAACTGCTGTTGACGGCGCGCCAGGCGCCCAGCGGCGGCAATCTGCAACCAGGCCAGCTGATCGCGGTACGCGGCAAGCTGCGCGAGCAACTGACTGCCGCCCTGCTGCAGGACGTTGAAAGCCAGGTGCCCGAATGCGAGGACTACGCCTACTTTCCGCGCCCCATGCCCATGCAGCTGCGCAAGCGCCAGGTGGCTTCGGCACAAGCGCTTTACGGCGCCCTTGGCGTGGCGCGCGACGACCGCGCCGGGCGCGAAGCGCAGTTTGCGCGCAACTACCGCTTCTTCGATGCACCCGTGGCGCTGGTCGTCACCATCGACGCCCATTACGGCCCCGGCGGCTACATGGATCTGGGCATGACGCTCTACGGCCTGCAACTGGCCGCCGCCGCCATGGGCCTGGGCAGTTGCGCCATCGGTGCCCTGGCCTCATACCCGGCCACCGTGCGCCGCGTGCTGGGCCTGGCCGAGAACAAGCACATCGTCTGCGGCCTGGCCCTGGGCTGGGCCGACGAGTCCGCCCCCGTCAACCAGACCCAGACCACGCGTGCGCCGCTGGGCGAGTGGTTTCAGGTCATGGAATAGCAGCAAAAACAATAGCTGCCAGCGCCAGCAATTACACGGTTTTCCAAAAAAAAAGCGAAAACCATTGTGCAGCCAGCGCAAAAAGCTATCAACTAGAGAGCAAAAAAAGCGCTGCAGGTGCAGCGCTTAGTTAAATGCCTTCAATCAGGCAAACCCCATCAAAGAGACGCCGAGCAAGAGCCGCCTCGCAGCGATGGCGTCGTCCCCCTCAGGGGGAAGCCGCAAAGCGGCTCAGGGGGAGCGTTCAGAACGCCGGGAAGACCGATCCCTTGAATTCCTTGTCGATGAACTGGCGCACCTCGTCGGAATGATAGGACTTGATCAGCTGGGCGACCCAGGGCTGATTCTTGTCGGCATCGCGCACCACCATGATGTTCACATAGGGGTTCTTGGCCGACTCCAGCGCAATCGCATCCTTCTTGGGGTTCAGACCAGCCGAGATCGCGAAGTTGGTGTTGACGGTGGAAGCATCCAGATCGTCCAGCGAACGTGGCAATTGGGCCGCATCCAGCTCGACGAACTTGAGCTTCTTGGGGTTGGACACTACATCCAGGGGTGTCGCCTTCAGGCCAGCCCCCTCCTTGAGCTTGATCAGACCCTGGGCCTGCAGCAACAGCAGCGCGCGGCCGCCATTGGTGGGGTCGTTGGGGAGGCCGAACTTGGCGCCGGTGGGGAGCTCGGACAAAGCCTTGATCTTCTTGGAGTAGATGCCGATAGGGAAATTCACCGTGTCGGCCACCCAGCTGATCTTGTAGCCACGATCCTTAAGCTGAGCATCCAGATAGGGGCGGTGCTGGTAGCTGTTGGCATCCAGGTCGCCGGCGGCCAGCGCCGCATTGGGCTGGACATAGTCGCCGAACTCGATGACCTTGAGGTTCAGACCGTTCTTGGCAGCAACCTTTTTGACCACTTCCATGATCTGCGCGTGGGGGCCGGCGGTCACGCCGATCTTGATGGTCTTGTCCTGGGCCTGGGCGGCAAAACCCAGGGTGGCCGCAGCAGCCACGGCCAATGTGGTGCGCAAAAGCGAGCGCTTGTTCAACATGCAGATTCCTTGTGCCAAAGATTGAGAGTGGCTAAGACTGTAGCGTCAGTTTCATGTGCCGGAGCGCTGTTTCTTAGACAGATTGCTCAGATGCAAACTACAGATTGGCAATGCAAGCCGCAACGGCTTGCATGCAGCAACCCAAGCGCCCACAAAAAAGCCCGCTCCTTCACGGTAGCGGGCTTGTCTGCATGCACAGGCTGTCAAAGATCGGACATCGTGGGTGCTGCCAGCACCTGCTGGGCCACCACGTCGAGCACAGCATGGGACTCATCCTGCCTGTCGATCCAGACCTTGGGCGTGAAGCTGCCGCGCAAGGCAATCGCATCGCCTTCGGAGAGACTGCGCAGCACGGCGCAGGGTGCGTTGTCGAAAGCGACGATATTCACGGGAATCGAGGAGCCGTCGCCGGCATTGGCTCGCATGCGGGCCACCATATAGGGGCGGCGGTTGCGGTCTACGCGACTCTCGGGGATGCCGGTCAGTCGGCCGGTAATCAAACCATCCATCATTTGCTGTTATCTACCCAGAAAAAATCATGGCCGCCCTTGAGCAAGAGCGGCCTTTCAAAAAATCTCGAACCTGCATTTTAGGGCGGTGCCTGTTTCCAGGTAGCAGCCCTTTTCTTAATTTTTTGTAATGTACGCCAGTGCTCAGCGATGGCTCAGACGGCGCACGGCCCAGTCGCCCAGGCTTTGAATGGCTTGAACAAAGAAGATCAGGATGATCACCACGACCAGCATCACGTCGGGCAAGAAACGCTGGTAGCCGTAGCGAATACCCAGGTCGCCCAGGCCACCACCGCCGATGGCACCCGCCATGGCCGAGTAGCCGGTCAGGCTGACGAAACTGATGGTCAGACCCGCGACGATGCCAGGCAGCGCCTCGGGCAGCAGCACCTTCCAGACGATCTGGCCGGTGGTCGCGCCCATGGACTGGGCCGCTTCGATCAGGCCTCCATCGACTTCACGCAAGGCAGTCTCCACCAGACGGGCCACAAAAGGCGCCGCCGCAATCGTCAACGGCACCACGGCCGCCCAGGTGCCGATGGAGGAGCCGGTGATCAGACGCGTCAGCGGAATGATGGCCACCAGCAAGATGATGAAGGGGGTGGAGCGCAGCGCATTCACGATCCAGCCGACAACCTTGTTGGCCGGGCCGTTCTGCAAGATGCCCCCATGGTCGGTCAGGCGCAGGAAAACGCCCAGCGGAATACCGATCAAGCCGCCGATCAGGCCCGAGACGCCAACCATGATCAGCGTCTCCCAGAAGGAATCCAGCAGCAGCTGGAGCATCATTTCCGAAAAATTCTCAAACATCGCTCTCAATCCTTGCTGGACACGATCTGCACTTGCACACCGCTGGCACGCAGGTGCTCCACGGCCGCGTCAATCTTGGCGGCCTCGCCGCTGGCGTACACCGCCAGCGAACCAAAGGTCTGCTCCTGGATCTCGTCGATCTGGCCGTGCAGAATCGATAGATCCAGACCCAGCTCGCGAATCAGGTGCGACAAAATGGGCTGATAGGCGCTCTCACCCGCATAGGAAAGACGCAACAGCTGGCCTTGCTGGCCGGGCTGCAACTGTGCTGCCAGCTGGTTCACACGCGTCATCACCGACTCGGGCAGTTGCTGCGGCACGATTTCGTCGATCAGGCTCTTGGTGATCGCCTTCTGAGGCCGGGTGAAGACATCGATCACAGGCCCCAGCTCGGCGATCTCGCCGCCGTCAATCACGGCCACGCGGTCGGCAATCTGCTTGATCACCAGCATCTGGTGGGTGATCAGCACCACGGTAACGCCCAGCTCGCGATTGACCTTGCGCAGCAGGTCCAGAATGGAGCGCGTGGTTTCGGGGTCCAGTGCCGACGTGGCTTCGTCGCTCAGCAGAACCTTGGGGTTGCTGGCCAGCGCCCGGGCAATGCCCACGCGCTGTTTCTGCCCACCGGAAATCTGGGCCGGATAGCGATCGGCCAGATGATCCAGGCCCACCAGCTCCAGCAGCGGCGTCACGCGCTGGTAAATCTCGTCCTTGGAAATACCGGCCAGTTCCAGCGGCAGTGCCACGTTGTCATACACGGTGCGCGAAGACAGCAGATTGAAGTGCTGGAACACCATGCCGATGTCGCGGCGCGCAGCGCGCAGCTCGCCGTCGGACAGCTGCATGAGGTCGCGTCCGTTGACGATGACCTTGCCTTCCGTGGGGCGGTTGAGCAGATTCAGGCAGCGCACCAGCGAGCTTTTGCCCGCGCCGGAGCGGCCGATGATGCCGAATACTTCGCCCGAAGCGATTTCCAGATTGATGCCACGCAAGGCGTGCACCGGGCCCTTGGGGCCTTGGTATGTCAGGGATAAATCCCGAATTTCTATCATGAAAAATATCGCGAATTACGCATTAACAATGCGATTGACGCTATAAAAAGTGATTGATCCCATCCCAGCTGCAGCGCTGCCGGGCAGCGGGCAATGCAGGCCTTCGTTCTGGTAGATGCCGGCAGATCAAGCCAGCCTACTTTTAGTAGTAACCCTCAATAATGCCTGAGTCTAGGCAAACCTGAGAGCAACTGGGACAAGTGAATTCACTTATGCGCCCCAGCAAGCCATCAAACGCAGGCCTTGCCCGGGCCTGTCCCCACTGGCGGCACGGCACTGCAGGCCTTAGCATGCTTGCATCTGCCTCTGGTTTTCTCTGCCACCCTATGCAGCCGCTCCACCTGCCCATCCGTGTTGAATGCCCACCCGGCGCCTGTGACTGCCGGCGCGAGCAGCTGCTGAGCATGCCGGATGCCGATCTGCGCATTCTGCAGCTCACGCGCGAGGAAGAGAAAAAGCTGCTGCAGCGCCTGGAGAGCATCAGCAGCCTGGTCGATCTCGAGCATATGCAGCAGCGCATTCACACGCTCCTGGGCCTGGAGATACGTATCACCCCAGGCAACAACGAGGTCCGCACCATGCGCGGCATCCAGATCGATCTCGGCGACCTGCCGGGTCTATGCCGCAAAACACGTCAGAGCATTCCCGCCGCGATCCGCAAGGGGCTCGAGCGCAAGCCCGAGATTGCCTGGGCCCTGCTGGATGCGCATGACCTGTTTGGCATGCCCGGCAACTGAGCCAAGCAAGGGCAACGCCCGGCAGCAAAGCAGGCACTTCGTCACTTGAGCCTTGGGACACCGGTAGTCCTTACGGCCTACGCCGCCCGGCCCATGGTGGCCTTTCGCTTTCAAAAGCATCACGCCTGATATTCCTCAAGCGCATTTTCATCTTGGTTTTCCCTAGGTCAATCACCACAGGTTTTCCCTTGCTTGCCCGAGTCAGCGCAGAGCTGGAGCAGCAGTCTGTCTCTGAGGTGACTTCGATAGACCTTACGGGCTAGTCCAAACGAGCGATGGTGAGCCGCAAAGCTCGCTTGAACATTGAATTCATCGACAGGCGTCAAGTCAGCGACTAGCTGACCTGGACTAGACCTTGGCCCGATTCGCGGGCAGATCGATAGTGCAAATGCTGCACACATACATCTTTGAGGATTCGTGATGGAAAGCAACCTGAGCTACCGCGCCCTGATCGCGCTGACCGTGACCAGCGTCATGGCTGGTGCAGCAGCCGCCAAAGGCAGCCCCGAAGAAATTGAAAAGCTGGGCAAGTCCTTGACCTGTATCGGCGCCGAAAAGGCCGGCACCGCCAGCGGCGTGCCCGAATACACGGGCAAATGGCTGGGAACACCACCTGGAATTCAGTACACGCCGCATGCGGGTCAGCACCCTGTGGACCCCTATGCCAGTGAAAAGCCTCTCTTCTCCATCACGGCCGAGAATGTCGCCAAGTACGCCGCCAATCTGACCGAAGGCCAGAAGGCCATGTTTGCGCGCTACCCCAAGACCTTCAGCATCCCCGTGTATCCGGGCCACCGCGACTTCCGCTATCCGGACTTTGCCTGTGCCTCGGCCAAAGCCAATGCGCAGAACGCCGTGATCAGCGCCGACGGAATGGGCGCCGACAACGCAGTCAAGGGGGCCATACCGTTCCCCTTCCCCAAGACCGGCATGGAGCTGGCCTTCAACAACCTGTTTCCGCTGCGCTCGTTCACCGAACACACACTGCGTGACAACGCCTACGTGATGCAGGATGGCTCCACCGTCTTTGGCCGCGCCGACAACCGCAGCATGAGCTTGCTGAACTCCCCCGAGCAGGCCGGCAAGCCGCTGGAAGGCACCATGGCCCAGGGCATGAATGCGGTCAAGCTGCCCGAGCGCGAAAAAGGCGGGGTCAGCGTCAGCCGTGAGCCGGTCAACTTCGGCAAGGACAAGCGTCTGGGCTGGAGCTATGACCCGGGTACACGCCGGGTGCGCCAGATTCCCGAGTACGGCTTTGACCAGCCCATGGGCGGCGGCGTGGGCGCCAAGATGACGATTGACTCCGACCGTCTCTTCAATGGCTCGCCCGAGCGCTACAACTGGAAGAATCTGGGCAAGAAGGAAATCTACATTCCCGCCAATGCGTACAAGATTCACGCCAATACCGTGAAGTACGCCGATCTGCTCAAGCCCGGCCATGCCAACCCCGACTACATGCGCTATGAACTGCGCCGCGTCTGGGTGCTGGAAGCCACGCTCAAGGAAGGCTATCGCCATCTCTATGGCAAGCGCGTGCTTTTCCTTGACGAAGACACCGGCCACGCCGTGATGAGCGACTTCTATGATGCACGCGGCAATCTGTGGCAGCAAGGCCTCATCAATTACTACTACGCGTTCGACTCCAACGCCTGGCATGCAGGCACGGCCTTCTACCACGACCTGATTGGTGGCGGCTACGTGGCCTACAACATGTTCCAGGAGCGCCCCAAGGGCCCCGTGCTCAACAAGGGAGACATGAACCCATCCATGTTCACCCCTGAAGCCACGCGCAACGCCGGCACCTGAGCACGCCCGGCACCAAGACCATCGCCTGAGCATGCGTCACCAACTGCTCGCGGGAGACAAGTCCGGGCCTCGATGAAGAAAGCGCAGGCCCCGGACATCACTGCAAAAACACTATCTCAATCACATGTCAAATTTGAACCGCGCCGGGCTGCGCGCCATGGCGACTGCTGCATTGGGCCTTTGCCTCGGCATGGCCCATGCCCATGCCCAGACTTCCACAGCCACCGAAGACCAGGCTCTGGACAGCCTGATCCGCGAGGCCATGCTCTACGCCTACCCCTATCAGGAATTCATGAAAATGCGGCATGAGGCCCTGGAGGTCAAAGACTCACCCACCGCCACCACGCTCAACCACTTCCGCCACTCGCGCCACCTGGCCACGCCCAAGGACCGCTGGGCCAACGGCCCGATTCGAGACACCTTCTACTCCACCTCCTGGCTGGATCTGGAGAAATCTCCACTGGTGCTGTCTCTGCCTGAAACCCATGGCCGCTATTACGTGATCGCCATGATTGGCGCAGACCTCAATACCTTCTCCTACGTGGGCAGGCGCATTGGGGGCACAAAGTCACGCAAGGTCGCCCTGGTCGGCCCGCGCTGGAGCGGCAAGATTCCGCAGGTGGATCAGATCGTCAGAGCACCCACACGCGATGTCTACCTGAATCTGCGGGTGCTTGTCACCGGCGAAGACGACCTCAAGGCCGCCCATGCTGTTCAGGACGGCTTTCGCATAGCGCCGGTGCTCCCAACGACCGAGGACGGCCCGCGTCTCAAGCCCCGAGCGCAGGACTGGGGCCGCTTTGTCGATGTGGCCAACGAGGCTCTGGTGCGCAACCCTCCTCCCGGCACGGAACAAAAGCTGCTTGAGCGCTTTGCCCGCGTCGGCATCTGTGGCGCGGCCTGCAGCTGGGACAAGCTGCCAGAGCCCGTGCAGCAGCGCTGGCTGGCACTGGCCCCCGAGATCGAGAAAAACGAGCTCAAGAATCGCCTGAATGCCGACCGCAAGACGGCAGACCCTAGACGCAGAAACGGCTGGACGCCTTATCGCCTGCCTGACGGGTTTGGCAGCAACCACGCCATGCGTGCCCAGTCGGCAGCCATGTCGGGCGGCATCCTGGGCCTGGAGGCCGCAGAAGCCACTTATTTCGCTGCCAGTGTGGACGGTAACAATCAGGCTCTCGGCAAGGGACAGGCATACCGCCTGCATCTGCCCCAGGGTCGCCTGCCCGCCGATGCCTTCTGGTCCATCTCTCTTTATGAATTCGTGACTGGTGGTCAGTACATGGTGGACAACCCCATCAACCGCTACTCCATTGGCGACCGTACCAAGGGCATGAAGTTCAATGCCGACGGCAGTCTGGACATCTGGCTGCAACCCACGGACCCCGGCCCCGAAAAGCGTGCCAACTGGCTGCCGACACCCAAGGAAAACCTGTTTTACCTGATGGCCCGTGCCTACCAGCCTTGGCCCGAGGTGCTCGATCCCTCCTGGATTCTGGAGCCCGTTCAACCCATCAAGCCCGAATAGTCGCAAGAGGTTTCTTCATGAAAAAACACTCACAACATTCCTTGAGCATTCTGAGCATGGCGCTGGCACTGAGCCAGTTGGGCATGGGCACTGCACAAGCCCACGAGCCGGATGATCGCGCTGTCTCGGGCATCCAGAATCCGGCCTATATGGCAGCACGGGCCCAGGTCTACAAAGCCAATCCCCAGATGGTCCAATCCATCAAGGAAGGCGGAGGCTTTGGCGCCGAGCTATCGATCGCGGTGGCCAACAATATGTACAGTCGCACCAACCAGAACGCGATTGCCGACGCACGCGCCAAGCTCAAGGTACAAGAGCTGGCCCCGCGCACCTGGCTGCTGCGCTTTCCCATCGTCAATGTGGTGGTGTTTGAGACCGATGAAGGTCTGGTACTGGTCGATAGCGGCTATGCACCCGCCGGTCCCGCGCTGGCAGAAACGCTGAAGAAGCTCAGCAACAAGCCGCTGCACACCGTCATCCTCACTCATTTTCATGCCGACCATGCCTTTGGCGCCTGGGCCTTGATGGACCAGAAACCGCATGTAGTGACCGAGCAGCGTTTCATCACGCAGATGGAGCTTGATATGCGCAGCAACGGTCTGATTGCGCGCAATAACCAGCAAAGCGTGGCAGATGTGCCCCGCACCTGGGCAGATGCAGTTCGGCCCACCCAGACTTTCAGGGACAAGACCACACTCAAAATTGGCGGCGAAGACTTTGTGCTGACCCATGCCCGCGGCGAGACCGAAGACCAGATATGGGTTGCCGTGCCGGGCCGCAAGATTGTGGCCAGTGCAGACTACTTTCAGGACTTCTTGCCCAATGCCGGCAACGGCAAGCGCCGCCAGCGCTACCCCGAGGAATGGGCCCAGGCTCTGCGCGATATGGCAGCCCTCAAGCCCGAGCTGCTGCTGCCTGCCCATGGCCCGGCCATCACCAAACCCGAGGAAATTCAGGACCGACTGCCCGCCCAGGCCCAGATGCTGGATAGCATCTCCAAGCAAGTGGTGGCTGGCCTCAACAGCGGAGTACGCCGCGATCAGGTCATTGAAAAAGTGGCGCTACCGCCGGAGCTGGCCCGGCGAAGCGATGCGCGCGAGCTCTATGTCTCGGCCAAGGACATAGGCCGCATGGTGGTCAGCGAGTACAGCGGCTGGTGGGACGATATTCCATCGCACTGGCGCCCGGCGCCCCTGGCCAATGAGGCCAAAGAAATCGTGCAGCTAGCTGGCGGTGCCAGGCCGGTGATTCAGCGTGCTGTGGCGCTGGCAGACAGCAATCCGGAGCTGGCCTCCCATCTGGCCGACTGGGCCTGG
Source organism: Comamonas sp. A7-5 (assembly GCF_039581385.1). Classification (NCBI taxonomy): domain Bacteria; kingdom Pseudomonadati; phylum Pseudomonadota; class Betaproteobacteria; order Burkholderiales; family Comamonadaceae; genus Comamonas; species Comamonas sp. A7-5. The sequence goes on from NZ_JBCPWO010000001.1 coordinate 247,494, forward strand.
TATGCAGACAGTGATGACCCCGAGGTAGTCCAAGGAACGCTGAATGTCTATGCCAGACGTGTCGCCAAGCCTCTGCCCACACAGGAAGTGCTGGTCTATGCCGAGCACATGGTGCGCCTGCAGCTCAAGCTCAATGAGCTGAACAGCACACGCGCGGCCAGCGCCAGTCAGAGCAGCAAAGCGCATTAATCACTGCTGCAGACCCTGCGGAAGCTGCCCATTCTTGGCAAAGGCATTGATGGGCAGCTGAATATAGGTACGGCCATCATCCTGTGCAGGCGGCAGCTTGCCGGCACGCACATTGACCTGCACCGAGGGCAGAATCAGCGTGGGCATCTCCAGCGTGGCATCGCGTGCGGTGCGCATCTGCACAAACTCCGCCTCGCTGACGCCATCATGCACATGGATGTTGCTGTCGCGCTGGGCCTGTACCGTGGTCTGCCATTGCGGCTTGCGCCCAGCCGGCGGGTAGTCGTGGCAGACCCAAATGCGGGTCTGTCCAGGTAGTTCCAGAATGCGCCGAATCGAACGATAGAGCGTCGCCGCATCGCCGCCGGGAAAGTCGGCACGTGCCGTGCCCACATCGGGCATGAACAAGGTATCGCCCACAAACACGGCATCCTCCACACGGTAGGCCATATCGGCCGGAGTATGGCCGGGCACATGCATGGCCAGCAACTCCAGCTGACCCAGAGGCAGACGTTCGCCATCCTGCACCAGATGGTCGAACTGGCTGCCGTCAGGCAAGAAGCTGCGCTCGAAGTGATAGATGTTGCGAAACGCGGCCTGCACATCGCGGATATGGGCACCGATCGCCACCTTGCCGCCCAGATGGTGACGAATATGCTGGGCCGCGGAGAGATGATCCGCGTGGGCGTGAGTCTCCAGAATCCACTGCAGCTGCCAGCCATTGCCTCGCACATGGTCAATCAGCTTGTCCGCGGAACAGCTGCTCAGGGTGCCGGATTTAGGCTCGAAATCCAGCACCGGGTCAATCACTGCGGCCTGACCACTGATCGTATCGGCCAGAACATAGCTCACGGTACCGGTAGCCGCATCAAAAAACGGCTCGATATGCATCACATTGGCGGACATGGTGACTCCTAAAACGATGTACCCGAAACACCGAAGCACACCAATTAATTTACTTTTTTATATAATATATGAAAATATTTTGAAAGTGAAACAGTGAGCTCACCAACCTTTGACGAAGCACAGGCCACGCTGGATTTGCATGCCATGCGAACCCATGCAGGCGAAGCCGTGGCCATGCTCAAGCTACTGGGCAATGAAGACCGACTGCTGCTGCTTTGCCAGCTCTCCCTGCAGGAGCGCACCGTGGGCGAGTTGGAGCAACTGACAGGCGTGTCCCAGCCTACCTTGTCCCAGCAATTGGGCATTTTGCGGCGTGAGGGTCTGGTCACCACCCGCCGCGAAGGCAAATTCATCTGGTATCAGTTGGCCGATGCCCGCGCCCTGCAGCTGATGCAAGCCTTGTATCAATTGTTCTGCCAATCAGGAGAGACAGCATGAATATCTTATGGAGTGAATTCACACCCTGGACATCTCTGGTCGGCGGCCTGCTGATCGGTCTGTCCGCTGCCCTGCTCATTGCCTTGCTGGGTCGCGTGGCCGGCATCAGCGGCATTACCGGTGCATTGCTGCAGTTGCCGACCTGGTCTTCCGTCAAGCAGTGGGGCTGGCGCCTGGCATTCATCCTGGGCATGGTTGCCGCGCCGTTGGTCTGGTCGCTGTTTGCCCCGCTGCCAGCCATGCAGCTGCCTTCCAGCCCGGCAATCATCATCGCCGCCGGCCTGCTGGTGGGCTTCGGCACGCGCATGAGCTCGGGCTGCACCAGCGGCCACGGCGTGTGCGGTCTGTCACGCCTGTCGCCGCGCTCTCTGGCCGCTACGGCAACCTTTATCGCCACAGGCGCCATCACCGTGTTCGTGATGCGCCATGTCATTGCTTGAGTCAGCAAGGAGAACATCATGATCATCAATATTGCAGCCTTGCTCTGCGGACTGGTATTTGGCCTGGGTCTGATTCTTTCGGGTATGGGCAACCCCGCCAAGGTGCAGAACTTTCTGGATTTTTTCGGTCGATGGGATCCTTCGCTGGGCTTCGTCATGGGCGGAGCCATAGCCGTAGGCTTGATTGCCTTCACCTGGGCCAAGCGCCGCAAGACCGCTTTGCTGGGCGAGCCCATGCAACTGCCCACCAGCACCGTCATTGATCGCAAGCTGCTGACAGGCTCAGCCCTGTTTGGCATAGGCTGGGGACTGGCAGGTTTTTGCCCCGGCCCGGCGCTGATGAATCTGGCGACCCTTGCACCGCAAGTCTGGCTGTTTGTCGCCGCCATGCTGGCCGGCATGTGGGCACAGCATCTGTGGGCTGCAAAGAAAAGCTGAGACCTGGCGGCGATTCGCTCAGGATTCATCCACAAACCGACGTGCTTGGGCCATGCAGGCTGTCTGCGTCACTTGTCCATTGCTTTGCAGACACGCAATTGCAGACAGCGGCCTTGACCAGCTGAAGTAACTCCAGCAAAGGCAGGCAAGCAGCGCCCATATCGCGTCATGCCATCCGCTCTGCCTCACTCCTTCGGCATCAGTGCCTGCGCAAAATGTCTGGCCGGCGCAGGCAGGTCGGCAAAGCTATTGGCATACAGCTTGAGGCTGCGCTCTGCCCAGGCATCGGTCAGCGGCACCGCATGCAGAGCACGAGCCTCGCCCAGTCTCTGGTACGCGCCTTCGGGCATGACGCCTACACCCAGCCCGCATTCGATCATTCGGCACATGGCACTCAGGCTGTCGACCTCGATGCGCTGGCGCAACATTCGTCGGCCGGCGCGGGCTTCCTGATTGAGTACCTCCTGAACGATGCTGCTGTCGCGCAAACCGATCTGGGCATAGTCCAGTGCTTCTTCATAGGCCAGTTCCTGATGATGGGCCAGAGCGTGGTCATTGGGCATGATCAGTACCATGCGTTCATGCCGGTACGGCATGGACTCCAGGCCCTCGACTTCGTCGCTTGGACTGCAGACCCCCAGATCAGCCATGTGATCGCGCACGGCACGCGCTACCGAGCGACTGGTTGCCTGACGCAGATCGATGCGGATATCGGGATGATGCTTCACGAAGACAGCAATATCCTCGGGCAAGAACTGCTCCACGGCGGAGGCATTGGCACTGAGGCGCACCAGCCCACGTACGCCCCGCGCATATTCGCCAAGATCGTCGCGCAGGTGTTCGACACCCAGAAGAATCGTGCGCGCATGCGCGAGCAGCAACTCTCCGGCAGGGGTCGGGCGCACCCCGCGGGCATGGCGCAGCAGCAAGGGAGTGCGGGCCAGGGATTCCAGTTCGGCAACACGCTTGCTGACCGCCGAGGCGACCATGCCGCCCTGCTCGGCCGCCCGCGCAATACTGCCATGCTCGCAGATCAGCACGAACAGATCCAGCGATGAAAGGTCTATCTGGCGCAGAAAGCTGCGCGGCGAAGTGAAGTCGGACATGGGGCGATGACAAGCAGGCGCACGGAAGCACAGCCAGGGATTTCAAACAGGACGCAGCAATCCACACCCAGATGCGCAGCTCAAGCCATCACGTTTTGGAACGGCTCGAGGAATTTTAGCCACTTCTTGCCGCAAGCCTGCCTACTTAACATGCCCACTTTGCCAACATACACGCTCATGCTTCTTTCCACTTCCGACGCGCCACGCGTTGCCCGGGCCCTGGTCGGCCTCGGCGCTGTACGCATTGCTTCGCATCAACCGTTCATCTACACCTCGGGCTGGGCCAGCCCGGTCTATGTGGATGCCCAGGTCCTGATGTCCGATGTCGCTCTGCGCAGCGAAATCATGGACATCGCAGCCCGCTGCATGCGGCCACTGATTGCAGCTCGCGGCATCAATGCCATCGTGGGAACCGAAAGCTCGGGCATTGCCTTTGCGGCATGGCTGGCCGAGCGACTTGAGCTGCCCATGCTCTATCTGCGCAAGCGTCCTGTCGGCTGGGACATCACAGCCCAGCTCGAAGGCCGCCTGCCTGCCGATGCCAAGGTCCTGCTGGTGGATGACGTCACCACAGACGGTCGCTCCAAGGCCGGGACGGTTGCCGCTCTGCGCCGCGCCGGTCCCGTCGTCGAGGACGTGCTGGTTCTGCTCGACTATGCGCTCTATGCCCCCCAGGCTGGCACCCTTGCGGATCACGCCTTGTCCCTGCATGCTCTGGCGACCTGGAATCAGCTGCATGAAGCGCTGCTGGCTAGCGGCCAGCTCAGTGCCGAGCAAAAGGCCACACTGGCGGACTTCTCGGCCTCGCCTGTGGACTGGTCCATCCGACATGGAGGTAGCGGAGCATGATGGCCTGCAACACCATGACGGATACCAGCGCACTGGCGCAGGCCCTGCTCTCTGAAATTCGCGATGCCACCCGCGACGGCCTTGGCGTCACCCGTGAAAGCTACGGCGAAGGCGAGACGGCCGCGCTGCGCATACTTGAGGACCGGGCCGAAGATCTGGGCCTGAACCATGAATGGGATCGAGCCGGCAACCTGTGGCTGAGTCTGCCAGAGGAAAACCGGACGGAACCCTACGTCGTGGTTGGCTCGCATGCCGATTCCGTGCCGCAGGGCGGCAACTTCGACGGACTGGCAGGCATTGTCGCCGGCATGCTGATGCTGCTTCAGCTGCGCGGCCGCCACGAACAGGCTCCGCCACTGCGCGTTCTGGCCCTTCGCGGCGAGGAAAGCGCCTGGTACGGAAAGGCCTACCTCGGCTCTCTGTCCCTGCTGGGCAAGCTGCCCGCCGCCACATTGAAACGCCCTCACCGCGATGGCGCAGGCGTGCTGAGCGAAGCCATGTCGCGCTGCGGCGCCGATATCGACGCCATTCAACGCGCCGAGCCGCTGCTGGATCTCGCGAATATATCTGCCTATCTGGAGTTGCACATCGAGCAGGGGCCGGTCATGGTCAATCGCGGCTGGCCGGTGGCCCTGGTCACAGGCATCCGCGGCAACGTCCGTCACAACCTGATCCGCTGCATCGGCGAAACCGGCCACTCGGGCGCCGTGCCGCGCTGGCTGCGCAAGGATGCATTGCTGGCGGTTGCCGAGCTGCTGTCACGCATGGACGAACACTGGCGCGTGCTGCTGCAGATGGGCATGGACATGGTGATGACCACGGGCATCTGCTCCACCTCGGCGCAATCGCATGCCGTTTCCGTCATTCCCGGCGAAGTGGCCTTCAGCTTCGAGGTACGCAGCCAGGACACCCAGACACTGGAGCGCTTCTATACCCTGATGCGCGAAGAGTGCCAGGCCATAGAGCGCGCCCGCGGCGTGCGTTTCGAGTTCGACGAACGCCTGTTCACGGAGCCGGCCACCATGGATGCAAGCTGGCTGAACCGTCTGGAAGCAGCCGCTGAACAAGGCATGAAACTGGAGCGCATGGCAAGCGGTGCCGGCCATGATGCGGCAGTGTTTGCCAATGCCGGCGTGCCCTCGGCCATGGTCTTTATCCGCAACGAAAATGGCTCGCACAATCCGCATGAAGCCATGGACATAGACGATTTCCTGGCAGGAGTGGATTTGTTGACTCGCGCGCTGATTACCTGAAGCACGCCCGGTTCAGCTTGGCATGCCTGGGAGAGCATGGCCGATAGCAGCATATGGATTGCTCCTTGAACTGCTATCAACCTGATCATCATTAGAAGCTGTTGTCTATTTGGCGAATCCAAAGACCGCCGTCACGCTGCCTTCGACTCATAAAGGGTCGGCAGCCGACCAAGCGCTGTCCGAGTCTCTGTCATCAGCTGAGCTACGATCTGGCGCATCGGCTCGATACGCCTAGCGAAGGCGATCGACGGCCCAAGCGACAGCATGCCGCGCTGCCAGTCGCCCTTTTCATAGCAATGATCGCGGGCATGCCGACCGCTGATGAGATCACCGAAGGCCGCATGGTCCGTGGCCCCTGCTCGTTCGATTTCATCGATCTGACGGGCAGTTTCGTTTCTCAGCACGCGCCAGGTGTTTCCCAGCGTGTGCAGCAGACGCACCGTGGAGTGCTCATCGCAATCCAGCAGGTGCTCCTTGTAGCGTCGATGGGCGTTAATTTCTTCACACACCAGAAAGCGGCTTCCAATCATTACGCCCTCCATCCCTTGGGCCAAGACTGCCGCAATCTGACGTCCATGGCCTATACCGCCGCCTAGTACAACAGGCACGTTGAACTGCTCGGTGGCCAGCGCCCCCATCAGCACAGTAGGCAACTCATTGGTGCCAGGGTGACCGCCTTCTTCCATGCCGATCAATGCAATGGCATCTGCTCCGGCACGCTCTGCCGAGAGGGCATGGCGTATGCTGGGCGCTTTGTGGAGCACTACGGCGCCGGCAGCGTGCAACGTTTCGATGACGTTAGTAGGCGCATAGCCGGCAGTCTCAAAGAAGCGCACTCCGTGGCTCAGCGCAATCTCCAGCCAGCGCGTGACAGCGTGATTCGCCTCCGGCCGGCTGGAGAGAGTCAGGTTCACGCCGAAGGCGTCGACCGCCAGTGAGTTCGGCACAGCGCATCAGCGCTGCGGCGAAATCCTCATCGCGCTCGAAGGAGCGAGGGGTGATGAAGCCCATGCAGCCTGCGTTGACCAATGCCGCAACATAGTCTGCGTCGGAAAGCCACATCAGTCCGCCCCCTAGGATCGGGTGCTCGATCCCGAAGAGCTCAGTGATGCGCGTGCGAAAGACCTGCGCCATGGTCTCAGGTCCTGGCATTGTCGAGCTCGGGCGCGGGGCCAAGCGAGCCAGAGTGCATGCCAGCCATGGGCACCGGGTAGCGGACCAGCGTTATCGCGGCGCCGGTATCGAACTTTCCGCGCTGCGCGAACTGAGGCAGCTCGGAGACAGCGGCAGGTTCGACCACCGGGGCGGCTGGCACATCATGCTGCTCTAGCAGGGCGAAGGCTTGAGCGGAGTCCAGGGCTTGCAATTGCTGTGCGATGCGCTGATTGATGGCGGCCGCCACTGGCTTGCGAGCCTTAGCGATCGATAGTCTTCAGCGGCGAAGGGACCGAGGTCCAGTGCTGCGCACAGCCCAACTGCTGAATGGTTGCCGCGACTCGTTTGCCTAGCTGGATGTAGAGCGTCACCGCGCGGATTCGATCTTCGTATGAATACATGAACTACCTCTCAGTAGTCCAAGATTTCATCCGCATCCCCACCGGGGGCTAGAGGGTCACTTCTGGGTGGAAATCAACAGCAACGTGATTCAGAGCGCCACCAGCGCTGTGGCATCTTTGCCCGCGCTCATCATCCAGCGCGCCGACCCGGGCCTTTACAACCTGCTCACCAATGGCGTATTGCAAGCAAGGCCGGACTTTGACCGTTCAAAGCTCACTTGCCGCGCCATGGCCGAGAAGATGGCCGGCATGGCGGGGGGCCAACTCGGATGGAGCCAATTGGCGGAAGGCATGGCCTCGGAGGTCGCGCTGGCGTCCGTGCTGGAGAAAGCCCTGCTCCTGCAGCGCACGCTGTTGACCGGGAAGAAAGAACCCAACGTCGCAGCCAACCAGTTGGCCGTGGAAGCGGTGAATCAGGAAGCGGACACGCTGAACCGTTAAATCCTGAACCTCAAGACAGAACTGGAACTGCGTCGGCAACTCGCGAACAATTCGCCGATGGTCATCATCCAGCGCCACAGCGCCCGTGCCGCTGGCTCGCGCGGTGTCTATGAAAGCGACCCGGTGCCCGACCGTCTCGACCGCCTGCAGCGGCCTACGCCGAAGAAGACGCCATGAAAGCCGGTCGTCTGTTCAACCGGCGTGCCAGGCGCACGCTGTTGTGGGCCGTGGTGCTGATCGCCGCTGCGGTCAGCACCAATGTTGTGGGCATCCAGTTGCTGGGCAGTCTGGACGGCTGGCAACGCTGGCTGAGCGAAACCTCGCTCTACTTCTTCGTTTGGCGCCTTCTGGTGTATGTGGTGACGATCGGGCTATGGCTGCGCATGCGCCGCCGTCTTCTGGCACACGAGACCGGGACGCAGGCACGCAAGCGACTCATCCGAGCGGAGATCGCGGGCTGCTTGACGCTTGTACTGCTTGAAGCCAGCCTCTCCATCAGCCCATGAGCTTTCACCCAGTCTTGTCACGTCTCTCGGCTTCTAGTCGCGAGTCGAAGGCTAATCAACCAAACAACTGCACCAGATGGCGGAGTTGTGTCCAAGCGATGCGCGAGTGCCTCGTTAAAATGGAACTCCCCCCGCTATGTGCAGCAGCAGCGAAGAATGCGTCGCGAGGCGCTGCCAGATCATACACCTGCCAATCGCTGGGTCGGTCTATGTCCGGAACGGATTTGGAGAAAATGGTCACGCCATGATCGCCCACCTCCATGAGAGGTAGTGCCATCGAAAGGCCCCGGCCAATGGTCTTTGTCAGCGCCTCCTTTCTGACCCAAAGCTGTAGCAGCTTCTCTCTTTTCTTGGATTGATGCGTGGCGTGTAGGACGGTCGCCTCAGCGGGAGAGCAAACCAGGACAGCGAGATCGATTTCCAGCGATCTGTCTTGGCGCTCCACGTCGATTCCTACGGCCCGGTCGAGTGCAGCAATCGCCGCCACTACGCCCCTCGTGTGCGAGAGATTGCATTCGAATCGGCCGCATGGCGGCCGATTGAGAACGGCAGGCTTGCCGAAGGCGTCGGCTTCAAAAATCCAGTCGCGTAAGGGTCGATGAAAGCAGTGGGATAACAGCACTCTACGTAGTGCGTGTGCGCAGAGGTATTCTCTGCGGTCCAGGGGGCTAAGGTACTGGTCTGCACGATATCGCTCCCATGGAGCAAGTACCTGAGAGAGCTCCCGCAATGCCCACTCAGGTACCTCATGCGTCTCCATGCTCCAGGTACGGACCTCGTCGCGGTCCACGATCCTGGCTCTCAGAACTGGACGGTCATGCCAATGCCCAGCGTCCGACCACGGCCGGGCACACCAATCCTGGCATCCGCCCCACCCGGCATGTACGCAGGGATGTGGTAGCCGTACAGGTCATACTGCTTGTCGAGCAGGTTGTCTGCCCAGACGTAGAGTTCGGTATCGCGATTGCGTATGCCTATCCTGAAATCCAGCTTGTTGTATGACGCCAGGTCAAAGTTGTTTTGGGGCGTCCCGGCGCGGCTACCCACGTAGCGGTTGGTGAGTCGCGCATGCAAGTGCGACGAGGGAAGCCCGAACATCGAGCCCAAGGGCTGTTGATAGGCGATGGAAAGGACTCCTCCCCAGCGAGGCACTTCGGGCACGTTGCTTCCTGACGCAACACCGTCGGCACCCGAAGCATCGCCGCCGCCCCTGATCTTGGCGCGGGTGTACGCAAGACCGCCGCTGACGCTCCAGTGGCGGTTGATCATCCAATTCCAGTCAGCCTCCAGCCCTTGGCTGGTCACATTCCGATTGCTCTTGCGGGTCGACATGGTTTGCGGATCGAACATCAGCAAGTGGTCGTTCTTGACCTGGTTGAGGAACGTTGCCAAGTTGAAGGTCAGCCGTCGGTCCTCGCTTTCAAATTTTAGGCCCGTTTCGTAGCTGTTCACTGCCCCTGGTTTGTAGGGCCCATCCGGCTGGCCATAGGTGAAGCCGACGCCTTCTTCGTCGAAACCTCCGGACTTGTACCCTCGGGCGTAAATACCATAGAGGTTCAACTGCGGGGTCAAAGCATGGCTCAGTGCCACCCGGCCCGTTGCATAGTTGTCGGAAAGCGATTGGGTGTCCCAGGCTTCACGAATAGGGCTGGGATTTTCCGGATTTGCCCACCAGTGGGCGTGGTAGCGCTTTTTTTCCCAAGTGTAACGTCCGCCGAGGGTGAGTTTTGTCGCCGGGGCCACCGGGAAGGAGGTCTCTGCGAACAGCGCATGCGCTCTGGAGCTGAAGTCCCGGTTGGCACTGGAGGCGGCGGGATTATCCAGGAAGAAGGTGTCGTAGGAGTCGAATCGGTCCATGTCCCGATCCGAACGATAGAGATTGGCGCCGACCACCCAGAACGTCTCTGCTTCCGGTCGTGAGCTCAGGCGCAGTTCGTGGTTGAAGACGCGTTCGCGCACTAGGTTGTTCCAGATGGCTTCAGGACGGAACCCGATCAGTTGCGTATAGGTACGCCCCTCGTAGATGGGCGTGGTACTGCGATGGTGCGTCCGAGCAAAACCGGTCAGGGCTGTGAACAGTGAATTGTCGAAGTGATGGGTGAACTCGGCGTTGTAGCGGTCGACCTCACGGCGGTTGCGCTCGCTATTCGACGGAATATCGCTCTTGGGCCGATCACCATAGGGATGCAGGAGATAGATCCAGTCGCGATGTTTCAGCACTTCACGTCCTGCGCTGAGATTGAGCGCGGAGTCCGGGCTGATGTCCCAACGCAGGCTCGCTCTTCCACTGAAGTCTCTAGGCTTGTTCAACGGCTTGCCGGTTTGGCTGCTTTCGATGTAGTTGTCGAGTCCCGATGCGCGGATCGCCAGCCGTGCCGAAACGGAGTCGGACAGAGGTCCACTGAGCATGCCTTCCAGCAGCCGCTGATTGTCCTGGCCGAGTTCGCCGCGCAGGCTACCCTCGAAGAATGAAGTGGGTTTGCGCGTCACCACGTTGACCGCCCCAGCCTCGGCATTGCGTCCGAACAGGGTGCCCTGGGGGCCTTTCAGTACTTCCACCCGCTCCACGTCCAAGATATCCAACGTGGCATTGGAGGCTGACATCGGCATACCGTCGACATTGATCACCACGGACGTATCGTCCCCGCTGATCTTCTGCAGTGCACCGACACCGCGCATACGCAGCGTGGTGTTGGCTATCCCCATGTTGGTGATCACGTCGACGCCCGGAGTCTGACGCAGGGCGTCCTCCAGACTGTACAGGCGCCGCTCCTCTGCTTCTTCGCCGGAGATAACGTTCACGCTGAAGGGCAAGTCCTTGGCGTGCTCTTCGGTACGCCGAGCGGTGACGTTCATTTCCGGCAAGACGACGATATCTTCCTCTTGCAATCCGACGTGTTGCGCCAAGGCGATACCTGGTACCGCTGTGCAGCTTGTCAGAGCCAGCACCCACAGGCGCCGTCGCCGGGGTGATAAAAGCTTGGTCATTACGATTTTCCCTCTAAGTACGACAAAACTTCGGACCGCTCAGCCATGGGGTTAGCAGCCACATCTTCGTGTGTGGGGCGCCCTGGGCTTGCGGGGCCGACGGGCAGGCAGTACGGCACGAGCCTTCCGGAACAGGTGCGGTCGATGCGCTGGGTGACGTGGCCGAACAGTCGCTCACTCAGCCGCGAGTCGACGATGTCCAGAGGTGCCCCGTCGGCGACTATCCGGCCGTCTCGCAGAGCCAGCAGCCGGTCGGCGTATTGGCTCGCCTGGTTGAGGTCGTGCAGAACCATCACGACGGTCAGCTGGCGCGTCCTCTGCAGGTATGCGAGCAACTCCATCAATTCCGCCTGGTGCCCTATGTCCAGGTAGGTGGTGGGTTCGTCCAGCAAGACGATGCTCGACTCCTGGGCAAGGATCATCGCGATCCATGCCCGTTGTCGTTCGCCTCCGGACAGCGTGCCGATGTCACGGCATTGCAAGTGCGAGATGCCGGTAGACTCCATGGCCCACCCGACAACTTCGCGGTCGTGGGAGGATTGCCGCGCGAACAAGCCCTGGTGCGGGTAGCGTCCATGGGCGACCAATTGGCGTACGGTGACGCCCTGCGGCACGGTCGGCGATTGGGGAAGGAAGGCTAACCGCCGGGCGAGTGCTTTCGGACTCCAAGAAGCCAGCGGCTTTCCATCGAGGGAAACAGCACCAGCTGTGGGCCTGTTCAATCCTGCGAGAACTCTGAGCAGCGTTGACTTGCCGCAGCCATTGGGCCCGAGCAGGCACACCATACTGGCGGGCTCGAACTGAAGCTCCGCCACCTGGAGCACTTCGCGCGAGCCGTAGCTCAGCCTCAATTGATTTACCGCCAGCGTCATACGCGAAGCCTCCGTTGGCGGTGCAGCAGCATGAGGAAGGCCGGAATGCCAATCAGCGTGGTCAACGCACCGGCGGGAATCTCCAGGGGACTGATCAGGGATCGCGCGAGGCAGTCAGCACCGAGCATCAGGAGACTGCCAACCAACATGTTGACGACGAAGAGACGGCGCTCATTCGGTCCGACGATCAGGCGGGACAGGTGCGGGGTGACCAAGCCAACGAAGCCGACGGGACCCGTCACTGCCACCGCGCTGGCGGCCAGTACGACTGCCACGATGCTGGCCGCAGCGCGCCAGCGGATTCCACGCATCCCCAAGCTGGCCGAGACCGCATCGTCCAGGCGCAGCAAGGACAATGGCCGCAACAAAACCAAGGTGGCCACGATGCCGACCAAGCACCAGGGCCAGAGAACTTGCACATGCAGGAAGTCGCGACCATACAGACTGCCTGCCAGCCAAATCAGCGCGATCTCGGTGCGTGCGCCGCCCCAGACGACGATGGTCCACATTACCAGCGCATTGAGCACGGCACCCACGGCGACGCCATTGAGCGTGAGGCGCAACGGGCAGAGCTTTGAACGCCAAGACATGCTCAGAACGAGTCCCGCTGCGACCAGCCCTCCGAGTAGAGCGACCACTGGCAGCCAGACCATCATTGACGCATGATTGGTACCGATCAGCGAGTCGGCCTTGGCTAAGTCCGTCACCAGCAACAAGGCGACCACAGCCAGCCCGGCACCACTGGATATGCCGACGACACCTGGGTCAGCTAGCGGATTGCGGATGACGGTCTGCAGGATGTGGCCGGCGGTGGCGAGCTGCACTCCGACCAGCACCGCCAACACAGTCCGCGGTAGCCGCAGTTGCCAGACAAGGGCGCTTTCCAGCGATGGGGCATGGCGCGAGAGAAGCCCGTCCAGGACATCGCCCGCAGCAAGGGGGACGGCGCCCCAGAACAATGAAGCCAGCACCAGTAATGCCAATGCCATGCACAACAGTGCCAGCACTGCCGCATATCGGCCTCCTGAGTACATCGCCACTTGGTGTGCCGGACTACGCATCGGAGGTCCCCCTCCGGCCAACCAGATAGACCAGCACTGGGCCGCCCAGAAGTACGCATAGGATGCCGGCCGGCACCTCCTGCCATTTGGCGGCAAAATCAGCAGCACACACTAGGCCGGCACCCACCAATGCCGAAAGCGGTAGCAAGGCCCAATGGCGAACACCCCTGGAACCCAGACCGAGGCGGACGATGTGTGGTGCGACCAGTCCAATGAAGGTGATCGGGCCCGCGGCAGCCACTGCTGAAGCTGCGAGCAGCACCACCACGAGGCCGAACAACAGTCGCCAGGCTGTCACGCGCATGCCCAGCGCAGTGAGCACATCTTCGTCGAGAACCATCGTATCCAGCCGCCCAGCATACGCAATGCCCAAGACCAAACCTGACACAACCCATGGCCAGAGCATCGCGACATGCTCCCAGGTCCGGTTGATCAGGCTGCCGGTCAGCCAGTAGTAGATGCCGTTTACCTCTACGTTGGCGGACACCATCATCACGATGATGGCGGCGGCAAAGAACAGATTGATGCTCATGCCCGTCAGCGTCAGGTACAGTGGATCCAGTCGGGCTCCCATACCGATGGCAAGCGTGAGCGTCGCCGCGACGATCCCACCGACGGTACTCACGGCGAGTTCGGCAGACGTGGGCAAACTGAGGTAGGTCATGCACAGAGCCATGGCAAACGCAGCTCCGGCGGTGACGCCGAGCAGCCCGGGCTCGCCTAGTGGGTTGCGGGTAATCGCTTGCACGATGGCTCCGGCCAGCCCCAGGGCGGCTCCAACCAGCGTCGCGGTCAACAGCCGGGGGAGGCGAATCTCGTGGATCACGAAGGCTGCGTCGGAGCCGTCGTCGTGGACGAGAACCTTCAACGCTTGGCCAAACGGAATCCCGAAGTCGCCCAGTGCCAGGGTCCCGACCACTATCGCGCCGATGGCCAGCAGGCTCAGGCAGGTGATCCCGGCCGACCGCAACCGAGAAGAGACGCGCACCCGCGCATCAATTGCGTACTCGTCCATGGCCGCTCAGCGCTCGAAATTCATGGGCTTGGCGCGGGCCGCAGCCGGAATGTCCATGGGCACGGGGAACACACCCGGGTAAAGCAGATGCGCCATTTCATGCAGTACCTGCCGTCGGGCAATAGGGCCATGCGACATGATGTACTGGTCCGAGACCCGCCAGGCCCGGCCGGACTGGACCGCCTTGAGGCGACTCCAAGCTGAGTGCTTGGCGAACGGTCCGGCATCACCCTTGAATGAGATGATCACATCCGGATTCAGCCGCAGGAGGGTCTCCATGGTTATCACGGCCGAGTCGGCGGATTCCATGCCCTTGGGCGGTTCGCCCTGGACGTTGGTTGCTCCCAGGCGCTCCATCACCTGAGTTGTCAGGTGGTTGCTGTAGTAGGCATACGGAGCATTGCCCCAATGCCAGAGGAAAACCGCGCTAACCTTTCCCGGCGCACGTTTGCCTGCTGCATCCAGCTCGTCCAGGAATGCCCGGTTCATAGCCGCTCCCTGGCTGTCCGCACCGAGCGCCCGTGTAGCTCGCTCCACTGCGCTCACAGAATCATTCAAAGTGATCAGGTCGAATGCCAGGAACGCCCCAGTCTCCTCGATCTTCTTGGCGAAGGGCTCCGTATACGTGCGTATGCCGATGGTCAGATCCGGCGACAGTTTCGTCAGAACCTCAAGATTGGTCTGGTGCACTTCGCCCAGATTAACGGCCTTGCCTGCGGCAGTTCCCAGGAAGGCGGAGCGCTGGTTGTTGAGTGTGGAAAGCCCTGCGACCTGTCGGTTGAGCGCAGCCATGACGTCGGCCCCGAAGGTCGAAATTGATGCGACGGTTCGTGGTGCGCGTTCGATCACCACGGATTGATTGCGATCATCAACGATGGTCCGTGGATAGCCCTGCGCCTGTGCGGTGGCGGATGCCAAGGCAAAGAACAGTGACAGGAGTGATCGAGCGGTACGCATGGAGGCCTTCCTTTCCAGGATTCATATCAACCCCAATGTTTCCCGTTACCTGAGAAGTTCGCTCCCCGAATCGGGAATCAGTTCGCTCTCGATCACTGACCTTTCCGGGTGGCCGAAACTCCCTACCCGCTCGTAAGCTCGCCCTATTCCTTCACATGACGAATCTCCGATGGGCAATGACCTAACTCGCATGGGCGCGCTGCGAATACTGCTGGAGTTGTCGGTGGGCCACCGCTTGGCCATGACGGCAGCCCTGGCTTTGACCTTTGTGGCTGTGCTAGCTGAGCTGGCGCCTTTCGCCATCCTGTACTTCGCTGTCGAGGCCCTGCTCAGGGCACCTCAAGCATTCGCCCAGGAACTTCTGGCTCTGGCTCCCTGGCTGCTGGGTGGCATAGCGCTGAAGTACATGGCCTATGGCGTCGCCTACCTGATAAGCCATCACGTTGCCTACGCAATCATGGCGAGTGCGCGCAGCCGTCTGGCGGCCAAGCTCGATAATGCGCCCTTGCACTGGATACATGCACAGGGGTCGGGCGCGCTGAAGCAGTCTGTGATCCAGGATGTCGAGCGCATGGAGGCATTCATTGCTCATCACACCGTGGAGGTCGCCGCCGCGGTATTGGCGCCACTGTGTGTCACGACAGCCTTGCTCTGGGTCGACTGGCGGCTGGCAATGGCGGCGCTGGTAGTCGGCCCCTTGGCCCTGCTAGCTTCAACATTCGCCATGCGCGGAGTGGGTCAAAACCAAGATCGGTTCAGCCGGGCAACTGCCAGCCTGAACAACGTGACCGTTGAGTACCTGCGCAACATGCCGGTCCTCAAGGTGTTCAGTCGCAGTGCTTCCGGGTTCCGGCTGCTGCGACGGCAGCTTCATGCCTACTATCAACTAGCTGATCAGATCACTCGCAGCACTGTTCCAGGGTGGGCGCTGTTCACCAGTGTCCTGGGTGCCCACCTACTCCTGTTGCTTCCGTTTGGCGCATGGCTTAATGCGCGGGGGGAAGTCGATGTTGCCCAGGTGGTGGTGGCAGTGCTGCTGGGGGCTGGGATTTTTCGTCCCTTGCTAAAAGTCAGTCGCTTCATCATGGACATGCCACCGATTCTCGCAGGCCTGCGCAGGATGGCACCGATACTGGCGCTCAGTCGCAAGCCGGGGCGAGCGAGTCTGCCGGCGGCTGCCACTGTACGGGTCGACCTCGACCACGTCTGCTTTCGCTACGGCGGACGCCAGGTGTTGACCGGGGTGAGCCTGTCCCTGGCCTCGGGCACCTTCAATGTGCTGCTGGGGCCGTCGGGGTCGGGCAAGTCCACCATCGCGCAACTGATTGCTGGCTTGCTGACGCCGGAGTCGGGGTCGGTCACGCTCAACGGGAAGGCAATCGCCAGCCTCAGCGACGAGGAGCGTACTCGCTGCATAGCTCTCGCGACCCAGGACGTATTTCTCTTCAGTGGAACGGTGCGCGACAACCTGGTGCTCGCGCGCCCTCAAGCATCCGAGGCGGAGATCTGCCGGGCTGTTCGCGTGGCGCAGGCGCAGGCGCTTATCGAGGGGCTTCCTTCTGGCTACGACACCCCGCTTAATGAACTTGGTACCCGCTTGTCCGGCGGCGAACGCCAGCGCTTGGCGGTCGCACGGGCACTGCTTGCCGACGCGGCGGTTCTGGTGCTCGACGAGTCCACGGCATTCGCCGACAGCCTGACGCAACGTGCGTTCTTTCAGGCGTTGCGCGAGGAGTATCCAGAGAAGACCTTGCTTGTCGTTGCCCACAGACTGCATGGAGTCGAGCAAGCCGATCAGATTCTAGTGCTTGAGGAAGGTGCGTTGTCCTTGTGCGGGCGCCATGACCAACTCATGAGCGAGAGTGACTACTACCAGTCCATGTGGATGTATGAGGAGTTCGCCGAGCGCTGGAGCCTGCGCGGCGCTCTGCCTTACCAAGATGGGGGGCAAGAGCCGGCTGCATTGCCTGCAACATCTACTGCAGTGGGAGATTGAGGCATGGAAGCAGTCACCTCTTGGACAAGCATTCGACGCATCATCCGGCGCAGTGGTGCACCTACCTCCGCCCTCACCTTGGGATTGGCGCTGCGAGTGCTGGAGCGGTGTTCCGAAGTGCTGCCGTATCTGCTGTGCTGGCTATGGCTTGGCGCGGTCCTGCAACTTTCTTGGCCAGGCTATGCCTGGGCAGCCAGTTGGGTGACCAGTCCGCAATGGCTGGCTCTGGCCCTGGTTTGCCTGTTCCTCATGCAATGGGGTTTCGCCTTCGGCGGCCAGAAATGTTGCTTTCTGAACAGTTACCAGATCATCGAACGCTATCGACAGGGGCTGCTCGAACGGGTCCGTAACATGCCGATCGGCGTGCTGAGAGGACAACAGGTGGGGCATATGGCCGACCTGCTCACCGATGACATCAACCGTGTCGAAACCATTTTTGCCCATGTTCTGGCAGATTTCGTCGCCGCCGTAGGCCTGGCGCTGACGACGATCCTGCTGCTGGCAGCTATCGAGTGGCGCCTGGCCCTGGCGCTTGCTGGGCTCGCACCCTTGGCCATGTTCGCCCTGATTGCCAGTCGGCGGCTGTTCGAGCAAGCGGTCCAGCGCAAACACGCGCGGTTCAAGGCGACGTCCGGGATGTTGGTGGAGTTTATCGGCGGCCTGGCGACGTTACGTCTCTTCAATCGCTCGCACGTGTGGTCGCAGCGGCTAGATCTGGCGTTCGCCGAACTTAAGGCGCTCAGCCTGGGGATCGAGAAATGGGGTGGCGGCCCGGTCATGCTCTTCAGGCTGGTCGTCGAGTGTGGCCTCGTCGTCCTGTTCATTGCAGGTGGTTGGAGCTTGTTCTCCCACGAGTACCCCGCGCTGGTTTGGCTCGCTTTCATTCTGCTGTCGTACAAGT
This sequence comes from Comamonas sp. A7-5, assembly GCF_039581385.1. NCBI lineage: Bacteria > Pseudomonadati > Pseudomonadota > Betaproteobacteria > Burkholderiales > Comamonadaceae > Comamonas > Comamonas sp. A7-5. Next base: position 265,406 of record NZ_JBCPWO010000001.1, read on the forward strand.
TCATCGGTCCGTTGCTGGAGCTGGCCGAGTACCTGGTGATGCTGCGCCATGCTTGCCAGAGTGAAATGAAGCTCGATGAACTATGGCACATCCCGCTCCTGCCCGAGCCCGCCCTGGCCAGGCAGCCGGACGGTCTGGCCGTGCAGTACGATCACGTGTCGTTCTCCTACGGAGACCGGCATGTGCTACGCGATGTCAGCTTCGTGGTGCCGCCTGGTAGCGTCACCGCCGTGGTTGGGCCTTCCGGCGCAGGCAAGAGCACTCTGTTGCATCTGCTTGCTCGCTTCCATATGCCCGACAGCGGCGCGATACGCATTGGCGGCTCGGATCTGCGTGATATCGGCTCCGACCACTTGTATCGCCTCGTCAGCATGGTTTTCCAGCAGGTACAGCTATTCGACGGCAGCATTATCGACAACGTGCGTGCCGGTCGCGAGCAGGCCAGCGAGGAGGAGGTATTTCAGGCGTCCGAGGCGGCCCATTGTGATGAGTTCATCGCCAGGCTTCCTGATGGCTACCAGACAAAGGTCGGCGAATCGGGGTTCAGCCTGTCGGGAGGAGAACGACAGCGGCTGTCGATTGCCCGGGCACTGCTGAAGGACGCGCCGCTGCTTCTGCTCGATGAAGTAACCGCCTCGGTAGACCCGCGCTCCCAGCACTCCATCCAGTCCTCTATCGGCCGATTGGCTGCGGGGCGCAGCGTCATCATGGTCGCCCACAGGCTCAACACCATCAGACACGCCGACCAGATACTGGTTCTGGACCAAGGTGCCTTGGTCGAGGCTGGGACCCATCAATCCCTGCTTGCAGGCAATGGTCTGTACGCCGCGATGTGGAAGGCGCAAACGTCGGGCGGCTAGTTGCCGTCATATCCCTCGACTGGTGGACGAAAAGAAAAATCGCTTACGGGTTCTTGATGCCTTCTTCGGGTAGTTGGCGCTTATCTCGCCTCCATAGACTCTGGTGATATGGGGGCCGCGTACGGTGGCGGGGAAACAAGTCCCTACGCCATTCTCTCCAGTTTCCGCCCCAAAATCGCGACCCTCGTAGCCGGTGCTCATCAAAGTATCCCCACCCCTTGGAAGGATGGCCTCGAGCGCTTCTCGTTCCCGGGGCAGCAAGCTCCCGTCGAAACCATTCCGTTTTCGCCGCTGGAGGCCGTCAGCCTCGCCTCGTCCCGCAGTGCCCTTGCCGGCGTCGTATCGAATTTGGATGCGCGCTACCACATCCAGTATCTAAAACAGGGGTTCGCACGGATGCTGGCCCGCATCCAACCGTCGCCGCAGACCGTTGAGCGGCTCGCCAGGAAGTTCTTTAAGAGCGGCCAGAAAATGAAGCGCAAGAAGGATGCAGACCCTGATACCGTGCTGTGGGTGTATCCGGACGACGCTCCGCAGCGCGGACTGCTGCTACATGGTGTGCTGTCGTCCTACGACTTGACCGCCGCGATGGCCTGCGCTGTCGCCGACGCCTGGCTGGCGGGTGATCTTGCAGCATGCCAAGGCGTCTATGCCGTCGACCATCTGGGTGAAGACTTGCGGGCTTGCCTGCGCGGTCATCTGGCACGCCGAGGTGTCACCAGCAAGCCTGCGGACATCCCCAGCCTGACGGAGCAAGGGCTGGACTTTGGCTGGGTCGCCAGCGTCAGCAGCCACGACGTTCGTGCGCTTCGCCACTACCGCTGCAACTGGTACACGGCCAGCCCCAAGCACCCCAAGATGATCCCGCTGCAAAAGCGCTTTCTGCTGAGCTCCCAGGTTTGGAAAACCTTGCGGAGCAGACGAAGGGGACTGTCATTTTTCGGATTCGTCCTGTTCACCATGGGTCGGTGGCGGCAGCACTTTAAGGCGTTGAAGTCGTTCAGGTCAGAAGCAGTCGGCCCATGCGCCGGTTGGTGGCCAAATATCACGCGTGACATCAGCATGTTCACGTCGGGCTACTCCCGAGTGCGGGACATGCTTGGACAAACGTTGGCATTGCAGCTGTACGGTCGGATGTTCCTGGAGACGGGACGAATGGAAATGCGATGGCTGTGGCCGGACCCTACCGTCTTCACGGCACTGGACCTGCCCGCCGAGGGTGTGCGTGACTACTGGCTGGCATTCATGGAAGGCTGCCAGGAATTGGGCGTGCTTCGCTATGAAACCCATACTGAGGGGAACCGTCTGGTTTGCGTAATCACCTACTGCGCATACGCCGCTATGTTCGCCCGACTCGATTGCCCGGAACTTGCGGCGCTTGTGCGGCAAATGGAGCATGAGGCACTCGCCTACATGGCGAGCAACAGCGGATTGGAGCTGGACTGGCAGGCAGGACCATCAGGAACCGCCAGAATCGTGCTCAAAACCCCGTTATCGCCCGACCGGCAGCATGCCGAAAAGCAGCAATGGGTACTTGTATGAGGAACAGTCCCACAGTGGCGACGGCCGCGGTCCGCCCCCCGACCGCGTCAGTCACGTGCGTATGGCAACGGCTTCAAGCAGAGGCCAGGCACGCGCCGCTGGAAGACCCTGTATTGCGGCCCCTCATCGACAAATCCATTCTCTGCTGCGGCTCATTCTGGCAGGCGCTGTCCTGCCTGCTGAGCACCAAGCTATCGTCCCAAACGGTGTCCATGGACATATGGCAGGAGTGCTTTACCTATGCACACGGACCGGACGCCGAGGAGGCCGCGAAAGACGACTTGGCCACGACCCTCCTTCGCGACCCGGCAGCGGAGAACCTGTTGGTGCCCTTTCTCTGCTACAAGGGCTACCATGCACTGCAGTGCCACCGGGTTGCCCACCAACTATGGAGCGCCCGAAGAAGCACACTTGCGCGTCTGCTGCAGAGCCGGGTTTCTGAAGTCTTCGGCGTGGATATCCATCCCGCCGTTCCGGTGGGGCAGCGCGTTTTCATAGATCACGCAACAGGAATCGTCATCGGCGAGACCGCAAGCATCGGCAACGACGTCTCGATTCTGCAGAAGGTTACTCTGGGTGGAACCGGCAAGGAGCACGGGGACCGCCATCCGAAGATACGGGACCGAGCCTTCATTGCAGCAGGCGCGACGATACTGGGCAACATTGAAATCGGCTTTGCCGCAACCGTCGGTGCTGGAAGCGTCGTGCTTGAACCGGTTCCGCCCTACGCCACGGCCGTTGGGGTACCTGCTCGCATTCTTTGCACGAATGGCGCTCGATAGCGTTGCATGGAATTGACTTGTTAACTTCTACAAAGTCTGCTAAAACCATCAACCATGTTTGATATTGATTCTCATTCGCAACAAAAAGCGAATTAAACATGGCGGGTTTCACAACATGGAAGGTGCAGCACACGAATCGACAGCGTATTCCTCTCCCGCCGATGCCGACCACGGCATGGTCACGTTGCAGCCGGGCTTGATAGTCTGCCATACGGTTGCAACCAGCCTTGACGCTGTCTCCAGCACCAAGACCTTTGACGGCGACTGCGAGTTCATTCACCTCAACTGCCAACTGGCTGGAAAGTTCGCCGGACGGGTCGGGAGCCATCCTTTGGATCTGTCCCAAGGAGACGTCTCTCTTGGCTTTTCGGCTGGCGAACGGTTCCAAATCCAGCATTGCGACCGGTTCGAGAACCTGACGGTGATGGTCACGCCAGACGTGCTGTGTGAGTTGGCGGGGGAAGAAGTACGCCCCATGCTCGGCCCCGAAAGCAATCCTGGACTCTTCGTCCGGTATGCGGGGCTCTGCCGAAAATCGATTCGTTCGGCCAAAAGTGTTGCCAGCCTACTAACCACGTTTCCGTGCCAACGTCTCCTGTTGCACGCGGCGACCCTCGACTTCCTGCATTGGCATCTCGCCGCGTTCCGCGACTGCGAAGATTGCAGGCGACTCTCCGTGCGCGAATGTCGGCAGCTGGAAAACGCCCGGGTACTGCTGCTGCAGGATCTCAGCACCCCTCCAACCATTGCCGAGCTCGCAAAAGCCGTCGGCATGAACCAATGCAAGCTAAAGAAGTGCTTCAAAGACCACTTCGGCAGCACCATCTACGCCCTGTTTCAAGAGCAGCGGATGAGCAGCGCCCAGCAGCTGCTGCAGAGCTACAACGTGACCGAGACGGCAATGATGCTTGGCTACTCCAACGTCAGCCACTTCAGCGCCGCCTTCGCCAAGCAATTTGGCAACTTGCCGAGCAAGGCGCGCCAGAGCGTCACAGTCGCTGTTCGGGGCTATCATTCCGCCTTGCAGCTAGCCGATAGTGCAGCGTTCAAAACTCTCGATGGCCGTGCTAAACCGCTTCCTTGACGCCCAGCCTGATGAACTGCGGGATATACGGTCAGACCATCAGATGACAACGTGCGTTAGACGAAGCACGGCCCATCAATCAGGGGGTGTGCGGCGATGAAACCCTCATCCACCTCGATGCCCAAGCCGGCCTGCTCCAGGGGATACACCTTACCTGCGGCGTCCAGCTCATAAGGCAGGCTGGTGAGTTGGGTGCGGAACGGATTCTCAATGGCCACGTCGGCCTCGAAGTACCCTGGATTATCCATGGAGGCGAGCAGATGGATGGTCGCCGCCATGTTCAGGCCGGTCGTGCAGGTATGGGGGTTAATCGGAATCTTCCACGCCGACGCCAGCGCGGCGATGCGCATCACCTCGCTGATGCACCCGGTCTTCGACACGTCGGGCTGCAGGATGGTAATCACGCGGTCCTCGATGAGCCGAGTGAACTCGTAGCGCGTGTAGTGATTCTCACCAGCGGCCAGCGGCACGTTTCCCAACAGTTTTGCTTGGGCGTAGTTGAAGGAGTCGCTCGGCGAGAACGGCTCCTCCAGCCAACCCACGCCGAGCTCGCAGTAGCCGGGCATCACCTTGCGCACGTCGTTCAGCATGTACGCGGTGTTCGCATCCACCAGAATCTCCAAGGCGGTGCCGAACTCCCCCTTACGGCCGTCACGCGTGCCAGGTCGTTAGCTGGCGTGTCGCCGACCCGCAACTTGACGGCGCGGTAGCCCTGCTCGACCAATGCGCGTACTTCCTCGACCAGTTGCTGCGGCGGTTGAAACCCCAGCGAAATGCCGCCGGCATAGGCGTCGATACCGCCAGCGCTGCCGCCGAGCAAGCGGTACAGCGGCATGCCGGCCAACTTGGCCTTGATGTCCCACAGCGCCGTATCGATACCGCTCATGGCTATCGCCGTGGCTGTGCCCATGCCGTGGCTGGAAAGCTGCATCCGATAGATGCGGGACCAGGCCTTCACTGTCTCGCGTGCGTCGTACCCACGCAGCAGTTCGCGCAAGGTCGTATTAACCAGATGGGCCACAGCGCCCGGTGCCCGTCCGTGATGGGACTCACCCCAACCGACGACTCCGTCCTCGGTCGTAACCTTGACGACCACCGTGTCACGCTTGATGGTCCTGCCAAGGCCAAGGTTGACACCCTTGCTCGGATTCACGCGAAACGAGAGGGGATAGGCTTTGATATCGGCGATTTTCATGAAGCTTCCTTCTTCAAGACAGCGGGCCATTCCCGGCCCGGGAGACAACTAGCTTTCCTTGTGCGCCTGCTGGGTCAGGGACTCGACGCGACCGATGTGGGCCAGCATCACCTGCTCTGCCGCGGCTACGTCCTGCCGCTTGATGAGCTCATAAAGCTGGCGGTGCTGCTCATTGGAGGTCCGGCACCGCGTCCGGTCGGTGAAGAACGCGGCGCGCCGGCTGGCCGTCATCACGTAGAACGGATTGACCATCTGCATGAGCACCGTGTTCTTGGTGGCCGCGAAAATTGACATGTGAAACGCATAGTCCCAATTGGCCGGCTCGCCGTCGGGGGCCTCTACCGACGCGTCGAACTGTTCCAGGAGCTGCTCCATCCGCATCAGATCTTCGTCGGTACGTCTGGCACAGGCCAAGATGACCGCCTGCGTCTCGACGATGCGCCGCACCTCCTTTGTAGCCCTCCAGAGCGGCCGGAGACTTTCGCGATGTAATGAACCCTATAGCCCAGGTAAAGCTCTGTCGGCTGGCCGATCTTCGAAGCACTGCTGTCACTCGGTGGACGAAAGCCCAATGACAGGTAATGGTGACGGTGGTCACTGGCCCACTGCTCTTGAAAACTATAGCAAGCCTAGAGCACAACTTTGTGCGGCTCTAATCCCTCATAGTTTCACCCGTAAATCATGCCCCTCTTTGCCACACCAAGGGGCACTCCTCAACAGCCGCTGGACAGCTGTAATTTAAAAGGCCGCAGGCAAACGTATCAATCCTACAACTTGCTCTGCATGTCTGCGTACTGTTGTGACCGACAATCCAAATTCAAATCTGTCAAACCTTTGCTCGCTTAATCTGTCGTGCCATTCCCCAAACGCCAGGGATTCATCCTTACTCGCAATTGGCGAGACACACCGGCGGGCGTCGAGCTTGAGTATTGGCTGGCAACCGATAGAGGCCCCCTGAAGGTCCTCCTGACTGCTCAGAAATCTGTGGCTTTCGTCGAGGCCCGGCACAAAGGAGCGGTAGAGGCGCAACTCCCGCCCCTGGCTGGAGCGGAATTGCGGGAACTGGGACTGAAGAGTTTTCAGCAAGAGCCCGTCTTGGGTATCTATGCCAGGAGTTTTCGTCAATTACGGCGACTTGCACGCACTCTCCAGCAACTAGGCATCCCCCTTCTGGAAGCCGATGTTCGACCGCATGAGCGTTACTTGATGGAGCGCTTCATCACGGCGGGCGTCACGCTGCAAGGCGGACGGACAGAACATGCGACGCTGGTGAACTGCAAGCTTGTTCCTGCGCCCGATTTCCGGCCGGTTCTGAAGGTCGTGTCATTGGACATCGAGACCAGTCAGCACCAAGATCTGTATTCGATCGCGCTGGACGGCATGGCGGAGCGCGTCGTTTTCATGCTGGGTGAGGCTCCTGCCAAACCCTTAAGAACGCCTGGTTTCGAGCTGATTCATTGCTCAACACGCAAAGCCATGATTGACAGGCTCAACGACTGGTTTGCACGCAATGATCCGGACGTCATCATTGGATGGAATGTCATTCAGTTCGACCTGCGTGTGCTGCAGAAAACTGCGGACGAATGTGCAACACCTCTACTCCTTGGGCGTGAGCGCAAGCCCATTGCATGGCGAACCCATCCCGGCAAACAAGGCTATCTGTTTGCTCCCATGCCAGGGCGAGTTGTCGTTGACGGGATTGAAGCGCTCAGGGCCGCGGTCTGGAGCTTTCCGTCGTTCAGCCTCGAGAACGTCGCGCAAGAGCTTCTTGGCGAAGGCAAGGACATCGGGGACGAATACGACAAGATGGCCGAAATCGAGCGGCGCTACCAGCTAGACAAGCCCGCTCTTGCCGCCTACAACATACGCGACTGCGAGCTGGTTCTACGAATCTTCGAAAAGGCGAAGCTGCTGCAGTTTGCGATGGAGCGCGCCCACACCACGGGCCTGCAGCTTGACCAATTCGGTGGCTCCATTGCTGCATTCAGCCATCACTATTTGCCACGCATGCACCGCATGGGGTATGTCGCGCCCAACGTGGGCGATGTTCAAGGCAAGTCCTCCCCCGGCGGCTACGTCATGGACTCCAAGCCTGGCTTCTACGACTCCGTCGTGGTTCTGGACTACAAGAGTCTCTATCCATCAATCATCCGCACCTTCCTCGTCGACCCCGTGGGTTTGGTAGAGGGCCGACATGCCAGCTCTTCTGAGCTTTTGATCAAAGGCCCAAGGGGCACGCTCTTTTCTCGCGAGAAGCACTGTCTCCCGGAAATCGTGACCACCCTCTGGCAGGCCCGAGATGAAGCCAAACGCACCAGGAACGAACCACTGTCGCAAGCGCTCAAGCTGGTGATGAACTCATTCGCTGGGGTGCTAGGCGCGTCGGAATGCAGATTCTTCAATCCGGATTTGATCTCAGCCATTACCTTACGTGGCCACGAAATGGTGAAGCTCACAAGGGATCTGGTCGAAGAGCGCGGATACGAAGTTATTTATGGAGACACGGACTCCATCTTTATTTGGCTCAAGCGGTCCCATACCACCGAAGAGGCATATGCCGTGGCTGCCAGGCTGGCCCAGGACATCAACGCGTGGTGGATTCAAACACTACACCAAGAGCAAGGCCTGAAAAGCTTTCTTGAGATCGAGTTCGACACGTATTACAAGAAGTTCTTCATGCCCACCATCCGCGGCTCGGACGTCGGCAGCAAGAAGCGCTATGCCGGCTTGAGTGTGGATGCCGCCGGAAACGAATCGATGATCTACCGCGGCCTTGAAATGGCACGCAGCGACTGGACACTGCTTGCACGGCAGTTCCAGGAGGGCTTGCTCTCGCGAGTCTTCCAAGGTGTCCCCTACCGCGAGTTTGTCATCAAGTACGCCCATTCGACACTGGCGGGCAAGAAGGATGATCTGCTCATCTATCGCAAACGCCTGCGACATCGCCTGGATGCCTACGTAGCCAACGTGCCACCACAGGTCCGTGCCGCTCGCATTGCCGATGAGTACAACGATCGCGTGGGGCGACCCAGGCAGTACCAGAACGGCGGCTGGATCCAATACGTCATGACCAAGAATGGCCCTGAGCCTTTGGAAATCCGCCGCTCACGCATCGATTACGAGCACTATCTGGCGAAACAGATCAAGCCGATTGCCGACTCGATCTTGATCCCCCTCGGAGAGGACTTCGTCACTCTCACATCTTCTCAACAGGAGCTTTTCTAGCGATCCGGGCTCATGCTCTCACGCTTTCGGGAAAGGCAGCTCACGTGGTGTATGGCCGCTCAGCTTGGCGATGGCGTTGGCAAAAGCGGGGGCCAATGGCGGTACACCCGGCTCGCCCATACCTGTGGGCGCATCGGCACTCGGCACGATATGCACGGAGATCGTGGGCATATCGGTTAAGCGGGCCACGGTGTAATCATTGAAGTTACCCTGCTCCACCTGTCCATCCTTGAAAGTGATCGCAGCCCCAGGCAAGCACATGCCAAGGCCCATCAAGGCACCACCCTGCACCTGAGCCTCGACACTCCGAGGGTTCACCGCCAGATTGCAATGCACGCCAGCTGTAACCGCATGCAGCTTGGGAGCACCATCCTTCATCGATGCCTCGACCACATAGGCAACCACCGAGTCGAAAGACTGGTGCACAGCCACTCCCCAGGCTCTGCCTTCGGCCAGTTGGCGCTTTCCGTAGCCCGACTTTTCGACTGCCAGCTGCAACGCGGCCTTGTGACGCGGATGCCTGTCGCCAAACTGCTGCAGCCTGTATGCGACAGGATCTTGCTTTACAGCTCGGGCAATTTCATCCATCAAGGTCTCCATCACATAAGCGGTGTGCGTAGAGCCCACACTGCGCCACCAGAGAACCGGCGCATTGAGCTCGGGGTGATGCACCGAGAGTCGCATCGGCAGGTCGTACGGCTCTTTCATTCCCTCAACCGTAGTGGTGTCCACTCCGTTCTTGACCATGAAGCCCTCAAACGCCGTGCCTTTGGCAAGCGACTGGCCTACGATCACATGGTCCCAGGCAATCACCTTTCCCTTGTCGTCAAAACCTATTTCGGCGCGATGCACATGCATGGGTCGGTAATAGCCTCCTTTGACATCGTCCTCGCGGCTCCAGATCATGCGCACCGGTGCGTCAATACCAGATGTTCTGGCAGCCTTGGCAATCTCGCAGGCTTCGGCCACGTAGTCACTGCGCGGGTTGGCACGGCGGCCGAAACCGCCCCCCGCCATCTGAACATTGACTCGGACATTCTGCGGTGCCACGCCAAGCACGCGCGCAGCCGTTGCAACTTCCCAGCCCGGGGCCTGCGTGCCCAACCAAAGCTCAACCTTGGCATCCTTTCCTGCACCTGTCACACGCACCGTGCAGTTCAGCGGCTCCATCGGCGTATGGGCAAGGTAGGGGAAGACATATTCGGCACTGATTTTGTGAACAGCACCGTTCAATGCCGAAACATCGGCATCGAACTTGAGTGCGCCCGGCTTCCTGGCCAATTCACGATACTGCGCCAGTTGCCGAGCCGAATCGACTTTGCCAACCGCTGCGCTGTCCCACTGGATTTTCAGGGCATCGCGACCCTGCTTGGCTGGCCAGTAACCATCGGCCAGCACCGCAACCAGCTCGCCCCCCCACACGCTGGGCACACGAAGCACTGCACGCACACCCTTGATGGCTTTGGCTGCCGCATCGTCCACCGATTGAATCTTGCTTCCATACACCGGCGGATGTGCCACAACTGCGGTCAACATACCCGGCAGATGCATGTCGATGCCGTAGGACTGTCTGCCGCTGGACTTGGCGCGTGCATCGAGCCGTCCCGTGGCATGACCGATGATGCGAAAGTCTTTGGCGTCCTTGAGCTTCACCTGCTGCGGAACAAGCATCTTCATGGCCTCATCCGCCAACTCGCCGTAGCCCAGCTTCTTGCCCCGAGGCCCGATCACCTGTCCTGCCTGAGTGCGCAAGGACTGCGGGTCTACACCCCAGCGCCTGGCAGCCGTGGCCAGCAGCATGGAGCGGGTTCGCGCCCCCAGTTCACGATACTGGACATACGAGTTCTTGATGGCAGTGGAGCCGCCCGTCAGATGCATTCCCATGACCGGATCCAGATATGCGGGATCGGCATTGCCGTGCGCGCTCTGCACCTTGGACCAATCGGCGTCCAGCTCTTCGGCCAGCACCATGGGCAGGCCGGTTTGCACGCCTTGGCCGAACTCCAGACGGTTGATGGTGATCGTCACCGCTCCATCACGATCAATCTTCACAAAAGCCGATGGCTGCTGGTAAGGCTTGAGTGCGCTTGTAGAAACCTGTTCGTTACCCTTCGCCTGTGCCGACACAGCCGCGGGAAATACACCCAGCGCAAAACCCGAGGCCGTCGCCAGCTTGAGGAAATCGCGCCGCTCGAGCTTTAGGGCTGCATCTATGGAGTCAGCCGCCAGCACACGCAGACCTTTGGGCAGGTCGGCAAAAAGATGATTGGGAATAGGCATGGGATGTGCTCCTTCTTTTAGGCCGACAGGTTTTTGGCAGCATCGTGGATGGCTGCACGGATGCGTGTATAGGTTCCGCAGCGGCAGATATTGCCCGCCATGGCTGCATCGATGTCCGCATCGCTTGGCTGGCGATTGCTTTTGAGCAGCGCGGTCGCACTCATGATTTGCCCACTTTGGCAATAGCCGCATTGCGCCACATCGTTGCGAACCCACGCATCCTCGACAGCCTTGCCCACCTTGTCTGCAGCTTGCGCTTCGATGGTGTCGATTTTTTGCCCTTGCGCCGCCGATATGGGCGTAATGCAAGAACGGATGGCCTGGCCGTTCAAGTGCACAGTGCATGCTCCGCACATGGCCATGCCGCAACCGAATTTGGTCCCTGTCATACCCAGTGTGTCACGCAGGGTCCAGAGGATGGGCGTTGAAGGATCCACATCAGCCGATGCGGGCTTGCCGTTGAGAGTGAATTTGACAGGCATGGGGGGCTTTCTTGTTTGCTTTTTCGACACGGTGATTGCTGCAGGCACCTGAGCAGCGCGTGAAGCAGAGGCAGTTTGCGCCAGGCAATGCAAAAGAAAAAGTCAAGCAATCTATTTAAGTTATTAAGTTTTACTTAAAAATAGAGAACATGAAGCCCGAAATACTCGCCTATCTGGCTGCCTTTGAGCAGGTAGCTCAGCATCGCAGTCTGACCTACGCCGCCCACGCCATCGGGGTCACGCCGGCCGCACTGTCCCAGACGATCAAGAAACTGGAAACCCGTCTGGATGTACGCCTCTTCGATCGAACAACGCGCAGCCTCAATCTGACAGAAGCCGGGAGAATCTATCTGGAGCGCATTTCCCCGGCCCTCACCAACCTGCGCGAAGCGACCGAGGATCTTCAGCTCCAAGCTGGCGTCGAAGGCGGCACGCTGCGCCTCACCATCTCCCATCCTGCTGGCCAGGTGCTCGTCGAGCCAATGCTCGCCGAGTTCTTTGCACTGCATCCGCACATTCACGTCGAGCTGGTCTATGACGACGGCTTTGTGGACATCGTGCGAGAAGGATTTGACGTCGGCATACGCAATGGCGAGTCACTGGAGGGCGATATGGTCGCCGTGCCACTCACACAGGATCTGACCATGTGTTTCGGTGCATCTCCTGCTTACCTCAAAACACACGGCACACCCGAGCACCCCGACGAGTTGGAGCAGCACCTATGCATCAACTACCGCATGAGCAGCAGCGGCGCAGTCTACAAGTGGGAATTCAATATCGACGGCAAACTGAGCGAGCGCTCCGTGAGCGGGCCACTGACAGTCAACCATAGTGACACGGCCATGCGCGCGGCCCTGGATGGTATCGGTGTGATTACCGGCTGGCGCGAATCCATGACCGACGCATTCAACACAGGCCAGTTGGTTGAAGTACTGAAACCCTATTGGGCAAGCTTCCCGGGCTTCTATGCCTATTACCCACACCGCACACACCTGCCTCTCAAGACCCGGATATTTCTTGATTTTCTAGTCCAGCATGTGCAGCGCAATGGCTTGTCCGAAACAGCCCGCGGGCAAATGAGGCCCTGATCGCGGCTTCTTCTGGTGTCTTTCTTGATCAGTGACTTCCCGTCATTTATACATTTAAGTCTCATGTCCCATCGCCGGACACTCTTCAAAGGACGGAAATCCCCCTGCCGTAGCTTGGCAACGATGGTTGCTGCTCATGTCCGCATCGCGAGCTACCGTCAACGCCAGGTTTCTGGCCAGCAGGAGACCATGAATGTCAGTTCCAGCCCGATTATTTGCTTGAGGTCCGCCACCAGGGCTCTGGAACAAGCGCAGCAGACTCCATGCTGCCGTTCAAACCGAGCAAGAGCAGATCCTGCGCGACGATTTCTACATCCAATGATCTAGTTAAGTTTGAGCCCCAAAGAATTCACGGGGTCAATATAAAAAACTGTCTCTCTTAATGAGGCTTCGGTAGATCTGACCCTCAGCTTGCAAAAATGGTTTGAATTGCTTGTGGTCCTTGTATGCAACCTCAAAACCTGTATTTTCTAGTTGATCCACAAAGCCCGTTTCTTTGATCACGTTGTTGATCTCGGCGGATAGAAATAGAGCCAGTTCGGATGACGCTCCCTTGGGAAGAAAGATTCCTTGCCAGTATTCAAAGCTGACGCCCTGGAGCCCCTTCTCCTGAAACGTAGGAATATCGGAGAAACGCTTAGACCTGTGGGCCGATGCGATGCCCAATGCGTGCATCTTTTGGCTTTGCAGATGGGGGGCTATGGGAGCAAGCCCCGCAAAGAGCAGGTCCACTTGATTGCTCATCAGGCTCGCAGTTGCGGAAGCAGCTCCCCCGTATGGAACATGCAATAGCTCCACACCCAGGGCTTTGCCCAAACTCTCGCCCACCAAATGCTGCAAGCTGCCAATTCCTGAGGAGGCGAAACTCAGACCACGGGCATTTTTTTGTGCTGCAGCTGCGATATCACTCAGTTGATGTATTGCGGAGTCGCCACGCGTGGCAAGAACAATAGGAGCAGAGGAAATTTTGGCCACCGGCACCATGTCAGCGACTTCGCCCGACTCCTGGCTTCTGGTGTAAATGGGATTGATGAAGATCTCGGCAGGCGACGCCAAGAGCAACGTATTCCCATCGGGCCTGGATTTCGCAACATAGTTCGCGGCAATGGCTCCACCTGCTCCTACTCTGTTTTCCACATAGACGGAGCGCTGCAATCGCGCTGAGAGCTGAGTTGCAAACGCGCGTGCCAAGGTATCCATAGCGCCACCGGCTTCGAATCCGACAACGATTTTGACGGGTTGGCGAGACGCAGCCTTGTCGGCACAGGCTGCACTCATTAGCAACCCGCAAAGCAGGCAAGCTCGAATTAGCGTCGCAGCAAAGTTCATCTATCAGAAAACACAGAGGTTGTGAGTGCTCGCACTCATGGCATTCAAGGCGGGAGAAAATGCTGCGCGAAAGCTTGAAATCAGCGGTAATCTGCCGAGCAGGCATAGAAATGAGGATTACTCAAATCTCGCTTGCCGTAGCTCAGAACATCTCCATTGAGCGCATGAATCTGGCCGCCTGCCGCGGCCAGCACCGCATGACCCGCAGCGATATCCCACTCCATGGTGCGCCCCAAGCGTGGATAGAGGTCAGCCTCGCCCTCTGCAATCAGACAAATCTTGAGCGATGAACCTGCACTTTTGAGTGACCGCACCAAGCGTCCATTGAGAAACTGATCAAGCGCGTCAGCATCGCCGTGCGAACGACTGGCCACCACATCAAGGCCATCCTCCGGAATGCTCCTGCATTCAATGGATTGGCGCTTTCCCTGCACCTCCAGCCATGCGCCAAGTCCTATGGCTCCCGCGTACATGCGATCCAGCGCTGGAGCGAAAACGACACCCAGCACAGGGGTTCCATTTTCGATCAGCGCGATATTGACTGTGAACTCGCCATTGCGGTTGATGAATTCCTTGGTGCCATCAAGAGGATCAACCAGCCAGAAGCATTGCCCCATCTCAGGCACATATCCCGCTGCAGCCGCCTCCTCGGAAACGACGGGAAACTGCGACTGCAAGGTGCCCAGACGCTCAAGAATCAGGCGCTCGGCCTTTTCGTCGGCTTCAGTCACGGGCGATGCATCCTGCTTGCCCCGAACCTCAAAGTCGCAGCGATAGATCTTCATGATTAAAGCACCCGCTTCACGGGTGATGGCCATTACGTCTTCAAGCAGTGCGCTTCGAGTCTGAGTCACAAAAATCTCCTGTTTTGTTATTCATGTGGTCCGTTTGGCCTATGCGCCGATCAGAGGACAGGCCGACAGTAAATGCGTCTGGATCTTCGCGAATAAGCGAGTGAATGTTTAACAGGAATGCGCATGGCTGTTGGTAAGAAACTCAGTGTCCAGGAAATCAATCCACTGCGAATTCAAGCCGTGAAATTGCGGCTTGAAGGCAAAACGCTCAAAGAAGTCGGTAAGGCAACAGGCCTGTCCACACCAACCATCATTGCCGCCCACAAAGCCTGGCTGGAAGGGGGATGGAGCGCTGTCCTTGTGCGCGAGCGAGGCCGCAAACCTGGCGAAGGCCGCTCCTTGTCGGCCATACAGGAGCAGGACATCTATGTGCAACTGGTCAGCACCCAGCCCGCCGACCATGGCCTGCCTTTTTTGCTGTGGCAGCTGGAAGCCATGCAGCAACTGATCTTGCAGCGCCAGCAGCTTGACTTGCCCGAGCGTACCAACGCCCAGTACCTGCAGCGCTGGAACCTGAATGCCGACCGCCCTGCAAAGCGCATGAAGCAGGCATCCAGCAATGTGCAGCGCTGGTACGCCACCACTTATCTGGATATTTGCGAGCAGGCCCGAAAAGAGAGCGCCAGCATTGTCTGGATCGATGATTTTGGAGCCCATAACAACTGCCCTGGACGCCTGAGGCATGGCATCTTGCGTGCCGTCAACAACCGCGGCAAGGTGTATTGGCAACCGTATGAAGGCAGCCTGTGCGCTGCGCATCTGGAAGATTTTTTTGATCGCCTCAGGTGCTCCAGCGAGGGCAAGATCTTTGCCCTGCTTGCCGCCATGCAGTGGCAACGCGCAGCCACCTTTTCATCGCTTGCCAGCGACAGCCACGACCGGCTGCGCCTGTTTCATCTGCCTGCTGCCACAGAGATGCTCAGCCAGTCGAACGAATTGGCCAGCAGCATCTTGAAGACTGCACAAGACGTATCGCTGGTACCGAAGAACACCTACGCCAGAACCCCAACGTCAACGAAGCTGGACCCTATGGCGAGCATGGCGCAGCAACTTCTAAAACATCAATTCGCGCAAAGATTTGATTTAACGGACTCCTACAGTTGGCAGCACCCAAAACAAAAAACCAAGGAGAAATCTGTGGTGCTGACTCATTTGCAAAGGCTGGAAGCCGAAAGCATTCAGGCCATGCGCGAGGTTGTTGCCGAGGCAGAAAACCCCGTCATGCTCTACTCCATCGGCAAGGACAGTGCGGTCATGCTGCATCTGGCGATGAAGGCCTTCTATCCGGCCAAACCTCCCTTCCCCTTGCTGCATGTGGACACGACCTGGAAGTTTCAGGACATGTATCGCTTTCGTGATCAGATGGCAGCCAAACTGGGCATGGACCTGCTGGTCCACATCAACCCAGAAGGTCTTGAAATGGGCATCAGCCCGTTCAAGCATGGCTCGCAAATTCATACCGACGTCATGAAAACCGAGGGCCTGAAGCAAGCTCTCGACAAGTATGGCTTCGACGCCGCCTTTGGTGGCGCGCGCCGCGATGAAGAGAAGTCTCGCGCCAAGGAACGCATCTTTTCCTTCCGCTCGGACCAGCACCGCTGGGATCCCAAGAACCAGCGCCCGGAACTCTGGCATCTGTACAACACGCGCAAGAACAAAGGCGAATCAATCCGAGTGTTCCCGCTGTCCAACTGGACCGAGCTGGATATCTGGCAATACATCTACCTCGAAAACATCCCCATCGTTCCCCTCTATTTTTCAGCGCCTCGCCCAGTAGTGGAGCGAGACGGCACGCTGCTGATGGTCGATGACGAGCGCATGCCGCTCAAGAGTGGCGAAGTTCCCATGATGCGCAATGTTCGCTTTCGCACCCTGGGCTGCTACCCCCTGACGGGTGCCGTCGAATCCGACGCCAATAGCTTGCCCAAGATCATTCAGGAAATGCTGCTGACCCGTACTTCGGAACGACAGGGCCGGATGATCGACCACGACTCGGCCGCATCCATGGAAAAGAAGAAGCAAGAGGGGTATTTCTGATGTCACATGTATCTGCACTCATCTCTGAAGATATCGAGAAATACCTGAAGGCACACGAGCAGAAAAGCCTGCTGCGCTTCATCACCTGCGGCAGCGTGGATGACGGCAAGAGCACGCTGATCGGACGCTTGCTGTACGAATCCAAGATGCTGTTTGAGGACCAGATGGAAGCACTGGTCGCGGACTCCAAGAAAGTCGGCACGCAGGGCGGCGAGCTGGACTTCGCGCTGCTCGTCGATGGACTGGCCGCAGAGCGCGAGCAAGGCATCACCATCGATGTGGCCTACCGCTTCTTCTCTACCGACCAGCGCAAGTTCATCGTGGCCGACACGCCCGGCCATGAGCAGTACACCCGCAATATGGTCACTGGTGCCTCCACCGCCGATGTGGCCGTGGTGATGATAGATGCGCGCCGCGGTGTGCTGACTCAATCCAGGCGCCATAGCTATCTGGCATCGCTGATCGGCATCCGCAAAATCGTGCTGGCTGTCAACAAGATGGACTTGATGGCTTACTCCGAAAAAATCTTCAACGATATCGTGGCCGACTACCGCGAATTCGCCAAGAAGATCAATCTGGAAGACATCACGGCCATCCCCATGTCGGCCTTGCGTGGTGACAACATCACCGAGCAGAGCGAGCACATGCCCTGGTACCGCGGCACCACGCTCATGGGCTATCTGGAGACGGTGGAAATCGACGAAGCACGCCAGCAAAAGCTGCCGTTTCGCATGCCTGTGCAATGGGTCAATCGCCCCAACCTCGACTTCCGCGGCTTTGCGGGCTGCATTGCCAGCGGCCAGATTCACCCCGGAGACAGCGTCCGCATCCTGCCTAGCGGGCGCGTGACCAAGGTTGCGCGCATCGTCACCCAGGACGGAGATCTGCAGCAGGCGGTTGCTGGCCAGTCCGTTACCATGACCTTGGCCGACGAGGTGGACTGCAGCCGGGGCGATGTGATTGCGGTTGCGGATGCACCTTCCGATGTGGCTGACCAGTTCCAGGTCACGCTGATCTGGATGCATGAGCAGCCCATGCTCGGCGGCCGTCCCTATCTGATGAAGATCGGCGGCAAGACGATTCCCGTCACCTTCGCCGCCCCCAAGTACAAGATCAATGTCAACACGCTGGAGCATCTGGCCGCCAAGGAACTGGCGCTCAATGAAATCGGCGTCTGCAATCTGTCCAGCAGCCAGCCTATCGCTTTCGATGCCTATAAGGACAATCGCGAAACAGGCAGCTTCATCCTGATCGATCGTCTGAGCAACGCCACGGTGGGCGCGGGTCTGATCGACTTTTCGCTGCGTCGCTCGCAGAACATTCATATGCAGCATGTGAATGTGAACCAGGAAGCACGTTCCGAACGCCTGCATCAAAAACCAGCCTTGCTATGGTTTACCGGTCTGTCGGGCGCTGGCAAATCCACCATTGCCAATCTGCTAGAAACCCGTTTGCATGCGCGTGGCCGGCATACCTATCTGCTCGACGGCGACAACGTGCGCCACGGCCTCAATCGCGACCTTGGCTTCACCGATGCAGACCGCGTGGAAAACATTCGTCGCGTCGCTGAAGTGGGCAAGCTGTTTGTGGACGCCGGGCTGATTGCCATCACTGCCTTCATCTCGCCATTCCAGGCAGAACGCGAAATGGCGCGCAAGTTGGTGAAGGATGGTGAGTTCCTCGAAGTATTCATCGACACACCGCTTTCCGTTGCCGAAGAGCGTGACCCCAAGGGCCTCTACAAGAAAGTGCGCCGTGGCGAGCTGAAGAACTTCACGGGGATCGACTCACCGTTTGAAGTGCCGGAGTCTCCGGACATTCATATATCCACCCCCACGATGACTGCGCAAGAGGCGGTGGACAAGATCATCGCCGAACTGGTGGCCCGCGAAATCATCGCCGCGGAAGACTGAAGAAACTGGATGAACTGTGGCGTTGCCAGCCTTTGCAACGCCCCTCTTTCTTCTTTCACCCACCGCACACAGCCACCACCTGGCAGTGCGCGGCACACAAAGAAAGCCAGATCATGGATACCCAAACCATTAATGAGCAACTGCTCAGCGGCGAAACCTGGTCGCAGTTCTGCGATCACCTCAAACGCTGCGGCCAGCAGATTCTGCGTCCCGAAACCCCTGCCGACCCCGCAACGCGGGCAGAAGGCTATCGCTATCTGACCCGACTGCTGCGCATCGCGCTGGAGATGCATGTGGAATTCGCCGACCCGGCGTTTCCCAGCTTCTTCAAGACCTCGCACGAAACCGCCAAGATTGGCGCGGACAACCCGGACAACATCTACGAATACTCACGCCTCAACGGGTCCATGAAATACCGCATTCATGGCAACCGTGGCACGGTTTCGTACCTGAGCTTTTGCACGCAAAAAGGCGGCTATGAAACCGATGGCCGCATGGTTGTCACCGGGTTTATCGACGCCACACAGCTCAAGACTGACGAGAACGGTGACTTCGAACTCATCGTCAGCCGTGACCCGCAGCCGGGTAACTGGCTGCCCATGGAAGATGCCTCGGTGTCGCTGCTGGTGCGCCAAACCTTCATGGATCGCAAGAGCGAAGTGCCCGCCAAGCTCGCCATCGAGCGCATTGGCACCACGGACACCCCCGGCCCTCTGGATCCCTTGGTTCTGGCGCAATCGCTGCAGCGCGTGACGTCCTTTGTCGAGAACACGGCGAAGCTATTTGCCGACTGGGCACAAAGCTATCTTCCACATAGCAATCAGTTGCCGCCAGCCGATCAGGCCTACTGCCAGTCCGTGGGCGGTGATCCCAATATTTTCTACTACCACTCGCATTGGGAACTGCGCGAGGACCAGGCCCTGGTCATTCGTATCGACAAGGTGCCGGAATGCTCGTTCTGGAATCTGCAGATCAATAACTACTGGCTGGAGTCTCTGGACTACCGCTACCACCAGATCTGCATCAACAAGCACCAGGCGCAATACAACGAAAGCGGCGGCGTCACTCTGGTGCTGAGCGAAAAAGACCCCGGCATTGCCAACTGGCTGCAGACCGCCGGCGTACGCCAGGGAACCATGTGCCTGCGCTGGGTTGGCGCCAAGGAGCAGTGCCATCCCACCACCAAAGTGATCTCGATAAACCAGTTGCTGGAGACTGTATGAATGCCCCTGTGACACCCCAAACTCTGCACGTCGAAGAACTGCTGCAAGCTGCATGTGAGCGTGCACCAGGCCTCAAAGATTTTGGCAACGACAACTACCGGCAAGCGCTGGAAGTTCTGACGCAAGCCCTGAACACCGAAGCCAAGCTGTCGACAACCGGCATTGCCATGATGCGCGAGCGACTCGTGGGCCAGTTGGTCAATCGCCTGCTCATGGAGGACTATCTCCAGCGCTTCCCCGAAATCTCGAAGATCGAGATCGAAGACCCATTGGTCATTGTGGGCCTGCCGCGCACCGGCACCACCATGCTGCAGCGAACACTGGCCGTAGACCCGCGCTTTTACTCTGCAGCCTGGTGGGAGACCCGCTACCCCGCGCCGCTGAAAGGCGAAGGCCCGCAGGACTGCGCCAACCGCATTGCAATGGCCAAGGCGGAAGTGGCGCAGACGATTGAGGCGATTCCCCAGATTCTGTCCATCCACCCCATGAGCGCCATGCTGTGCGACGAGGAATTCATGCTCATGGAGCATTCCTTTCTCTGCGCCATGGACGCTTACGCCGATGTGCCCAGCTACACCGCCTGGCTCGACCAGCAGGATCAGCGCCCCGTCTATACGCAGCTCAAGAAGATGCTGCAGTTTCTGCAATGGCAAAAGAGCCAGCGCGGCGAAGCGCAAGGCCAGCGCTGGCTGCTCAAAGCCCCGCAGCATCTGCACACTTTGGAAATTCTGCTGTCCGTCTTTCCCCAGGCTCAGGTCATTCTGACCCATCGCGAGCCCGCGCAGACCATCCCTTCCATGGCCAGCATGGCGCATACGCTGTGGCAGATCTACAGCGACCAGCCTGACCCAAGCTCTGCAGGCCGCCAGTGGAACAGCCGCATGGCGCGTGGTATTCACCACACCATGCAAGTGCGGGAGCAGCAGGACAGCCGGCGCTTTCTGGATATCCACTTCTCGGACACCGTGGCCAAGCCCATGGAGGTGCTGGAGGCCGTCTATCAGTTCGCCCAGATGCCCTTCACCGAGAAAGCCCGCACCGATGCGCAGCAATGGCTGTCTGGCAACGGCCGGGAAAAGCGTGCGGGTCATGACTACAGCCTGGAGACCTTTGGCCTGAGCGAGCAGCAGATGCAACGCGACTATGCGCTGTACCGATCCCGGCATCTGCCAACCCAGAGCTAAGAGGTGCTTTCATGGAAAAAATCATGTTCAGCCTGTGGCGCCCCGCACGGCATTCGGCAGAAAGTTGGCGCCAGTCGCTGATGGATTTGCAAAGATCCCTGCAAGCCTGTGGTGCCTCGCGGATTCGTGTGATGGTTGTCGATGACGCCATGGACAAGGCCGCAAGCCAGCGCATCACGTTCAGCCAACATCCTCTCGATGGAATGATCAGTCTGTGGCTGGACAGCGCATCCATGCTGGGCCCGGTGCAGGCACTGATCGCGCAGCAGGTGGCAAGCCTGCATGCCTATCTCGTCTGCGAGTCCGAGCCCTACCCCGAAGAACGCAAGGCGCGCATTGCGCGTTTTGATGCTGAAGTGGCTTTAGGCAAGCGCACACCGGGCATGTGCCAGGTGGCGCTGTTCAGAAAGCCGGTCGGCATGAACTTTGAAGAATGGATGGTTCACTGGCGTGAAGGCCATGGCAGCAATGCCTACCCGCTGCAGTCCATCTTCGGATACCGGCAAAACCTGGTCGTTCGACGCTTGACCGAAGACGCACCGGAAGTCCACGCCATCGTTGAGGAGCAGTTTCCCGATATCGCGATCGGCAGTGCTCACGGCTTCTATGACACGCAAGGAGATGAAGACCTGCTGCGCCAGCGGCAGAAATACATGTCCGAATCTGTGACTCCCATCATGGATTTCAGCAGCCTCGATTGCATTCTCACCAGTTTCTATCAAGTCAGCGCTTGAGACTGACCCACTACCACCGGAGACAAAACACATGTTGGACCTGGAAGCCATTGAGTTGATCAAGCAGCTCAAGGCGCGCTACTTTCGCGCCATCGACACCTGCAATCTGGAATTGCTGCAGGGCATGCTGACGCCAGACATCAAGCTGGCCTTCAAAAGCCCGGCTTACGAATTCCATCTGGAAGGCATAGACAAGGCGCTGGACTTCTACAAAACCTCCTTTACCAAGACCCGCCTGGCCATGCACAACGGCCACACGCCGGAGATCGATGTCAAGGGAGACGAAGCTACCGCGCTCTGGTATCTGAACTACGTCTTCATCAACCTCGAAGAGAAAACGCATATGCATGGCGGTGCTATCTATGAAGACCGTTATGTCAAGCGCGATGGCCGCTGGTGGATTACCGAGACGGGCTACAAGACCTTGCTTGAAACCGTGGAGCCACTGAGCGAGCAGTTGCAGATCACCTCCAAGCCCATCAACTGAAGCGAGTACTCCAATGACCAAAGCTGCCAACCTCGTCACCTCCATCAAGGTAGAAATCAATGCCCCCGCCAGCGTGGTCTGGGAAGTGCTGGCCGATCTGGAGAACTACCGCCTCTGGAATCGCTTCTGCCCCGACATCCGCTGTGGGCTCAAGCTCAATGACTTGGTCGAGATGAAAACACGCCATCCGCTGACGGGTGAAGTCTGGCCTGTCAATGAATACCTGGTTGCGTTTGAGCCCGAGCAACTGCTGTCCTGGGAACAGCGCCCCGTGCCCGAGAACAAGGACGCTGCGCGTCGGGATCAATACATAGAGGCGATTGACGCCAACCGCTGCACCTACTTCACCACCGACCAGTTCCTGGGACTGAATGCCGACACCATCATGCGCGAGCATGGCGCCTGGGTAAAGATCGCCTTTGACCAGGTCGCCGAGGATGTCAAGCACCGCGCAGAAGAGCTGCACTTTGCCCGCACCCGGGCTGCATTCTGAGAAAACCCCAGGCTATATATCCAAGGAGACCCATATGCTTCTGAAAGACAAAGTCATCATCATCTCTGGCATCGGCCCCGGCATGGGCATCAAGCTCGCCCTGCGCGCGGCGGAATATCAGGCCAAGGCCGTGGTGCTGGCAGCCCGCACACAGTCCATGCTCGATGAGGCAGAGCAAGCGATTCGCGATGCCGGCCACTCCTGCGAGACGCTCAAAGTGTCCACCGATATCTCGCAGCCCGAGCAATGCCAGCGGCTTGCAGAGCTGACCGTTGCCAGGTTCGGCCGCATCGATGCGCTGATCAACTCGGCCTATGCCCACGGGACCTGGGGCTCTTCGAGCAACTCCTCCATGGATGACTGGCGCAAGGTCATGGAAGTCAATCTCTACGGCTCCATGAACATGACCCAGGCCGTGGTGCCGCAGATGAAAAAGCAAAAAGACGGCAGCATTGTGATGATCAACACCATGGCAACGCGCCGCCCCAATCAGCTCGAAGCCGGTTACGCAGTATCCAAAGGCGCGCTCAAGACCGCTGTGCAATATCTGGCAGAAGACCTGGGGCCCTTCGGCATCCGCGTCAACAGCACCTACAACGGCTGGATGTGGGGCGCACCGGTCAAAGGTTATTTCCAGGCGGAAGCCAAGCGCCAGGGCGTACCCATGGAATCTCTGGTCGATGTGATTGCCCAGCAGATTCCCTTGCGCAACGAGATTCCCGACGATGCCGATTGCGCCTCTGCCGCGCTGTATCTGGCCAGCGACTATGCGCGCGTTGTGACCGGCGCCCAACTGGACGTCAGTGGCGGCCATTACCTGCCTCACTAAATTCCAGCGGAGAACAGCATGCAAACTCTTCTGGATATTGAAGAAATCAAACAGCTCAAGGCACGCTACTTTCGCGGCATCGATACCTGCAATCTGGAGCTTCTGAAAACCGTGCTGGCCGATGATGTCCATATTCGCTTCGACAGCCCGACTTACCAGTATGAGATCAATGGCATCGATGAGGCCATGAACTTCTACCGCAATGCCTTCACCCATCGGCGCTTTGGCATGCACAACGGGCATACACCGGAAATCAAGGTCGACGGTGACACGGCCACCGGCATCTGGTACCTCAATGATCTGTTCATCAATCTGGATGAGCAGACCATACTTACCGGCAGTGCGCTGTACGAGGACCTCTATACCAGGGTCGCCGGTCAGTGGCGGGTGCAGCGCACGGGCTACAAGCGGCTGCTGGAAATGATTGAGCCTCTGAGCAGCGGTTGTCGCATCACATCGCGACCTATTACGAGCAACTTATAAGCGACATTAAGACTGTAATTGGACTTTCCCTTAGAAGGTAGACATGCCTAGGGGCAGTCCAATGCAGGCTGACGGACGAGCAGGAGCGAAGCTCTGCTCCTAGATCCTTTTGCTCCTATAAAGCGCTTTGTGGAGCGCTTTTTTTGGTTCGACGCTCATCGTGCTCGGCACGGTGATGCCTTGAGCTTGCACAAATCCAGGTTGAGTTCGCATGAGCCTCGTTATCGCTTCCTGTCTGGCCGAGAGGAGCGCGTCTTGAATGCCGCGAGGTCCTGCGCTTTATTGAGCCACTAAATCCACGATCTGCAGCACTCTCTTGTGCAGGCTTGGTTTTCTCCCGCTGATTGCCATCATTGATTACGGCCGCACGATACCTCGATTACCTCTCTATGGCGGTCAGGTGATCCAGTGACGGTTTCAAGGTTTTCAAGCAAGCAGCAGGCGGTGGCTATCGGTTTCAGGCCAGATTTCACGTCCCAACTTCAACGGATCAGTGCGATGATTAAGGTGCGAATTCAGTTTGCAGATGCCTGATCCAAGCCGCGCTTGATTCCGCCGGCTATTTAGTCAACTCCTGAGACATTTACTTGAATGTCAATTGATTCAATGAAATCTTGATGAAGGAATTGATGCAAAGCAACGAATCGAGAAGAACCTTGTTGCAAGTCAATTTTGTAGGTAATCTCGTGGCAAAGTTCGTTATCGGATCTCTATCGCCAAATCATGGATGCTCAGGCATCCAAGCCAAGGGGGATTGCTAATGACAGAACCTCAGCCTGAATCGACTCATACCGAGGAGTTGCGCAGCTTCGCATTTCTCGCAGTTGTTATGGCGCCTATATTGGCCGTTGTACTGATTGCGTCTTACGGCTTTGCGATCTGGTTTTATCAGATGATCATCGGTGGCCCTCCACATGCATGAAGAATCTGAGCCCATTGAAACTCATACCGACTTGCATATCACCAGTCTGGTTGTGCATGTGCTTCCCCAGGCATTGGCACAAGTAGCTGCTGGCATCGTCACGATCAAAGGCGCCCAAATACATGGAAGTCATCCGGCCGGCAAGTTGGTCGTGACCTTGGAAGCGCCCCATGCAAGAGAAATACTTGATTGCGTGTCTCAGATTGAGCTGCTTGATGGCGTAATCAACGCATCCCTGGTTTATCAGCATGTTGAGAACTGGCAGTCGCTAAACCAAGAGGTAACACATGACTAGCACTAGGCGTGATTTTGTCCGTCAATCTGCGGCCGCAGCCGCAGGGGCCGTTGCAGGCATCCCCATCGAAGTTCTGTCCCAGGATGCAGGAGCAATGGCTGCCGACCTGAAGTGGTCCAAGGCGCCATGCCGCTTTTGCGGTACAGGTTGCGGCGTCATGGTGGCCGTCAAGGACAACCGCGTAGTGGCCACTCAGGGTGACCCTGAGGCCGAGGTCAACCGGGGACTGAACTGCGTCAAGGGTTACTTCCTGTCCAAGATCATGTATGGCGGTGATCGTCTGACAAAGCCGTTGCTGCGCATGAAGAATGGTCGCTATGCCAAGGATGGCGAGTTCCAGCAGGTTTCCTGGGATACGGCCTTCGACGTCATGGCAGAGCAGTTCAAAAAGACGCTCAAGGCCAAGGGGGCCGACGCGGTGGGCATGTTCGGCTCCGGCCAGTGGACGGTATGGGAGGGCTATGCCGCCTCCAAGCTGTTCAAGGCGGGCTTTCGCACCAACAACATTGATCCCAATGCACGGCACTGCATGGCCTCGGCAGTTGCCGGCTTCATGCGCACCTTTGGCATGGACGAGCCCATGGGTTGCTATGACGACATCGAAGCCGCGACTGCCTTTGTGCTCTGGGGCTCGAACATGGCTGAAATGCATCCGGTGCTGTGGACGCGCGTGACTGACAGGCGCCTGTCCACACCGGGCGTGAAGGTTGCTGTGCTGTCCACTTTCGAGCACCGCTCGTATGAGTTGGCGGACATGTCTCTGACCTTCAAGCCTCAAACCGATCTGGCCATACTCAACTACATCGCCAACCACATCATCACCACGGGCAGAGTCAACAAGGACTTTGTCTCCAAGCACTGCAATTTCAAGCTCGGCAACACCGATATCGGCTACGGGCTGCGTCCCGAGCACCCCTTGCAGAAGGCGGCCAAGAATGCCAAGGATCCCAACGGTGCCAAGTCCATAGACTACGAGGAATACGCCAAGTTCGTATCCACCTATACGCTCGAGTACACAACCAAGCTCACGGGTGTACCGGCCAACCGTCTCAAGGCTCTTGCCGAGCTCTATGCAGACCCCAATAGCAAGGTGGTGTCGTTCTGGACCATGGGTTTCAACCAGCACACCCGCGGTGTCTGGGCCAACAACATGGTCTACAACATCCACTTGCTGCTTGGCAAGATCGCCACACCCGGCAACAGCCCGTTCTCACTGACGGGTCAGCCTTCTGCCTGCGGAACGGCGCGTGAGGTGGGCACTTTCTCGCACCGCCTGCCTGCGGACATGGTGGTGACGAACCCAGAGCATCGCAAGACTGCTGAAGCCATCTGGAAGCTGCCCGAAGGCACGATTCCACCCAAGCCCGGCTACCATGCCGTAGAGCAAAACCGTGCACTCAAGGACGGCAGGCTCAACGCCTACTGGGTGATGGTCAACAACAACATACAGGCCGGCGCCAACCTGGCGCAGGAAGGCTACCCGGGTTACCGCAATCCTGACAATTTCGTGGTGGTCTCCGATGTCTATCCCACAGTCACAGCCGTAGCCGCCGATCTGATCTTGCCGTCGGCCATGTGGGTTGAAAAGGAAGGCGCCTACGGCAATGCAGAGCGCCGCACCCACTTTTGGCACCAGCTGGTCAAGGCTCCTGGTGAGGCGCGCTCCGACCTGTGGCAATTGATGGAGTTTTCCAAGCGTTTCAAGGTCGAGGAAGTCTGGCCCGAGGAACTGCTGGCCAAGAAGCCCCAGCTGCGCGGCAAGACCCTGTTCGAGGTGCTGTACCGCAACGGCAACGTGGACAAGTTCCCCTTGGCCGACATGGACCCTGCCTATGAAAACGAGGAAGCCAAGGCCTTTGGCTTCTATCCGCAAAAAGGTCTGTTCGAGGAGTACGCCTCGTTCGGCCGTGGCCATGGCCACGATCTGGCACCGTTTGACCAGTACCACAAGGTGCGCGGCATGCGCTGGCCCGTGGTCAACGGCAAGGAAACGCTCTGGCGTTACCGCGAAGGCTCGGACCCCTATGTGAAAGCTGGTACGGGCTACCAGTTCTACGGAAATATCGACGGCAAGGCCAACATCTTTGCCTTGCCGTACGAACCACCGGCGGAGGCTCCGGACAAGGATTACCCGTTCTGGCTTTCCACGGGCCGAGTGCTTGAACACTGGCACTCGGGATCCATGACCCGGCGCGTACCCGAACTGCATCGTGCCGTGCCTAACGCACTGTGCTACATGCACCCTGACGATGCCAAGGCACTGGGCGTGCGCCGCGGCAGCGAAGTTGAGCTGTCCTCGCGGCGCGGCTCCATGCGCACGCGCGTCGAGACGCGCGGCCGCAACAAGCCTCCGCGCGGATTGGTCTATGTCCCCTGGTTCGACGCCAGCCAGCTGATCAACAAGGTGACGCTGGATGCTACCGACCCGATTTCGTTGCAGACGGACTTCAAGAAGTGCGCTGTGAAGATCACCAAGGTTTGACGAAAGAGAGGTTGACCATGAACTTCTTCCGCAAACTCGTCCGGCTTGTGGGCATGCTGCTCATGCTCAATATAGGTATGGCCTGGACGCCAGCCGCCATCGCGGAGACCTTCTATGACTCGGCGCGTGGCCCCACGCCCATCATGCAGGCAACCAAGCCGCCAGTGCTTGGCAATGCCGTCAATGATGACGTGCGCCGCACGCGCAACTACACCTGGCAACCGCCCACGATCCCTCATCGCGTGGACGGCTACCAGGTGGACAAGAACTTCAACAAATGCATGGACTGCCATTCGCGAACCAAGGCCGAGATCTCGCAGGCAGTGCCGGTATCGGTCACGCACTATATGGACCGCGACGGGCGCATGTTGGGGCAGGTGTCCACGCGACGCTACTTCTGCCAGCAATGCCATGTGGCTCAGGATGCCGTCCGCCCTCTGGTCAGCAACACCTTCGAAGATGTGGATACCGTGATCCTGAAGGCCCTGCAGTCCCAGTCGGGCAAGACATCCAAGAAAAACTGACGCTGCGGCGCACGAGGCTCATCTATGTTGACACTTCTCAAGCGCTACTGGGCGGTGATCCGCCGCCCCAGCGTACATTTCAGCCTGGGCTTTCTGACCATCGGCGGTTTCATCGGCGGCATCCTCTTCTGGGGCGCGTTCAATACCGCCATGGAGCTGACCAATACTGAGAAATTCTGCACGGGTTGTCACGAGATGCGGGACAACGTGTTTGCAGAACTCAAGAGCACGATCCACTACACCAACCGCTCGGGCGTACGTGCCGTGTGCTCCAACTGTCATGTGCCGCACGACTGGACTGACAAGATCGCTCGCAAGATGCAGGCCTCCAAGGAAGTGTGGGGCAAGATCTTCGGAACAATCGACACGCCTGAAAAATTCGAAGCCAAGCGGCTGGAGTTGGCGCAGCACGAGTGGGCTCGCTTCAAGGCCAATGATTCTCTGGAGTGCCGCAACTGCCATAACTACGACTCCATGGATATGACGCGGCAGAGTTTGCGTGCACAGAACATGCACAGCACCTATTTGGCCAGCAAGGAAAAAACCTGTATCGACTGCCACAAGGGCATTGCCCACAAGCTGCCTCACATTCCTCCCGGACAGGGCCCCAGCGACACGCCAGGTCAGAAAGTACCTGGGCCAGCTGAGGCTTCGGTTGCGTCGGTGCAGTAGCGGGATGAATGGCTTGGGCACGGCTGCTTCCAGATTTCTTTGCATATCCGGCCTGGGTTGTGTACGCGGCGGCCGAGTGGTGCTGCGCGATCTGGGCTTGGAACTCGGTGACGGTCAACTCCTGATGCTCAGAGGTCATAACGGCGCTGGCAAGAGCAGCCTGCTACGTTGTCTGGCCGGCCTTCTGCCATGGCGTACTGGAAGCCTCCAGTGGTGCGGCGGTACGCTGTCCCCTCAGGATCCAGCCTACCAGCGGCAACTGGCCTATATGGGACATCAGGCAGGAATGAGCGACGCCTTGACAGGGATGGAGAATCTGCGCTTTGCGCTGGATCTGATGGCTGTGAACTCGAATGAAGCACGCGTGCAAGCCGTTTTGCAGGCCTTGTCGTTGACGGGAGTCGTCGCACGGCCTTTTGGCCGACTGTCCCAGGGTCAGCGTCGGCGACTGGGGCTGGCCCGTGTTTTACTGGGCGAGCGTCCGCTTTGGTTGCTGGACGAACCCGACAACTGTCTGGATGTCCAGGGCGAACAATATCTGGTCGAGGCACTGGAGCAGCATCTGGCCTCAGGAGGAATGGCCGTGGTGGCTTCGCACCGCAACCTGGTGCTGCCGACGCCCCGGGTGTCGATACTGGACTTATCCCGCTCCGTGGTCACGACGGCAATGAATGAGCAGGTGGCTGTTTGCTGAGAGCTGTGTGCGCAAGAGAGTTGAAATTGGCCGCTCGAAGGCCTTCCGATGCCTTGGGCGGGCTGTTCTTTTTCGTGCTGGTGGGCAGTCTTTTCCCCTTGGCTTTGGGGCCGGACGCCCCCCTGCTGAGGCAGATTGCGCCGGGCATTGTGTGGGTCGCGGCCTTGCTGGCCGTGCTGCTGGGGCAGCACCGGCTGTTCGAGAGCGACATGGCCGACGGGTCGCTGGAGCAATGGTTGCTGGCGCCTGCGCCCCTTTCGCTGCTGGTGGGCCTCAAGGTGGCCACGCACTGGTTGCTGGGTGTGTTGCCATTGTTGCTGGTGGCTCCCTTGCTGGGTTGGCAGTACGGCCTGGATGGGACGGTGGTCAGCATTCTGCTGGCATCGCTGGCCCTGGGAACGCCCAGCCTGTGCCTGCTGGCGGCTCTGGGCGCAGCACTGACACTGGGTGTGCGGGGGCAGTTGCTGCTGGCTCTGGTGGTGCTGCCGCTGAGCGTGCCCATCCTGATCTTTGGCAGCCATGCCGTGGCCCAGGCGCAGCAAGGGCTGAGTGCAGCGCCTGCTCTCAATCTGCTGGGGGCCTGCCTGTGCCTGGCGTTACTGGCCGGCCCCTGGGCTATAGCAGCGGCCTTGCGCCTCGCGCTGGAGTGATATGAATTCCCTTACTTCCAATGCATCACCGACGCCTGCGGCAGGGTCCAGCGGCCGCAAATGGCGCCAACTGACCTCGCCCCCGATTTTTTACCACTGGGCGGGTCGAGTCTGGCCCTGGATGGCCGTGCTGGCTGCCGTGCTGGCTGCTGCGGGTCTATGGGTCGGATTTGGACTGGCACCTACGGATCACCAACAGGGCGAGGTCTACCGCATCATCTTTTTGCATGTGCCGGCCGCCTGGATGTCCATGTTCATCTATCTGGTGGCAGCGCTCCATGCTGCCCTGGGGTTGATTTACGGCACCCGTCTCTCCCCCCTGCTGGCAAGGGCCCTGGCCCCCACGGGAGCCTTGTTCACAGCCATCGCCTTGTGGACCGGGGCTGCCTGGGGCAAGCCTACCTGGGGAGCCTGGTGGGTATGGGATGCCCGCCTGACGTCGGAGCTGATCCTGCTGTTCCTGTATCTGGGCTATATGGCCATGGTCTCGGCCATAGAGGATTCGCGTCGGGCCGATGGCGCTGGCGCCATCGTGCTGCTTGCTGGCGTGGTCAATGTTCCCATCATCTATTTCTCGGTTCAGTGGTGGAGCACCCTGCATCAGGGTGCGAGTATCCGCATGGATACAGCTCCCAGCATGACACACACCATGCTGGCCGGCATGCTGCTGATGGCGCTGGCCTGCTGGGCCTATACGCTGGCCGTCGCCCTGGTACGGGCACGTTGCCTGATTCTGGAGCGAGCCCGCGAGGAGAGTCTGTAATGCAGGATCATGCTTTTTTCATTGCTCTGGCCTACGGTGTGAGCGCGATGGCGCTGGGTATCGAGCTGGTCAGCATCTTTGTGCGCAGCCGTCGCCTGAAGGCTGAAGCCGCGTCCGGACTCGAAGCCAGGGAGAACCCATGAAGCCGCGCCAGCGTCGCCTGCTGTGGGTGTTGGCAGGACTTGCGCTGGTGGCCTCAGCCGTCACGCTGGTGCTGCGAGCGCTCAACTCCAATGTGATGTTCTTCTACAGCCCCAGCCAGGTTCATGCGGGTGAGGTTCCGCATGGTGCGGCCTTTCGCCTGGGAGGCCTTGTGGAGCCTGGCTCACTGCAGCGCAGCGGCGACGGAATGCTGCTGCGCTTTGCCGTGACTGATGAAGTGCGCAGTGTGCCTGTGCAGTATCGAGGATTGCTGCCCGACCTGTTCCGCGAGGGCAAAGGTGTGGTGGTATCGGGCCGTATGCAGGCGGACGGTGCCTTCCAGGCCTCCGAGGTGCTGGCCAAGCACGACGAGAACTATATGCCGCCCGAAGCGGCCCATGCATTGAAAAACGCCGCCGGCAAGCCGTCGGAGAAGTCTGCCGACGACGCCACCGTCAGGGAAGCCGGCCAGGACAGCGCCGGTGCCGTCTCCAGCGGAGGCCGCACATGATCGCTGAACTTGGCGTGTTCGCCCTGGTACTGGCCCTGGTTACGGCAGTGCTGCTGGCGGTGCTGCCGCTGGCCGGTGCCCACTGGGGACTGGCGGGCTGGGTAAGGCTGGCCCGGCCCGCAGCCTTTTTGCTATGCGCCTTGTGCGTGCTGTCTTCGGCCAGCCTGTTCTGGTGCTTCTGGCGCGGAGACTTCTCAGTGCTGTATGTGGCGGCCAATTCGCATAGCGACCTGCCCATGGCCTACAAGCTGGCAGCGTTCTGGGGCGGTCATGAAGGCTCCATGCTGCTGTGGCAGCTCATGCTCTCGGGCTGGACCCTGGCGGTGGCCTGGCGCAGCCGGGACCTGCCGCCGGCCTTCGTGGCGCGCGTGCTCGCGGTGCTGGGCTGGATCAGTGTGGGTCTGCTGCTGTTCCTGCTGTTTCTCTCCAACCCGTTTGCGCGCCTGATCCCGGCGGCTGCGCAAGGCAAGGACCTCAACCCCTTGCTGCAGGATCCCGGCATGGTGCTGCATCCGCCGCTGCTGTACATGGGCTATGTGGGCTTTGCCGTGCCTTTTGCATTCGCGCTTGCGGCATTGATCTCGGGCGAGCTGGGTGCAGCCTGGGCGCGCTGGTCGCGCTCCTGGACACTGGCAGCCTGGGGCTTTCTCACGCTGGGCATTCTGCTGGGCAGTGCCTGGGCCTATTACGTACTGGGCTGGGGCGGCTGGTGGTTCTGGGACCCGGTGGAAAACGCCTCTTTCATGCCCTGGCTGGTGGGTACGGCCCTGCTGCATTCGCTGATCGTGACCGACCAGCGCGGTGCCTTCCGCAGCTGGTCGGCCCTACTCGCCATCTGCGCATTTTCACTGAGCCTGCTGGGTACCTTTCTCGTGCGCTCAGGCGTGCTTACCTCGGTTCATGCCTTTGCCGTGGACCCAGGGCGGGGGCTCTTCATCCTGTGCTTCATCGTGGTTGTGGTGGGAACATCGCTGTGGCTGTTCGCCTGGCGCGCACCGGAGCTGGGCCGCGGCTCCGGAGAATTTTCCATGCTCTCGCGCGAAACCTTTTTGCTGATCAACAACGTGCTCTTCACCGCTGCAGCGCTCGCGGTGCTCATAGGCACGCTGTACCCACTGGCGCTCGATGTGCTGAGCGGCGAGAAGATCTCCGTGGGGCCGCCGTACTTCCAGGCCGTCTTTTTGCCTTTGGTGCTGCCGGCCCTGGCCCTGATGGGCGTGGGCACGGTGGCGCGCTGGAAGAGCAGCCTGGTTGGCGAGCTGTGGCGGCACCTTCGCGTGGCCCTCGTGCTGAGCCTTGCCTGCGCGGCGGTGCTGGCACTGGCAGGCGGCTGGCTGGGTGTGCGCCTGTCCCCGGCCACCTTGCTGGGCCTGGCCCTGGGCCTGTGGTGCCTGCTCAGCACACTGGCCCATATCTGGCAGCGCCTGGGGCAAGGCCTGGAAATCGGCCATCTGGGTCAACGCCTGTCGCGCCAGCCCTGGGGCTGGTGGGGCATGCTGATGGCCCATGCCGGTGCGGGCATGTTCGTGCTGGCGGTAAGCCTGGCCGACGGGCTGGAGAGCCGGCACGAAACCACGCTGGCGCAGGGTGAGACTGCCGAGGCGGGTGGCTACCGCTTCCGCTTCGACAGCCTTGGTCCGGCAGCCGGCCCCAACTATGACGCGCAGCGTGCCCAATTCACCGTCAGTCGAGCGGGGCTGGACAGCTGGAGCATGTTTCCCGAGAAGCGGGTTTACCGCGCCCAGGGCATGGCGCTGAGCCAGGCCGCCATTGACAGCGGCTGGACACGCGACGTTTTCGTGGCCCTGGGCGATCCACTGGACGATCAAGGCCTGCGCTGGACCGTGCGCCTACAGGTCAAGCCTTTCATGGATTGGGTCTGGATAGGCACACTGATGATGGCGCTGGGCGCGGGCCTGAGCCTTATGGACCGACGCTTTCGTACAGCCAAGCAGCGAGCGCATCGCCAGTCCGGCGCTCCGGCCCTGCAAGGAGCTGTCTGATGCGCTTTGTCCTGCCCCTGGCAATATTTTTAGGCCTGGCCATCATGCTCGGGCTTGGCCTGCAGCGTGACCCACGGGCCCTGCCTTCGGCGCTGCTGGAACAGCCCGCACCGGCCATAGACCGCCCTCTGCTCGAAGACCAGCAGCAGGTCCTTCATCTGCAGGACCTGCGAGGCCGGGCCTGGTTGCTCAATGTCTGGGCCTCATGGTGCGCCCCCTGCCGACAGGAGCTGCCCGTATTGGCCGAACTCTCGAAGCGCGACGCGGTCGCCGTCTACGGCCTGAACTACAAGGATCAGCCGGACAAGGCTCGTGCGCTGCTGCGGGTGGCGGGCAACCCCTACCGAGCTTCAGCCATCGACGGCGATGGCCGCGTGGGCATGGACTTCGGCATCCAGGGAGTGCCGGAAACCTTTGTCATTGACGGCCAGGGCCGCGTGCGCTATCGCCATGTGGGCCCGGTAACCGCAGAGATATGGCGCGACCGGCTGCTGCCGGTCATCAGGAGTCTGCAATGAAACCGCGAAGTATCGGCGCGGCCTGCACAGCGGCCTTGCTGGCCTGCATGGCAATGCTGGCCCAGGCCGGGCAGACCGCTCGGGACCAGGAACTGCTGGATCGTGAAATGGCGCTGGCTGCTCAGCTTCGCTGTGTCGTCTGCCAGAACCAGACTGTGGCCGAGTCGCGTGCCCCCATGGCCGAGGACATGCGCCGCGAGATCCGCAACCAGCTCGAGCAGGGCCATAGCAATGAGCAGGTGATCAACTTCTTCGAACAGCGCTATGGCTCCTTTGTGCGCTACAACCCGCCCTGGAAGCCATCGACCTGGCTGCTGTGGAGCAGCCCGTTCCTTGCCGCGCTGGGCGGCTTTGTCCTGCTGCGGCGCACACTGCGCCAAAGGAGCATGCCGGACGAGCCACTCACTCTGCAGCAACGGGACCGTGCACGTCAATGGCTGGACACGACCTCGAAGGAGGAACGCCAATGAGCGCCATGCACTGGTTGTGGCTGGGTGCCATCGCCCTGATGCTTCTGAGCCTGGCGGTACTGCTGCCGCCTCTGCTGGCCGAGGCCCCATCGCCCGCCAGCGATCCTGAG
The DNA here is from genome assembly GCF_039581385.1 of Comamonas sp. A7-5. Taxonomy (NCBI): domain Bacteria; kingdom Pseudomonadati; phylum Pseudomonadota; class Betaproteobacteria; order Burkholderiales; family Comamonadaceae; genus Comamonas; species Comamonas sp. A7-5. The sequence continues at coordinate 300,265 of NZ_JBCPWO010000001.1, forward strand.
GAAGCGCTGCGCCGCCTCTACCAGGCCCAGTTGGCCGAGCTGAAGCTGGAGCGCTCAGGCGGGCGCCTGAGCGAGACCGACCACGCTCAAGCGGTCGAAGAGCTGCAGCGGCGTCTGCTCAGAGAACTGGACAGACCCCGAGCATCAGTCGCCTGGCGCCAAAGTCCATGGCTGCGCCGTGGCAGCGCGCTGTTGCTGGCGGTGCTGCTCCCTGTCGCCGCGTTCGCTTTGTACCTGCAGGTGGGTGACCCAAAGGCTGCGGCGCAGCTGGCACAGGAACAGCCCAACGCGCACGGGGACGGCGCTGGCGATACACAGGTGCAGGCCATGGTGGATGGGCTGGCCAGGCGTCTTGAGGAACAACCGCAGAACCTGCCCGGCTGGGTGATGCTGGCCCGCTCCTATGAAACTCTGGAGCGATTTGACGCTGCGGCCCAGGCATACCGGCGGGCTTTGCAGGAGGCGCGGCGTAGCGCGATGGATGAGGAAGTCCAGGCGAGGTTATGGGCCGATCTGGCCGACGCTCTGGCATCGGCGCAGGGCGGTGATCTGGATGGCGAAGCCGGCAAGGCCATCGCCCAGGCACTGCAGTTGCAGCCGAGCCAACCCAAGGCGCTGGCCCTTGCGGGCAGTGCCGCCGTGCGTCATGGCCAGCTGGATGAGGCGGGCAAGCATTGGCGGGCCCTGCTGGCGCAGCTGGAGCCCGGATCGGACATGGCGCTGCGCGTGCAGGACGACCTGCTCAAGCTGGAGGCTTTGGCGTCTGAAGACAGCTCGAGCATCACTGCCAAAACTGCGGCCGCATCCAAGAGCCGCCTGAGCGGAGAATTGCGATGGGCAGCCTCCAAGGCCAATCCATCTGAACCAGCCCAGTTAGCCAAGGCTCAGGTCTTTGTCGTGGCTCGCGCCGACGGTCACCCCCGGCCTGTGGCTGTGCTGCGCCTGCCTGCGACCTCCCTGCCAGTACATTTCACGCTAGGATCGGAGAACCTGCTCGATCCTGCAGTTTCGCTGTCGTCATTCCCAGAGCTACGTTTGCAAGCGCGGCTGTCGCTGGACGGCCAAGCCATGCCACGATCAGGAGATATCTACAGCCAGTCGCTCTCGGTGACTCCCGGCTCCTCGAACTTGCTGCTGGAATTGAATCTGGCTTTCTAGCAAGTATGTCTGGACTGCAGCCAGCCGGCAGACAATGTGCGTTATTGGCACCTCCGGTGCAGGCATTGCGCCATCATGTGCTGTGACAACGAATCGGAACATGGAGTCAAGAGCAGCTATGCTGCGAGGGGCTGCTCAATCCTGAACCGTACTCCGCTCTGGACGGTGATCGGAATGCGTGATCTGAACACCGGCAGAAAAGTGAGGCAGCAACCCAGAATCTACTATTTGGACAACCAGTAGGCCCCGATGTGGATGGCTTGAGCCACGATGATCTCTTTACACTCTTGGAACTCTTTGACAAGTTGCCCGATCTCCCAGTTACGTTCGCTGGGAGCAAGGCTCAGAAGGCGAAGCAGTGTTTTCATGGGATCCTCCAGCGCGACATGCCCTGCTCTCATCCTCCGGAGGATCTTTCAGTTCTCGCGGCGTCTTTCACTGCATTCTGCAAGCGCAATACCAGCGTTGACGCAAAGGTAGAAATTTGAGGCCCAGCATTCGCCACTGCGCGCTTTGTCAATGGTGTCCAAGCACAGCTCACCTCTCTCGCATTTGCCCACAAGCGCCTATGTGAATCACACTGGGAGATGTTGCTCCTTCTTGCAAAGTCCACTTAGCAATGTGGATTCAACTGGTCAATGCAACACAATGACTGCCTCGGGCTCAAGGGGTGTTGGCATGAAGCAAAGACCGCGCATTTACTACACCGAAGTCATGACGGGAAATTGCCTAATTCAACAGTACCAGGAAAATTAAAATTAATAGATTAATTCAAAGGAAAATTTGCAGGCATTTCAGACCATGAAATAAATATGTCTATCGATTTACTTGCTTTATCTATCAAAGAGTCAGCGGTTATCTTTGATGGACAAATGCATGATCGGAACAACTTCTGAAGGCGATGGAAATATCAATTTCTCCTCCTCAAAGTCAAGTAGGTATTTGACATTTCATTTAGCGGTGGAGGCAATAATTCTCGCATTTTCTATAAAATAAGCAAGCTCCTGGCTTGGGATAGAGTTTTTTCTAATAATGTACGTGTCTAGAATTGAGTTTTTTATATCCAGAGGTCGAGAAATGACAGCATATTTTTTATTTCCATGTATATGCGATTCAGCCACTACTCCAACGCATTTTCCTGCTGAAACTTGCGCCAACATAAACTCTGATGTGGCAACTCTTCCTGCAATAAATGGCTTTGGATGTGAGTGTGCAAGTACGCGTGCCACTTGATCTGAAAATCCAGTGCACCAACCTTGATCTCCTATAACCAATGGATAGCTTTTGAGCTTTTCCAGCGGTATCCGGTCATAATTTAGGAGAGGGTGGGATAGCGGTAGTGCCGCAACTAGTGGCTCACTTAAGACATGCTCGGCAACTAACGATTTATCAGAAATAGCCGTATGACAGAAGCCCGCATCGTATATATCGCTATGTAGACCGGAAATAAGGTTCGATTCGGACACCTCAAACAATTGAATGTCGACTCCCGGGAACTTTTCATGACACCTGGCCAGTAAAATTGGAAAGCGGTGAGAGGTTCCGAAATCGGCTTGAGCTATACGTAGCTGTCCTCGATATCCGCTCTTCCATGACCTGATGGCATCCTGACTTTTCTCTACGGCTGCGAATATTCTTGGAACATGCTCCAGAAATATTTTCCCCGCAGGAGTCAATTGAGTATTTCGTGTGCTTCTTGCGAAGAGTTCCACATCCAATTCTCTTTCCAACTCTTTAATAGTGCGAGACAAAGGGGATTGATCAATGTGTAATTTCTCAGCAGCCCGTGAAAAGTGAAGCTCTTCCGCAACCGCTAAAAAGCAGCGTAAATGGCGAAGTTCCATAGGATTTCATTGCTAAATTAATTCTTTATCGAGCGGTGCAAGCGGACGGCTTCGGAGTGTTCCACTTCTCAAGATCAACAGCGTGGACAGAACAATCATTGCACCGCCAACGATAGCTGGCGGGGCCAAGACCTCACCCAAAAATAGTATGCCCCATACGATGCCGAAGAGCGGTGTAAGAAACGCGACCATCATCGCTCTGGCCGGGCCGATGTCCCGTACCAGGCGAAAGTAAAGTAGAAAGCCAAGAGCACTGCTCAACAAACCCACTCCCATGACGTTGAACACGATCGTGCTGTCTATCGGGCCGGTAGGAGGCGCCGCTAACCAGAACGGCAATAATGCCATGGCGGCAAATATCTGTGCGCAGCCTGCCGAGCCGATCGGATTGACATGGGACGCGCAACGTTTGATGTAGATGCCAGCCCCTGCGTAAGAGGCAGCAGCGAGCAGGCATGCGAACACGGAGGGGATGAATACAGCAGACGTACTGGTCGGAAGACTGGCGCCAGTGAGGGTCGCAACCCCGGCGATGCCCAACAGCAGGCCTATTGCTTTGATGCGGGTAAATGCTTCCTTTAACCAGACTGCGGCAAATACCGATCCAAACAAAGGCGTGGTTGCATTAATGATGGCGGAATAGGAGGCTGGGATGTGCTGCGCCGCATAGGAAAACAGCAAGAATGGCACACCGACATTGAATGTGCCAATCACTGCATATTGGCGCCAGTGCTTACGCCACTGCGGGCGAAAGCGGATGAGTAGGAAGTACAGCAGCAGTGCGCAACCGCCAACGGCTACACGCAAGTCTGCGGTGACTATGGGCCCAAGCACTGGTGCGAGTACTCGCATGAAGATGAACGAAGCTCCCCATACTGCACTCAGGAGCAGTAGCCGTACCCAGTCAATGCCACTCACTTTGCTACCCTCGTTGAAAGTACGATGGCTGCATCTCTCGCACCGAAATTGCTCAGTGATGCTTGCCTTAGCATACCTTGCTCGCCTGCACTTCGGAGATGAAGCCGTCGATGAACGCGTGCACAGAGGGAATGTCGTGAAGGCTATTTTCGATCTGCAGGCTAAAGAGGCTCCCGACAATGACGCCGTTTGCGCCATGCTTCCAGAAATCTTGAATTTGTGGCACTTTACTGATCCCGAACCCGACAACGATAGGCTGAGTGGATACCTGACTCAGACTCTCGATACGTGTAAGAGCTTGTGCCTCAAAATGCTCATTGGTGCCAGTGGTGCCGAATCGACTGATCACATAGGTAAATGCGGATGAGTGTTTCAACAAGCTCGCGGCACGTTCACTGGGCGTATTGGGTGCGATCATCTGAATGCAGCCCAGCCCGTTATCAGCGAGCTTTTGAATATGCCATTCGCTTTCGTCGAATGGCAGATCAGAGCAGACAATGGCGTCTATCCCAATTTCTGAAAACTCAGCATATGCCTCGCTGCCGCGCATATGCAAGAGGTTGTAGTAGAGAAGCAGGCCGATTGGAAGTGCGGGATACTTTATCCTGATTCGGCGAAGCAGCGTTAAGCAGGTTTCGTAGTTTGTTCCCGCTTTCAGTGCTCGTTGCATGGAGCGTTGATTGACCGGACCATCAGTGATTGGGTCCGAAAACGGGAATCCCAATTCGAGGGCATCGGCACCCGCATCCACCGCTGTACAAATCAGCTCGTAGCTTGATTCTGGATTGGGATCACCTAGAGTAAAGAACGGAATGAAAGCCTTCCGCTTGGGATTTGCGAACAGCTGATTGAAGCGATTGGTCATGCAAGCCCCTTGATTTTCCAGTATTGATCCAAGTCCTTGTCTCCACGACCTGAGAGGCACACGACAAGATTGCAGCCAGGCGGATGATCCTGGCTGCCTTGAATAGCCAGTGCCAATGCGTGTGCTGACTCGAAAGCGGGAATGATCCCTTCAAGTTGGGATAGCCTCTCAAAAGCCTCAATAGCCTCCTTATCGCTGATGGCGATAAAGGTGGCTCGGCCGCGTTCCTGCAACGCGACAAGTTCTGGGCCAACACCAGGGTAGTCCAAGCCAGCTGCGATGGAGTGCGTGTTGGCTATTTGGCCGTCGCTGTTTTGCAGGAAAAGGGAACGCATACCGTGAAACACACCCACCGAACCCTTGGTCAGAGTGGCAGCATGCTTCAGCGATCCGTCTGCCAATCCGGCTGGCTCCGCGCCATACAATGCAACATCTGCATCGTTTTCAAACCCTGCATACAAACCCACAGCGTTGCTTCCCCCGCCAATGCACGCATATACCGCTGCTGGTAATTGACCAGTCTGTTCGAGTATTTGTCGGCGAGACTCCAAGCCGATGACGGATTGGAAATACTTGATCATTGAAGGGTAGGGATAAGGACCTGCAGCCGTCCCGAAGCAGTGGTAGGTGCTTCCTACATTTGTGATCCAGTCCCGCATTGCTTCGTTGATCGCATCTTTTAGAGTTGCGCCACCGGTTTCAACGGGATGCACTTTTGCTCCGAACAACTCCATGCGCCTAACGTTTTGTTGCTGTCGTTCAATGTCAACTGCTCCCATGTAAATTTCTACAGGCAAGTTCAAGGCGGCCCCTGTCATAGCCGTGGCAACTCCATGCTGGCCTGCACCTGTTTCAGCAATGATCCGGGTCTTGCCCATGCGTTTAGCCAGAAGCAACTGACCAATGGTGCTGTTAGTCTTGTGTGCGCCGCCGTGGAGCAGATCCTCGCGCTTGAGATAGATGTGTCTTCCGATTTGAGTCGACAAGCGGCTTGCGTAGCCCAACGGTGTTTCTCGGCCCGCGAAATTTTGCAGGACGAGCCACAGTGTCTTAACAAATTCCGGGTCGTTGCGAGCAGCCTCAAATGCTTTTTCGACTTCGTCAAGCACGCTGACCAAGCTTTCCGACACATAGCTACCTCCATAAAAGGCGTTGGACCCAAACCGCCTAGCCATCTCCACATTGGCAAACATTTCTATACCTTCATCGTTAATTGGAGGCATACCACTTGCAGCCATGAAAAAGCCTAGTGGCTGAATGCGATTCGGTATGCATGCTTGGAACGCTCTCCCTCGGCTGGCCATCGTAGGTGGCTGGAGGGATGGATTAAGGCTAGTTGGGTCTTAGGCGAGGCTGTTTTTGCATAGCACAGACTTTGCTGCATCACAGAGACTTCCCATCAACGCATGCGCCGATAGCTAACTTTTGACGGGCATGTCCGTCAGCATGATCAAGGTGCTTGAAACGAGGAACAGACTGCGCATCTACAAACGGGGTTAAACATAGCGGTGCACTTCCCAGAAACCAAGCGCGCGGCAGGGCTCCATTCAAATCGCGTGATGTCTTGCACCTCACAATGCAACACCTGCAAGGCAGGGTGCGCGCTTTTCTCTTTCTCTGGCCAAGTGCGAGGAGATATCGCAGAGACCTAGCTGCCGGGGGAATCTATCTGCTGCGTAGCCAGAGCAGCATCCACCACAAGCCGTCATAAAGGCGGCAGGACTTGCTATCGAGCGAGCCAAGACTCCTACACCGTAGCTGCGGCACCGGCCAGTGCATAGACAGACCTTTGCGCAGTAGCTCTATCGTTTCTTACCTGGAATCGAGCTTTTGGAAATAGCGGGCACAAGCCATTCACGACAGTCTGACATCCAGGTCTACTTCTGCGATCCGCAAAGCCCATGGCAGCGTGGAAGTAACGAAAACACGAGCGACCTGCTCAGGCAGTACATGCCAAAGGGCATGAATCTGTCAGGGCAGCCCCAGCATCAGCTCGACGCGATTGCACGACAGTTGAATGAGAGGCCGCGCAAGACGCTTGGCTTCCGCCCCTGCTGAGATGTTCAGTGCATGTGTTGCATCGACCGGTTGAATCCGCCGTCGGCAGCACCCATTCGCAGCTTACGAGAGCTGCCGTTCAGTTGTCTGGCGCACTGCGATCCAGCCAGCTTCCGGTTTGAGGCGCACAGCGGACGTCTGGCCAGATAGCAGGTCAACGTCTGGTAACAGCGGCAGCGGTCACAAGCTTGCCAAATCTCAGCGGCGGAAACCAGCCTGAAGCGGCCACTTCGGCTACTGCCAGTCGAGGGCTACAAACGAGAAACCCAGCACGAGAGAGTTGCGCGAAAGTACAACTTTGCGCATTAAAAATGTCTGTTTGAATGCCGTTTTCCGCTAACGGCTTCATACCGACAAAACAAAAATGCCCGCTTTTCAGCGGGCATTTTTGCTGCAAACTCTGGTTTCGTCTGCACGTTTGGTAGGCGCGATTGGACTCGAACCAACGACCCCCACCATGTCAAGGTGGTGCTCTAACCAGCTGAGCTACGCGCCTGTTGTTCTGTTCGATGAAGCAATTGTAGCACGGGTTTTTCACTCATTTTTTGAGAGCTAACATTTTCTTGTCATCGAGCACTGTCAGGCGCAATCGGGACTTACATCAGCGCCTTCTGGCCGAGCGAACGCCGGAGACACTGGCGACGATGCCAAGTACCTTGTTGAGGCGACCCGAATCTGCCACTTCCACCGTGAACGTCATCCATGCCGTCCCCTTGACGGACTGGGTCTGCACTCCGATGACATTGGTCTTCTCGCGTGCAAACACGTCCGAGATATCGCGCAGCAAGCCTTGACGGTCGGCCGCCTCCACCGCAACGTCCACAGGGTAAACCGGTCCACCCTTGTCCACATGCTTGGGGGTGCCCCAGTCGACCTCGATGACACGCTCCGGGCTCTTGGCCATCATCTCGCGGAAATTCGAGCAATCGCAGCGGTGAACGCTCACGCCCTTGCCACGAGTCACAAAGCCGCCGATCTCGTCCGGAGGAGCCGGCTTGCAGCATTTGGCGAGCTGGGTCATGAGCGAATCGACGCCCACCACCAGCACCCCGCCGCGCGAAGAGTCATGGCCGCGCGCCTTGCGCACCGGCGTGAATGCATCTTCCTCTGGCGTTTCTTCACTGGGACGCAGCACGACTTCGATATTGCGCAGTGAATACTCGTCCTTGCCCACGACTTCAAACAGTGCATCGGCAGACTTGAAGCCCAGCTGTGCAGCCAGCTCTTCAAGCTTGATCGCCGTCTTGCCTTCGCGCTGTAGCAGCTTTTCAACGGCCTCGCGCCCGCGCGACACGGTTTCGTGCGTCGCCTGGGCATTGAACCAGGCGCGCACCTTGGCCTTGGCGCGGTTGCTGACCAGATAACCCAGCTCGGCATTGAGCCAGTCGCGAGAGGGCCGGTCTTCCTTGGCCGTGTTGATCTCTACCGTCTGGCCGCTTTCCAGAGCGGTGTTCAGCGGCACCATGGCTCCGTCCACACGCGCGCCACGACAACGATGGCCCAGGCTGGTGTGCACCGAGTAGGCGAAGTCCACCGGCGTGGCCCCTTGCGGCAGCTCGATCACGGCCGCATCGGGAGTCAGCACATAGATGCGATCTTCAAACAGACCACGCTGGGCCGAGCCCGTCAGGTCGCTGCCCCAGGCCAGCAACTGGCGCAGCACGGCGATCTTGGCGTCATATTCGCTGGACGCCGACACACCCGCATAACCCTTGGTGCCGGCTTCCTTGTAGGCCCAGTGCGCAGCCACGCCATGCTCGGCATGGTCGTGCATGGCCTGGGTACGAATCTGGATCTCTATGGTGCGGCCGGTTTCATCGCGCACCACCGTGTGCAGCGACTGATAGCCGTTGGGCTTGGGTTTGGCGATGTAGTCGTCAAACTCCTTTTCCAGCGGCGTGAATTGCTCATGCACCCAGGAAAGGGCTGCATAGCAGTCCTTGACCGTAGGCACGATGACGCGCATGGCACGAATATCGAACAGCTGGTCAAAGCTCAGCGACTTGCCGCGCATCTTCTTGACGATGCTGTAGATATGCTTGGGACGCCCTTGAACGGAGGCGCTGATGCTGTGGGCACGCAAGTCGGCCTCGAGCCGCGCGCGCATCTGCTCCATATAGGCTTCGCGCTCGACCCGCTTTTCGTCGAGCAGACGCGCGATCTGGCGATAAGTATCGGGCTCCAGAAAACGGAAAGCCAGATCTTCCAGCTCCCATTTGATCTGCCAGATGCCCAGACGGTTGGCCAGCGGCGCAAAGACATAGAGCGCTTCGCGCGCGATGCTGGGTGAAACCGGGCTCTTCTCGGCCGCGTAGTAGCGCAGCGTCTGCAGACGCGACGCCAGGCGCAGCAGCACCACCCGCAGATCACGCGAGAAGCCCAGCAGCATCTTGCGCACGTTCTCGGTCTGCGTGGCCACGCCATCGACATGCTGGCTGCTCAACTCGGCCTCTCGCGCCTGCTGCTGCACCCGGATGAGTTTGATGGTTTCGACCGCCAGGGTCGCAAAATTATCGCCAAACGCCTTGGCAATCACTTCCTGCGGCTTGTTCAGGTGCACGCTGGCATGCACCAGATAAATGGCCGCCTGCATGGTTTCCGAGCCACCAATCTTCTTGAGGATGGCGGCCACTGCGTCGGCGTGGGTCAGGGTGTTTTCACCGGTCTCCATGACTTCGCCGGCAATCAGCGGCTCTGCAAAGGCACGGGCGCGCGCCAGCGCATTGACTTGGTCGGGCAAAACCTCGGATGTGGCGGTAATCAGATGCGGCGTTGGCTCCGTGAGCTTGGGTGCGGCGTCAGAGACTGTGGTTACGGTATCGCTGGTCTTCATGCAGCTTCCTCTTGGGCCTGCTGCGCAAGACTGATGCTCGCAGGCAGCCCCTTATCCCCTTGTAAAAACTTTTGTATCAAAGCCACTTGCCCCGGCACTACCAGCGTTGGGGCATGTCCCACGCCCTCCAGTTCCGTGCAATGCGCTCTGGGACCACGCTCGGTCATGACCTTGGCGGTACGGCTCGCAAGCAGATCGGACTCGGCCCCTCTGATAAGCAAGACCCGTGCCTTGATCTGGTCGTAAAGCTGCCAGAGCAAGGCCTCACCGGCCTGAGCAGTCTCGCGCGTCATCTGTGCCATGGGCATTGCAATACGGGGGTCGTAATGCAGCACCACACCCCCTTGGGCATCTGGCTTGATCATGGCTTGCGAGAGCCGGCTCCATTGCTCATCGCTATGTGGGCCGAATCCCTCGGAAATCAAGCGCATGGCAGCAGCAGCGCTCTCAAAGTTAGGAAACTGCAAGCCTTTTCCGACATAGGAGCCGATTCGTTCCAGCGACTCCCATTCAATCGCCGGCCCTACGTCGTTGAGCACCAGCCGCCGAACAGGCACCGGCAGCGGCAGACCGGGCTGCCCCACGACACCCATCCCGATCAAGCCACCCATGCTGGTACCGACCCAGTCCAGGGTTTCAATCGGTGCCTGAGCATGCAACTGGGCCAGCAGCGCCAACATATCGGCCGCATACAACGGCAGCTGATAACCCATGGGGTCGGCCAGCCAGTCGCTTTCGCCGCGCCCCACCACATCGGGGCAGATCACGCGGGCAAAGCGGCTGAGCTCGGTTGCCAGCACATCAAAGTCCCGCCCCTGGCGTGAGAGGCCGTGCACGCAGACGATGACATGAGGATGTCTTGGATTGCCGGTATGGTTCCATTCCCAGTACGCCATGCGGTGCGTTCCCTCGGGCTGAGCCTCGACCTGTTGGCGGCGCTGAGCACTGGCCCAGGTGGGAGCCGTTGCAGAGGCTCCGGGACACGATACGTAATTCAGCGTAGGTTGATTCATGGAGAACGCGTTTTCAAGACCGGGGCCGATAATGGCTGTCGTCGCATCGTCAATCGTTGAGAGAGTCATCAACATAAGCTCCAAGTACAGGCAACTTTGGACGGACGTTGCGAGAGGTCTGTGGATTCAGATATCGGCAGACCGTAGACATGGAGATATCGTACCTCGCCATAAGCTGCTTTAAGGTGGCCCCGGACTGCTTTAATTGCCTGAGCTCGTTTTGCTCAATATCACTGAGCTTCCCCCTACTCCCACCCCACCTTACCCCTCTGTTATAGGCGGCTATTTGCCCCGCCAATGCACGCTCTCTAATGATGGAGCGCTCCAACTGAGCAACAGCACCCAGCACCTGCACCATAAAGATGCCTACCGGCACTGAGGTATCAAGCGGCTCAGTCAAAGACCGGATATGCGCGCCTGCAGACTGGACGCTCTCCAGAATCCCAAGCAGATCCTTGAGCGACCGGGCAACACGGTCCATTTTGTAAACCACAAGGATGTCGCCGGCCTTCAAAGACGACAGACAGCGTTGCAATTGAGGCCTCGCACTTACAGCACTTGCCTTCTCTTGGTAGATCTTTGAAACACCAGCCTTGTTTAGCGCGTCTATCTGCAGGTAAGTCTCCTGCTCCCTTGTCGAGACGCGAGCATATCCAATCAGCACTTTTTCCCTCCGTTGTTTTGATAGTTGGAATGCTATTGAGACAGGGCATTTTTGAAGCCCTAATTAGCTTTACCGCTTCTCTTTTCATAGCGCAAATGCGCTACTAAAAAGTGAGCACAATCACTTGCTGGGGATTGAGCGCCTACGGCGGTTGTTCTCAGGACACGGAGCGAAGGCCCGATCTTTGCCAGAAGCGCGCCACGCGAGCCAGGTGCATGCAACTGCAGAAGGTGCCGCGCGCAATCCTATCGATAGAACTGGCAATGCCTGATCGACGGTTGACATCAGGGGCGCGGCCCCCGATACCCCCATCAGTGCTCAATCAGCCACTGTATCGGCAGCTTTTTGAATGGCTCGTTTTCTGGCACAGGAGGCTTGATCCGAACCGGCGTGACCAATGCCGAAATGTCGCCGCCTTCAAACGTCATGACTGTGAGGGGCGCGAACTTGGCCTCGCAGAAGTCTTTCTCAGCCTCAACAGGCCTGCCCGAATGGCTGTAGCAGGTGCAGGCCTTGGCGGTCTTGGTGCAGCCTGCAACCCTACTCGGCCCCGCTGCATTGGCGAGCATGGCCATGCTCGCGACGCACATGGCCAGGGCGAATCTCAGCGCTTTTCCCATGGCCTATCCATCGACTCACCACCATCGGCCCAGAGCTTGTTTACAACCGACAGACAGACACAAACACCGATCAGCCACGCGATAAACAGCAACCACATCACACACCCCCTTGCACATAGCGACGAGCAAGCGCCCAGGCCTCATCGGGCGGCAGCTTTGCGCAAAGCTCCACAGCAGCAAGGCGCGGCTTCGGTACCGGCTTTTCGCGCTTACTGCCAAACAGGCGCTGGAACAGGCCCACACGAGCCTCTGGCGCTTCATATCGGCCCTTGAGATGCCACGCACTCAACATGCTGTATGGGCCGCCGTAGAGCTCGCCCTTAAATCGTTCATCCACCGGGTTGCGCACCCAATCTCGGAAGATCTGCAATGTGTCGTAGCCCTTGTGCAGATACTCACCTTTGAACCATTCGCGATCAATGGTTACGCCTGGCACATCGGTCAGGCTGACGTTAGCGATATGGAGCCTTGGAAGGCGACCACGCTTTCCGAGAAAGCTGCCAACGATAGGGAGCTTGATCTTGTCGGCGCGAATCAGACGCACCTGATATTCAGCGAGGCCCACGCGGACTTGCTTGTCGATCATGTCAATGCTCTGGACAACAAGGTACACATCCCAGCCCTTCTTACGGGCATGAATGAGCCAATCCAGAAGAGCTGCGCGCTCTGGAGAATTGAAGCCGCGCGAGTTAAGCCAGCTCCCCAATTCATCGAGCACCAGGACGCCGTTACGCTCTTCATTGAAGCGGTCTTCAGGGTTGCCGGGGCCTATGTCGTCAAGGTCTTGAGCCGTCGGCTTGTCAGGCACTCGCACTGCTGTGACCTTGCTCTTTGATGGCATCAGTCCGTCCAAGAACAGATCAAAGTTTGTTGCAACCCTCCTGCCATCAAGCAAGGCATCGTGCATCTTGAGCATGCAGTACTTGCCCTTGCCAGTGCCTAGCTTTCCCTGCACCACATAAACAGGCATGGCTTACCCCGCCTTCGCAAAGAGGTGGATCAAATCACGCTGCCATGTGTAGACCGTACAAGCCGTCCACACCGTGACATAGGTGCTCAAACACGCCGGCGCAACGATAGGCACGGCCATCTGCAGCGCATCCATGAAGATGCCGCTTGTGCCGTCCAGCTGCGACAACAGCGGGCCTACAACGCCACGCATGAAGACGAACAAGGCAGCAGTGAGAGCCGTCATCGCAGCCACTGCAGACACGCCGAAGGCCAGTTTTCGCCCCAGATACTGAGCAAACCAGTTAACTAGGCCAACAAAGAGGTTAGAGAGCAGACCACCTATTAATGGCATTTATTCCACCTTTGCACCCATAACGGACGAAACTCTATAAACCGTCGCAAACAATGTTCCGAGAATCCACAGGAAATTCATCACAGGAGCTATATATGGCTCAATTGCACAAATGTTGACGTCTATATCAATGCTCTCTGACATGATAGGAATTGAACCTAAATTCCAAGGCATACAGGTTTTATGTTGGAGCCACTGAAAACCACCAGAAAACCCCATAGAGGTGTCTTTATCACCTGTATTTTTAATGCCATCCAAGGCGTCTATTCTCTGCTGGTGATCTTGGGCTATTTTGTCCATCAATGAATCGAATTTACCCTCACCGTCCGGGGTTCCTGTTTCATCGATTTTGCAAGGTGGCTGCCCCTTAGCCCCGCAGCGACCGCCTTTGTCTTCACCATCGCCATCACCGCCGCCTCCTCCAGAGGAACCCGTCCCCTGCCCCACATATGGCGGTTTCCCGTTCTCCGCACATTTATCTTTGTTCTCCGCCTTTGCGCACCAATCTCGGTCAACCTCAGTGGTAGAGCTTGAGCTTGTCGTGCTGCTGCCAGTAGCCTTGTCCGTCACCTTTTCAGTGACGGTGGTAGTGCATTTACCCGACGCACACTCCGTTTTAGTTGTTGTCTCAGTGCGCGTTTTATCGTTGTCTTTTACCGTGGTCTTAGGTGCGAAATCAACGCCGTTATAGCCATAGCTTGGGACGCACTTTGTCTCGCCACCTACTTGACCCTGATAGCCATTTGGGCAGGTCTTATCCTGTTTCTTAGGGACTTCGGGAGGCTTGGCCGGATCTGGCGGCCCTTCAGTAGGCTCAAGCCCAGGCACACAGCCTTGGAAACGGCCACCGATCATTTGAGGCTGTAGAACCCCCTCAGAGTGCCAAGCTCCATCGTCGGTTTTCCATGCCATGTTCTTTTGGAAATTCATGGCGCAAGCAAGGCCTGCCTTTATCGAATCTCCCATGGGCTGACAATATGTGCCATCCGAGACATTACCCTCCAACCTAACAGGCTCCGCCCAATTTGTATTTCCGTAAAAAGCCGCTCCGCACGCCTGATCAAGAGTAAGAGTTTCAACGCATTGGCCATTCTCCTCTTTAAAACCGCTATTACATCCACAATCAGTACCAGCTAGTGAAGCATTAGCGGGGCAAGAGTACCCTTTAAATAAATAGACTCCGTAATTTGCGATTAGTGGGTCAAGAGAAGAAGCGCAGAACCAATAATTAGAACTAGACTGAACTTGCTTTAAGCCCGGCATTATTGCGTCACAGGCAGCTTGAGCAGTCGGATAGAGCTTGTCCATCGAGCTGCCCCACATGTCGCCATGCTTTGCAGGGAATGCATGAGAAAGCGTGGCCGCAGACAGCGCCAAAATCGCGAAGCAGAAGCGCAAAAGCAGTCTGGACATGGCGGGCCGTTTACACACCTAAATTGATAAATCGAAAACGTATGTGGCACCCTGCCGCCCCCGCTACGCAGGGGCAGCAGAGCGCCACTACCTTTAGGCCTTGCTGCCCAGGCGCTTGATGAACTTCGCTCCGACGTTCCAGCCCACGCCGGCCAGAGACAGCGTGATGTAAGCCGCACCGCCCGCAGCGACGATGAGCAACAGCGATGCCAGCCCCTGAGCAATGCCTGCTTCAGGAGTAGCAGCATCTGCAGCAGAAGCAGCAGCAGACGCCAGGGCCAAGGCGACCAGGACAAAACGATTGCGAATAGACATAGCAGCGTTCATAAGAACCCCCTTCAAAACCGGTAAAGCGACCGGCAAGCGCTTAGGCAGAATTGCCCATTTGATTGATGATCTTGACCACGTACCCTGCTTTGAAGCCGCCCCAATAGCAGGTCACGAGGCCACCGAGATAGAGCGAAATCAGCATCAGCCGACCCTCCCCTGCCTGTAGCCAAGCACAAACGCAAAGAAGAACGAGCACACCGCAAACAGCTCAATAAACGTTTGCATTTCCATCACCAGAACCTCCCACTTACTGCCTGCACCCATTCAGGCTCAGGCGCCAGTGACGCGCAGCCAGTCACCACAACGCAAAGCGCAAGCCACAGCAACAAATCACGCATGAATCACCCCCGGCTTGTCCGATAGCCAGCTAAAGGGGCCACCGGTGTTTTCAATGCTTCTGGGAGTCGTTCGCACGCGCACAAATCGCGTGAAACCGCCGCCCGTTGGTACGAACTCAGACCGTAGGAGTTCGCCCGTCTCAGCATTGAGGTAGCCGCCTCCCGGCGCAGGTCTGAACTTGTCCCTGATCGAAGCATTGCCCTGCACATACGCAGGCCACAGAACCCAGCGACGGCAACCACGGCCAACTTCATCAAGCCCACCAACACCACTGATGCGAGCGCCATGCGGAAACTTCCCTTCTGATGTGCCTTTGCTGGCGTACTTCATGAGGTACGCAACGGGATGTGTTGCGCGTACCCGGTTCGACATGCCGTGAGTCCACATGGGAGCTTGAAATGCGCCCTTCTTCTTCCAGGCGCTATCGGGCTTCGGAGGGGTCAGGCCGTTGTCCAGCCAGACGCACACGTGGTAATGGATGACGCCGCGCTTTTGCAGCTCAGCGACCCAGACATAGCGAACCTTCTTGCAACCGGTGCGGCTGTAGTGCCACTTGCGCAGGCCATCGAGATAGCGGCTGATGTGCTCTGCTCTCCAATCGCGGTTTGTGCCGCGATACGTCAGCGTGAGCATCCAGACGCGTTGGTTTTTCTTGCCCAGGTTGTGCAGGGCTTTAGCCGAGATACCGACGCTCTTTTGCATGCGGGTAATGCGGGCCTTTTGGCGGTCAATCTCTATGCTCTCTTGAGCCAAGAAATCAACAGCCGAAAGACCTGAATTTCCACTCTTGCAAGTTGTTGATAGTGAGACAAGCCCGCGCGCTTCGCGCGCTGCCTGCGCCTCGCCCAGCAACGCGGCCATGCGTGCATGCTGGACGCGCGCATTAGCCTCAGAACGGGCCACGTAGCGCGCACGAGCAGCCGCCATGCGCGGAGACACGCCCTTGTATTCGACGTGCGCCCAGGGCTCGAATTTCGACTGATCAAAGTTGAATTGATCTTTGTCTGGAGGAAGCGCAGCAGCACGTCGAATGAGATCACGTCGATCAATCATCAGCGCACCCCCACTTCGATCAGGTACACCGCATGACGACGCAAAGCGCAGTGCGCTTGGTAGCACTGCTGGTCGTAGTCGGGCGGGAGGTTTTTACGAGCTGGCGGGAAGTCCAGCTCATGAGCGCGAGCGCGCAGATAGTCGAGGTATTGCGCCCCGTTGCTGGGGGCAAACTTGAGCCGGTCAGGCACGGGAGCAGTACGGCCAATCTCACTCATGCGACCACCGGAAAACGAGTGATGACCCAGAGAAAGGCCACAAAGCAGAAGCCAACAAATGAATTGCAGGCGACCATCCCCAGGCCCAGCAACGCAAAAGCGAGATCAAGGGCGCTCATCAGAAAGCCCTCCAGAACGCATCACGAGCGATCTGCTCAAGACGGTCTGCCTCGGCCTTCGCAGCAATAGCCACACTGCCCAAACGCTCAGACTCCGACCCTTCGCAGTCCAAAGCACGCCGGACACACACACACCAGTTGTCACGCGCGGCTTGCCAAGCTTGGTACTCAGCAGGAACAACGCGAGGGCCGTCCGTCACGAAGAAATCGGCAGCCATCAGAAGCCCTCCCCGCCGATTTCATGGTCACCGGCCCAGTACGAAACCTGGCTGTAGGTAACACCGTCATCAATGTGCAGAGTGACCGTCACGCGGTCTGCTTTTGCGCCCGGGGGCTGGTGTTCGTTCCATGCAAAAAGGAGCGCCAGAAGCGCCCCTTGAGCCATGGCCTCGCGTGCTGCGGTTTCCATGGCAGCCCCTTAGACCTGCGCAGGCTTAGGAGTGGCTTGCGGCTTGACCAGCCGAGGACGCACGGTGATATCGCCGTTGCGGGAAACCTCGATAGAGCTGGGCGCAAGGATGTAGTCGCCAGCCGGATAGACCAGCGGGTTACCTTGCTCATCCTTGTCCAGGATGATTTCTGTCTTCTCGGGGTACGGATTGAGCTTCCCGGTGCGGTCAAACGTGTGCACGTATGCCGTCTGGAAGTAGAGGTCGTATGGCTTGCCGGAGGCTTTGCCATTGCCGCGCATGTTGCGGGTATCGGTCGACGTCACCGAAATTTTGATCATTGATCGCTCCTGAACAGTGCTGGATTGCACTTGTCACCCCCGCCCGCGAGGGTGAGAAGTGAAATCAGGCAAGGACGCTTTGACGCTCAACCTGCTTACGCAGGTAAAGTGCGACGTACCGAAATACGCGCTGATGCGCGGGAGTCAAACCTTCATGAGCAAGACCACCAGCCTGATCCCAGAGACCACGATTCCCAGCAATGACAGCAAAGTCATTGACGCGATTGAAGCCACGTTCAAACGCGCTCTTGGTGAGACCGACAGCACTTACACAGCCGGAATCCGCAACGCTGATGGAATCGTTTACCGCAAGGTGATCATGGACAGCTTTGATCAGTTGCTGACCCTCTCCGACCGTCTTAGCAAGCTTCGATTCACGGAGGAATTGGACGAGGATGGCGGACTGATCGATGGCTTTGATGCGACCTATCGCCAGCCTTGAGTTGGTGCCCCAAGCACCAGTGCCGCCTGGAGCGGCCAAGCTTTCGGCAGCACCTTGAGCGGTGCTAGGGACGTTATTCGGGGAAGAGTTGTAAGACATGGCCGCTCCAAACACACATTTGAAGAAACACCCCGACATGGGGCAAACTATCAAATGTGAAAACGATATCACTTGTGATAACAATATCATAAGTGATAACAGAAGCCAACCATTTTTGTTATCAGGATCAACGCGCTATGAGTACACAAACCCTGATTGAAGAAGCGGCAACGAAAGCCGGAAGTCTGAGAAAGCTAGGCGTAATGCTGGAAATTCCTGCAGGGAACCTCACCCAGATGAAGCAAGGAAAACGGCACTGCAATGCACGAACCAGGGCCCGCCTAGCCGAGATAGCAGGGCAAGACCCAACACGGGCGATCCTCGAAGCATTCAGCGAAGACTTAGACGATCAGGACGAAATCCAAAAAGGTGCCAAACAAATGCTTCAGGCTATGCTTGACGCATTCCCCAACCGTTCGTAATTCATTCGGAGACCTTGTATGTCCATGTTGAAAGGCAAAACCGCTCTCGTGACGGGATCGACCAGCGGAATCGGCCTAGGTATCGCAATCGCTCTGGCACGCCAGGGTGCCAATATCGTGCTCAACGGCTTTGGCGATGTCGAAGCACCACGCGCCCAGGTGCTTGATGCCGGCAAAGCAGCCGGTATCGAAGTCGGCTACCACGGAGCGGACATGAGCAAGGCCGCCGACATTGAAGCCATGATGAAATACGCCGCCGCCGAATTCGGCCGCGTCGACATCCTGGTCAACAACGCCGGCATTCAGCATGTAGCCAAGGTGCAGGACTTCCCCGTGGAGAAGTGGGATGCCATCCTCGCCATCAACCTGAGCAGCGCCTTCCACACCACGCGCCTGGCCCTGCCCGCCATGCAGCAGGCCAACTGGGGCCGCATCATCAATGTGGCCTCGGTACACGGGCTGGTCGGCTCGGCCGAAAAATCGGCCTATGTCGCCGCCAAGCACGGCATCGTCGGCCTGACCAAGGTGACGGCGCTGGAAAACGCCACCACCGGCGTGACCTGCAACGCCATCTGCCCCGGCTGGGTGCTCACGCCGCTGGTACAAAAGCAGGTGGACGCGAAGGCTGCCGCCCAAGGCATCAGCAATGAAGACGCCACCAGGCAGCTGCTGGGAGAGAAGGAGCCTTCGATGCAGTTCACCACGCCCGAAGAGCTAGGCGAGCTGGCCGTCTTCTTCTGCTCGGCCGCGGCCAACAATGTGCGCGGCGTGGCATGGAATATGGACGGCGGCTGGGCCGCACAATAAAAGCCGCTCGGCTCCAGCGCATGCGTCTATCAATTAGATAGCATCTAGCGCTTGCCAGAAAATATATTCAGCATCAAATCATGATGAAAATCAAAAAGGAGCAGCGCAAGCTGCTCCTTTTTTATACACGCCGCGCGGATCCGATCACTGCATCTGAATCGAGCCACCGACGCTGACCGTCACCTCGGTGCGATCCGCCTCCACCGGCACGGGCGCGGCATCCGCATAGCTGGCCTTGGCCATGCTCATCATGCGCGGGCGAGGCATGGGATGCCCGCCGCCGCCGCTGCTGCTCACATTGACCTCGCGCAGGCTGTAGCCCGCAAAACCGAAGCTCTTGGAGATGGCCGCAGCACGCTGGCGGAAGCTCTCGATCGCCTTGGCCTGGGCTTCGCCCTCCACCTTTTCCCGTGCTTCGCGCGAGAGGCCGAAGCTCATGCTGGCCAGCGTCATGTCCTGCACCTTGGCCGCTGCCTGAGTGATGCGCACGAAGTCGCGCCCCTGCAGCACTATCTCTGCTTGGCCCTGCCAGCCTTCGATCTTGCCATTGTTGCCATAACGCGGCGAGATGGAGAAATTACCGGTGCTCAATTCCATCTGCCGACCTTGCGCATCGTTACGCAGCGTGGTCATGGCGGACTCCACGATCTTTTGCAGCTGGGACTGAACGGACGCGGCATCGCGGCCATCCTTGCTGGCCGACAGGGTTGCCGTCATCCAGTCCTGCTTGACCTCCACGGTTCCCTGAGCCGACAGCTGCACCACATTGGCAGGTCTATGCATGTCACGCGCGGCGCCCTGGGCCCATACATTGCCGCCAGCGCAGGCCGCAGCCAGCGCAAGTGCGGCAGCCGCGGCGCGAGAGGAAGAGGAAGACTTGGAAAATTGATTCATGCGGTTCACCCTTGTAAGTAAATCAGGCCATGCAGATACACATGCATTTCACCATTGCGCAAAGTCGCTGCAGCGCAGCATGTCAGCCCAGAGTGTGACTTTATGTACAAATACTCCACATTCGACACACCAACAGAACAAACACTGAAACAATAGTGCAAAATACTCTTGAAAAGTTCCTCATGAAACATTTATTGTTCCATTAATAAACGCAACAATCGTAACAAGTAGCAAGACTTGACCTTGTTTTGCTGGATTTTTTTGATCTAGCGATAACAATGGGCCAGTTACAAATAAATCGACAAGGACGATCATGGCAACGACGAACAACCGTACTGACAAGATCCTCGTGGTGGATGACGATGCACGCATCCGCGACCTGCTGCGCCGCTATCTGACGCAGGAAGGCTTCGAGATCATGATTGCCGAGGACGGCAAGGCGCTCAACCGCATCCTGCTGCGCGAGACTGTCGACCTGATCGTGCTGGATCTGATGATGCCCGGCGAGGATGGCCTGTCCATTTGCCGCCGCCTGCGCTCCGCCAACGACCGCACTCCCATCATCATGCTGACCGCCAAGGGCGAGGATGTGGACCGCATCGTGGGCCTGGAAGTGGGCGCCGACGACTATCTGGGCAAGCCCTTCAACCCCCGCGAGCTGCTGGCCCGCATCCATGCCGTGCTGCGCCGCCGCCCGCCCCAGGAAGCACCGGGCGCGCCTTCGGGCGACAACGAGGTGGTGACCTTTGGCCCCTTCACCTTCGACCTGGGCACTCGCGTGCTGCAAAAGAATGGCGAGGAGTTGCCACTCACCACCGGCGAATTCGCCATGCTCAAGGCCCTGGTGCGCCACCCGCGCCAGCCTCTGTCGCGCGAAAAGCTGGCCCTGCTGGCCCGTGGCCGCGAATTCGAGCCGTTCGACCGCAGCCTGGACGTGCAGGTTTCCCGCCTGCGCAAGCTGATCGAGGAAGACGCTGCCGCACCACGCTATATCCAGACCGTCTGGGGCGTGGGCTATGTGTTCGTACCCGATGGCATGAACTGATTCTGCCCGCCTCCATCGCAACAAGCCGCCCGCTGCGCGGCTTGTTGCGCTTGGGTACCGGTCCATAGGGCCCCTAAGTCAAGCTCTTTCAACAACCACCAGTAGATAGACACTTTTTGGACAAACCGTAACCCGCGTCGCCCATATTGGGCGTACCCTCGGGTCCAGTTATTTCCGCATTGCTGTTCATGAGCGCTTTTCACCATCCGCCGCCCGACGCCACCAGCCCCGTACCTCTGGAGTACGAGCGGCGCAGCACAGCTCGCTCTCCTGTGGGGCTGAACCTGTTCTGGCGCACTTTCTGCCTGCTGGCCCTGCTGCTGGTGGGCAGCATTCTGGCCTGGCTGCAGACACTGCGGGCACTGGATTTCGAGCCGCGCACGCTGCAAACGGCCAAGCAAGTGGCCTCTTTGGTCAACCTGAGCCGCGCTGCCCTCGAGCATTCGGACGCGATCAACCGCGTCTCCCTGATCAAGACCATGGCCGACCAGGAAGGCGTGCGCATTCTGCCCCGCGAGCCCGGCGACTCCTTCGAGCTGCTGGAGCAAAACGCCCTTGGCCAGAAGCTGACCGAGGAGCTGACCACCCGCCTGGGCTACGGCACCGTGGTGGCGCGCAGCGTCAACGGAGAGCCCGGCCTGTGGGTGGGCTTCACCATCAACGGCGACCGCAACTGGATGCTGATGGACCAGTCGCGCTTCACTCCCGCCAGCGGCCAGACCTGGCTGATCTGGCTGATCACGGCCGCCCTGCTCTCGCTCATCGGTGCGGCCGCCATCGCCCGCCTGATCAACCGGCCGCTCAAGCAACTGTCCTATGCAGCCAATCGCGTGCGGGAGGGCGACTTCGACGCCAGCCAGCTCGACGAGGAAGCCGTGACCAGCGAAATCCGCGAAGTCAATATCGGCTTCAACCGCATGGCGCAGAAGCTGGCCAAGCTGGAGCAGGACCGCGCCGTGATGCTGGCCGGCATCTCCCACGACCTGCGCACGCCGCTAGCGCGGCTGCGTCTGGAGACCGAGATGAGCGTCTATGACGATGTGGCGCGCGAGCATATGGTGGCCGACATCGTTCAACTGGATGCCACCATCGACAAGTTCCTGGATTACGCCCGCCCCGATCATCGCGTCATGCTCAGCCCCGTGGATCTGCACGCCGTGGTTGCCTCCTGCGTCTATGCCGTGCAGGACCACCGCGAACTGCAGATCACCATGAACGTGCCCGAAGACCTCTACGTCATGGCCGATGAGGTGGAGCTGGCACGCGTCATCTCCAACCTCTTTGAGAATGCACGCCGCTATGGCAAGACCCCATCGACCGATACCACCGAGGTGGATGTGGTTGCCAAGGAAAGCGAAAAATGGGTGGTCATCCGCATCCGCGACCATGGCAAGGGCGTTCCGGCCGAGCAACTGGCCAATCTGACCCAGCCCTTCTTCCGCGGCGACACGGCGCGCACGGCGGCCGCAGGCGCAGGCCTGGGTCTGTCCATCGTGGACAAGACGGTGCAGCGCATGGGCGGCATGTTTGCCCTGTCCAATTCATCGACAGGCGGCCTGGTCGCCCATCTGCAGTTGCAGCGCGCCATGGGTGTGACGGCCGGTGCGGCGCCCGAACAGCGCCTGCAGCGCCCCCAGGTCAAGCGCAACCTGCCGCGCGACAAGAAAGACGATGAGGTCGGGCAAGACTGAATCTGCCCACCTCATTGCACAATCGGCATCGCCTTTCAACCATCTGCCGGAGAGCTCACCATGCAAGCCCGATGCCTGTGCAAAGCCGTTCTCGTCACCGCGCCCGAAACCCACGAAGTTCACGTCTGCCACTGCAGCATGTGCCGGCGCTGGGGAGAAGGCCCAGCCTTCACCCTGCATGGCGGCACGGCGGTGCAGACCTGCGGCCCCGTCACGCGCTATGCCTCCTCGCCGTGGGCCGAGCGTGTCTTCTGCAGCAGCTGCGGCACCCACCTCTTCTACCGCCTGCTGGCAAGCAACGAGCATTTTCTGTCGGCCGGGATGTTTCAGGATGTCCAGGGACTGACACTGGCACAGCAGATCTATATCGACGAGAAGCCCGACTATTACGCGCTGGCCAATGACACCCCGACCCTGACCGGGGCCGAGGTGCAGGCACTCTACAGCGATTCGTGACCGGTTTTCGCAGCGGCCATTGCGCCGAACGTGGCTAGGCGGTCCGTACCAGCAAGGCCACGGCACGAGCCTCCATGGCCTGCTGCTGACCCACTGGCCCCAGCTTCTCGGCCGTCTTGGCCTTGACGTTGACCTGCTCCACATCCAGCCCCAGCACCTGGGCAATGCGCTCGCGCATCTTCTCGATATGGGGCGCCAGCTTGGGCGCCTGGGCCACGATGGTGCTGTCGATATTGCCGATCTCGAAGCCCTTGGCGCGCACGCGTCTGGCCGCTTCGGCCAGCAGCACGGCGGAGTCCGCCCCCTTGAACTGCGCGTCGGTATCCGAAAAATGGCGACCGATATCGCCCAGCGCCGCGGCGCCGAACAAGGCATCGGTGATGGCATGCAGCAGCACGTCGGCATCCGAATGACCGAGCAAGCCCAAGCTGTGAGGCACTTCGACACCGCCGAGAATCAGCTTGCGCCCGGGAACCAGGGCATGGACATCCCAGCCCTCACCAATACGAAAATTCATGAAAATCCTTGTCAAACCCTTGCTCACAAAGCGCAAGAAGCTATCAAATTAAATACTATCTGCGCAGACCTGGGTCGGGCACGGCATTCTGCCGAGGGCAATGTCCACTGTGCGCTCTGGTGTGCGTCAAGCCCTGTCATGGCGAATCCGTCTAGCCACGCGCCTTGCGCTGCAGCAGCACGGCCTCGGCCAGTGCGAAGTCGTCGGGGTAGGTCACCTTGAAGTTCTGCGCACCGCCCGGCACCAGTCTCGGTGAGTGACCGGCCAGTTCCATGGCGCTGGCTTCGTCGGTCACGGCAGCGCCCGCCGCCTGCAGCGCCGCCTGCAAGGCAGCGATGCGGAACATCTGCGGCGTCTGAGCCAGCCATTTGTCGCTGCGCTCCACCGTCTGCGCCACACGCGCCGGGCCTGCACCAGCGGCCTGCTGCTTGAGCGTGTCGGGCAGCTTCAGCGCCAGCAGCCCGCCCACGGCATCGGGCAGGCAGGCATCGATCAAGGCATTGACCTGCGCCGATGCGACCAGACAGCGCGCCGCATCATGCACCAGCACCCAGTCCTCGGCGCTGGCTCCCATGCGCAGCAACTCCTGCAGGCCGTTGCTCACGGTCTCGGCACGGGTGGCTCCGCCACAGGCAGCAATGCCGAGCCGGGCGTCCGTGGCGCGCTCCTGCCAGAAGCCATCGGAAGCAGAGACCACCAGCAGCACACGGTGGATGCGCTGCACCGCCAACATGGCGTCCAGCGTGTGCATGACCATGGGCTGGCCGGCAACTATCTGATATTGCTTGGGCAGCTCGGGGGCCGGGGAGTCTGCGGCAATGGCGCGCAGACCGACGCCCGCGCAGGGAATCAGCCCCCAGCAGCGGGGCGCAGATGCAGGCGATGAAGCCGCCGCAGCGTTTGCCTTATCGTCCGTCATGGACTCAGGCGAGAAAAACCGATCTGTCATGCACAGTATTTTAAAATCACCATTTCGTCCGAAAGCCCGTGAGATCCATCGACGACCTGCTTTCGGCTTGCATCGCCTTGAGGTGTCCCCATTTTGAGTGAATGCGCCGCCAACCATCAGCTACGCGCTGATTGGGCTGTGAGCCCTGCCTTTGATGGCCGGACTCGCCCGCTTTCAATCTGTCCCCGTTTTTTTGCATCCAGCCCGCGCCTGCGCGCCGCTGCCTGCGTTCGTCTGTGAAAAACCATGCAACTGCCTAAGCTCACCCCCGGTAAACGCTTTCACCTGCCCCGTCCAGTTGGCAGCGCCGACGCGCTGCTGCTGGCCAGGCTAGGCGAGCGCGAAAAGCAAGACGGCCGGGTCACTGCCATCGTCACGGCCGATGCCGCCGACGCCCACCGTCTCATGGAAGAGATGGCCTTCTTCGCCCCCGAGCTGCGCTGTGCATTGTTTCCCGACTGGGAAACCCTGCCCTACGACAGCTTCTCGCCGCACCAGGATCTGATCAGCGAGCGCCTGGCCACACTGTGGCGCATCAACCAGCGCGACAAGCAGCATGGCGCCGATGTGGTCATCGTGCCCGCCACCACGGCCCTCTATCGCCTGGCCCCGCCCTCGTTTCTGGCGGGCTATACCTTTGAATTCAAGCAGGGCCAGAAGCTGGACGAGGCCAAGCTCAAGGCCCAGCTCACGCTGGCGGGCTACCAGCATGTGTCCCAGGTGGTCAGCCATGGCGAATACGCGGTGCGCGGCGGCCTGATCGATCTGTTCCCCATGGGCTCGCTCCAGCCCTACCGCGTGGATCTGTTCGACGACGAGATCGACTCCATCCGCACCTTCGACCCCGACACGCAACGCAGCCTCTACCCCGTACCCGAAGTGCGCCTGCTGCCAGGCCGCGAATTCCCTATGGACGAAGAGGCGCGCGCCAAGTTCCGCAGCCGCTGGCGCGAGCTGCTAGAAGGCGACCCCACGCGCAGCCGCATCTACAAAGACATGGGTGCCGGCATTGCCACGGCCGGCATCGAGTACTACCTGCCGCTGTTCTTTGACGAGACGGCCACGGTCTTCGACTATCTGGGCGATGAGGCCACCGTGGTGCTGCATGGGGATCTGGAGCCGGCCTTCCAGCGCTTCTGGCAGGATACCAAGGACCGCTACCGCCTGGTGCAGGGCGACCCCGACCACCCGGCGCTGCCGCCCGAGACGCTGTTTCTCAGCGCCGACCAGTTCTATACCCGCAGCAAGGAGCATGCCCAGCTGGCCTTGCGCCCGGGCACCGAAGATGTGGCCGACAGCGCCATCTTCCAGAAGCTCGAAGACCTTTCCGTGCTGCGCGGAGCCGATGACCCGCTGGCCAAGCTGCAAAAACATATAGCATCCAGCGCAAGCCGGGTCTTGCTTCTGGCCGAATCCGATGGCAGGCGCGAGAGCCTGCTCGACTTTTTCCGTGCCTCGGGTGTCAACCCGCCCGTGTTCGATTCGCTGGCCGAGTTCCAGGCCGATGCCACGGAAAAGGTCGGCATCGCCACCTCCAGCCTGATGACGGGCTTTGCCTGGGTCGAGGAAGGCCTGGACTTCGTCACCGAAACCGAGCTGTTCGCCAGCAGCCCCACAGGCCGCCGTCGCCGCCGCCAGGAGCAGGTCAGCGATGTGGAGGCCCTGATCAAGGACCTGTCCGAGCTCAAGGTGGGCGACCCCATCGTTCATGCCGACCACGGCATAGGCCGCTATCGCGGGCTGATCAATATGGACATGGGCCAGAAGAACCCGGACGGCACGCCCGCGCTGCAGGAATTTCTGCATCTGGAATATGCGGCCGATGCCGTGCTCTATGTACCCGTCAGCCAGCTGCACCTGATCAGCCGCTACACCGGCGTCTCGCCCGACGACGCGCCGCTGCACAAGCTGGGCGGCACGCAATGGGAAAAAGCCAAGCGCAAGGCCGCCGAACAGGTGCGCGACTCGGCCGCCGAGCTGCTCAATATCTACGCCCGCCGCGCCGCGCGCCAGGGCCATGCCTTCCGCTTCCCCACGGCCGACTACGAGCAGTTTGTGGCCGACTTCGGCTTCGAGGAAACGGCCGACCAGCGCGCCGCCATCCACGCCGTGGTGCAGGACATGATCAGCCCCCAGCCCATGGACCGTCTGGTCTGTGGCGATGTGGGCTTCGGCAAGACCGAGGTCGCGCTGCGTGCGGCCTTTGTGGCGGCCATGGGCGGCAAGCAGGTCGCCTTCCTCGCCCCCACCACGCTTCTGGCCGAGCAGCATTACCAGACTCTGGTGGACCGCTTCTCCAAATGGCCGATCAAGGTGGCCGAGGTGTCGCGCTTCCGCTCGGGCAAGGAGATCACGGCGGCCATCAAGGGCATCTCGGACGGTACGGTGGATATCGTGGTCGGCACGCACAAGCTGCTGTCCGAATCCACGCAGTTCAAGAACCTGGGCCTGCTCATCATCGACGAGGAACACCGCTTTGGCGTGCGCCACAAGGAGGCCATGAAGGCCATGCGTGCCGAGGTCGATGTGCTGACACTGACGGCCACCCCGATTCCGCGCACCATGGGCATGGCGCTGGAGGGGCTGCGCGATCTGTCGGTGATTGCCACGGCGCCGCAGCGGCGCCTGGCCATCAAGACCTTTGTGCGCAACGAGGGCACGGGCGTGATTCGCGAAGCCGTGCTGCGCGAGCTCAAGCGGGGCGGACAGATCTACTTCCTGCACAACGAGGTCGAGACCATAGAGAACCGCAAGCAAAAGCTGGAGGAAATCCTGCCCGAGGCCCGCATCGCCGTGGCCCACGGCCAGATGCCCGAGCGCGAGCTGGAGCGTGTGATGCGCGATTTCGTGGCCCAGCGCTACAACATATTGCTGTGCTCGACCATCATCGAGACCGGCATCGACGTGCCATCGGCCAACACCATTCTCATCAGCCGCGCCGACAAGTTCGGTCTGGCCCAGCTGCACCAGCTGCGTGGCCGCGTGGGACGCAGCCACCATCAGGCCTATGCCTATCTGATGGTGCCGGACCTGGACGGCCTGACCAAACAGGCCCAGCAGCGACTGGAGGCCATCCAGCAGATGGAGGAGCTGGGTTCTGGCTTCTATCTGGCCATGCACGACCTGGAAATCCGTGGCGCCGGCGAGGTGCTGGGCGAAAACCAGAGCGGCAATATGATGGAAGTGGGCTTTCAGCTCTATAACGAGATGCTGTCCGAAGCCGTGCGCAGCCTCAAGGCCGGCAAGGAGCCCGACCTGCTCTCGCCGCTATCGGCCTCCACCGACATCAATCTGCATGCCCCGGCCCTGCTGCCCAACGACTACTGCGGCGACGTGCATCTGCGCCTGTCGTTCTACAAGAAGCTGGCCACGGCCAAGACGGCCGATCAGATCGATACCCTGCTCGAGGAGATCGTGGATCGTTTCGGCAAGCTGCCACCCCAGGCGCAGACCCTGATCGACGTGCACCGCCTGCGCGTGCTGAGCCAGCCCTATGGCGTGGTCAAGGTCGATGCCGCTCCTGGCGTGATCAACATCAGCTTCAAGCCCCAGCCGCCGATCGATCCCATGAACATCATTCACCTGATCCAGAAGAACAAGCACATCAAGCTGGCGGGCAACGAAAAGCTGCGCATCGAAAAAGAACTGGAGAACCCCAAGGACCGTGCCCAGATGGTGCGCGATGTGCTGCGCAGCCTGGGTCAGCCGCTCAAGAACGAAACTGCCGTTCATGCCTGACAGGGCTGCTGACAAAGCCAGCAGGGCTATTGAGGCCCTACCGATGCAGACAGTGCAAGATGGCGGCAGAACCTGATCTGCGTAGCCCCCATGTTTCTTGAAGCCGCCATTGCCCTGCTGGCCCTGTTGCTGGCCCTGCTCTGCCGCCCCTGGCGCATGCTGGGCAGCCGAGCCGGCCCCGGCGGCATGCATGACCCGATACTGTCGCCTCTGATCACGCCGCTGCTGGCCATTGTGGTGCTGCTGCCCTGGGTCTGGGCGCTGCCTGCGCTGCACCAGATGCCGCTGCAGCTGCGCTGGTCTGGTGCACCGCTGGTCGTACTTTTGATTGGCTGGCCGCTTGCAGTACCCGTGCTGCTCTCGGTGGGCGCCATAGCTTTTGCACTGGCTCCTGGCTTGGGACTGGAGGAAGCCCTTGGCATGGTGGTCTGGCAAGGTCTGGTGCCGGCTACGCTGGCCATGCTCTGGGGTGTGGCAGTGCGCCGCTGGTGCTGGCACAACATTTTTGTATTCATTCTTTTGCGCGGCTTTTTGGGCACAGTTCTGTGTCTGTTTGTTGCATCTCTGGTCGGCCAATGGGCAGGCCATGTGCTGCCCAATGTCAACGAAGACCTCTCGCGCATGGCCCGCTGGCTCATGGCCTGGGCCGATGGCGTGACCACCGGCATGCTGACGGCGGTGTTCGTAGTCTTTCGCCCGCACTGGGTGGCCACCTGGTCGGATGCCATATATCTGCAGCCGCCTGGCAATTCTGAAAGCTGAAGCCGCCGAGGCGCATCAGCTCTGCCACTTCAGCTCTGCCACTTTCCCGGCAACTGCGCAAACCGCATCTTTCCCATCCGGCAAAACGCCAAGGCAACTGGCACAGGGCTTGCTCATCATCGGGCTATCGCACTGCAGCCATCACCAAGCTGGTGCATATCTTGAGAAAGAGAGGGATCGCATGCTGCTCCAACCCGTCCGCAATATCGCTAACCGCAAAATTCGCCATGCCGCTCATGCCATGGCCCGCCCCGCACTGGCCTGCGCTGTGGCGGCAGGCTTTGCCGCCACAGCGCAGGCACAGGACGCCTATCCCGAGCGCGCGGTCAAGGTCATCGTCGCCCTGCCCGCCGGAGGCAGTGCCGACATGATTGCCCGAGTCGTGGGGCAAAAACTGGCCAGCGAACTCAAGCAGCCTTTTGTGGTGGACAACCGCGCCGGTGCCTCGGGCCAGATCGGCACACCGGCCGTGGCACGTTCTGCCCCGGACGGCTACACGCTGATGGTCTCGCCGGCCTCATTCCTGACCACCAACAAGAGCATCTTCAAATCCCTGCCCTATGACCCCGAGGCCGACTTCGCGCCCATCAGCAAGCTGGTGAACCAACCCATGGTGCTGGTGGTCAAGGACAGGCAGAAATTCCCCAGCGTGGCTGCCGTGGTGGCGGCAGCCAAGGCCGCACCGGGCAAGCTGACCTTTGCCTCCTCCGGCGACGGCAGCCCCCAGCACCTGGCCGCACTGATGTTCGAGACGCGCACCCAGGCCAAGATGCTGCACGTGCCCTACAAGGGCGGCGCGCCGGCCGTCAACGATACGCTGGCGGGCAATGTGGACATGTTGTTTGCCGTGCTGCCCGAAGCCCTGCCCCATATCCAGGCCGGCAAGCTGCATGCCCTGGCGCTGATGGCGCCCAGGCGCGCGGCCATGCTGCCCAACACCCCCACCATGGCGGAAGGCGGTTTTGCCGATCTCAACCTCTCGGCCTGGGTCGGCCTGTTTGCCCCGGCCAAGACGCCGCAGCCCGTGATCGACAAGCTCAACCGCGCCGTGCGCATAGCACTGGACAGCGAGATCAAGACCAAACTGGGTGAAAACGGCATGGAAGTCGCGCCATCGACGCCCGAGCAGCTCAGGCAGACCGTGGCCCAGGACATCAGGCTGCATGCCGAGCTCGTCAAGGCCGCAGGCATTCAGCCGCAGTAGGCGCCGCTGCGAGCAGCACCAGGGGGCAGACTCAGGGGTGAATGGCCTGCCGAAGCCCGCCACAACAGCGGATAATGGCGACCATCTTGAGGAATGGCGCAGACCTGATCTCCGCCATTCCCCTTTCTACTACCCCCTCATTCGCACGACTCGCAATGACCGACGCCACCGAATTCGCTCCCGGCCTGATGATCCGCGGCTTTACCGCCCCCCAGAAGCTGGCGGACTACAAGCTCATCGCCTTTGATATGGACTCGACGCTGATCACCATCGAGTGCATCGACGAGATCGCCGACGCCACAGGCAAGAAGGCCGAAGTGGCGGCGATTACCGAAGCCACCATGCGCGGCGAAATCACCGACTTCAAGGACAGCCTGCGTCAACGCGTAGGCAAGCTGGTCGGAGTGACCGAGGCCGACATGGCCCGCGTTCTGGCCGAACGCCTGAGACTCTCGCCGGGCGCTGAAACCCTGGTCAAGGCCGCCAAGGCCGCCGGCCTGAAGGTGCTGCTGGTCTCCGGTGGCTTCACCTACTTTGCCGAGCATGTGCGCGGCCTGCTGGATATCGACTTTGTGCGCGCCAATGTGCTGGAGATCAAGAACGGTGCACTGACCGGCGGTCTGGTCGAGCAGGCCTGGGGCGATATCTGCGACGGTGCGGAAAAGCGCCGCACCTTGCTGGAAGTGGCCTCGCTGATCGGTATCGATGCCAGCCAATGCATTGCCGTGGGCGATGGCAGCAACGACATTCCCATGATGCAGGCGGCCGGCCTGTCCGTGGCCTTCCACGCCAAGCCACGCGTGCGCAACGAAGCCAAGGTCGCCATCAACGAGGGCGGCCTGGATCGCCTGCTGGAAGTGCTCCGATAGGCTGAAACAGACCAGCCCAGCACCAAGCCGCGCTCTCTGCTCCCGGGGACCGCGGCTTTTTTGCGCCCGCTGCGGCACGGCAATCCCCGGCAGCTTTGCTACAGTGCCATGCATCTCCCCCAACTCGGTCGAAAGGTCAGAGCATGAGCCAACTCAGAATCGCCGTCATCGTGGGCAGCCTCAGCAAGCAGTCCATCAACCGCCAGCTCGGCCAAGGCCTGGCCTCACTCATGCAGGACAAGGCCGATTTCGAATTCATCGATATCAGCCGCCTGCCGGTCTACAACCGCGACTTCGACAACACCCCCGATTTCAAGCCCTTCGACGACCTCAAGCCCCTGATTCGCACCTGCAACGGCGTTCTGTTCGTGACGCCCGAATACAACCGCTCCATCCCCGCATCGCTCAAGAACGTGCTCGACGGCCTGAGCCGTCCCTATGGCCAGTCCGTCTGGGCAGGGCTGCCGGCCGCCGTGATAGGCAGTTCGCCCGGCGCGGCCGCCACGGCCATGGCCCAGCAGCACCTGCGCAATGTGCTGGTGTCGCTGGACATGCCCACCCTGCCCCAGCCCGAGGGCTTTGTGCGCTGGTCCGACACGCTGCTCGACGCCGACGGCAAGATCGGCCAGGGCAGCCATGACTTCCTCGTCAAGTACATGACACGCTTTCTCGACTGGGTGCAGTTGCACCAGAAGCGCTAAACCAATCTTCCTCTGGCTCGATAGCTCGCCCCGCTCACGTTTCAGGCGCTGCGGGGCACTTCATGACTATTTCCCTGCATTGAAGACTGCTGGAACTTTTGCGCATGCAGAGTGTTCCTACAATAGCGTGCGGCCTCATACATCACACAACATCCGGCCGTCGGGGTCTGAGCCCTGTCCTTTTACGGACAGTTTCAGTTCAGCACCTTGAAAATCCAACCATTGACTTTAAATACCATAGCAAGCAAGCCTTTTGCGACAGCCGTTGCAGGGCATGCTGGTTGTCTTCGCTCGTCAGAGTGCAGGCGCCCATCTATGACAACCATGACTGGAAACCATTTCGTGAAGACTTCGTACCGTGCTGCTGCCTCCGTGATTGCTATCGCCATCGCATCGCTGACCGTGCCTTCCCTGGCTCAGGCCAAGCGCATGGGCAGCAGCAAGTCCGTTCGCCCTGCCAGCATCGGCAGCAAGGCGCCCGCTCAGCCCGCACCCGTGGCTCCTGCCGCCGCCGCACCCAAGGCTGCTGCACCTGCCACACCCGCAGCCCCCGCCGCCGCTGCAGCTCCTGCGGCCGCTCCCGCAGCTGCAGCGGCTCCTGCTGCTCGTGGATCCGGCATGATGGGCACCATGGCGGGCGCTGCCGTTGGTGCCGTGGCCGGCACCATGGCTGGCAATGCCATTGCCGGCGCCATGGGTGGCGGCGACAAGGAAGCCGAAGCCAAGAAGGCCAAGGAAGAAGAGGCCAAGAAGGCTGAAGCGGAAGCCGCCGCTCTGCAAAAGAAGCTGGACGAGGCCAAGGCCAAGGCGGAAGCTGCACGCGCGGCCGCCAAGTAATCATCAGCCCGCAACCGGGCTTCAATACAGGCCGGCCAGGAATTCAGACCTACCGGCCTCATTCGAAAAGGGATGCGCTCTGCATCCCTTTTTTCATCCCTTTTTGCGTGCCTCCGGGTGTTTCCATCCACCGTAAGCTGCCAGCTACGGTGCATTCCTGGCAACAGACAAGGTCTGCAAGGCAGACCATACAAGGCAGCTGGGCATGCCCAGGCCTGTGGACCCATGAGGCTGGCACACGGCGCCTGCCGATTGCGCGAAGCTCGGCAAGACACCGAAGGACATGCACACATCAAGCGTCATCCGCTCGGCTCCTGGCGATGATGCGCCGCCAGATCCTTGTCACACGCGCCAGACCCAAGCCAGAGCCGCCGCAGCAAGAATGCAGCCAGCAGCAGGCCCAGCCATACCCGGCCGTGCGACACTGGCGAAAACGCCCAGATCACGGTCAGGGCGCTAGCCAGCAGATAGCCACCGGCAACGGCCGCCTGCAGCCGTGAAAGAAGGTAAGCGCCCGCAGGGGCGGCGTTGGATGGAATCATGAAAGGAGGATCGGGATGGTGACCTGGGTAGCTATCGGGTTTTCCTGGGATGGAGCGGGCGCATGCGCCCTCTCTTCCTGTATGACAAACGAAAACCCAAAAAGGGTCACCCCGCGATGCAGCAGGTGCCCGGCGCCATGCGCCGGAGCGGCCAGTCCCAAGGCTCAGAACTTGTAGGTCATGCTCACGCTGACGCTGCGCGGAGCCCCCCATGTGTAGGTGTTGTACCAGTTGAAGATGGTGTAGTAGCGCTTGTCCAGTAGGTTCTTGACGGACAGCGACGCCGACAGTTGCTTGCTGAACTCGTAGCGAGCCATGGCATCCACGATCCAGTAGCCCTTGACGGTATGTGTGACGATGCCGCCGGCGGGCGTGGAGATGTCGCCCCAGGTCTTGTCCTGCCAGCGCGCGCCGCCGCCCAGGGTCAGGCCGCTGAGGCTGCCGCTCAGCCGGTAGCTGCTGTAGAAGCTGAACTGATTGGCCGGTGTGAGCGTGGACACGCGTTCGCCCTGCTGTCGTGCCACGCCGTGCGAAAAGCCCGCCTGCAGCTGCCAGGCCGGGGTGAGCTGGCCCGAGACCTCGAACTCGTAACCGCGCGTCTTCACGCCTTGAACCGCGCGGTAGGCCGTGGCGCCCGTGGGGGTCACGCCGCCGGTCTCCAGGCCGTAGTTGTCCTGCTCCAGCTGAAACACCGCGGCCGAGGCATTGAGCCTGCCGTTCAGGAAAGCTGCCTTGACGCCCAGCTCGTAGTTCTTGCCCTGCAGCGGTGCCAGCGTGTGCCCCTGTTCGTCCTGGGCGGACTGAGGCTTGAAGATGCCCGAATAGCTGGCATAGGCCGAATAGGTGTCGTCGATGTCGTACACGGCCCCCACATAGGGCACGAACACGCCCGACTCCCTCATCTGCTCGGCGCGGTTGGTGTAATTGGACCAGCGCCCGCCGGTGATCAGCTTCAGGTCGTCGCGCAGATTCCAGCGTACGGTCGCATACAGGCCGCGCTCACGCGTGGTCTCGTCGTTGGTGAAATCCGCCACCGCTCCCCAGGCCGGAGCGGCCACATCACCTCTCCAGAGGTAGTAGTTGTCCACCGTCTTGTCGTAGTTGCCGGTATCCCACCAGCCGCGGTTCTTCCAGTGCCGGTTGGTCAGGCTGCCGCCCAGCACCAGTTCATGCTCGCGCCCGCCCAGCCGGAACGGGCCGCTGGCATAGAAGTCGGCCGCATTGCTGGTGGTGCGGCCTATGTACTGTCCCGCCCACATGCTGACGCCCGAGCCGTCGGCGGGATTGGGAAAGCCCGCAGCCGCCGAGCCCAGGTTGGCGTCATAGCCGTTGATCTGCCGGTTCAGCTGCAGCTTGGCCACCCAGCCGCTGTCGAAACTGTGCTCCAGCGTGGCGAAGGCGGTACGGGTGTACTGCTCCCAGCGGCTCCAGCGCGCACCGTTGTTGAACGAGCGCGGCATGTCGTTGAAGTCCCCGTTGGCATTGAGCAGCGGTATGCCGCCCCAGGTCGAGCCCCTGGGCTTGTTGTCCTGGAAGTCCGCGCCCAGGGTCAGCAGCGTGCGCGGCCCCAGGTCGGCTTCTAGGATGCCGTAGAACACCGAGGCATCGCGGCTGTAATGGTCCAGCTGCGTGTGTCGGTCCTGGCGCGCCGCCATGACCCGGCCGCGCACGCTGCCCGCCTCGTTGAGCGCGCCGCTCAGGTCCAGCTCTCCTCGGTAGCTGCCCCAGCTTCCCGCGCCCAGCGTCGCATGACCCTGGAACTCGCGCGTGGGCTTCTTGCGCACCAGATTGATGGTGGCGCCCGGGTCGCCACTGCCCGTGAGCAGACCGGTGGCGCCCTTGAGCACCTCGACGCGGTCGTAGATGGAGGTGTCGCTGAGCGTGTTGCCCGCCGAATAGCCCGAGTCGCGCAGCATGGGAATGCCGTCGTACTGGAAATTGTTGATGGCAAAACCGCGCGCGTAATAGACCGTGCGCTCGCTGTCGTAGGTGACCACGCTCACCCCGGGCGTGTGCTCCATCACCTCGTCAATGGAGTTGAGCTGGAAGTCGTCCATCTTCTGGCGCGTGACCACGCTCACCGACTGCGGCGTCTCCCGCGGCGTCAGCACCAGCCGCGTGGCCGTGGCAATGGCCCCCGGCGTGTACAGGCCCGAGCCTTCGGTGATCTCGCCAAGCTGGTTGGCCACCACCTTCACCTCGGCCAGCGTGGACGGCTCCGTGCCCGTGGCCGTAGGCACGCGCTGTACGGTGAGCATGCCCTGCTCCACATGCCCTTGCAGGCCACTGCCGCGCAGCAGCGACTCCAGTGCCGCGCCCACATCGCGGTGGCCCTGCACCGCAGGCGCCTGCCGGCCCTGCACCAGCGCAAGATCGAAAGCCAGCTGCAGGCCGGCCTGGCGTGCCAGCTCGTGCAGAGCACCGCCCAGAGGCTGGGCCGCGATGTCAAAGCGCACGGCCTGCGCTGGCGCCTGGGCCCAGGCGGCCTGCAGCGGCATGGCCAGACCCAGGCAGATGGCGGCGCGGGCCAATGGATGGAGACGGAAATGGGGGAGAAACGGATGCATGCAAGTCGTCCTTGAATCAGTGATGAGGTCAATACCCGGAGATCACTGTCTTGACGCATGGCATGGCCACAACCCTGAAAAAAACCTGGTCCGCTCACCGCACCGGTTGCGGAGCCGCTCACGGAGCCAGTGCCAGCACCAGGCCGCCGCCGGGCTGCTGGCGCACCTGCACCGGCAAGGCCCGCGGCAAGGCACTGACCCATGCATGGGCCTGGGCGATGCGCACACGCCCGCTCAAAGGAAGGCACGCGGCCCCGGGGGTGACTTGCAGCTCAAAAGACGCATAGCGCCCCAGCCGCTGCAGCGCCTCGCCCAACGTGGCGTCGGCAAACACCAGCTCGCCATGGCGCCAGGCCGCCGCATCCCTGGATGCAGCCTGCGTGCGCACTGCTGCGCCTCTCTCCAGGCGCAGTCCCTGACCCGCATCCAGCTCATGCGTCTGCCAGGTCCGGGCATCCGCGCCAAGCGTCTGCACCCGCACCCGGCCGGAAGCCACCTGCACGGAAACCCGCTGTCCGCTCTGGCCGCCCTCCTCGATGTCCACGCCAAAGCGCGTGCCCAGCACGGTCACCCGCACGCCGGCGGCCTCGACCATGAAAGGCCTCTGCTCGTCGCGGGCCACCTCGAAGAAGGCCGCCCCCTGGACAAGCGTGACCACGCGCCGCGCCAAGAAATACTGCACCCGGGCACTGCTGGCCGCATCCAGCAGCAGGCTCGAGCCGTCGGGCAGGCCGTGGCGCACCTGCTGGCCGCGTGCGCTGCTCCAGCTGGCCTGCCACTGCACATGGTTCTGGCGGTACAGCAGCCACTGCTGCCAGGCGGCAGCGCCGCCCAGCCCCACACCCACCAGTCCCAGCAAGGCGCCCAGGCTGCGGCGCCGCCCCCCATGGCCCGCACGCTGCGCGTCGGCCGGGCTGCTGCCGCGCCAGCGGTGCAGCGCATCCTCGATGCAGGCATTCGCCTGGATCAGATCACGCTCCACCGTGTTCAGCGACACGCCCAGGCGCGCCGCAATCTCTGACTGGCGCACGCCATGCACGCGGTGAGCCACAAAGGCCTTGCGGCTGCGCTCAGGCAGTGCGGCCAGCGCGGCTTCCAGGGCCGCCAGCGCCTGCCGGTACATGACGGACTCGGCCACGTCGGGCGCATGGCTGGGAGCCATCTGCTCGCGCACGGCCTCGGCGTCCAGGTAGCGCCCATGGCGCTGGCGGCGGCGGTGCGCATCAAGGGCCATGTTCTGCGCCATGACGGCCAGATAGGCAGTCGCATCGCGCGGCCCCGCGGCCGCGCCGCTGCTGTCGGCAGGCCCGGCCTGTTCAGCCTGAGCGGCCTGCGCATGCTCGGCCAGCCTCAGCCAGGCGTCGTGCACGGCATCACCGGCCTCCTCGCGACAGCCCGTGCTTCGCGTGGCGGCGCGCAACAGATCCGCATAGGCCCGCTCGAAGCCCGAGAGCAGCGCGCGGGTGAAGGAGGCTGTCATATCCATAGAGCTGGATCATAGCTATATAAATAGGAATCATTCTCAACGTCATCATTTCACCCAGGCTTTTGCGCTCAGAATGTGCAGCGCATATGGAACGCAGGAGATTGCCGGCTCTGCGATCGAGCGCTGCACCTTGTGCTTTCCGTCATAGCTGCTGATGGACACATTGCCCTTCTTGCCGCCCAGAGTCACGTCATAGCGCTCGCCTGCGATCTTGACCAGATCGGCTACTTCGCCCAGCGTGTCCTTCTTGAACTCGGTCAGCTCCTGGTGCAGACGAATGGCACGGGTGGCCACCTTTTTTTGCGATTTCATCGCGCAGCAAGTCTTGCTCACGGACATTGGCGCGGGGCACCAGATGGCCCAGGGCGTTCTTCATGTAGCCCTCGGGAATGGTTTCAGGAATATTTTGTTGAATCATTTGTCGTTGCTCCTTAAGTGCAAATTGCCCCTCAGCAGCGCACGCCACGGCTGACGATTGCGCTGAAATCCAGTGATCCCTGGCGAAGTGGTGTGAATGGCGTGGGCTTGTAGTCGTCGCTCTTCATCACGTTGATCTGCCGCCGCTCAGGCATTTCGCCCATGGGCTTGGGCGCTCCCTTGCCAGCCCTTCCTGGTGTCTGGCCCAGGTCAAACAGTGGAGCGGCCACGCTGCAGATGTTCCAGCGCAGCTCCGACAATCTCCAGCCAGCCGCCTGTGCGCAGGTTGCGCAGGCGTTTGACCAGGTCGCTTTCCAGTTCGCCCGTCACCGGGCGCAGCTGGTCGAGGTTCTGCGGGCCACGAGCCTTGATGTGGTCCAGCATCACCGGCACCAGCCAGCTCTACAGTGCAGCCGATGAAGCGGCCAACGGCGGCCCCTTCACGTCATTGCGGGTGGTGTTAGACAGCCAGCTCAATGGCAAGAACAGCCTTCAAGCTCAGGAGTGGACGGTGACCCGATAAAAAGACGGGCGACCTGGTCATCTATAGTTAAAACAGAGAGGTAGAGCCTGCGGGCTTGTTCTAAGGAGTACCCATGGCGCAATTTCCTGAGGCGATCTATCTTCCTGGCCCAGATGAACCTGCTGGTGTCCTGACCTGGGGTAAATCACCTGAGCAAGCAAAGAGTGACCAGGCTGCTGTTATTGCACGGATTGGAGGCTTTCGCAGCCCGGACTATGCTCAGTCCTACCTGCTTGCAGCCAATACTCTTTTGAGGGCTGCTCAGAGTGACAACCGATTGAATCATCATGGAATACCGATCTTTTTCCTTCAGCGCCATGCTGCGGAACTGATGACTAAGGCTCCATTGCAGCTTGGTATTGAGGTTCAGAGCTATCAAAAGATAGCTAGGTCACCCGACGTCTTCCGTATTTCCAACTGAAGACCACATCAGACACTCGGAGAGATCGCATGACCTTCGCGAGCTGCTTGAAGACCTGGTTGAAATGTCTAGAGCGCTACAGCTAGGCACTGTTCCTGCACCTCTTCATTTGGTCGTAGAAGAGATCCTGGCCCTAGAAAAGGAGCACACCTGGTCAAGGTACTCATTTCATTTTGAAGGCAAGAAGGATCTCAAGACTCGTCACCAGCACCTGCAAGAAGAAATAACCATTCCTCTCGGAAATATTCAGAACCAGCTTCAAGCAGCCAGCTTTTCTCTCGGCTCAAGTTGGCCATTCGATAGCAGTCTGATGGGAATCCTGGGGTCACGAATAGAGCGTCTGTGGCGTGAAGCTGGAGAGATAGCTTAAGGGACAAGCTTGCTGGCCGCTCCTATGTTTGAAATTCGTTTGCTTCAGTTGAAACGCTGAATCAGTGCAGTTATCACACCCCAGCAAGCAAGTTATCGCGCCGCGCTTCAGAAAGGGATCGACCCTGCACAATCACGCACCAGGAATATATCGGAGTCTGGAGCTCCACTTCTGGCCATTCGCGCAGGCCGCGCCCCTCTCGGACGAATGCTCGCAGCCACCTCCCGACACCTGTTGGATGATTGCAAGACTATTGCGCTGTTGAGCTCTGCGATGCTTTACTCGGCAGGTGGTTGATGCAAATGTCCGGAACCGAGCCGTTTCCGACCCAGGTTGGTATTCAAGGACCTCAAGAATCAAGATGACAAGCTTTCGCTCTCACAAGCTTTTGCATCGCATCGTGCTCGGCAACCTGCTGGTAGCGGCCTTGCTGTGCTTTGCCACCTGGCTTGGCGTGCATGCCAATTACCGCGCGGACATGGACCTGGGAGTAGCCGTCACCAGGCACCAAGCGCGCAGCCTGAGCTTGGAGCTGGCTGCAGAGGTGCGACTGGTGGACAACGCTCTGTCATCGATCGCCAGTCGTTACCGAGCGCGCAGCCTTGACGGACTTTCCGCTGCCAACTTTGCCTTGTACGAAATGCTTCAGGAACAACGTGCCCTGATTCCTTTTGTCACCGCCCTGCGCATTACAGACAGTGCTGGCGAGGTACTCATCACTCCCAGCGAAATTGATGTGCCGTTTTCAGTGGCGGAACGCGCCTATTTCGCTCAAGCCCGAGAAACGGACCGAATGGTGGTGTCCGAGCCTCTGATCAGCCACTCCTTCGGAAAATGGTCTATCGTGCTGGCAAGGCGTCTTCAGGCCGAGAGCGGCCAGTTCCAGGGCATCGTCTATGCCATTGTCGCGGCCGAACATTTTCACCAGCTATTCCAGCGCCAGTCGTTCGGCGCCAGCAGCGCCATGGCATTGCGCACCGATCAGGCACTGCTGGTAGCGCGCTATCCGGCTGCAAGCCAGGATGCCGACGCAGGTATCGGCAAGGCCGCTGTCTCGTCCGAATATCACCAGGCCATCAGCCGCAACAGCGAGGAAGGCTGGTACATCACACCGACCCTGATCGATGGCGTGGAGCGCATCACGGCCTACCATCGGCTGCCCGGATATCCTTTGACGGTGTTTACCGGGCTGGGTACGGAAGCCTATATGGCCATGTGGCGCGCCTCCGCCTGGCGTGCATGGGGTCTCGCCGGCTTGTGCATTGCCCTGATTGCTTTGGGTTCGGTAGCCCTGTACCGGCTGCAGCAGCGTGAACGCCGCATCCGCAAAGAGCAGGAACTGGTCATCAACAACGACCTGATCGGCATGGCTCGCCTGCGCGAGCGCAAGATCGTCTGGACCAACCCCGCCATGCGCCGTCTGCTCAAGCAGCCAGCAGCTGCACTGCAGGGCGCATCCACGCGCATGCTTTACCCGGACGAAGCCTCCTACAGGCGTATCGGCGAAAAAGCCTATGCTTCTTTGCTGGCTCGGGGCAAATTTCACGCTCAGTTCCAGGTGCAGAATGCCGAGGGCAAGCTTTTGTGGGTGGATGCATCCGGCACACTGCTGAATGCCGAAGAGTCGCTGTGGATTCTGGTGGACATCGACGCCCTCAAGCGAGGCGAACAAGCCGCCAATCACCTTGCCAACCACGACGCTCTGACGGGTCTGGCGAACCGCCGAGCACTTGAGGAAACGCTGAACCAGGAGCTGGCTGACGGCCAGATGCTTGCCGTGTGCTTCATGGACCTGGATGGCTTCAAACAGGTCAACGACACCCAGGGTCACGACGCAGGCGACGAGGTTTTACGTGTGGTAGCTGCCCGACTGACGGCCCAGGCCCGTGCCGGCGACTGCGTTGCCCGCCTGGGTGGCGATGAGTTCGTGGTGCTGCTATCGGGCTTGCACACTCCCGGTGAGGCCATGTCTGTCATGAAGCGCTGCATGGAAGCCGTGCGCCAGCCCATTGCACTGAATGGTGGAGTGATGGTGCAAGTCGGCAGCAGCATCGGTATCTCCATCAGCACCGCAGATAGTTCCTCGGCCAACCTGATGCAGAGTGCGGACGAGGCCATGTACTCGGCCAAACATGCAGGCAAGGGACGCATTGTTCAGCATTCGGACCTCTCGCAAGACTCCGAGGCTTGAGGCCGCCCCCTGCGACCAGCTGCATCTGTATATGTCCAGGGCCTAGGATCGACAACGCCTTCAGGACCAAAGCAGGGTATTTTGGAGACTCGCGGCCTGGCCTCAATCGGCCAAGCCCAAGGACCAGCCACCTGCTTCCGGCCAAAGGCAAGCTGCCAGAGCTTGTGCAGGCCCGCCTGCCGCATATTCATCTTGCCGACCGCAGCCAGCCCTCTCTTGCCTATTCCTGTGCTCTTGGCGGCAGCCCTGCAGCCTTGCGAATGGGCTCCAGCAAACCGCTGAGTCCGTTGTGGTCAAGCTCCTGCATCAAGGCCAGCAACTGACCGATCTCGCCTTTGGGAAAGCCCTCGCGGGCAAACCAGTTGAGGTAGTTGCCGGGCAGATCGGCAATCAAACGGCCCTTGTACTTGCCATAAGGCATAGGCACGCGCACCAGGCGCTCCAGCATTTCGGGATTCATGGCAGTCAATCGGGATCAGATTTTGTATAAAAAACGACGCTCTTATAACCAAATAAGAAAAATGTCCTGCAGACGTCGGTACACGGCACTAGACTATGCACCTTAGTTCGCTGCGGTCCAGATGGGGCCCGGAATTTATTGCAACTTGCTGAAGAAGGTCAGAACCAATGTTGAAGAAAGCTCTCTCTGCTATCGCTATTGCCACTCTGGCGCTGTCGGCCCAGGCTGCTGACGTGCTCAAGGTGGGCGCCACGGCCGTTCCTCACGCCGAAATCCTCAATCACATCAAGCCCGCACTGAAGGCTCAGGGCATCGATCTGGAAATCAAGGAGTTCAGCGACTACGTGCAGCCCAATGCCGCCGTGGAAGACAAGCAGCTGGATGCCAACTTCTTCCAGCACCAGCCCTATCTGGACAGCTACAACAAGGACCGCAAGACCTCTCTGGTGGCCGTACCCAACGGCAAGGTTCATGTGGAGCCCTTCGGTGCCTACTCCAGCAAGATCAAGAACATCAAGGATCTGAAGAATGGCGCTACCGTGGCCATTCCCAACGACCCCTCCAACGGCGGCCGTGCACTGATTCTGCTGGCCAAGCATGGTCTGATCGAGCTCAAGGATCCCAAGAGCCTGACCCCCACTGCTCTGGACGTCGTCAAGAACCCCAAGAAGCTGAAGTTCAAGGAACTGGAAGCGCCTTTGCTGCCCCGCGCCCTGGCTGATGTCGACCTGGCCCTGATCAACACCAACTACGCAATCGAAGCCAAGCTCAACCCCACCAAGGATGCGCTGTTCATCGAAGGTGCCGATTCGCCCTACACCAATATCGTGGTGGCCCGCAAGGATCGCGCCAACGGCGCCGACATTGCCAAGCTGATGAGCGCTCTGCACTCTGCAGACACCAAGAAGTTCATTCAGGAAAAGTACAAGGGCGCCGTGGTTCCTGCGTTCTGATTCGCAAAGGCCTTAGAAACGTTGGTGCGCCCCTCCTCGACAGGAGAGACTGCCGCGTTGTGAAGGGTACGGGCACAGGCACCTGCTGTGGCCCCGGGGCCGGACAGAACCGGCAGCCGGCCACACTTGACGACCTGACCCAGCAAAAAGCGCTGCTTCTGCAGCGCTTTTTTCTTTTGATTTGATAGCTTATAGCGCTTTACAGGCAAGGGCTTAAAGCAACTTCCACTTGAGATTTCTCAATGCGAGGGTGCAGGCACCGAGTGCCGCAAAACCGGTGTCTCGCCATCGCCGTTGACGCTTTCCAGATGCACGCCAAATCCCCACAGGCGAGCCGCATGCTTGAGAACCTCCTGTGCATCTTCCGCCAGCGGCCTGCCCTGGTACTGGGTATGCCGCAGAGTAAGACTGCGGTCGCCGCGCAGATTCACGCTCCAGGCCTGAATATTGGGCTCGCGCGTCCCCAGGTCGTATTGCTGAGACAGCAACTGGCGCAGCGTGCGGTAGC
Source organism: Comamonas sp. A7-5 (assembly GCF_039581385.1). Taxonomy (NCBI): domain Bacteria; kingdom Pseudomonadati; phylum Pseudomonadota; class Betaproteobacteria; order Burkholderiales; family Comamonadaceae; genus Comamonas; species Comamonas sp. A7-5. The sequence continues at coordinate 343,614 of NZ_JBCPWO010000001.1, forward strand.
CATCTTCGTCGTGGATGGCACTGACCAGAACATCACGTTCGTCAGGGTCATCGTGCAGAGAGAACAAACGCATGTCGCGTATCAGGTGCGGGCTCAGAAACTGGCCGACAAAGCTCTCGTCCTTGTAGTTGCGCATGGCGTGGTGCAGCGCCGGCAGCCAGGGTGTGCCGGCCATGTCGGGAAACCAGCGGCGATCTTCCTCGGTCGGCTTTTCGCAGATCCGCCGAATATCACGGTACATGGCAAAGCCCAGCGCATAAGGATTGATGCCGCTGAAGGCCCGGTGGCCAGCCGGCGGCTGGTAGATCACATTGGTATGCGATGACAGCCACTCCAGCATCACGCCATCGGTCAGCCAGCCCTCGTCATACAGAGTGTTGAGCAATGTGTAATGCCAGAAGGTGGCCCAGCCCTCGTTCATCACCTGAGTCTGGCGCTGCGGATAGAAATACTGGGCGATCTTGCGCACGATGCGCACGATCTCTCGTTGCCAGGGTTCGAGCAAGGGAGCGTTCTTCTCGATGAAATAGAGGATGTTCTCTTCGGGCTCTCGGGGAAAGCGCTCGCTGCCTTGCGTCGTGCTGTCCTTGTCCTTGTCCCTTCGGGCTGGAAGCGTACGCCACAGCACATTGACCTGTTGCTGCACATAGGCTTCACGCGCCTCTCTCTCGGCGCGCTCACGCGACAGGCTTTTATGCGAGGGACGGCAATAGCGATCCACACCAAAGTTCGACAACGCATGGCAGGAATCCAGCAACTGCTCCACGGTGTCGAAGCCATAGCGTTCCTCGCATTGCGCCACATAGTCGCGCGCATAGACGAGATAGTCGATGATGCTGCCCGCGTCGGACCACATGCGAAACAGATAATTGTTCTTGAAAAAGCTGTTGTGCCCATAGGCCGCATGCGCAATCACCAGGGCCTGCATGGCCGTGCTGTTCTCCTCCATCAGATAGCTGATGCAAGGGTTGGCATTGATGACGATCTCATAGGCCAGTCCCATATGACCTCGTCGGTAGCGGCGCTCCGTGGCCAGAAACTCCTTGCCATAGCTCCAGTGCCGGTAATTGACCGGCATGCCCACGCTGGAATAGGCATCCATCATCTGCTCGGCCGTGATGATCTCGAGCTGATTCGGATAGGTATCCAGACCGTAGCGCTCAGCCGTGGCCGCAATCGCCGCGTGATACTGTTCGATCAGCTCGAAAGTCCAGTCGCTGGGGTCGGGCAAGGGAGACGCCGGTCGCTGGGACGCCATCAAAGGCGCCTGCGGCACATCGCGAAAGCGCGGCTCCCCCTGGGCATGCGAATTTCCGGCCTTTCTGCTGGCGCTGAGATCCAGCACGGGATAGAGATTGAGGTTCATATCGATACCCCATCCTTCTTGAAGAGATCGCGGAACACCGGGTAGATCTCGTTGGCTGCCGATACCTTGCGCATGGCGAAATGGGGGAACAGCGGCAGCAGGCGGCTGTACTCTTCCCAGAGACTCTGCTCCTCGAGCACCACTTGCAGGTAAGCGTAGTAGCGCACCAGCGGCAATATTCTTTCGGCCAGAAGGCTGTGGCATTTGCCGCCGTCGTCGCTGAAGTTGTCGCCATCGCTGGCCTGGGCGACATAGATATTCCAGTCGTTGACCGGGTAGCGGGCCCTGATGATCTGTTCGAGCAGGACCAGCGCGCTGCTGACTACCGTGCCGCCGCTTTCCGTGGAGTGAAAGAACTCGTCTTCGCTGACTTCTGCGGCCTGGGTGTGGTGGCGGATGAAAACAATCTCGATCTTGTCGTAATGCCTTGTGAGAAACAGATACAGCAGGATGAAAAAGCGCTTGGCCAGCTCCTTTCGCTCCTGATCCATGGAGCCGGACACGTCCATCACGCAGAACATCACGGCCTGGCTGCTGGGCACGGGCACCTTGCTGCGATTGCGAAAGCGCAGATCCAGTTGCTCCAGGAAAGGCACTGCGCCGATACGCTCACGCAAGGTATCGATACGGCGTTGCAACTCGGCTACTGACTCACTGGTGCCGTCATCCTGCGCCAGCAGAGCTTCAAGCTGTTCTTCCAGTACCTTGAGCTCACGGTGTGAAGCTTTGGTCAGCGCAATGCGCCGCCCCAGGGCGCCGCGCATGGTGCGCACCAGCGCCAGATTGCTGGGCGTGCCGTCATGGCTGTAGCCGGCGCGCCTTGTCTTGTATTGCAAGGTGTTGCCGATGTGGTTGCGCAGCAGGCGCGGCAGCGCCAGATCTTCAAAGAAAAGCTCCATGAACTCTTCCTTGGTCAAGGTGAAAGTGAAGTCATCCTGCCCCTCACCGCTATCGCTGGCCTGCGACCCCGAACCGCCGCCCCCACCAGGCGGGCGGGCAATGCGATCACCGCGCACATGCTCGCGATTGCCGGGCAGCACCATATCGCGGATACCACCCTGACCATGCCTGAAGACCGGCTCCTGAATGTCTTTTTTCGGAATGGTGATGCTTTCCGCCTGATCGATATGGCGGATGTCGCGCGCAGACACGGCTTTGCGCACCGCCTCCGCGATCTGCTCTTTGAAACGCCGCACAAACCGCTCGCGGTTACCCACTGATTTATTCTTGCCTGCGAGCCTGCGGTCGATGATATGCAGTGCCATCTGTGCTCCCATCTCCAGGGGCTGTTCTCAACTCAACCGTCCTGTCGGTGGCCGCGCCGGGCCACCGACACCGCTGTCAGCTGCTCTTGCGCACGCGCAGATACCACTCGCAAAGCAGACGCACTTGCTTGGGCGTATAGCCCTTGGCTTCCATGCGAGTGACGAAGTCCTCATGCTTGCGCGCATCTTCGGCACTGGCCTTTGCGTTGAAGCTGATGACCGGCAACAACTCCTCGGTGTTGGAGAACATCTTCTTCTCGATCACCACGCGCAGCTTCTCGTAACTGGTCCAGCTGGGGTTCTTGCCCTGGTTGTTGGCCCTGGCCCGCAGCACGAAGTTGACGATCTCGTTGCGGAAGTCCTTGGGGTTCGCAATGCCGGCCGGCTTTTCCACCTTCTCCAGCTCGGCATTGAGCGCATTGCGATCGAACACCTCGCCGGTATCGGTATCTCGGTATTCGCTGTCCTGAATCCAGTAATCGGCGTAGGTGACGTAGCGGTCAAAGATATTCTGACCGTACTCGCTATAGCTCTCCAGATAGGCAGTCTGGATTTCCTTGCCGATGAACTCGGCATAGCGCTGGGACAGATATTCCTTGATGAAACCTATGTACTTGGTCTCCAGTTCGGCCGGAAATTGCTCGCGCTCAATCTGCCGTTCCAGCACATACATCAGGTGCACGGGATTGGCCGCCACTTCGGTGCTGTCGTAATTGAAGACCTTGGCCAGTATCTTGAAGGCAAAGCGGGTGGAGATGCCTTCCATGCCCTCGTCCACGCCCGCGTAGTCACGGTATTCCTGATAGCTCTTGGCGCGCGGATCAGTGTCCTTGAGACTTTCGCCATCATAGACCTGCATCTTGCTGAAGATGCTGGAGTTCTCTGGCTCCTTGAGGCGTGTGAGCACGGAGAACTGCGCCATCATCTTGAGCGTGCCAGGCGCGCAGATGGCGTTGGCCAGCGAAGACTCCCGGATCAGCTTCTCGTAGATGCGAACTTCCTCGCTCACGCGCAGGCAGTAAGGCACCTTGACAATGTAGATACGATCGAGAAACGCCTCGTTGTTGCGGTTGTTGCGAAACGCCTTCCATTCGCTTTCATTGCTGTGTGCCAGCACCACGCCGTCAAACGGAATCGCGCCAAAGCCTTCCGTGCCCTTGTAATTGCCTTCCTGCGTGGCCGTCAGCAAGGGGTGCAGCACCTTGATCGGAGCCTTGAACATTTCCACGAACTCCAGCAGCCCCTGATTGGCCAGGCACAGGCCGCCGGAGTAGCTGTAGGCGTCGGTGTCGTCTTGCGAAAAGTTTTCCAGCTTGCGGATGTCCACCTTGCCCACCAGGCTGGAAATATCCTGGTTGTTCTCATCGCCGGGCTCGGTCTTGGCAATGCCTATCTGCTTGAGAATGCTGGGGTAGCGTTTGACCACTCGGAACTGGCGAATGTCTCCGCCGAACTCCTCCAGCCGCTTCACGGCCCAGGGCGAGAGTACATGTTGCAGACTGCGACGCGGAATGCCGAACTCGTCTTCCAGCACCGGGCCGTCTTCCACGGGGTCGAACAAACCCAGCGGCGACTCGTTCACAGGCGATCCCTTGAGCGCGTAGAACGGTGCCTTTTGCATCAGGTATTTGAGACGCTCTGCAATCGAGCTTTTACCGCCGCCCACAGGTCCCAGCAGATAGAGAATCTGTTTGCGTTCCTCCAGGCCCTGGGCCGCATGGCGAAAGAAGCTCACCACCTGCTCGATAGCATCTTCCATGCCGTAGAACTCAGAGAATGCGGGATAGCGGCGGATGACCTTGTTGGCAAACAGACGCGACAGCACGGGATCGTTGCGGGTATCCACCATTTCGGGTTCACCGATGACGGACAGCATGCGCTGTGAGGCTCCGGCGTAGGCCATGGGATCACGCTGGCAAAGGCTAAGGTACTCGTCCAGCGACATTTCTTCTTCACGCAGGCGAACGTAGCGTGCTGCGGAATTGCTGATGACATCCATATGACCTCCCGTGGCGGCACCAGGGCTCGAATCAGTGCCGCAAAGTTGCAAGGCATTCGTTACCGTGTGCGTCCGTTGTAGCACCTCGCTCCTAATTTGAATAGACCGAGATTCCTACAAATACGCAGTAGCCACGACAGCCAAAACCGCAAACCGGATAGCGCAAAAATCGGTCAAAAAATATGACTCGAAATGAGCATAGAAGCCTGTCCTCATGGAAGCAATAAAGCCCCCTATCTATCTGCCATCATTCAAGATTTCGACGACTCGAAAAACTGATCGGAACATCGCTTTACAGGCAATCTGGGTGGCAACAAAAAAACGCTGCACAAGCAGCGTTTCGAACTATTGCAGCTACAGAAAACAGAGCTTGCCGCTCAAACTCCAAGGGTTATTCACTAGAAATATTTCGGCAAAGCATTGATGAGCAAGCGCTAGCAGCATCTCTTTTCATAGCATGGGTATTCATCCGGAAGTGGCTGCCGAAGCATCCACCGCAGGCGATTTGGTACCTGGGCGCGTCACGGCGCTGCCCATGGCCGCAGCCATGATGCAGGCAATGGCGGTCCACTGCGTGGCCGTCAGGTTCTCGCTGAGCAGCAGCATGCCCATCAGTGCTGCAATGGCAGGTTCGGTCGCCAGCGCGATGCCGAAGGTGGCAGGCGGCAGACGGCGCAGAGCCAGCATTTCCAGTGAGTAAGGCAAGGCACTGGAGATGGCCGCCACCATCAGCCCGAACAGCAGAATCGACGGCGTCAGCAACTTGACTCCAGCCTCGGCCACACCAAACGGCACCACCACCAACGCCGCGCACAGCAAGCCCAGGGAGACGGCCTGGCCGCTGGGGATATGGCCCAGCCTGCGCCCCAGAACGATGTAGGAGGCCCAGCAGATGGCGGCTCCGAGCGCGCAGGCAATACCCACCGGGGACAGGTTGAGGCCCGAAGCACTGCCACCCAGAGGAAGAATCAAAGCCAGGCCGACAACCGCCAGCGCCAGCCAGATAAAGTCCAGCGCGCGGCGTGAGTAATAGATGGCCACGGCCAGCGGTCCTGAAAACTCGATGGCCACGGCCAGGCCAAACGGAATATCGCGCAGCGCCATGTAGAACATCAGATTCATGCCGCCCAGTGCCATGCCGAAAACCAGCAGAGCCAGTGCCTGCTGACGGTTGAGCGACCAGCGCCAGGGCCGCCAGACGCACACCAGAATCAACGCGGCAAAACCCACTCGCAGTGCCGATGTACCCTGGGCACCAATCAAAGGAAACAGCTGCTTGGCCAGCGAAGTCCCCAGCCCGAGTGCAGTGACCGAGCCCAACACGGCCAACACGGGCCACCAATGATTCCAGCTGTTTTTTGACATAGGTGGGTACGATATTGCATGTCACCCGCGAAATTTGCTCGTTTTCAGCCCTGAATCTGCAAGTTTCGCTCTCAACCCATCCAACACCATGCCTGCTGCCGACCTGGACTCCTTTGACCACGCGATTCTTGCCCTGCTCCAGCGTGACAACCTCATGCCGCAGCGTCTGATTGCTGAGCACATCAACCTCTCGGCCCCAGCCGTGCAGCGGCGCATCAAACGATTGCAGGAAACCGGGGTGATTGCCGCCAATGTGGCCGTGCTGGAGCCCGTCAAGGTGGGCCGCACGCTGACTGCGGTCATCACCGTGCAGCTGGTCAACGACAGGCCGGATCTGTCGCGCGGCTTCAGGGCGCGTATCGCCGACGAAGCGGCTGTGCAGCAGTGCTTCTATGTGACGGGCGAAACCGACTACATCCTGGTCGTCACGGCAACCGACATGGATGATTACCAGGCCATCTGCAAACGCCTGTTCGAAGGGGACGAGAACATTCGCCGCTACAGCACCTCGATCGCGCTGGAGCGCATCAAGACAGGTCTGCAGCTGCCGTTGTCTGCGCCATAAGGCGGTTCCGCCGTGCGACCGCCCTGCCGGAGTTGATGCAGGACGAGGTCTGCCATCTGCCATGTAGATTGGCACTGGCGCCACCGGAAACAAAATGCAACAATTACATCATAAACCGGCTCAGATTCCGCACACAAACAAGAGTCCACTCTTGAGGAGACACGATGAACGCTTCTTCCGCCACCTCGCCCGATATGGCCACGCTGGTTGCCGATCGCACTCTGGACAAATATGCCAAGGACTACTTCCCCCGGCGCGAGCAAGTGACGATTGCCTTTCGTGGCGACATTGCCGAGAGGCACAACTACGACAAGATCCGCCCGCTCTCCGAAGCCCAGCGCCATGGCAGGCATATTGTGGTGATCGAGGGCCAGAGCCAGAAAACCGGAGCCACAGGCCACTACCGCATTGAATGCAATAGCTGGAACCTCATCGAAGCCGTGGGTCTGTGGGAGCAAGCCGCAGAGGCTTGAAACCCGATGTGGGGGTATGAAAGAGCCTGCAATGAATAGCGCTGGCGCAACTTGAGACTCAAATCTCCATTCCCAAAGCGCTGTTTGCCACCCACCAGGCCAGACACAGCATCATCACACCGGTGATGCCGTCCATGACGCGCCATGCACCGGGGTTGGCAAACAAGTGCTTGAGACGGCGCCCCGCCATCGCCAGCAGCACAAACCAGAGGCAGCTGGCCGAGGCCGCACCCATCACGTAGGACCAGCGGCCCGCACCCTCCTGCTGGGCGCCAATCGAGCCCATCAGCAAGACCGTATCCAGGTACACATGAGGATTGAGCAAAGTGATGGCTGCCAGCGCAGCCAGCACGCTCATCATTCCGCGTGGTGCAGCCCTGCGCTCGCCGGCCTCCATGGCGGCATCCGGGGCCAGCCACATGCGCCGCAAGGCGAAAAGGCCATAGGCCAGCAAGAATGCGGCGCCACCCAGCGTCAGATACTGAGCCAATGCCGGATAGCTGGCCAGCATCTGCGCCATGCCGGCCACACCCAGCGCAACCAGCAGCCCGTCGCTGAGCACACACAGAGCCACGCAGGCCTTCACATGTTCGCCATGCACTGCCTGACGCAGCACATACAGGTTCTGGGCACCTATGGAAACGATGAGCGAAGCGCACACCGTAAAGCCTGCAATCCAGGCGGAATAAAAATTAGTTGTCATGTCCATGAGCCGCTGACTCCTCCAAACCGGCCCGGATTCTTGCTCTGCGAAGCAATTAAGTAAAATTACATTTACTCAATTCAATGAAGAATTTCTAATGTTGGACTACGCGGGACTGGAAGCGCTTGCCGCCGTATTGCGCGAGGGAAGCTTCGAGCGTGCGGCGCGCAAGCTGCATGTCACCCCCTCCGCCATCTCCCAGCGCATCAAGCTGCTCGAGGAACGCGTGGGACAGGTGCTGGTGCTGCGCGGTACGCCTTGCACCGGCACGGAGGCCGGCCGACGCCTGTGCCTGCATGTGGAGCAGGTGGCGCTGCTGGAAAACGATTTGCGGCGCAAGAATCCCGAGCTGGTCCCCGAAGGACAGACCGCCCTGCCCACGCTGAAGCTGGCGGTCAATGCCGACTCCCTGTCGACCTGGTTCATGGATGCCATGGCGGCCTTCACGCAGGATGGCAACGAGCTGCTGGACATCAGCATTGACGACCAGGACCACACGGCCAAACGCATCAAGGAAGGCGAAGTCATGGCCGCCGTCACGGCCACGGGCTCGGCGATTGCAGGCTGCAACACCTGGCCGCTGGGCCGCATGCGCTATATCGCCGTGGCCAGCCCGGAGTTTGTGCAGCGCCACCTGGCCCAGGCCGAGTCGGATCGGGAGCTGGCCCAGATGCTGGCCAAGGCGCCAATGATGTACTACGGCCGCAAGGACAGCCTGCAGGACCAATGGCTGCACGGCCTGGGGCTGGACGGACGGCGCAACAATGCGCGTCACTTTCTGCCCTCCAACCAGGGCTACACCCGTGCCGTGGAGCTGGGCATGGGCTGGGGCATGCACCCGGCACAGCTGATCACCCCGCAGCTGGCCAGTGGCGATTTGACGGAACTGCTTCCAGGCAGAGATCTCCACATCCCCATGTACTGGGCCCACACCCGCAATGCCCAGGCCAGCCTGCAGCGACTGACCGACTGCATCATCCATGCCGCAGCTGCCTGGCTGGAGCCCATGCAGGACTAGCTCAGTCTGCTGAAGACTTTTTCAGGCCGTAATAGAACACCCAGGCTGCTGCCAGATACAGAAAGGGATAAAGCGCCAGATAAGGGGCCAGATGCAGATAGGCCGACCATCGGTCGGCCGCGAAAAAGCTTGCATACACCAAGACCGCAAGCAATGCCCCGCTACCTGCCAGCAGGCCGGCATAGGCCAGCAAGGTGGTCAGACGCAAGACCGGCCTGCCGCGCTCGACCAGCAGCAACCGGCCCGAACACAGCTGCACGGGAATCTGATAGAGGCGAGCAAGTGCCATCAGAAAGACGATGGGCACCAGGATCAGAGGCAGGAAGAACATGTCTCGCAGCGCAATCAGGGACGACGCTCTGACTCCGCCACATGGCGCACTGCAGCCCTGGCCTGGCTGAGCATATGAAAGTCCAGAATGCGTGTTGCCATGATGGTCTCCCAAAGAAAGCAGCACAGCGCCAGCACAAAGGCCAGCACCCCCAGCAGAAAGCTGAAAACGGCATAGCCGTGGCCGCTGACACCATAGGCCTGGCCCACGAACAGCAGCACGATGGTCAGCCCTATGCACATGCCGCACAGCGTCAGCAGCGCGATAGAGACGTTGGCCAGCCGCCCGCGCTCGCGCAGAAAATGCAGCTCCTTGAGATGGCGGGCGATCAGATCGTGATCGTCCAGGGTGCGCAGGCTTTCTTCCAGCTTGCGGGCGCGGTCAATGATGCGGGCCAGCCGCCCCGCTACGGAGCCAATCATGCCGGCCACGGCAGTCAGAAAAAAAACCGGCGCAACAGCGAGCTGAATGCTGTGGGTGACGGTCTGTGCGTCGATGGACCAGATGCTCATGGTGTCCTCAAAATCAGGGGCTGTCTCAGCCTCTATTTTTATGCACAAATGTCAGCTCAGTTTTGACTGAATTCACTCAAAAAAACAGTCATGGCTGTTTTTCTACTGCGCCAGATGTTTGACGACAATTGGCATGCCTGCCGCGATGCCGATGCTGGCCCTGTGTCTTTCCTTGTCGCCATGGATCCCGCCTCGTAGTCACTGCCGATGGCTGCTGCTATATAATTTTTAGCGAACGATCTTTCAGACTGCGGTCTGCCAAGCTTGTTCAACGTAGCAGGTGCCCGATGTTTCATCGGGTTAAACGGGAACAAGGTTCAAAGCCTTGGCTGCCCCCGCAACGGTAAGCAGATCAATCCACTTCACGGCTTTTGCACCAGCAAGAGCCAGTCACTGGCGTTCTACGTGGCCTCTTAAAGAGGTGCGCGGCAGCGCTGGGAAGACGAAGTGGCATGCCTCGCGCAATCTGCCAGCCCGGATACCGGCCTGTTAAGCGCTGACCGTCCGGGTGCAACTCCGGCAGTCGGCATTTGCAACGACCGTCTGCGGGGAGCAGCGTGACGGCAACTGATCGGCGACAGGCGCGCACACCCAGGCGCACTCCGGACGCCGGTCATGGTCTCGTCACATGCATGCAGGCTGGTCAGTTCTCGCTGACGACATGAAATCTTTCGCCCTGCCTGCTGCCCTGATCGGCCTGGCACCTGCCTTGACCTTGGCCGCAGAACCTTCGGCCAACAGCTCAAGCCCCTCCACTTTCTCCTCGGCAGCACAACTGCCCACCGTACAGGTCACGGACAACGCCCCTGGCGGACTGGGTCTGTCGCAGCCAACAACATCGGGCAGCCGGACCGGCATCGCCACCCGCGACCTGCCCGCCAGCCTCGACTATGTGGACGAGCAGACCTGGCAGGAGCGCGGTGACAGCCGCATGGCCGACATCATCGGCCGCACCGTGGGCATGACGCCACTGTCTGCCACCAGCTACAGCAGCCTGTCCTTCAGCACGCGCGGCTTCACCGGCACCAACTCGGTGGGCATCGCCGAAGACGGCGTGCGCCTGAGCGTGGCCTCGTCGACCACGCCCTACCCTGCCAACAGCTGGGGCTATGAGCGCGTGGAAGTGCTGCGCGGCCCTGCCTCCATCGTCTATGGCACGGGTACCGTGGGCGCCACGGCCAATGTGGTGCGCAAGCAGCCCAGCAAGGAGACGGTGCGCGAAGTACTGGTCGGGGCCGGCTCGCACGGTACGGCCAAGCTCGGTCTGGGCATGGGCGGCGCGCTGAGCGACACGCTGAGCTACCGCCTGGATGCCTATGGCCACCACACCAATGGCGAGCACGACATGAGCCGCGCCAGCGGCGGCAAACTGATGAGCACGCTGCGCTGGCAGCCCACGGCAGCCCTGCGCATGGAATTGCTGGCCGATGTCAGCGACGAAAAACCTGCACGCTATTTCGGCACACCCACCGTGAACGGTGCCATCGTGCCCGAGCTGCTGGGACGCAACTTCAACACCGCTGACAGCGATATCCGCATCAAGGACAAGCGCGTGCGCGCCCGAGCCCAGTACCAGGTCAACGACTGGCTGAGCGTGAGCAACGAGCTCTACCATTTCAAGGCCGATCGCTACTGGCGCAACATCGAAGCCTATAGCTACAACCCCAGCAAGCAGCAAGTGACGCTGGGTGATTATCTGGAGCTGGCCCACGATCTGGCCCAGACCGGCAATCGGCTGGAAACCACCATCCAGGCCGGTGCGCACAAAGTAGTAGCGGGCTGGGAGGTAAGCCGCGCCCGGTTCAACTTTGCACGCAACGACTATGCGGGCAGCGCGACCATCGGCGTGAACGAGCCCTCGCTGGGCTACTGGCCCAATACTTCGCCCATGCTGCCAAGTTATCGCACTCAGGCCACCACGCATGACTTCTATGCCGAGGATGCCTGGACGCTGAGCGACAAATGGCTGCTGCTGGCCGGCATACGCCGCGCCCTCACGGACTTTGAGCGCAATGACCTGGTGGGCAGCGGCTCCTTCGACAAACGTCTGAACGGAACGGCCTGGCGCCTGGGTCTGACGCACAAGCTCAGTGCCCAGACCAGCCTCTACGGCCAGCTATCCCAAGGCCATGACCCCGTCACCAATGTGCTGACCCTGAACCTGGGCAACAGCCCCTTCAAGCTGACCACGGCACGCCAGATTGAGCTGGGCCTGAAGCAGCAGTTCGCCCAGGGCCAGGGCGAATGGACGGCCGCTGCCTATCGCATCGAGAAGAAAGACATCATCACGCGCGACCCGAACAACGCTTTGCTGTCTGTGCAAGGCGGCAAGCAAAGCTCGCAGGGGCTGGAGCTGAGCGCGGTGATGCGCCTGTCACCCAACTGGCGCCTTGAGGGTAATTACGCCTTTGTCGACGCCAAGTATGACCAACTGATCGAAGCCGGTGGCGCCGACCGCTCCGGCAAGCGTCCCACCAATGTGGCGCGCAACACCGCCAATCTATGGGCCCACTACACCACCCACAGCACCCTGGGCCGCTGGCAGGCATCGCTGGGCGCACGTGCAGTGGGCAGCCGCTTTGCGGACAACGCCAACACCGCGCGCAGCGGCGGCTACACCGTCTGGGATGCAGCACTGAGCTGGCGTCCCCAGCCGCACAGCACCTATCGCCTGACGCTGCGCAACCTGACGGACAAGCTCTACACCTACTCGGCCGTCTCCAGCGCCAGGGCGTCACAGGCTTACCCAGGTGAGGGGCGGCGCGTCGATCTCACGGCCGAGTTCACGTTCTAAGTGCCATGCATCGCTTTGATAACAGTAGCTGCCTGCGCTTGTATTTTCTTGAGTTCAGACACTTTCAGCCATGAAGTCCTTTAAATACATGCACCAGCAGCTCCTGTTACTGAAGCAACCGCTATGGTTTGTCGCGGTGCTGGCTTCGGCAGCAGCGCTCAGCGCCTGCGGCGAAAGCCATCAGGCCGGCAGCATCCCGCAAACATCACCCAGCAAACCGGCAAAAACAGCGCTCACCATCGATGTCTGCACCCAGCCCGTGGTCTATGACAAAGTTCCGCAGCGTGCCGTGGTGCACGGCATCAATCTGCTGGAGATGTTTCTTGCCCTGGGCCTGCAGGACAGGCTGGTGGGCTATGGCGGTCTGCGCGACATCAGCCGCCTGCCCACCGCCATGCAGCCGCTGCTGGCCGGCGTGCCCGATCTGTCCAGCCAGGGCATGAACCTGGAAACCTTGCTCAACGCCCAGCCGGACTTTGTCTTCAGCGGCTGGTCCTATGGCTTCAGACCCGGCCAGATCACTCCTGCCAGCCTCAAGGAGCTGGGCATTGCCAGCTATGTGCTCAGCGAATCCTGCATACGGCAGGTGGCTCGCGAACGCGTTTCGCTGGAAGACACTTTCAACGACCTGCTCAACCTGGGCCGCATCTTTAACATCGAAGCACGCGCCCAGGCGCTGGTGGGCAAGCAGCGCGCCCAGCTGCAGCGCGTGACCGATGCCCTCCAGAACGTGAGCCACAAACCCAAGGTCTTTGTGTTTGACAGCGGCACAGACATCCCCGTCACCACGGGCCGCTATGCCATGCCCCAGGCCATGATCGAGGCCGCGGGCGCAACGAATATCTTTGACGATCTGGACAGCAGCTGGATGCGCGGCAACTGGGAAGACGTGATTGCCCGCGAACCGGACTGGATAGTCATCGTCGATAACGACAGACCCGTAACCGACGGCAAACGCCAGTTTCTGCTGGCCAAGCCCGAGCTGGCCCACCTCAAGGCCATACGCGAGCAAAAGTTCGTGCTGCTGGAGTTTGCCGAGGCAACGCCAGGCCCGCGCAATGTCGCCGCCACCCTGCGCCTGGCCCATGCGCTGCACCCTGAGCAGATACCCGAGCAGGTGAGCGAGCCATGATGCAGACCGCCGAGCACCCAAGCAGTGCGGCTTCGGTCAGCGCCACCGCCGATGCTTTCTCGGCCCAGCGCCGTCAACTGGCACTGTGGCTGGCGGCGTTGATCGCGCTGTTGCTGCTTTCGCTCACGCTGGCCATCACGCTGGGGCCGGTGCGCATGGCGCCGCAACTGGCATGGCAGATCACGGCGCATGAAATAGGCCTGCAGCTCAACAACCTCGGCTTGAGCTTTGGTGGGTCCGGAGGTGACTGGACCGTGGCCCAGCAGCAAATCGTCTGGCGCGTGCGCCTGCCGCGCGTGCTGCTGGCCGCTCTGGCCGGAGCAGGACTGGCCGTGGTGGGCGTGGCCATGCAGGCGATGGTGCGCAACCCCTTGGCCGACCCCTATCTACTGGGCGTGTCGTCTGGCGCTTCGGTAGGCGCGGTCAGCGTGCTGGCCTTTGGCACACTGGCGTTTGCGGGCGAGTTGGCCCTGCCGCTGGGCGCTTTTGGCGGCGCGCTGGCCGCCTGCACCACGGTGTATTTTCTCGCCCATGCCCACGGCAGGCTACTGGCCTCGCGCCTGATTCTGGGCGGCGTGGCCACTGCCTACTGCCTGGGCGGCGTCACCAGCCTGATCGTGCTCACGGCCGATCAGCGCGAGCTGGCCAACTCGGTGCTGACCTGGACGCTGGGCAGCCTGGCCGGCACGCGCTGGGACGAACTGGGCCTGCCTGCCTTGCTGCTGCTGGCAGGCGTGGTGCTGCTGCTGACGCAGGCGCGCTCACTCAATGCCCTGCTCGCAGGCGAAGAAACCGCCATGACGCTGGGCGTGGACACCACGCGCACCAGGCGCTGGCTGTTTGTGCTGGTCTCTCTGGTCACCGGCGTGCTGGTGGCGCTGACAGGCCCAATCGGCTTTGTGGGCCTCATCGTGCCCCATGTCACGCGCATGCTTGTGGGGGCCGAGCATCGCAGCGTGCTGCCCGTGGCGGCGCTGGTTGGCGCCATCTTTCTGGTCTGGGTCGATGTGTTCTCGCGCATCAGCTTTGCTCCGGCCGAGGTGCCTGTGGGCGTCATCACCTCGCTGCTGGGCGGCCCCTTCTTTGTCTGGATGCTGTGCCGCAAGAATGCCCGGGAAAGGCTGAGCCTGTGATGTTCCAAGCCCATCAAGCTCAGGCACCCAGCCACAGCGAGCTGCTTTTGCAGGCCAGTCAGCTCAACTTTCAGGCCGCAGCGGCGCATATCGTGCGTGATGTCAGCCTGCAAGTGGCGCGTGGCCAGTTCGTGGGCCTGCTCGGGCCCAACGGCAGTGGCAAGTCCACGCTGCTGCGCATGGTCTACCGCATCCTCAGACCCGCCAGCGGCACGGTCTGTATGCAGGAGCACGACGTCTGGCGGCACAGTGCCCGCGACAACGCCCGTGCCATGGCCGTGCTGGCACAGGAAAATGCCAGCGAGTTCGATCTGCGCGTGCGCGATGTGGTGCTGATGGGACGCACGCCGCACCAAAGCGCCTTTGACAAAGACAGCGCGCAAGACTTTGCCATCGTCGCCCAGTCGCTGACGCGGGTGCAGGCCCAGCCACTGGCCGAGCGCATGTTTTCCACGCTCTCGGGCGGTGAGAAGCAGCGCGTGCTCATGGCCCGCGCACTGGCCCAACAAGCGCCACTGCTGGTGCTGGATGAGCCCACCAACCACCTCGACGTGCGCCACCAGTTCGAGCTGATGAACCTGATTCGCGGCCTGAGCCTGACCACCTTGGCCGCTCTGCACGAGCTGCCGCTGGCCGCGCACTACTGCGACCGCATCTACCTATTGCAGCACGGTGCACTGGTGGCGCAAGGCACTCCGACCGAAGTGCTGACGTCAGAGACCATTGCCCGTGTCTACGGCGTGCGCGCCCAGGTGCACACCAGCGCACGCACGGGCAAGCCCGTGATCGAATTCATGCCAGATGAGCTGCTATGACCCAGACCTGCACTGAGCCCACGCCCTCTTTACCTGCAGCCAACGCCGGCCTGGCCATCGTGGTGCTCAGCCGCGGTGCGGCCTATGCGGGCGGCCTGACGGAACTGAGCGATCTGGCAACGCAGCTTGAGGCCCGGCTGGCTGCCGCACAAACGCCTGTGCTGCGTGTGCAACCCGCCTTTGTGGACCGAGCACAGCCTGCCTTGCCCGAAGCGCTGGACCTGTGCGCCGATGCCGATCAGATCCTGATCTTGACCGTCATGGTGCCCGACGAGCCTTCGCTGCGCCGCTGGCTGCACAAGCTCATCATGCGCTGGCGCGCCAAGCAACAGGCTGAAGGGCAACCCGGAAAACACGCCCCTCGCATCGTTTTTGCTCAACCCCTGCTGCAGTTGCCGGCATTGGCCGAGCTGCTGGCCGCCACCATTCCCAGCGCGCTGCAGCAGCCCGATGTGCCGCAATTGCTGGCCGATGAAGACTGGGAGCGCGACCCCAAAGCCTGGTCCCAAGTGCCGGAGCACCAGCACCATGTGCTGTGGTGCGTGGGCCCACGCTGCGCGGCCAAGGGAGCCGTCGCGCTGTGGCCCCAACTGGCACGCACCGTGCAGCAAAACCCGCTGCTCAAAAAGCAGGTGATGCTGCTGCAAACCAGCTGCCAGTACCCGTGCAACCATGGCCCGCTGATGATCGCCTACCCCGAAGGCGTGTGGTACGGCCCCATGGATGCCACGACGATCGAGCCCGTGCTGACAGCCCATGTGCAGCAGCATGACTGCCCCCACGAACACCTGCGCGTGCATGGGCCACGGCCCGCGCTGCACGAATCAGTTTTACCTGTTGAATTTCCCTGTTGATCCCCATCCGGAGAGTGATCCATGCAAACCACCAAAATCCCCGCCACCATCGTCACCGGTTTTCTCGGCAGCGGCAAGACCACGCTGATGCGCCATATTCTCGAGCAGGCCAAGGGCCTGCGCGTGGCGGTCATCGTCAACGAGTTCGGCGAACTGGGCATTGACGGCGAAATCCTCAAGACCTGCGCCATAGGCTGCAAGGAGGAAGGCGGCGCAGACGGCCAGATCTACGAGCTGGCCAACGGCTGCATGTGCTGCACCGTGCAAGAAGAGTTCTTCCCCGTCATGAAGGCCCTGGCAGAACGCCGCGCCGACATCGATGTGCTGCTGATCGAGACCAGCGGCCTGGCCCTGCCCAAACCCCTGGTCCAGGCCTTCCAGTGGCCCGACATTGCCAATGTCTTCACCGTCGATTCCGTGGTCACCGTGGTCGACACGCCCGCTGCGGCCGCCGGCCAGTTTGCCCATGATCCGCATGCTGTCGACGAGCAGCGTCAGGCCGACCCCAATCTGGACCATGACGCCAGCCTGCATGAGCTGTTCGAGGATCAGCTCTCGGCCGCTGACCTGGTGGTGCTGTCCAAGGCCGATCTGGTCACGGCCGAACAACTCGGTCAGGTGCGAGCCCTGGTGGCCGAAGAAGTACCGGCCAGCGTGAAGATGATCGAAGCCGTGCAGGGCCAGGTGCCCCTGAACGTGCTGCTGGGCCAGCATCGCGCCGCCGAGCTGTCGATCGACGACAAGCACAGCCACCATGACCATGACGAAGACCATGACCACGATGCCTTCGACTCCTTGCACCTCGACCTGGGTGCCGTGGACCGCGACCGCCTGATGCAGGCCTTGCAGTCCATCGTTGAGCAGCATGGCGTGCTGCGCGTCAAGGGCTTTGCCGCTCTGCCTGGCAAGAAGATGCGTCTGCTGGTGCAGGGCGTGGGCCGCCGTTTTGATGCCTATTTCGACCGTGCCTGGGCCGACGGCGAAGCTGCGGCCACGCGTCTGGTGTTCATCGGCAAGCAGCTGGACGCCGCCATGTTGCGCCAGGCCTTGATGGGCGCCCAGGCATAAAATCCTAGCCAAATCGGCCTCTATCGCTTTACTGGCAAGCGGATAAAGCTATCTTTTTGAATCATGCACCTGCTCAGCTCCCGCCCCGGCGGCTTTGTCGAAGACGACAGCATCATCACCCGTCTGGACCAGACGCCTGCAGACATGGTGGTGCTCAGCTCTGCCGACACCACGCTGTCGCTGCTGGCCGATGCCTACCGGATGTGGCTACAGGCCGAGCCCCGGGCCGCAGGGTCCACGCCCACGCTGCGCCTGGCCAACCTGCTGCATCTGCGCCAGAGCGCCTCGCTCGATCTGTATATCGACGAGGTGCTGCAGCATGCCAGGCTGGTCATCGTCGATCATCTGGGAGCCGAGTCCACCTGGCCCTACGGCATCGAGCAGCTGCAAAAGCTGGCGCGCCGCAAGGGCCAGAAGCTGGCCATGTTCTCGGGCGACAACCAGGAAGATCCCGAACTGCTGGCCAAAGGCACGCTGGAGCCCGAGCAAAGCCGCGCGCTGTGGCAGTACCTGCGCGCCGGCGGCCTGGGCAATGCCCGCGAGTTCCTGCGCATGGCGGCAGCCTGGGGCCTGAACCGAGGCCGCGAGGGAGCGCCGGTGCGGGTGCTGCCCCCCGTGGCCGTGCATGTGCCGCAAGGCTGGCTGGCTGACGATGCTGGGCATCTTGCGGGCCTGGACGACCTGCAGGCACGTTGGCTGCCCGGTGCCCCCGTGGCCATGCTGGTCTTCTACCGCTCGCATCTGCTGGCGGCCAATACCGAGGCCTTCGATGCCATGGCCGACGCCCTGCTCGCGTGCGGCCTGAACCCGCTGCCGCTGGCCCTGGAGTCGCTCAAGGACGGGCTGTGCCTGCAGACGCTGCGCTCCCTGTGCATCACCCACCAGGTGCAGATCATCCTCAACACCACGGCGTTTGCTGCCCTCGGAGAACATGCGCGCACCGGCGAGGCGGCCGACGCGCTGGCCGGCGACATTCCCGTGCTGCAGGTGATTGCCAGCGGCAGCAACCGCGAGGACTGGCTGGCCGACAGCCAGGGCCTGCGCCCGCGCGACATTGCCATGCAGGTGGTGCTGCCCGAGATGGACGGTCGCATCATGACACGCGCCATGAGCTTCAAAGGCCTGGCCCATCGCTGCGAGCTGACGCAAACCGATGTGATCAGCTACCAGGCCGAGCCCGACCGCATTGCCTGGATTGCCGAGCTGGCCTGGCGCTGGTGCCAGCTGCGCAGCAAGCCTGCGGCTCAGAAGAAAGCCGCGCTGATACTGGCCAACTACCCGGGCAGCGAGGCACGCATGGGCAGCGGCGTGGGTCTCGATACGCCGGAATCCGTCATTGCCCTGCTGGATCAGCTGGCACGCGACGGCTGGCAACTGGGGGATGCTGCTGCGCGGCCCGACTCCGGCCTGGCGCTGATGGGCCTGCTGCAGCAAGGCATCGCCAATGACCCCAAAAAATGGCCGTTGCGCCCTGCAAGTCAGGGCTATTCGCTGCAGGCCTATCAACAGCGTCTGGCACAACTGCCCGGCGATATGGCCCAGGCCATCGCCGAGCGCTGGGGAGCGCCCGAGCAAGACCCCATGCTGCGCGATGGCTGGTTCATGATTGCGGGCCTGCAGCTGGGCCATGTCTTTGTCGGCATACAGCCCGCACGTTCTCTCGACGGGCGCAATGATTACGCCAGCTATCACGACGCCGAGCTGGTGCCGCCCCATCACTATCTGGCGTTCTACTTCTGGCTGCGCGATGTGTTTGGCGTGGACGCCATGGTCCACGTGGGCAAGCATGGCAATCTGGAATGGCTGCCGGGCAAGAGCCTCGCGCTGTCGCAGCAATGCTGGCCCGATGCCATTCTCGGCCCGCTGCCGCATGTCTACCCCTTCATCGTCAACGACCCCGGCGAAGGGGCTCAGGCCAAACGCCGCAGCCAGGCCGTCATCATCGACCATCTGATGCCACCGCTCACGCGCGCCGAAAACCACGGTCCCATGCAGGAGCTGGAACGCCTGGTGGACGAGTACTACGAAGCCCTGCTGGTCGATCTGCGCCGTTCCGGCATGCTGCGCAAGCAGATTCTGGACTGCGCCAGACAGCAGGATCTGCTGCGCGAACTCGGTCTCGAAGCGGCGGGCGCGCAGCCCGGTGCCGACGAGCTGCTGCTGGAACGCATCGATGCCTATCTGTGCGAACTCAAGGAAACCCAGATCCGCGATGGCCTGCATATCTTCGGCAGCTCGCCACAGGGCCAGTTGCGCGAATCCACCCTGGTCTCGCTGGCTCGCTATCCCGGCGATGCCGGCAACGAGCAAGGCCTGCTCAATGCACTTGCAGCCGACCTGCTGCCGGCCATGGACTGGAACCCGCTGGACATGGATGCCGCAGCCCCCTGGAACGGCCTGCGTCCGGCCGCGCTGCAGCAGCAGGATGCCGGCACCTGGCGCCATGGCGGGGACACGCGCGAGCGGCTCGAGCTGCTGGCCCTGCAGGTCATTGCCAATCCCACGCTGGCCCGCGACTGGCCGCACACACTACAAGTGCTGACGCGCATAGAGCAGCAGATTGCACCGTCACTGGATGCCTGCGGCCCGCAGGAGCTGCTGCAGTTCTCGCGAGCACTGCAGGGGCGCTTTGTGCCGCCGGGCCCCAGCGGCTCGCCCTCGCGCGGGCGCTGCGACACCTTGCCCACAGGGCGGAACTTCTACACCGTGGACACCCGTGCCATCCCCACCCAGACCGCCTGGGCACTGGGGCAGCAGTCCGCGCAGCGCGTGCTGGAGCGTTATCTGCAGGAGCATGGCGAATATCCACAGGCCATCGGTCTTTCCGTCTGGGGAACAGCCACCATGCGTACCGGCGGTGACGATATCGCCCAGGCCTTTGCCCTGATCGGGGTTCGTCCCAAATGGGCGGCCGGCAGCCAGCGCGTGACCGACTTTGAAGTCATTCCCGCCGTGGGGCTGCGTCGCCCGCGTGTCGACGTGACCTTGCGCATCAGCGGCTTCTTCCGCGATGCCTTTCCCAACGTGGTGCAGATGTTCGATGCCGCGGTGCGTGCCGTGGCCGAGCTCGATGAGGACGCCGAGGACAACCCCATCCGCGCGCGCGTGCTGCGAGATACGCAGGCTGCCGTGGATCAGGGCCTGAGCGCCGACGCGGCCCGCGAACAGGCGCTGTGGCGCGTTTTCGGAGCGCCCACCGGCAGCTATGGTGCCAGCATGCATGAGATGCTGCGTAGCGGCCAGTGGACCGACGCGGGCGACTTTGCACGCCACTACCTGCACTGGGGTGCCTATGCCTACGGCCAGCAGGCCGATGGCGTGCCGGCCCGCGCCGCTCTGGAGCGGCGTCTGCAGGCATTGGACGTGGTGCTGCAGAATCAGGACAGCCGCGAGCATGACCTGCTGGACTCCAGCGAGTACTACCAGCATCAGGGCGGCATGGTGGCGGCCGTGCGGCACCTGGGCGGCAGCGACCCTGCCGTCTATCATGGCGACCACGGCAATCCTCAGTCTGCCAGGATTCGCTCCCTGGCCGAGGAGATCGGCCGCGTGGTACGCGCCCGCGTCACCAATCCCAAGTGGATTGCGGGCGCCATGCGCCACGGCTACAAGGGCGGTTTCGAGATGGCGGCCACGGTGGACTATCTGTTCGGCTTCGATGCCACCACCGCGCTGGTCTCGGACCAGCATTACGCCATGGTCACCCAGGCTTATGTGGAAGATGAGAGCGTGCGCCAGTTTCTGCGCCAGCACAATCCACAGGCGCTGGGCGATATCGTCTCGCGCCTGCTGGAAGCCATAGACCGTGGCATGTGGGAGCAGCCCGGCGAGCATCGCCAGAGCCTGCTGACCCAGATGCTGGAGCACGAAGAATTCATGGAAGGACAGGTTTCCCAATGAGCCCGAACCACGATCCGGCACCCGTATTCCCACTCTCTGCCATACAGGGACAGCCCGCCCTCGTGCAGGCCCTGCTGCTCGCCGCGATAGAGCCGCAGTTGGGCGGCGTGCTGATTCGAGGCCCGCGCGGCACGGCCAAGTCCACGGCGGCCCGCGCGCTGGCGGACCTGCTGGCCCCTGCGCCCTTTGTCACCCTGCCGCTAGGCGCATCCATCGAGCATGTGACCGGCAGTCTGGACCTGTCCAAGGCGCTCTCAGGCCACGAAGTGGGCTTCGCTCCGGGTCTGATTGCCAAGGCGCACGACGGCGTGCTCTATGTCGATGAAATCAATCTGCTGCCCGATGCCATCGTCGATGTGCTGCTTGATGTGGCCGCCTCCGGCATCAATCGCATAGAGCGCGACGGCATCTCGCACAGCCATGCCGCGCGCTTTGTGCTGATCGGCACCATGAACCCCGAAGAAGGCATGCTGCGGCCACAGCTGCTGGACCGACTGGGCCTTTGTGTGCAATTGGACAATGCTCAGGACCCGCAGCTGCGCAGCAGCATCGTCAAGGCAAGGCTGCGCTTTGATCAGGATCCCCAGGGCTTCGCCCGATCTCATGCAACCGAGCAGCAGGAGATTCGCCAAAGGCTGACGCTGGCCCGCAGCCGTTGCCGCAATGCCTCGGAGCTGACATGGAGCGATGCCGTCCACGAGGCCGTGGCCCTGCAGTGCATTGCCGCCCAGGTCGACGGGCTGCGCGCCGACCTGGTCATGCTGCGTGCTGCACGCGCTCTGGCGGCCTGGCAAGGCAGTCAGAGCATCACGCCCGCACATGTGTCCGAAGTCGCGCCACTGGTGCTGCAGCATCGCGCCAGCCAGCCAGATCCGGGCAGCTCCAGCCAGCTGCGGCAGCCCCCCGCAGCCACGCCTTCCGCCCAGCCGCCGGCAACGCCCGCCACACCGTCAGGCGCGGGCAGCGCAGCCCGCACAGAGCCCGATACCCAGGCACCAGCATCTCATTCACCGGCTACCCGCGAGCCCGGCGCCACCAGCTCCTTGCCTCAAGAGGCAGGCCCGAGCCTCGAACAGCCGCCTGCCGGCTGGGGACAGGCTCAAGCCGTGAGCAGCACCGCCTTCGATGCACAACAGGCCGATGCCATGGCACAGGCAGCCCTGGAGGCCCTGGCCGCAAAAAAAGCCCGAGCCTCCGGTCCGCTGCGCTGAGCGCCGGCCGGGGGCAAATCGGCTCCGAAAACCATGGCCTGGCCTTGGCCAGCCATGCCGTACCCAGCGTCCACAAGATGCCAGGGGCATCGATTGACTGGACAGCCACACTGCGCCAGCGTCAGGGCCAGCCACTGGCACACGCACATCTGCGCTGGCGCCAGCCCGAGGGAGCTGTACGCAGGCAACACCTGTTCCTGCTGGACTGCTCGGCCTCCATGGTGGAGAGCGGCGCATTCGCCCAGGCCAAGGGCCTGCTGCTGCAGTGGCTGCGCCGGGCCTATCTGCAGCGCGAATCCGTGGCCCTGCTCTGCTTCGGCGCAGGCCGGCTGCACTGGCTGCTGGAGCCCACGCGGGCGCCACGCTGGAATGCCGATCTGATCGAGCCGCTACGCGGCGGAGGCGGCACGCCGTTGGCCCAGGCCCTGGAGGCGGGCTGGCAGATGACGGCCAGATACTCTCGGCAATCATCCTGCCTGTGGCTGATCAGCGACTTCCGCAGCCCCGATGTGCTACAGCTGGAGCGCTGGCCTGCACCTGCCGTGGCACAGGTTCTGGTGGACTGTGAAACCGCTGCGGTCCAGAGCAAGCGTCTGTTTGGCGGTGCCGAGCGGTTGGCAAAGGTCTGGCCGGATACCTTGCGACTGCCGCTGAGATTTAGCTAAGAAAAGGCATCTACCGCTTAACAGGAAAGCGTTAATAGCTATCTATTTTGATAATCATCTGACAGGACATCACGCCGCCCCCTGCCCGCCCTATCGATATCCGGTCGCCGCACAAGCGGCAGGAAAGCTGCTGCCAGGCCGATGAGTTCGGCCGTGTGCACCAGGTTATCGCGTAAGATCGCGCCACCACAGGTGCCTCATGGCGTGCTTTTGCACGCGGAGGTGAAACGAGAAGCAGGTGAATGGAGTTCCCACCAATCCTGCACTGCACCCGCAACGGTAATCAGAGATATGGAGATGCATGCTCTGGCCCACGGCCATGGCCGCCACTGCGAAAGCGGGAAGGCGCATCGACATGCCACCCTCAGGTGGGCTCTGTAAGTCCGGAGACCGGCCTGGTGTGTACAAGGCGCAGCGGGGTTGCATGTGGCTTGTGATATGCCAGCGCCTGCGTGCGGCTCATCACCTCTTCATTTCCCTCTGCACATTTTGTTTGTCTGGCCCGGGTATCGGCCAAACCGACCGTGGATGACCTATGTTGCATGGAATTTGCCAGTCAGATTTGCCCCAGCGGGCCGGCGGTGCCCTGGCCTCGTCGCCTGGAGCAGAGCTTGCCTAGCCCTGAGCCCATCCAGATTCGTGGCTGGTGCCCCAGCACCTGGAAGCCCATGCAGGCACAGGACGGCTGGATTGTGCGCGTGCGCCCTCGCTGCGCGTCTCTAACCGCCGCTCAGTGGCTGGTACTGGCCGAACTCGCACGAACCCATGCCTCGGGCCAGATCGAGCTGACCCGCCTCGGCAATCTGCAATTGCGCGGCATGCACGAATCGGCCCTGCCTGCCTTGCGCACGGCGCTCGTTGTCTCCAGGCTGGCCCCAGCCGATGAACAGGCAGATCTGGCACCTGCCGTGCATTGCACTCCGTTCTATACAAGAGGAGATCGCACCCATGCACTGGCTCTGGCGCTTTCCAGTGCAGCGGCGCGTGACCTCAGTCCCCTGGCCCTGCGACAGCAGAACATGCCGGCCCTGCCCGGCAAATTCGACATGCTGGTCGACGATCCGCAGTGTCATCTCCGAAGCCTGAGCTCCGACCTTCAGCTATGGGCCTGCGTCGATGGAGGCTATGGGCTTGCCCTGGGCCAATCGGAAGACTGGTATGGCTTTGAGACTGCACCGGCTGCCGTGCAGGCAACCATACAGATTGCCCTGTGGTTTGCCCGTGAGCGCAGTTCGCAGGCGGCAGGCCGATTGCGCGGTCTTGCCAAGCCCATCGACCTTCAGGCCTGCGGACTCGCCAAGGCCAGTCATCACCTTGAGTCCCGGACTCTGGACAGGAACGCTGCCAGATCGTTGCGGCCCGGAGCGCCCAACCCTCACGGCCTGCTGCTCGGCGCCCCGTTGGGACGCCTGGACGCATGGGCCATACAGAAGCTGGCAGCTCTCATGCCCGAACAAGCGGAGATCCGGGTCACGCCCTGGAAATCTTTGCTTCTGCCGAACAAGCACCTGGATTCACTGCCTGCCCGGCTCGATGCCAGGGACTGGATCAGCCAGTCCGCGGATGTGCGCCTGCGGGTCTCGGCCTGCACCGGAGCCCCCAACTGCCCTCAGGCCCATATCCCGGCCCAGCCCATGGCCTTGCAATTCGCCAGCTCACAGGCGGCGGACCGGCATCTTCATATCAGCGGCTGCGCCAAGCTCTGTGCCCTGCCTGCCGATGCGACAAGTGTGGTGTTTGCCAGCCAGGACACAACGGGCCAGATATGGCTGCACGCCAGCCCCGCTGAAGCGCAACCGTCAGCCAGGGCATCCATTCCCTATCGGCCTCTGAACTCCGATCCTCACGATATACAGCAACAACTCAATGACCTACAACTATGAAAAGTGCGGTGAAGAGATTTACCGGCAATCGTTCAGCATCATCCGCCGAGAGGCCGATCTCAAGCGCTTCAACCCCGTGGAAGAGCGGGTCGCCTGCCGCATGATTCACGCAGCCGGCATGGTGGAGCTGGCCGCACATATCCATTTCGCCCCGACCTTTGCCGAAGCGGCGGAAGCCGCGCTGCAGCGCGGAGCACCCGTGCTCTGCGATGCACGCATGGTCAGCGAGGGCATCACGCGCAAGCGCCTGTCGGCCCAGAACCCCATCATCTGCACCCTGCAGGACCCGCGTGTGCCAGCGCTTGCAGCCGACATGGGCAACACCCGCAGTGCCGCAGCACTGGAGCTGTGGCGCGAGCATCTGGACGGCGCCGTGGTCGCCATCGGCAATGCGCCGACTGCCCTGTTTCATCTGCTCCATATGCTGCAGGACCCGGACTGTCCGCGCCCGGCCGCCATCGTCGGCTGCCCGGTCGGCTTTGTGGGAGCTGCGGAGTCCAAGGACGCGCTGCGCGAATGGGGACAGATTCCGTTTGCCATCGTGCAAGGACGCCTCGGCGGCTCCGCCATCACGGTTGCCGCCATCAACGCGCTGGCAACCACGGTGGAGTAGGAAGAGTCACCATGAATCACGGAAAAATCTTCTGCGTGGGACTGGGTCCCGGCGATCCCGACATGATGAGCGTGAAGGCAGACCGTCTGCTGAGAAACGCCCGCCATGTTGCCTACTTCCGCAAGCGCGGTCACCCGGGCAAGGCACGGCAACTGGTCAACGGCCTGCTGCATGCCGAGGTCACGGAGTACCCGATGGAGTACCCGCTGACCACGGAGATCCCGCACGACGACCCCCGCTATATCGCCCAGCTGTCCAGCTTCTATCAGGACTGGCAGGCCCGGCTGACGGAGCTCACGCGCAGCGAGGATGTGATCGTGCTCTGCGAAGGCGATCCATTCTTCTACGGCTCCTTCATGCACCTCTATGTGCGCCTGCGCCAGGCGGCACAGGTGACGGTGGAGGTGTTGCCCGGCATACCCGGCATGGTGGGCTGCTGGCATGCCACCGGCATTCCCATGACCTGGGGTGACGATGTGATGAGCGTGCTGCCCGCGACCTTGCCCGATACGCCGCTGCGCGAGCATATGGCGCGCTCGGACGCACTGGTCATCATGAAGGTGGGACGGCATCTGGGCCGCATCCGTGCGCTGCTGGACGAGCAAGGCAAGCTGGAGCGTGCCTGGCTGGTCATCAACGGCACCATGAGCGATCAGCAGGTCATGCCGCTGAGCGAGGCGCCTGAGCGCTGCCCCTATTTCGCCATCATCGTCGTGCACGGCCAAGGTCGTCGCCCGGCAAACGACATGTGAATGCGCTGTCATGAGCACAACCACAATGCCTCCACAACTCCTGGTGCTGGGCCTGGGCCCCGGCGATGATGCCCTGCTGACGCAGCAGGTTCGCGACAGCATTGCCAGCGCCAGCGATGCATTCGGCTACTTTCCCTATGTAGAGCGGCTGCAGGGTCTCGAACATCTGCAACTGCACGCCAGCGACAACCGCGAGGAACTGGAGCGTGCGCGCAACGCCTTGAATCTTGCAGCCCAGGGCCGCAAGGTGCTGATGCTCTCGTCGGGCGACCCGGGCGTGTTCGCCATGGCCAGTGCCGTGTTCGAGACGCTGGAGCAGGCCAGCCCCGAGGAGCATGCCCGCTGGCAGGGCGTGGACGTGCAGGTGCAGCCGGGCATCACCGCCATGCTGGCCGCAGCAGCGCGTCTGGGCGCCCCCTTGGGACATGACTTCTGCACCATCAATCTGTCCGACAACCTCAAGCCCGCCAGCATCATCGAGCGCCGCATCCGTCTGGCCGCCCAGGCCGATTTCGCCATGGCGTTCTACAACCCCTGCTCGCGCTCGCGCCCCGAGGGTTTCTCGCGCGCCCTGCAGGTGCTGCAGCAGGAGTGCCAGCCCGAGCGCCTGATCTGCTTTGCCCGCAACGTTAGCCGCCCCGATGAGACGCTGCGAGTCGTGAAGCTGCTGGACGCACGGGCCGATATGGCCGATATGCGCACGGTGGTGATTGTGGGCAACAGTCAGACCAGGCAGGTGGGCAAGCATGTCTACACCCCGCGCAGCTATGAAGCCTGCAGCAGCGCCCCTTCCATCGTGAGCGACCATGCCTGAGTACGCGCAAGGTCCTGCCAGGCAAAAGTGCTCAGCAGCGCTGCCGGTACAACCACTCCATGGCCTGTTGCGGGCTTTGGCACTGGGTGCGCGGCTCCAGCACTGGTCTGTCGACCATGATGACCGGAATACCCAGCTGGCGCGCGGCCTCGATCTTGGCATAGGTATCTGCGCCACCGGCGTTCTTGCTGACGATGCAGTCGATGCGGTACTGCCCGAGCAGCGCCAGTTCGTCGGCGAGCCGAAACGGACCGCGCGCAACGATCAGTTCATAGCTGGATGCCGGCAACGGCAAGGCACCGCCCTCCTGGTCGATGACGCGCAGCACAAACTGGTGCTCGTCGGCCAGGCCTGCAAACGCCGTCAGCTGCTTGCGTCCTATGGCCAGAAACACTCGCTTCAAAGACCGACTCAAGGCCTGTGCGGCAGCCGCCATATCGGGCACATGCTGCCATTGGTCGCCGGGCTGCGCCTGCCAGGCTGGCCGCTCCATGGACAGCAAGGGCAGATCCAGTTGGGCGCAGGCCGCGATGGCATTGGCACTCATCTGTGCCGCGAATGGGTGGGTGGCGTCGATGACATGGGTGATGTGATGCGCACTCAGGTAATCGACCAGCCCCTGCACGCCGCCAAAACCGCCCACACGCACGGGCAAGGCCTGAGTACGGCGCGTCTGGGTGGCCCCGGCATAGGAATAGATGGCCTGCACCCCGGCCTCATGCAGCAGCGTGGACAAGATATAGGCATCGAAAGTGCCGCCTAACAGGAGAACTTGGGTCATGGCCAATCCGTGGCTTTCAATTATCGGAATTCATCCGTCAGGGCTGGAAGGCCTGAGCCCCGCAGCGCGACAAGCCCTGGATGATGCCAGTGTTGTGTTCGGCAGTCCGCGTCATCTGGCGCTGGCGCAAGCAGGGACGCGCGGTAGGGCCTGGCCGATCCCCTTCAGCGTCGAGCCCGTGCTGCAGCTGCGTGGACAGCAAGGCGTGGCCGTGCTGGTGTCCGGCGATCCGTTTCACTTCGGTGCCGGTGCATCGCTGGCCAGGCACCTGGAGCCGGGCGAGTGGCGTAACCACCCTCAAGCCTCGACATTTGCCTGGATTGCAGGCGAGCTGGGCTGGTCCCAGGAGCGCACCCACTGCCTAGGCCTGCATGCCCGCAGCCTGAGCAGCCTGACGCCTCTGCTGGCGCCTCAAGAGCGCTTTATCTGCCTGTTGCGTGATGGCCCGGCCGCTCACACTCTGGCTCAATGGCTGCAGCAACAGGGCTGGGGCGACAGCCCTCTGTGGCTGGTGGAGCAGGCAGGCAGCAATCAGCAAGACATACGCAGTGGCACGGTACGCGAACTGGCCGCCCTGTTGGCAACCCAGCCAGCCAAGGCCCCCGTGACTGCGGCTTTCGAAGCGCGCGGCGAAAAAGGTGTGTCCAGGGTACCAGGCAGACCCGTCAGTGAGTTTGCGCATGACGGGCAGATCACCAAAAGCCCGGTGCGGGCCATGACGCTGGCCGCGCTGGCACCGCGCCAAGGCGAGTGGCTCTGGGATCTGGGTGCGGGTTCGGGCTCGGTCGCCGTCGAGTGGTGTCTGGCTGGCGGCCAGGCCATCTGCGTGGAGCAGCACGCCGCGCGTGCGGCCAATATTGCGCAGAACGCGCAGCGCTATGCGGCAGCGATCGAAGTGGTTCATGACCATGCCCTGGCAGCCCTGCCCCGTCTGCAGCCAGAGCCGCAGGCCGTCTTTGTCGGCGGCGGCTTCAGCGCGGAGCTGTTCAATGCCCTGTGCATGCGTCTTTCCGGGCCTTGGCGCCTCGTGGTGAATGCCGTGGCGCTGCACACCCAGGCACTGCTGCTGGAGCTGCACCGTACGCATGGCGGCCAGCTGTATCAGTTGCAATGGAGCGAAGCTCAGAGCCTGGGAAGCATGCATTCCTGGTCCCCAGCCCGCCCCCTGGTGCAGTGGGTCTGGAGCAGCCCATGAGATATCTGTTCGCAGGCTGGGGCTTTCAAGCCGGTGCTCTGCCTCAATCATTCGAAAGCTGCTGGACCCAGGCCTGCCAGAGACTTGGAGGTGCGGATTCAGCACCCTGCCGCTGGACCTTTGCCCTGCTGGCCACCAGGAGCCAGACCTCAGCGGCGCGCGCCTTGCAGGATTGGGCGAGCCAGATTCCTGGCCATATCGACTGGAAGACCTGTGCCGAAAGCGCGATTGCGCATATCGCCACACCATCCCATTCGGCAAGATTGCAGCAGCGCTTTGCCACGGGCAGCGTTGCAGAAGCCCTGGCCCTGCATGCCGGCGCAGTCCTGGCCCATAGCCGGCTGCTGGTGCTGCGCACCGTTTCGGCAGACCGACGTGCGACGCTGGCGATTGCCGGCTTGCCGCTGCCCACACCATTTATCCCTGGAGTTTTGCCTTGACCGTTCATTTCATCGGAGCCGGCCCCGGTGCGGCCGACCTCATCACCGTTCGCGGGCGTGATCTGCTGGCCGCCTCGCCTGTGTGTCTGTACGCAGGCTCGCTGGTACCGAGCGAGTTGCTGGCGCACTGCCCTGCAGGTGCCCGTCTCGTCAACACTGCCCCCATGTCGCTGGAAGACATCGTGGCCGAAATCCAGACCGCACACGAGCAAGGGCTGGATGTTGCCCGCCTGCATTCCGGCGACCTGAGCATCTGGTCTGCCATGGGTGAGCAGTTGCGCGCCCTGCGCGAGCTGAACATCCCCTACACCGTCACGCCCGGTGTCCCCGCTTTCAGTGCCGCAGCCGCTGCGCTGGAAGCCGAGCTGACACTGCCCGGCTCCTGCCAATCGGTGGTGCTGACACGCACCTCGGGCCGGGCGTCGAGCATGCCCGACGGCGAGACCCTGGCCGCCTTCGCTGCGACCGGCGCCGTACTGGCGATTCATCTGTCGGTCCATGTGGCCGAGCAGGTACAGCAGGAACTCACCAGCCATTACGGCCCGGATTGCCCGGCAGCCATTGTCTGGCGCGCCTCATGGCCCGACGAGCAACTGCTGCGCACCCGCGTGGGAGATATCGCCAGCACAGCCCGATCCAATCCGCTGCAGCGCAGCGCACTGATTCTGGTCGGGGCCACCCTGAGCCAGCAGGATTTCGGCAGCAGCCGGCTCTATGCCAATGACTATGATCGCCGCTATCGGCCGCGCGGCGACGAACCGCGCTTTCCTTGCGGAACCGAGGGCGCCTGATGCTGGAACTATTCCTGATCGGCATCGGCACCGGCAACCCCGATCACCTCACCCGGGAAGCAGAGAAAGCGATTCGCAGCGCCGACCTGGTTCTTTTGCCACACAAGGAGGACAGCAAGGCAGAGCTGGCCCAGGTCCGCCTGTCGCTGCTGCAAAGCCTGGCCGTGGAAGAGAGCCGAATTGCTCACTTCGACATGCCGCAACGCCGCCAGCAGGGATCGGACTACGACCAGCAAGTGGACGAATGGCATGAGGCCATTGCCCGGCGCTGGCAAGCCAGTCTTCAGGACCGTCTGCCTGCTCGCTCGGGACGTGTGGCCCTGCTTGTCTGGGGCGACCCGGCCCTCTACGACAGCACGCTGCGCATTGCCTCGCGTCTGGGCCTGGCCCGCGAACAGGTACGCGTCGTGCCTGGCATCACATCCATGCAGGTGCTGTGCAGTGCCCACGGCATTGCCCTCAATGAAATCGGCGAGTCCTTTCTGATCACCACCGGTCGCCAGCTGCGTGAAAATGGCTGGCCATCCGGGGTGAACACCCTGGTCGTGATGCTGGATGGTCAACGCAGCTATGAACAGCT
This sequence comes from Comamonas sp. A7-5, assembly GCF_039581385.1. Classification (NCBI taxonomy): domain Bacteria; kingdom Pseudomonadati; phylum Pseudomonadota; class Betaproteobacteria; order Burkholderiales; family Comamonadaceae; genus Comamonas; species Comamonas sp. A7-5. The sequence continues at coordinate 374,632 of NZ_JBCPWO010000001.1, forward strand.
GAAAGACACCGATGTCGACATCTACTGGGGTGCCTATCTGGGCATGCCCCAGCAATTGCTCATGCATGGCCGGCTTTGCGACATCGCGCCAGACATCACCAGCAGGCGCGCCCAGGCCCGCGAAAAAAATGGCTGGATCATGGACATCTACCTGCTGCGCAGGATCGCGGCCCCCTGACCCAAGGTCGCCCAGGCGCATCCGTCGCCTGGCAGGCACACCGGATCACCGTGCGGTGTGCTTCACCTCATCAAGGACTCGATGACTCGGGGTGTTCAGCTTGCTTGCCGATGCCAGCCTATGCGGACGCCGGTACTGCTGCATGAGGCAGCTCGAGCCGATGCCAGAGTCTGAGCATCTCCTGCAGCAGCGCTGGCGCATGGTCTGTGCGATACACCGCCCCCAGCGGCGGCAAACCGCCCTCTATACGCACATCCAGCGCACGCACACGCCCCTGGGAACGCAGTCCCGGCAGGATGCTGCGAGGCACCAGCGATACGGCCCCAGGCTGGGTGAGTAGCCCCTCGAGCACGGGCAGGGACACGGTGGAGGCCGGAAACCAGGAGGCATCCTCCAGCACGGGCAGCACCTCGGTCTCCACGATATTGCGCACCGCGATGCCAAAGCTCGGCAACACCCAGCGCGCGCCCCTCAAGGCAGGCAGCGGTACATCGCGCCGCCCGACCAGCGGATGATCAGCATCCGCGATCACCACGGCCGCATCCAGCAGCAGCGGCTCGAAGGAAAACTCCACCGGCAAAAGCGGGGGCTGGCGACAGAACACCACATCGAGACCGGAGGCCATGAGCTGCGACAGCAAAGGGGCGCTGGCATCCTCATGTACATCCACATAGACCTGCGGATGTGCCTCGTAAAAGCGCGGCAGCAGCTGGGAGAGCACCGAAAGCGCAGCTGCCGGAATGGCCCCGAGGCGTAACGCTGCCGAAGCCCCGCGACGGATGGAGGCCAGCGATTCGGACACTTCCTGCAATCCCACCAGCATGCTGCGTGCCGCATCAATCAGGGCCTGGCCTGCCACTGTGGGCCGCATGCCGCGCGCATGGCGCTCGAACAGCTTGATGTCCAGCACCCGCTCCAACTCGGCCAGGGCCTGGGTAGCCGCTGACTGGCTCATGCTCAGCTCCACTGCCGCCTGCATGACCGAGCCGCATTGCTGCAAAGCCAGCAAAAGCTGCAACTGACGCAGCCGCACCTGCTTGACCATACGGGAAAAGAGCAAGCGGCCCTCGGGGCTTGCAGCCCCTGCTCCGGCCTGCATTTGAGAAAAAGAAGAGTCAGCAGCCATGATTTCAACGGGTGTCGATCGCTTCCACAATGTTCGTTCCAGCCTCTCGCCAACACTGGCACCGAACACCCCCGGTGTTCGAGAGCGAGCCGCTCGCATCGAGCATCGAAGTGACCGTGGTTCGGATGGTTTGCACGCATCCGACTGTGCATTCACTCCCGCTTGAACGGTCGGAGGAAACGCCGCGACACCGCATTGTCGTGGCAATTGCCCCGTCTGCTGATGACAGAGCGCCGTACCAGCCGCCCGTGGACCTCCCGAGAGCGCTCAATGCATGGGTCTACCTAGTCGCTGGCTCGCCTTTGAAATCGCATAGTTCACAAGGCAGTAAAGCGCCGCCACGACCAGGTACACAGGCACCAGCGAGCGGTAGTTCGCTATCAGCACCTTGGCGTTCTGCATGAGTTCACCATAGGTGACGACATAGCCAAAGGTGGTGTCCTTGACCACAATGACCAGTTGCGCAACCAGTGCAGGAACAATGTAGCGAAGGGCCTGAGGAAAAACGACGAAGAAAAAGACCTGGACTTCGGTCAACCCCAGGCTTCGCGCGGCGTCGGTCTGGCCACGCGGAACGGCGAGCACGCCCGCGCGGTATACCTCGGCAACCACGGCTGCGGTACTCAGGCCTATGGGCAAGGTCAGCATCCAATAGGTGCTCAGCTTGATCCCGACCGATGGCAGCACCAGAAAGCAGACATAGATGAGCAGCAGCGTTGGCGTGCCGCGCAGGAACTCAATAACAGCAATGCTGGGCCAACGCATCAGCCTCAGCCGCGACAGCCGCCCCAGCAACAGCACCAGCCCGAGGGCCAGAGAAATGACCGCGGCCATCGCCGACGATGCCAGCGTGCCGAGCAGACCTTTGGCAAGAAAGCTCCAGGTCGTCGGCCAGGCAAAGAATTCCCAATACGGGGCATCGAGCTGCCCTGCCGAATGGAAGCGGAACACGATGGCCACCGCCAGCAAAAGCAGCACGGCTGCGGCGATTGCGCTCACCGCGTTGGTAACGGCCCGGGCCTGGGGGCCTGGTGCAGCAAACAGAATATCCTCCAGAGAGCGGCTCATCGCAGTATCCGCACTTTCTTTTCCAGAGCTGCGCCGGCCCAGGCGATGAGCAGGCCTGTCACCACATACATGGTGGCAGCCACTGCGAACGCGGCAATGCCGAGCGCCGAATCGTTGGCGATCTTGGATACGAGCGCAGTGAGCTCCCGGCCTGGAAACGGCAACTGCGACGCCAAAGAGGTCGACAGCATCAATGCAATCAGCAACGAAGTCATCGGCTGCACCACCGAACGCAGCGCCTGCGGCAAGACCACGGCAGAAACAATCTGCAGCGGCCGCATGCCCAGGCTGAGTGCTGCCTCAATCTGGCTGCCGGGAATGGTGTTGATACCCGAGCGCAGGTAGTCCGCCGTGAATGCGGAGCAGACCAGCGTCAGCGTCAGTATCACGCTGGGCTCATAGTCGATCACGATGTTGAGATCGGGTAGCGCGAAAACGATGAAGATCAGCAGCGCTACGCTGGGAATATTGCGGAAGATCTCGACGTAGACGGTCAGTGCCATGCGCAACGGCGGCAATGGCATAAGCCTAAGCACCGCGACGACCGTGCCCAGCATGACCCCGGGCACAAAGGACACCACCGTGAGCTTCCATGTCAGCAAGAGGGCCTGCCAGAAGGCAGGCCCATAATCGGCCAGGAGCCTGGAAACCTCACCCATCGTTCAAGGCAGAGCGGGCGGCGTCGGAACAGTCGTGCTACCGGTACGCTGCCCTATGGAGATAGTCCAGAGTTTGGCCCAGGTACCGTCAGCCTCCAGCTTCTTCAGGAAGGCATTGATGAATGCTACGCCGTCCGAGCCCTTGGGCAGTCCAACTCCATAGGGGTCCTGCGCGCCAAATGGCGCACCCGCGAGCCGCGCGTTGCTGGTGCCAAGGCTCAGGGCATTGAGCAGCAGCGTGTAATCGGTCACGTAGGCATCCACGCGCCCCTGACGCAGTGCATCAAGGGCTTCCTGATGTGTCTGAAACTCTTGCACGACAGCCTTGGGGGCATACTGGGCCAATATCGCAGGCCCCGTAGAGCCCGCTTGCGTGGCCACCTTCTTGCCGCTCAGGTCGTTGTAAGACTGAATCGTCTTGTTGTTCGACTTGACCAGCACGCCAGACTGCGATGTGTAGTAAGGGCCTGCAAACGAGATCTTCTCGGCGCGAGCGGGAGTGATGGAGTAGGTGGCGAAGACCATGTCCACCTGATTATTGATAAGGACCTGCTCACGCGTGGACGAGGTCACCTGCGTGAACTGGTACTTGGCGGCATCGCCCAGAATGTAGCGAGTGATGAGCTGGGCCAGACCCAGGTCAAAGCCGCGGATCTTGCCGTCTTTCTCATTGAGCAGCGAGAAAAGATTCGAGGTTTGCGTGCTGCCGAGGCGCAGCGTGCCAGCCTGTTTGATCTTGCTGGCCCAGGTGCTCGATGCGATGGTCGCCGCATCGGCCACAGGCCCTTGCGCAACCAGAGCGTCATAGGCCGCTGCATTGATGGGAGTGCCCTGTGCGAAAAGCGACCCACCGGTCACGATCGTCAGTGCCACCACGGTGGATTTCAGAATGGATTTGATCGACATGCGGTCTTCTTGGATGGTCTGCGACGCGAATCAATATAAAGCAGCATTTGGAATGCGCGAGCCGCTCGTCCGAGCGTAGCCACCATTGTGCACACAATACAGCCCTTGTGCCCAACAGGGCACGACGCCGCCAACAGTCCCAGGCCTTGCCTAGCACTCATTCGAGAGTCTGGCCCGGCCGGCGTCCGGCTATGGCAACTAGTGAACAGTCTGAACTCAACCTCGATGCGATTTCTGGCGCCCAAGCCGGCTAAGCAGCGCCTGCCGCAGGCAAGGCAATATTGCTGCCGCCCATCACTCAGGCTATGCTGCCTACGTGGCCTCACCAACCAGACCGCTCGGTCACCAGCTTGACCGCTTCAACCTTGAATTCCCAGCTGCACTGCCGTCTCGTTCCCATAAACCACCTCCGGTTTTATCTTCCTCCTTAACAAGGTGTCTTTGAAACCGGCAACAGCCCAAACATCGCCGCTGGACTGCGAGTAGCATAAGGACCGCAATGCTAAGTGCCCGATACTCTACGCTCAGCTTAGCCTTGAGATGTGGCTAAGCTGGGAGGCTCTCTCTGATATCAGCGGCTGGCCCTTGTGCTCTATAACGCAAAGATGTGTTGGAAGGTCGCCGAATGTGCCCCCCATAGAGTCATCAAGACTCGCCCATTGCTCCTTCAAGATGAGCCTCAAGTGACCGAGCGTGCAACATCGCGGCGGATGGATAGAACACCGACTAGGCCAATGATGGCTGCGACGATTACAAAATAGGCAGGAGACTGCTTGTTCTCGGTCATCTGTACCAGCTTGACGGCCACATAGGGGGCAGTGCCGCCAGCAATGATCACGCCCAGATTCCAGCCGGTGGCAACGCCGGTGTAGCGGTACTGCGGTTGGAACAGCAGCGGCAGCAAGGTGTAGGCGCTGACCTGGGTGGCGACGGTGTTGAGCATCAGCACCACATAGGCCCAGGCGGCAACCATCAGGCTGCGCTCCATCAGGCCCATCATCGGGTAGGTCAGGATGATGTAGCCGATCAGGCCCACCAGCATCAGGCGGCGCAGACCGATGCGGTCACCGATATAGCCGCCCAGCGGCATCAGCAGCGCAGACAGGCCGATGGCCAAGGTAGCCACCCAGTACACATTGCCGGCGGGGTAGCCCAGCTGCTTGACCAGGTGGATGCTCATGTAGGTCAACCCGATATAGGCCGTGCCATTGGTGGCGGCGCTGATCGCGGTCGATTGCAGCAAGGCCCTGGTCTGCAGGCGGAAGACGGCACCAATGGGCGAATGCTCTTTTTTCTCGGGCTTGCCCTCATAGGTTTCCTTGACGCGGGTACGGGCCCAGATGCACAGCAGGGTCAGCGGAAGTGCCAGCAAAAAGGGGATGCGCCAGCCCCAGGAACTCATCTGCTCGGGCGTGGTGAGTGCGGTGACCGCACCGGCCACGGCCGCTGCCACGGCAAAGCCCCCCGTCGATCCCATCGGCGTGAAGGCGCCAAAGGTGGCCTTCATGTGCGGTGGGGACGACTCCGAGATAAAGGTGGCCGAGCCCCCTACTTCGCCACCGGCCGAGAAGCCTTGCAGCAGGCGCACCAGCACCAGCAAGGCGGTGGCGAAGTAGCCCATCTGCTCAAAGGTGGGCAGCAGGCCCATCAAGGTGCTTCCAATGCCCATGCAGATGAGCGTACCCAGCAGCGCTGTCTTGCGGCCGTACTTGTCGCCGATATGGCCAAACACGATGCCGCCCAGGGGGCGAACGAAGTAGGCAGTGCCAAACACCGCCAGCGCAGCCAGCAGCGACACCGTCGGGTCACCGCTGGGAAAGAACAGCGGCGCAATCACCACCGCCATATAGCCATACAGGCTGAAATCGTAGTACTCGATCAAGGTGCCCACAAAACCCGAAACCGCTGCGCGTTTGGCATCGGCGGGTGCCCCGCTCTCACTGGCCTGCGCTGCTGCCCCAGCGCTCAAGGTGTTCGCATTCGTCATGATTCATCCATTCGGAAAGGTGGTTTGGATAGAGGGCAACTCCACAAGAGTCACCCCGGGGTTCACATCGGCGCCGAGGGCTTTGTCGCCCCCTTGTCTCGTGGCACCAGTGTTCAAGACGGAAACAGGGAAACCGGGAAATGCTTGGTTGTTTAAGCGCTACGTCACGACGACTCCTTTGCCAATGACCTGGCGCCGGCGCACGGCCTCCAGCGCAGCAGGCGGGCCAAACTGTTCGCACATCAGGGCCTTCATCGCGCGCCCCCTTGTTTGAACAGCCGACGCACCACCGACTCGGCCACACAGGCGGGTTTGCTGTGGCCCTCCAGTTCTACCGTGGCGTTGAAGAGCATCTGCAGGCCTCCAGCGACCAGGCTGACCTCCGTCAGTACAAAGCGGCTGCGCACCCGGCTGCCCGCCCGTACCGGCTGCATAAAGCGCACCCGGTTCAGGCCGTAGTTAATGCCCAGGTCGCAGAACGGCAGCAGCCGGGGCATGAAGTCCTCGTAGTGCTTGCCGAGCAGGGAAAGGGTCAAAAAGCCATGCGCAATCGTGCCGCCAAAGCCGGACTCCTGCGCTGCACGCGCCGGGTTCACGTGCACCCACTGAAAATCGCCAGTCGCCTCGGCAAAGCGGTCGATGCGGGTCTGGTCCACCTCCACCCAAGGGCTGGCATACAGCTCGGTGCCGGTCAGGGCTTGCAGGTCATCCACGTTCTGGCAGACGGCTACCTGCAGGCCGTGGCCTTGGGCGGGCGGGTTCAGTAACTCGTTCATATCGCCTCCTTAGCGCCCCTGGAACACGGGGCTGCGCTTGTGCAAAAAGGCCTGAACCGCCTCCTGAAAATCCTCGGTCATCAGACCCAGCACCTGGGCATGGTTCTCCAGCTCAATGGCTGCAGCCAGGCTCGGGGCATCCAGGTTCTGCCACATCAGGCGCTTGGTGTGGGCCGTGGCATACGGCGCATGGGCGGCGATCTGGCGCGCGCATTGCAAGGCCCGCTCCAGCAGCTCGGCCGCTGGCAGCACCTCGCTGACAAGGCCTATGCGCAGCGCCTCGTCCGATGCGACCGGGCGGCCGCTCAGCATCAGCTCAAAGGCACGCCCGGCGCCGATGAGGCGCGGCAGGTGGTAGCTGATGCCGCATTCGCCGGCGGTGATACCGATCTTCACGGCACCCACATGGAAGGCGGCCTGCTGCGCGGCAAAACGCACATCCGCCGCCAAGGCCAGCGCCATGCCTGCGCCCACCGCCACGCCGTTGACGGCGGCGATCACCGCCACGCTGGTATCGTGCAGCCGCTGCACCAGGCCGGCAAAGCTCTGCTGCAAGTCCATGTTCTCGCGCACCGTGGCCGGCAGCTGCCCGTTCTCGTCCAGCAAGGATTTGAGGTTCAGCCCGGCGCAAAAGCCCTCCCCCTCGCCGCTGATGACCAGCACGCGCAGGCTGGTATCCGACAAGCAGGTGTCCAGCAACCCGTGCAGAAACTTCAGGTCCGGCAGGCTCAGGGCATTGAGGCGCGCGGCGCGCGTCAGGCACAGCAAGGCAATGCCCGGCTGCAGGGTCTCAAGGGTGGCGGCATCTGTTGGCATGCGGGCGCCCTCCTTCAAGCCTGTGCGGCAAGCAGCTCTTGGCGCAGCACGCGCTTGAGCAGCTTGCCGTTGGCATTGCGCGGCAGCAGATTGCGGCTGACGGTGAAGCTTTCGGGCACCTTGTAGTCGGCCAGGCGTTCTGCGCAAAAGCGGCGCAGCGCCTCGGCCTCGGTATGCTTGTCGTCGCGCAGGGTCACAAACACATGCACGCGCTCGCCCAGCACCGGGCAGGGCTTGGCCACCACGGCGGCCTCCAGCACATCGGGGTGTTCGCACAAGGCGTTTTCCACTTCCACGCTGAAGATCTTGTAGCCGCCCCGGTTGAGCATGTCCTTGCGCCGGTCCATCACATAGACAAAGCCCTGCGCATCCATGCGGCCCACATCGCCGCTGCGCCAGTAGCCATCGACAAAGTTCTCCTGCGTGGCTTGCGGGTTGTTCCAGTAGCCCTTGGCCACCATCGGGCCCTTGAGCCAAAGCTCACCGACCTCATCGGCAGGCAAGGGGCGGCCATCATCGTCCATCACCGCGATATCGGCGCAGGGCAGCGGCAGGCCCACGCTGGCCAGGTGCTCGCGCGTCAGCTGCGCGGGCATCACCGCCACCGGCGACGTGGTCTCGGTCGCGCCATAGCAGTTGGACAGGTGCAGCCCCGGCAGCCACTGCGCCAGCCGGTCGATGGTCTCGGGCGGCATCGGCGCGCCGCCAAAGCCGCCCACCGCCCAGTGTGAGAGGTCGTGCTGGCGGTAGCTTTCCTGCAGCAACAGCAACTGGTACATCGCCGGCACCATGATGGTGAAGCTGATGCGTTCTTTAGCGGCCAGCGGCAGCATCTCGGCTGCCTTGAAATGCGGCACCACTACCAGAGTGCCGCCCAGGCCCAAAGTCACCGCCATCAGCGCCACCAGGCCGGTGACATGGCTAAGCGGCACCACGGCGCAGCTCCGCACCGTGGCATCCAGGCCCAGCGCCAGCGCGTAGTGCAGGATCGTATGCACAATGCCCAGGTGCGTCAGCATCGCCCCCTTGGGAAAACCGGTGGTGCCCGAGGTGTAGACCAGCATGGCCAGGTCTTCCTCGTCCAAGGCCTCGCACTGCGGCAGTGGCGCATGGGCCAGCAACTGCGCAAAGGCCTGGGCCGCATCGGGCGCGCCGCCCACCACCACCTGGTGCCGGAGCGCGGGCGTCTCACCCATGCCGGCCACCACAGCGCTGAGCGCTGCGTCATGGATCAGTACCACCGCCTCGCAGTCGCGCAGGATATAGCCAACGCCGGCCGACTGGTCGCGGATGCTCAGCGGCACCACAACCGCGCCGATGGCCATGGTGGCGTAGGACGCAATCACAAACTCTGTGCCATTGCCCAGCAGCAGCGCCACGCGGTCGCCCTTGGTGACACCACGTGTGCGCAGCGCGGCAGCCAAGCGCATGACCTGGTCTTGCAGCTGCGCCCAGCTCAGGCGCTGCGCACCGCAGACCAGCGCTTCGGCCTGGGGTTGGCGCTGCGCCGCCTGCTGCCACATGGTGATGACATCGTTGGGCCGCTCGGCAAAGCAGCGCATCACACGCTGGTCGTAATGGGTTTCCAGCCGCAGTTGGGGGGTGGGTGTGGTGGTGGGAGTGGATGCGGTCATGATCATCAAGCCTCCTGCAGTACGGCTGCCTCGGGCACGCCAGCGCGGCGCGCGGCGCTGGCCAGTGCCTCTTGGCACTCGGCCACCATGCGTTGCATCAGCACTTCGCAGTCGGGCACATCGTTCACCAGGCCGACGACCTGGCCGGCCCAGACCAGGCCACCATCGACATCGCCGCTGTGCAATGCGGCACGGCCGCGCTGGCCGGCGACCAGCGGGTGGATCTCGACAAACTCGCAGCCGCCGGGCCGACGTTCCGTCGCCACCACCTGGTCCGAGATCGCGTTCTTCAGCACCCGGCCGGTGTTGCGGAAACTGCGAAAGATCAGCTGGGTGTCCCGCTCGCCGGCGTTTACCAGGGCACGTTTGATGTCGTCGTGGATCGGCGCCTCGACCGTCGCGCAAAAGCGCGTGCCCATGTTCACGCCTTCGGCGCCCAAAGCCAGCGCAGCGGCCAGCCCGCGCCCATCGGCAATGCCGCCGGACGCAATCACCGGAATGCGCAGCGCGCGGGCGGCCAGCGGAATCAGTACCAGGCCGGCCACATCGTCTTCGCCCGGGTGGCCGGCGCATTCAAAGCCATCGATGCTGACCGCATCGACCCCATTGCGCTCGGCCGACAGCGCATGGCGCACGCTGGTGCACTTGTGGACGATGCGCATATGGCCGCGCTTGGCTTTCTCGATAAAGGCGACGGGGCTGTTGCCGGCGGTCTCCAGCACGCGCACGCCGCTGTCGATCGTTGCATCCAGGTAGGCCTCATAGGGCGGCGGCTTGGCCGACGGCAGAATCGTCAGGTTCACGCCAAAGGGCTGGTCCGTCATCTCCCGGCAGCGGGCGATCTCACGCGCCAGCGCCTCGGGCGTGGGCTGGGTCAGCGCCGTCAGCACGCCCAGGCCGCCGGCGTTGGAGACGGCCGACGCCAGCTCCGCCGTGCCCACCCACTGCATGCCGCCCTGAATGATGGGGTAGCGGATGCCCAGCAATTGCGTAATACGTGTCTTCATAGGATGCCTGTGGCTTGCGTTCATGAATGGGTGGGTCGCTCAGCGGCCTTGAAACCGCGCCGCGCGCTTCTCGCGGAAGGCGCTGATGCCTTCCTGAAAATCGGCCGTTCCGGCGCACTGGGTAAAGCTGTCGGCTTCCTTGTCGAGGTGGGCATCGAGGCCGCGCTCCAAGGCGCTGCGCAGCAGCTGCTTCATATGGCCCAGCGCATGGGTCGGGCCCTGGGCCAGGCGCTGCACCAGGGCCTCGGCCTCGGCTGCCAGGCTGTCCTTCGCCACCACGCGGTTGACGAGGCCCAGGCGCAGGGCCTCGGTCGCCTCCAGGTTGTCGCCCAGCAACGCCAACTCCATCGCCTTGCGCAGGCCCAGCACGCGCGGCAGGCCCCAGGAGGTGGAGCAGTCGCAGCTCGCGCCGATCAGCGGATAGGCCACCCCAAAGCGCGTGCCCTCGGCGGCAATGGCCAGATCGCAGGCCAGCATCAGCCCCAGGCCGCCCCCCGCCACCGCGCCCTGCGCGGCGCAGACCACGGGGGCCTGCAAGGCCGTCAGCAAGCGGATGCCGCCATGCATGCCGGCAATCAGCTGCGCAGCGGCCTGCTGCGGATCGGCGCGCATTTCGTCCAAGTCGCCACCGGCCATAAAGGCCCGGCCTTCGCCGCTGATAAGCACGGCGCGCACCAGTGGGTCGCCGGCAACGTCCTGGCAGGCCTGGTGAAAGGCGGCTGCCATGCCACGGTCAATGGCGTTGAGCGCCTGGGGGCGGTTGAAGCGGATGTGGGCCACGGCGCCGCTGCGCCAGTGCAGGACGCTGCCGTCGGAGTTCTGGTCGGGATAGGTCATTGCAAGCGCTTCAGTGGCTGGTGCTGTAGTAGGCGGCGGTGGCGCCCAGGTTGTCGCGTGCGCGGGCCAGCTCGGCGCGGGCAATGGCGCGCAGGTGCACCTCGTCCGGGCCGTCAAAAAAGCGCATCGCCCGGCCCCAGGACCAGAGGTAGGACAAGGGGGTATCGGGCGTGATGCCCATGGCGCCAAACACCTGGATGGCGCGGTCCAGCACGCGGGTCTGCAGCTGCGCCGCCACCAGCTTGATGGCCGATACATCGATGTGCGCGGCCTTGTTGCCGAACATGTCCATCTTCCAGGCCGCCTGCAGCACCAGCAACCGTGCCTGGTCAATCTCGACGCGCGACTGGGCGATCCAGTCCTGCACATTGGCGTAATCGCTCAGGTGCTTGCCAAAGGCGCGGCGGGTGAGTGCGCGCTCGCACATCATCTCGACCGCCAGCTCGCACTGGCCGATGGTGCGCATGCAGTGGTGTACCCGGCCGGGGCCCAGGCGCGCCTGGGCCAGCGCAAAGCCGCTGTGCTCCTCGCCCAGCAGGTTGCTGACGGGCACGCGTACATCGGTGTAGGTCACCTCGCAATGCCCTTCGGGGGCGTGGTGGTGCATGATGGCCACGTTGCGCACGATGCTCAGGCCCGGCGTGTCCAACGGCACGATGACCATGGAATGGCGCCGGTGTCGGGGCGCATCGGGGCTCTCGTCGCTCACCCCCATGACGATGGCGAACTTGCAGTTTGGGTGCAGCGCACCGGTGGTGAACCACTTGCGGCCGTTGATCACGTACTCATCGCCCTCGCGGCGGATCGTGGTGCAGATATTGGTGGCATCGGACGAGGCCACATCGGGCTCGGTCATCGAGAAGCACGAGCGGATGCTGCCATCGAGCAAGGGCACCAGCCAGCGCTTGCGCTGTTCGGGCGTGGCAAACAGGTGCAACAGCTCGGTGTTGCCGGTGTCGGGCGCATTGCAGTTGAACACCTCGGCCGACCAGTAGACGCGGCCCATGATTTCGGCCAGCGGGCTGTACTGCATATTGCTCATGCGGGTGCCGGGCTCATCGTCGCGCAGGCCGGGCAGGAAGAGGTTCCACAGCCCAGCCTCGCGCGCCAGCTGCTTGAGGGGCTCGACCACCTCGGTCGGATAGGCGCCCGTTGCCGCTATGCGCTCGTAGTCGTGGTAGCGGGGCAGCACATGGCGCTCCATGAACTGGCGCAGCGTGCGCTGCATCTGCTGTGTGTCCTCTGGGTACTGGAAGTTCAAGAGCGTCTCCTCGATAAAAATTCAAAACACCGCCGCTGGGGCCTCGATGGCCTCCAGCCCGCGCCGGGCCAGGGCCTGGGCCATGGCGCCCACCTCCGAGGCGTTGTCGGCCACCGCATTGCCCCGTGCGGCACGGGCGGCAATGCCTTCAAAAATGACGGCCCAGCGCATGAACGCAAAGGCCCAGTGGAAAGGGGCGGCCTGGCGGGCCGGATCGCTGCGGCCGGCGCGCTGGTAGAAGTGCGCCAGGTATTCGGACTCGGACGGAATGCCCAGCGCGGCCAGGTCCAGCCCGCGCAGCCCGCCAAACTCCTCGGGCAGGGTGCGCCAGGCCACGGTGTTGAAGGCCACATCGGCCAGCGGATGGCCGAGGGTAGACAGCTCCCAGTCCAGCACGGCCACGACGCTCGCCTCCGTGGGGTGGAACAGCAGGTTGTTGAGCTTGAAGTCGCCATGGGTCAGCGTGGTTTCGTCATCGCTGGGGCGGTTCGCGCCCAACCAGGCGAGCAGCGCATCAATGGCCGGGTTGGGTGCTATGCGCGACAGATCCCACTGCTTTTGCCAGCGGTGCAGCTGCCGCTCAAAAAAACCGCCCTCCTTGCCAAAGCCCTCCAGCCCGGCGGCACGCCAGTCCACCGCATGCAAGCTGGCCAGGGTGTCGGCCATCGCCAGGTAGATCGCACGGCGCTCGGCCGGGCGCATGCCGGCAAGTGCGTTATCGCTGAACACCCGCCCTTCGACCTTTTCCATCAGATAGAAAGGCGTGCCGACCACATCGCTGTCTGCGTGGTAGAGCAGCATCTGGGGCACAGGCAGCGCGGTCGATGCCAGCGCCTTCATCACGCGGTACTCGCGGTCCACCGCATGGGCCGATGGCAGCACCTCGCCAGCGGGCTTTTTGCGCAGCACCATATGCCGACTGCCGTAGCTCACAAAAAAGGTCGGGTTGGACTGCCCGCCGCCAATGGCCTGCAGCGCCATCGCCCCTTGCAGCCCTTGCAACTGCGAGCGCAGAAAGTCATCCAGGCGGGCCGGGTCGAAGGCTTGCGGAAGGGTAGGAGGGGTGCTGGAGGGGGTCATCGAGCAAGGGGATTGAATGGGTTGCAATGGCAGGCAGGCAAAGCTGCGCCCTGGCCGTCCGCAGACGGCATAGCGGTGTTGAGGTTGAAAAAAGCGCTTAGCTGCGCGCAGGACGGCGGAGCGCTATGGCGTCAGTGCCAAGACTGTGCAAGGGAGCAGGTTTGCTTTCCGCCAGGCGGATGATGGATGCGAACATGGCTTGTCTCCTGTCTTTGCTATTTTTAGCCATCATGCGGCCAGCCGCCCCACCCCGCCCCACCCGATGTGGGTGGCTCGGGTTTCCCCTTGCCATGTTGGCGGTCAGCCCTGCACCAGCCCCAGGTCGCGCGCCCGGGCCACGGCATCATCGCGGCCCACCACCTTGAGCTTGCCGTAGACATTGCGCAAATGCCATTTGACGGTCTCGGGCGAGATGCCCAGCACCTGGGCAATGCGCTTGTTCGACATGCTGTGCGCCAGCGCCCGCAAGATCTCCAGCTCCCGGTCGGACAGGGGCTCGCTGATCTCCGCATCGGCGGGCTGCTGCGCGCCGCGGTAACGGCGCGATTGCTGCTGCAGCCGCTCCACATAAAAGGCGAGCAAGGGATCGGAGGCACCAAAGGCCTGTGCGCAGGCCTCAGCCAGCACCAGCGCGGGCTCGCCCAAGTCGAGCAGGCTGCGCACCAAGCCCAGCTGCATGCCTTGCAGCAAGGCATCGCGCATGACGTCCAACGCCTGTTCCTGGCGCCCCTGGCGGCTCAGCAGCAACGCACGCAATACCAAGATGGCGCAACGGTCGCGCCTCTGCAAAAGCGCGGTGTCGTCCTTGCCGCGCTCACCCAGCGCCTCCAGCGCGGCACGGTCATCCAGGTTGGCCTCGTGGAACAGTGCCTGCGTGTAGCGGGCCATGCCGGTGATGCGCAGGCTCACGGGGCTGCGGGCGTCGGCATGGCGCTGGGCCAGCAGCTCGATCTGGAGCAGCATCTGCCGTGCGCCATCCATATCGCGCATCTGCATCAGGCAGCGAACACGTTCGCCCATCGCAAAGGCCAGCAAGCGGTCGAGCGAGCGGCGATGGGCGATTTCTTCGATGCGCGCCAGACCCTCGATCGCTTCGAGCGGGTTGCCGTCGAGCCGGCTCAGGCGCGCACAGACCAAGGCCACGGTCACCAGCGCATCGGGCAGCACCACGCGCTCGGTGGTGTCCAGCCGGCCATCGAGCAGCTGGCGCAGCTCGTCAAGCTCATTGGTTTCATACAGCACGGCCGCCAAATAAGCGGCGGCGTTGCAGGCCATCTCGCTGTGACGACCCAGCGCTTTTTCGGCATGGGCCAGCGCGTCGCGCAGCACCGGCTCGGCATTGCGCACATCGCCGGCATACAGCCAGGACAGGCCGCGCAGGGATTCGGTCATCAAATGGCCAAAGGCCGAATCGAGCAGCGGCGTGCCGTCCTCCAGCAGCGGCGGCGAGCCGCGCAGCACCTCACGGGCCTTGTCGTACTCGGCGCTGTGGCCGTACATCCAGCCCAGCAAATTGCGCTTGCCGCCCACCAGCACGGCATCATCGCCCTGCTGGATGGACATCAGCTCGGGCAGCAAGGCTTGCGCGGTGCCCAGGTCGTCCTCCTGCAAGGCCAGGGAGAAGGCCAGCAGCACGCAGTGCGCGCGGCCTTCATGGTCGCGCTCGCCCAGCTGCGTGCGCAGCGCATTGAGGGTCTCGTGGCAGGCGGCTAGCTTGTAGTAGCACAACTGGGTCCAGCCCAGCCACAGCAGCAGCGCCGGCCGGGCATTGACGATGGCGCGTGGCAGCTCGGACACGGCGCGCACCAGCTGCTGCAACTGGCCGTTCAAAAACAGCTCGCGCGCCCAGCGCTCCACCCAGTGCACGGCCTGCTCCATGTCACCGGCCTCGACCGCATGGTGCACGGCATCGCGCAGATGGCGCCGGGCGCCCAGCCACTGCGCCAATGCAGCGTGGGTGCGCTGGCGTTCAGCCTGCGGCAGTGATTTGAAGCGGGTGAGCAGCAGCTCGCGGAACAAGGGGTGAAAGCGGTACCAGCCCTGGCTGGCGGCATCCTGCAGGGGCAGCACAAACAGGTTCTCGCGCTGCAGGCGCTCCAGCAAGGCGGGACCCACGGGCTCGCCGGCAACGGTGATCGCCAGCGCCTGGTTGAAGCTGCGCGCCGCGGCCAGCCGCGTCATCGCGTCGATCTCGTCCTTGTCGACCCGGCACAGCACCTCGCGGTTGAAGTAGGCGCTAAAATCCTGCGCGTTCTGCACCGGCGATGCGGGGGTACGCGGCTGCAGTGCCAGCAGCTGCAGGCCTGCGGCCCAGCCATCAGTCACCTCCAGCAGCTGGCGCGCCGTAGCCGGGCTGGTGGCACGCTGCTGGCGGGCCTGCAGAAACTGCTGCACCTCCTCCAGGGTAAAGCGCAGCTCGGCGGGCCCGATCTCTTCGAGCAAGCCCTGGTCACGCAGGCGCGCAAACAGCAGCTGGGGCATGCTGCGCGAGACGATCACCAGCCGCAAGGCAGCCGGCGCAAAATCCAGCAGCGTCTGTAGCGCCTCGCCCGCGCGCGCGTCGCCCATGTTCTGCCAATCGTCGATCACCACCAGCAAAGGCCGGCTGCGCGCCAAAAAAGCGCGCAGCAAGGCGATGACGATGGCGTCGGCACGCGCCTCGCCACCCCGGTTGGACAGCAGGCGTGCCTCCCGCGCGATATCGCGGTCAATGCGGTCCAGCGAATCGAAGAGCGCAGCCATCAGCGCCTGCCCGTCGTCGCCGGGCTGCACCGTCACCCAGGCCTCGTCATGGCCAAAGGTCAGCGCCTGCGCCCGCCACTGCAGCGCCAGCGAGGTTTTTCCACTGCCCGCCGGGCCGTGGATCAGCAGGCAGGTTTTGTTGCGAGCCTCGGACAGGCGCGCCAGAAGATGCTTGCGCTCAATGCGCCGGGGCTCCAGGCGGGGAAGTGTGGGATTTGTCTCGGTCACTGTTCTTGTCGTTGCACGGCATGTCTATCCCCTTATGGTGTCACGACTTCCACAACCGCTCAATCACGGCCACATTCGCTTTGCCATCCTGGTCTCCGCCGTGACGGCCACTCTGCTGCTGCAGAGCAGGGAGCAACGCGGCCATCAGACTTGCACCCGTGCCACCCAGCGGATACCTAGGGCAATGTCGCCGCATGGACGATCATGCCGAATGCCCTAAGAGCGGCGAACACCACCGATTCACGAAGCGTACACAGATGATCGCAGCGACCAGTTTCAGCAATGCTTCGTGGATGTCCAGCCTTCAAAGCGGATGCGCAGCTTGCCAAAGCCTGCAAACCATCCGTGCATTCTCTCCACACCCCTGCGATGTTTGCTCAGCTTTTCGCTGCTCTCGACTCCTCGTCTGGCAATCCTGCTCACGATACCGCGCGGCATCAAGTAAGCACGGCAGTCGGTGGGGTTGTGGCCCGTTTCCTGCCCCCCGGGGCTTGGTACCGATGTGCCATCGATGCTGGCCCGGCTCCAATCAATCTCGTCATATTCGCGCAGTCGCATCAGCATCGCCAGATGCGATTTCTGGCGCCCAAGCCGGCTAAGCAGCGCCTGCTGCAGGCAAGGCAATCTTGCTGCTACTCGATCACACCGCCAAGGCAAACTGCTGAGAGCACCTCGACGGCAGCTTTCAAGTCATCAACTTGAGAAGTCGAAACCTCCGCCGTCACCGAGCGTGAACAGATACACACGACCCATCAATAGATCCAGCGATGTCGAGCGGCATCTCTGTCCCAGGCAGTGTCCATGGCAAACGTGATCAATGATCTCAATGACTGCGATAGATATAAGGGTTTTCACCAGTCAACATCACAACCCATAGAGAGAGGTGCACTCAAGGTATCGGCAAAGCTTATAGATAACCGCAAATAACATGTACTGCCTAGGCTCCGAAATTTCTATATTCCATTTCCATGACGGCAGAAATTCGTGAGCCGCACTGATGGTGCAGGCACGCGTTGGCCGATATCTTTCAGGAGCCCTCCATGCCCATCTCTTCACGCACTCGCGGCTGTGCAAATGGCCTCACTCGCCGCGTCGGCCTGCTCTCGCTGGCGGTTGCCAGCTCCTTGTGGACCCTGGCCGCGTCGCAAGCGCTGGCCGCTGACGTCTATCCAAGCAAGCCTGTCAAGCTCATCGTGCCTTTTGCCGCCGGCGGCTCCACCGACATCGTGGCCCGCGTGATTGCCGAAGGCATGCGCACCACGCTGGGGCAACCAGTGATCGTGGACAACAAGGGCGGCGCCGGGGGGCTGATCGGCAGCGAGGCCATCGCCCAGGCAGCTCCAGACGGCTACAGCATTGGCATGGCTACCGTGAGCACGGCCACCATCAACCCCCTGCTCTACAAACGCGCCAGCAAGATTGAAGGCAAGCTGCTGCCGGTAGCCAATCTGGTGACCATGCCGTCGGTCTATATGGCTCACCCCAAGATGGGCGTGAACAACTTCAAGGACTTTCTCGCCAAGGTCAAGGCCCAGCCCGGCACCTACAGTGCCGGAGTACCGGGGCTGGGAACGCTGGGACACCTGATGGTTGCCTCGTTCAACGAAACCATGAAGACCCAGATCCAGATCGTGCCCTATCGCGGCAACGGACCTGCACTCAATGACGCCTTGGCCGGCATGGTTCAGATCATGACCGACCAGTTGCCCTCGGCAATGCCACAGATCAAGGGCGGCAAGCTGCTGCCTGTGGTGGTGGCCTCACATGGCCGCTCACCCGACCTGCCCAATGTGCCGACCTTCAAGGAACTGGGCTACGACGAACTCAACGAACTGGGCATCAGCTGGTTCGGTCTGGTCGTCCCCAGCAACACACCGGCCCCCATCGTGAAGCAGTTGCAGGATGCGGCTGTCAAGGCAGTACACCTGCCCGAGGTGCAAAAGCATCTGAAGAATCTGGGCGCGACGGCGACCGAGGCAGCGCCCTCCCAGTTCCCGGCCCAGATCGCCGCCGAACTCAAGCGCAACAAGGCCCTGCTCGACAAGGCCGGCGTCAAGCCCGAATAAGAGCCCGCCCTGCAGCCGGCACTCGCTGCAGCCGGCCGGTTGCTTCTTCATGCCCTATCTTCTTCACCACAGCTCAAGGACCCTTTTGCCATGCAAGCGATGAGCGCCCTGCAGGATTTTTTTCAACGCGAGACACCGCGCATGACGGCATTGGCCGACCAGATCTGGTCTCTGGCCGAGCTGCGCTATGCCGAGAACGCTTCGGTCCAGCTCCACATCGATGCGCTGCAGCAGGCTGGCTTTCGCATCATGCGCGATGTGGCGGGCATCCCCACCGCCTTCATGGCCGAATGGGGCGATGCGGGCCCGGTCATTGCTTTGCTGGGTGAATACGATGCCCTGTCAGGCCTGAACCAGCAAAGCGGTGCTCTGGTTTGCACCCCGTCCACCGACAGCCCCGGTCTGGCCGGCCACGGCTGCGGCCATCATCTGCTGGGCACTTCGGCGCACTTTGCTGCTATTGCTCTGCAACAGCACCTGAAAAGCACCGGAACGAATGGACGCGTGCGCTATTACGGCTGTCCGGCCGAGGAAGGCGGCTCCGGCAAGACCTTCATGGCCCGCGCCGGTGTGTTCGATGATGTGGATGCAGCACTGACCTGGCACCCAGCCAGCTACACCGGTCTGTTCAGCCAGAGCACGCTGGCCAATATTCAGGCGAAGTTTGTCTTCCACGGCAAGGCATCGCATGCCGCGCACTCTCCCCACCTGGGCCGCAGCGCTTTGGATGCAGTGGAGCTGATGAACGTAGGGGTGAACTATTTGCGCGAGCACATGCCCTCGGACGCCCGCGTGCACTACGCTGTCACCGATAGCGGTGGTCTGTCGCCCAATGTCGTGCAGGCGCGCGCCGAAGTGCTGTACCTGGTGCGGGCTGCACGCAACCACGAAGCCACCGAACTCTATGAGCGGGTTCAGAACGTGGCGCGTGGCGCCGCGCTGATGACGGACTGCAAGCTCGAAATCATCTTCGACAAGGCCTGCTCCAATCTGCTGCAAAACAGCACGCTGAACAGCGTGATGCATGCGCAGATGCAGGCACTGGGACAGTTGCAAGCCGATGCACAGGCGCATGCTGTTGCCGGCCAGTTCCAGGCCACGCTGGACAAAAACGATGTCGATGCCGTCAGCCGCCCTTTGGCCAGCGTGCTGCGCGGCAAGGTGCCGGCCATTTTTGAAGGTCTGACGCCCTACGACCCGAACGCCAAAGACATCATGTTCGGCTCCACCGACGTGGCCGATGTGAGCTGGATCACGCCCACGGCTCAGGCCTGGGTGGCCTGCTATGCTTTCGGCACGCCGCTGCACTCCTGGCAGATGGTGTCGCAAGGTCAGTCCGGCCTGGCTCACACCGGCATGGTGCACGCCGCAAAAATTCTGACAGCCACCGCCGTGGAGCTGTTCGCCCAGCCCGAGTTGCTGGAACGCGCCAAGGAAGAACTGCTGCAACGCCGCGAGGGCAAGCCCTATGTCTGTCCCATTCCTGCAGAGGTGGCTTTGCCATTTTTGCGAAAGTAAGTTGGCAACGGCTCCCTCCTCTGAAAGGAATTTCGGCAGCTTCAAAGCAAAAATCCCTGAAAACTCCCGCCAGGATTGAGGATTCGCAATGCGCGCCAGCTTGCTCTGCCTCAAAGCGGCAGCAGTCAAAGCTTGATGCAGCACAAGCCTCCAGCCAGACCAAACGGCCATAGTGAGACATGCCGCAAGACTGCGGAAACTCAACAGGGAGGCACCATGAAGCTGATGATCGATCTCTTTTCCACCGACTACGGACTGATGAGCCTGGCCGTGATTTTGCTGATCATCGTCATGGCCGCTTTCTTTACCCGCCTCTTCCTGGGCAAGATGAAGAACGTTGCCAGCACCCCATTGGAGTAAATCCAAACTTCATAGCGCGCTGCACATGCACTGCCTTGGGTTGCTGGCGATATGACGCAGTTTGGGCACAAAAAAGGCCGGAGCTTTCACTCCGGCCTTTTTCTTGACCGCATCGCCCATTCGTGCTCAGTAATGCGGCGGCAGCTCGTCGCGCAGATTGCGCACCATCGCGCCCCCGCCTTCTGGCGCTTGGCGCTTGAGTTCCCTCACCTCATTGATCAACAGATCGATCTGCTGCTGCTGGCGGTAGATCGTCATATTGAGTTGCTCGAGCAAATCCTCGGTGTAGCTGGCCTTGATCTCCAGCTCCATGATTCGCTCTTGCAGCGCTTCGTGACTGTCGCTCATGACTTCAGCGCCTTGGCAAGACGAGCAATGCCTGCGCGAATCTTGTCCTCGTCAGCCGTGGCAAACGAGAGGCGGAAGGTCGCCGTATCAGGGTTCTGTGCATAAAACGGAGCGCCCGGTACAAAGGCCACGCCCTCTTCAATGGCCTTCTTGGCCAGCACAGCCGCATCCGCCAATTGGCCACGCGCGCCCGTCAGGCGCACCCACATGAACAGGCCGCCCGCAGGCTGTACGAACTCGACGGCATCGCCCAGTTGCTCACGCAGCGCATCGCCCATGGTCTCGGCGCGCTTGGCATAGACCTCGCGCACATGGGCCAGGGTCTTGGGCATGGCGCCGGACTTCAGATACTGGGCTGCAGTGGCCTGGGCAAAGGTGCTCGTATGAGCATCGCTGAACTGCTTGCACATCACGGCGCGAGCAAGCAGTTCGGGATGTGCAATCAGCCAGCCGATACGCAGACCGGGGCTGAGCACCTTGGACAATGAACCGCAGTGAGCCAGCCACTCTCGGCTGCCGGGGACTTCGCGTGTCAGCGACAGCAGGCTGGCAGGAGGCGCTTCATGGAAGTACAGATCGCCGTAGGGGTCGTCTTCCACCACCAGAGTCTGGTACTTGACGGCCAACTCCAGCACCTTTTTGCGGCGTTCCAGACTCAGCATGGCACCACTGGGGTTGCCAAAGGTCGGGATCAGATAGACCAGCTTGGGCTTGTGCTCGGCAATCAGGTGCTCCAGTTCGTCGGTCTTCACGCCATGCTCATCCACAGGGGCGGAGATCACCTCTGCGCCATAGAGGCGGAAACACTGAATCGTGGCCAGGAAAGTCGGGCCTTCGACGATGACCTTGTCACCCTCTCCCACCATGGTCTTGCCCAGCAAGTCCAGCGCCTGCTGGCTGCCGGTAGTGACGATGAGTTGATCAGGCGACACATCGGGCACGCCCTTGCCGGCCATAAAGGACGACAGTTGCTCGCGCAGCGGCTGGTAACCCTCTGTCGCACCGTACTGCAATGCGGCTCCCGCCTCCTGCTGCAGGGCTGCCGCAGAGGCAGCGCTGATCCCGGCTACGTCAAACATGGCACTGTCCGGAAAGCCGCCCGCAAAGCTGATGATGCCTGGCTTGCCCAGCAGCTTGAAGAGTTCGCGGATCGCAGAGGTTTCTACGTTATCGAGTCGATTGGCAAATTGCATACGTTTTCTAGGTTAAAGCGCTACGGGAATCTCGTCGCTGCTTGAGCGGCAGATGCCCATTGTGGCGCGCGAATAGCTCCAGAGACAGGAAGTGGCTTTTATGTAGGCGCGATTCCATGCGGCAAGTAATCAAACTCCTACCAATTTGCAAAAGTTGATAGCAATTGTTAATTGCGCATAACTTCGTGTCTCAAACTTTGAATTGGACAGCGCCAAGCCTCTGACAAGAACATACGCCTACCGATCAACGGACCGCGTATTTGACGGATTTTTTCACTTGTTTTTGGGATGGAGGATTTATGCGTACTACTACTTTTACCGGCAAGGCCCTGTCTGTTGCCATTGATGGCAAGACCCCGCTGAGCCTGCGCAGCCTGTGTGCCGTAGCCTTGGTTGCCAGTCTGGCTGCCTGTGGCTCGAGCGGCTCTCTGCGCAGCGACCTCGGACCCGACGGCACCGGCGGCGGAGATGTTGTTGCTGGTGGAGGCACTGGTGGAGGCACCGGAGGCGGAACTGGTGGAGGTACCGGAGGCGGAACTGGCGGTGGAACTGGCGGTGGAACTGGCGGTGGAACAGGTGGAGGCACAGGCGGCGGTACTGGTGGTGGCAACACCGGTGGCGGTGATGGCGGCACGGGCAATCCGCCTGTGGCAAGCACTCCGCTCACGCCGGTGCGCGACACTGTGGCGGATGTCACAGGAACGCTTTCCGGAACAAGCGGCGTCATCAGCGACGTCAACAATATCGTGACCTCCACTCTGGGCACGGCCACCAACGGCACGCCTCTGAGCGGTGTGGCCCAGCCGGCCGGAGGCATTCTTGGCAATGTGAACAATGCCGTCAACAGCGTGGGTAGCGGCGTCAGTGCGGGTCTGGGCCAGATCGGCAAGACGGCCGACCCCATAGGCACCACCTTGCAAGGCGTGGCTCCCGCGGTGGGCTTTCTGGGAGCAGCGGTCAGTTCTGCGGGCAAGACGGTCAGCGCCCTGGACAAACCTCAGCTTGGCGTAGTCGGCGATGTGGCGGGCCTCGCGGGCGGCACGGTACAAATCCTTGGCGCCACCGTTTCCGGTGTCGAAGGCACGGTGGCAAAGCTGACCGGCAACCCGCTGGTCTCGGGTCTTACGACTCAGGTCAGCCAGGTCGCCACACCGGTATTGAGCACCGTACTCGGTACCACCCAGAATCTGGTTCAGACCACTGGCCTGGGCCAGCCGGTTAACAGCTTGCTGGGTACTGTGGGCGGTGTAGTCAATCATGTGGGGGCTTCCGTCACCGCCACCGGGGTTCCCGTTGTTGCTCCGCTGGGCGGCGTGGTCTCGGGTGTCGGCCAGACCGTGGCCGGCCTGGGTGGTGTGGTGACTGGTCCCGGCACACCAAGCGGCGGCCTGCTCGGTGGCGTGCTTGGCAATGTCACGGGCGGCACAGGCGGATCCGCTGGAGGAGCAGGCAATATTGTTGGCGGCGTGCTGGGCTCAGTCACGGGCCTGGTTGGAGGCGTGACCGGTGGAGCAAACGGTGGCGGCAATGTCGGTGGCCCTGTCGCAGGAGCAGGCAATCTGGTCGGTGGCGTTCTGGGCGGCGTGACCGGGCTGGTCGGCGGTGTCGCAGGATCAGCAGGCGGAGCAGCAGGAGGCAGTGGCAATGCCGGCACCGCAGTCACGGGCCTGGTCGGCAATACCGTGGGCACGGTCACCGGCCTCGTGGGCGGCGTGCTGGGCGGCGTGACCAATGTAGCTGCGGGCGCAGGCGCTGCAGGTGGTGCAAGCGCCTCGGGCGGCCTGCTGGGCGGTCTGCTGGGTGGCAATCTGGCGCTCGGCCTGGGCGGTGGAGCAGTCGCAACCAGCAAATAAGGGAAACGGCGGTGGCCAGTGCACCGCTTGAGCCTGGCCCGCCTTCAGGCGGGCTTTTTTACGACAGCCCCATACCCAGTTCTGGGGATGTAGGGAACAATGAGAGTCATAAAAATAGAACAGGAGGGACTTTTGCAGTCAAAAGCAAAACCACAGGGCCGCATCGGCTCCAGGATTCAGGCGTTGACACTTGCAGCCTGGGCTCCTCTGGCTTGGTCACAGCAGGCTGGCAACCCGCTCAACAGCCTGCCCCAGACACCCGAAGCTGCAAGGAATCTGCAGCAGCAGCCCAAGCAGGTACCGGTGCAGATAGACAAGCCCCAGCCAAGTCTTCAGGATCTCATCAACCTCCGGGTCGCGGTACGTGGCGTCAATGTCCAGGGAAGCACGGCAATTCCTTTCGAGGAGGTCAGCGCGCTTTTCACGCCCTTCATCAATGGCACGCATACGGTTGGCGAGCTCAACGCCGCGACCCAGAAGGTCAGCGAGCTGTATCAACGCCATGGCTACGCCCTTTCTTTTGCCTACCTTCCTCCGCAGGACTTTGCCAATGGCGCGGTGCAGGTCATCGTGGTCGAAGGCTATGTGCAGAGCTTGAATCTGGAGGGAAATTTCGGCCGCTCCGAGGACCAGATACGCGAAATTGCCCAGCCGCTGCTCAATGAGAGGCCTTTGACCACCAAGACCTTTCAGCACCAGACCCAGCTGATGGCACGCCTTCCCGGAGTGCAGATCACAGCGTCGGCCAATCTGCCGACCACCACCGATGGTGCGGTGCCCCTGGTCATCAAATCCAAGCACAAGCCCATTGCCGTCACCGTTGGGGGCGAGGCGCGCAAGCCCACGCCGCGCATCATTGCCTCCCTCACCCTGAACGACCCTCTGTGGTCAGGCAGCCAGCTTCAGGCTTCGGCGATGTTGCAAAACCCCGACAAGGAGCGTTTCGGCAGCATCGGCTTCACTCAGCAGCTAACATCCGAAGGCACGCAAGCACGTGTCAGCTATTCCGACTACCGCAGCTTCAACCCGCCGGCAACGCGCATTCCCGGTATTGATGACCTGACACAGCAGCGCAAGCTGGACTTCAATATCAGCCACCCATGGATCTTGAGCAATACCACCCAGCTCAGCACCACGGCAGGTCTGTATGCCATCAATTACAGCCGTGAACTGGCCGATAGCCAGGCCTCCCTGCTGCGCGAGGAAAAGGTTCGCACGCTCTATGCGCAAATGGCCTGGGCGTCCTTTGGCAAGAACACTACCCGCTCGGCTTCGGTCCTGCTGGCCCACGGCCTGGACAGCCTGGGGGCCTACAAGAATCTGGACCTCTACTATCGGCAGGGCTTGCTGCAAAAGCTTGAAAGCCCTGCCAAGCTGGACTTCACACGCATCACCGCCGACTATGCACAGCGCCATCGCTTCGCGAACAAGATGGGCGCCGCTTTTGCCGTGGGCGGGCAATACAGTGCCGACATTCTTCCCATCCCGGAGAAAATCTCCTTTGGATCCACCCGCTTTGGCCGCGGCTATCAGGCTGGCGAGTTCTCAGGCGATTCCGGCGTAGGCGCCAGTGCCGAGCTCAACTACCAATTCCTCATCAACCAGGCCTGGATCAAGTCGGCCGAGCCCTATCTGCTCTACGAATGGGCGCGTACGCATCAGCAGACCAGCGGCGTCAGCGGCAATACGCTGCGCTCTGCCAGCCTGGGGCTGCGCCTCTCCGACAGCCGCCACTACGCACTGGACCTTGCCATGAGCAAGCCGCTGGGCGATCGCTCTGTCAACAATCCCGATAGGGAACTGCGCTACAGCCTTGTATTGAGCTACAACCTGGATCCCTGACTTGCTGCGATTCCGCCTGCCGAGCCGCTGTGTAACGCAGCGGCTTTTTCTTTGTTGCCCCCTGAACGACAAGCCACAATATCGCCCATGAAGAAAAACGATATAGCGCCGTTTTTTGCTGCGCTCAAGGCCGCCAACCCCACGCCACAAACCGAGCTGGAATACACCACGGTGTTCGAGTTGCTGACCGCCGTACTGCTGTCTGCCCAGGCCACCGACGTAGGAGTGAACAAGGCCACGCGCAAGCTTTTTCCTGTTGCCAACACTCCGCAGGCCATTCTGGATCTGGGGCTTGAGGGGCTGGAGAGCTACATCAAGACCATAGGCCTGTACCGCAGCAAGGCCAAGCATCTGATGGAGACCTGCCGCATGCTGGTTCAGCTGCATGGCGGCCAAGTACCCAGAACCCGCGAAGAGCTGGAAGCCCTTCCCGGTGTAGGCCGCAAGACCGCCAATGTGGTGCTCAACGTGGCTTTCGGTCAGCCCACCATGGCCGTGGACACGCACATCTTCCGCGTCAGCAACCGAACGGGGCTGGCACCTGGCAAGAATCCGCTGGAAGTCGAAAAGCAGCTGCTCAAGCGCGTACCCGACGAATACGCGGTGGACTCCCATCACTGGCTGATCCTGCTGGGCCGCTATGTCTGCCAGGCGCGCAAGCCCCGCTGCTGGGAATGCGTGGCTTCAAAATACTGCGATTTCACACCCAAAACCCCGGCACCGGCAGCTGGAAAAAAGAGCTGAAAACGCCTCAAATGCATATCCACAAAGCGCTTTCAGCTATATCTTTTCAAGCTCCTCAGCTCTTGCCGCTGACGCCAGCCGATTCAAAGCTGGCCATCTCATTGAGCATGGTGCAGGCCGAGCGCAGCAGCGGCCAGACCAGCGCCGCGCCAGAACCCTCACCCAGGCGCAACTGCCAGTCCAGCATGGGTTGGGCCTGAAGGTGGGCCAGCAGGCGGGCATGACCCGGTTCACCCGATCGATGCGCATACACGCAGCGCTGCAGCACATGGGGCTGCAGGCGGCTGGCCACCAGCACGGCGGCCGTGGTAATAAAGCCGTCCACCACGATCAGGCGGCGTTCGGCAGCGGCCTGCAGCACAGCTCCAGTCATGGTGGCGATCTCCAGTCCGCCCATAGCTGCCAGTACAGCCAGTGGATCTTGCACGTCGGCGTGAAAATCCAGCACCCGCCTGAGCACTGCGATCTTGCGCGCCAGGCCTTCGCTGCTCAGGCCCGTGCCCACCCCGGTCACTTCCTCTATCGGCTCGCCGCACAGACGCGCCAGCAGCAATGAAGCGCTGGATGTATTGCCTATGCCCATCTCGCCCAGCAACAGCGCATTGCCCGGCAGTTTCTTGACCAGTTCCCCGCCATTGCGAAGCGCCATCGCGCATTGCGCTTCGCTCATGGCCGGGCCCCGGCTGCAGTCCGCCGTGCCATAGGCCACCTTGCGCCGCCACAGGCGTGGCTCATGGGCCTTGGGAAGCTTGTGCGCAGGATCCTGCTCGCGCACCTCAAAGTCGCGGGCCACGCCGCAGTCCACGACATTCAGATCAATTCCGTTCTGCAGAGACAGCACGCTTACGGCCGCGCCGCCAGCGAGGAAGTTCTCCACCATCTGCCAGGTCACATCGACCGGATAGGCCGACACACCTTGAGCAGCCAGTCCGTGGTCCGCAGCGAACACCACCATCTGCGGTGCATACAGATTGGGAGTCTCGCAACCCACGATGCCGGCAATGCGCAAGGCCAGTTGTTCCAGCACGCCCAGCGATCCCTGGGGCTTGGTCTTGAAATCCAGGCGATGCTGGACACGGGCTTGCAGCGCCGCGTCATGGATATCCTGCACCTGCGGGCAGGACCAGATGGTGGATGGTGGGAATTCGGGAAAAGAAGCGGAACTCATGCGTGCAGTCATTCCCGGTGCATCAGGCCTGAGTGCCATCCACCACCGGGATGCGGAAGGCACGTTTTTGGGATCCTGCAAGTATCGCGCTTTCATCGGCACCGGAACGCCAAGTTCGCCGATTGCTCAGGAGCGGCATGAAAAAAGGCCCCTTAGGGCCTTGGCTGAAGACGCGGCACAAGCCTCAGCGAATGACTTCCTCAACCGTGATTTCGCGCAGGATGCCGCCATCCTTGACCGAACCGCTGACAGCGCCATCCTTGACACGCGCCATACAGGCCTGCTGGTCGATTTCGGTCTTGAACACACCGCAGCGGGCGTAGGCATTGCGCTCGTACTGGCTGAGGCCTTGGCCGTCGTCGAGCTTGCCCTTCTTGGCTTCGGCACTTGCCGCCATCGCCTCGCGTGAAGACGAATTGCTCTCACGCATGGGACGCTGGCCCTTGTGATGATGGCGGTGGTGGTGCTTTTTCATCGCAGGCTTGGCCGCATCCATCGCAGCTGCTTCAGCCGCCGGCTTGGCTGCATCCACTTGTGCGCAGGCCATGCCTGCCAGCGACAAAACCGCTGCACCCAAAGCTAGTTGAAGAGTCTGAACCTTGAAAAAATCCATACGCAACTCCATTCCGAAAAGTGAATAGCTCGGTCAGCTTGCACTCACTCTCAGGCAGGGCTTATCGGCTCAGCGGCTATGCGCCCGCAGGAACAGTCCTACAAATCAGATCGAAGCCTGGAGCGCGGTCGGCTCAAACCATTGCCCCACGCCCTGCGCCAGCCGCGCAAACACCTGCTCCAGGCTGGGTGCATCGTGGCCGAACAGCGCATGAATTACCTCGGCGTTTTCAAACAGACCATGTAGATAGGTACCGATGACAGCGCTGTTGCCTCCCTGCCATAGCATGCCGGGCAACAGCTCCTGAGCCGGTCGCACGTTGGCCGTCTGCATGTCGGCACGCAGCTGGGTCTGGCCGTGGTGGATCTCGTAGCCACGTGCGGGCACGCCACTCAGGGCATTCCATGGGGCTTGCAACGCAGGCAGTTGCAGGGTCGTGGGTTGCACGGTCTTGTCCTGCGCAAACAGGGTCGCCAGCGGCAGCAGACCCAGGCCTGCGGCATTGCCGTCCACTCCATGCAGATCGATCAGCGCCTCGCCCAGCATCTGCAGACCGCCGCAAATGCCCAGCACGCGCTTGCCGAGTCCGGCATGAGCGACGACGGCGGCATCCAGCCCTTGTGTACGCATCCAGGCCAGGTCGGCAGCCGTGGCCTTGCTGCCCGGCAGAATGACCCAGTCCGCCTCGGCGAGTTGCGCGGGAGAGCGAGCCCAGATCACGCGCACGCCCGGCACTTGCAGCAGGGGCTGAAATTCATCGAGATTGCTGATGCGCGGATAGGCGATGATGGCAATCGTGGTGTGAACGGCCCGCCCGGCTCCCGTGCTGCCGCGATCATCGAACACGCCGTCCTCCTCGGGCAGACCATGCTGGAACTGCATGGGAATGCAGGCCACCGTGGGCACCCCCGTCTTCTCTTCCAGCATCTGGGGCGCCGGTGCCAGTAGTGCTGCATCGCCCCGGAACTTGTTGAGCACAAAGCCCTTGATGAGCTTTTGCTCATCCTCGGGCAGCAGTGCCCAGGTGCCGTAGAGATGGGCAAAGGCGCCGCCGCGGTCTATGTCCGAGACCAGCAGGCAATGTGCGTTGCAATGTTTGGCCACGCGCATATTGACCACATCGCTGGCATGCAGATTGATCTCGGCCGGTGAGCCTGCGCCTTCGATCACCACCACATCGTTTTCGGCACGCAGCTCGTCCAGTGCCTGTGCGATTTGCGGCCAGACCTTGAGGCTGCGACCTCGCCAGGGCATGGCGCTCAGCTCCTCATTGACCTGCCCGAACAGCACGACCTGGCTGTGCGTGTCGGCCTCGGGCTTGAGCAGCAGCGGGTTCATGCGCACATCGGGCACGGCCCCCGCAGCCAGCGCCTGCAGATACTGGGCCGTGCCGATCTCGCCCCATCGGCCCTCGGGCGTGGCCACAACGCGCGCGTTGTTGCTCATGTTCTGCGCCTTGAACGGTGCAACCTTCAGGCCCTGGCTGCGGTAGTAGGCACACAGTGCCGTGGCCACCCAGCTTTTTCCCGCGCCACTGCTGGTGCCCAGCACCATGATGCAACGTGCTGTCATGTCTTAAATCTCGGTTGGGATCGGCAGCACCACACGCTGCAGGATTCGGGCCAGCGCCTCGCCGGGATGGGTGCACATGCCCATATGCGAGGGCGAGGTCTGGATGATGCTGCTGCGCTTGGCGGTGAGCCAGTGGTAGCGCGCCCGCATGGGCAGCTGCGCGATCGGCCCGCCATCGGCGCGGCCTTCACAGATGGCCACGATGGAGCCCAGATGACGGTGTACGGCCTCCAGATCCACATTCGGGTCCAGCGCCAGCAGACGCTTTTCGTCAAGGGCCACCGCAGCCTGCAGATGGCCGGTACGCTGGCAGGAGAGGATCACACCCGCATTTACAAATTCCTCACGCTCCACGCGCGGCACCACGCGCACGATGGCGTAGTCATAGACCTCATGCGCGTGCATCGATCACTCCTTGCAACCAGCGGCCACGCTCGGCAAGCCGGGCCGCAAAATAATCCACATAGGCCGCGCGATGGGCCTGCACATTCTTGAGCACATCACCCTCTTTGTCGGCAGCGGCCTGCTCCAGAAAGCAGTCGGGCACCTCGTCCACGATGCTCTTGAGCACTTCGGGCCCAAGCTTGGCGGCCAGTTGCGCATCCAGTTGCGCCAGCTGGCTGGCCTGCGGCAGCAGCACATGCTCGGCACTGGGCGCAAAAGGCTTGGCCGGATCAGCAACCACTCCGTTCCAGGCATGGTGAAACGTCAGACTCGCACCATGATCGATCAGCCAGGGCTGCTTCTGGTACATCAGCATATTGGTGTTGCGTGCCGTTCGGTCCACATTGCTGACCAGGGTGTCGAACCACACGAGACGCGAGGCAAAGTCATCGTCCACCACGTCCACCGCCGGGTCAAAGTTGATGGAGCCCGGCAAATAGTCCAGCCCCACGTTCAGCCCGTCGCTGGCGCGAATCAGGTCCTGGATCTCGGGGTCGGACTCGGTGCGGGACAGGTCGCCGTTCAAGTGCAGCAGCACGATTTCAGGCACCGGCAGGCCCAGCGCACGTGCCATGCCGCCAGAGATGATCTCGGCCATCAACGCGCGCACGCCCTGCCCGGCGCCCCGGAACTTGAGCACATAGGTGCCCAGATCGTCGGTCTCGACAATTGCCGGCATGGAGCCGCCTTCGCGCAGCGGCGTGACATAGCGCTCCACCAGCACCGAGCGCAGCTTCAAGGTTTCAGTGTCCATGGGAAATGGTAGCGCCTTGCGCCCATCAGGTCTGATCGGCAAGGTCATTGGATGCTTTTCCAGGCCTGCTCCAGCGCGGCCTGCGACACGGGCGGCAGCACACCCAACCGCACATGGCCAGCCAGACCAAAGCTTGCACAGTCCCGCAGCTTGATGCCCTGGGCACGCAGGCCGGCCAGAGGCGCCGCAAGCTCTGCCTGCGGCAGACCTGCGACAAAGTAATTAGCCTGATGACCGGGGACGACCTGCCAGCCCAACCTCTCGCACAGCGCCAGCTGCTGCGCCTTCCAGCGGCGCAAGGTCATCAGGCTGTGGGCCAGCCATTGCTGCACCTCGTCCGTCACCCAGGCCTGCAGCATGGCCACTCCATGCGAGCCCACCACCCAGGATGCCGCCAGCGCGTTCAGCGCCTGCAGCTCTGCGGCAGTGGCATGCATGGGCGCAATCGCATAGGCAGCGCGCACACCCGTCATGCCCAGCGCCTTGTTCGGCGTCCACAACTGCCAGACCGTGTCGAGATTGCGCTCTGGTGGCTGGTCCTCCAGCCATAGCGGACGGTAGGCGCAGTCCAGCACGCGCCATTCCTTCTGCGCCGGCGGCTGCTGCCAGGCAGGCCAGATGTCTTCCATCGCCCCCAGCGGGCTTGAAGGCTCGCAGGCCCAGCTGAGCACCGGCGCCACGACCGCTTCTGTGCGGCGGCACAGCGCCAGCCGCCACACCCGCGCGGCCTGCAGATAGTCGCCATAGTGATGCTGGGGAAACTGCACGCTTTTGGCACCGCTGCGCACAGCGTGCAGCGTGAGGCGATGAATCAGCTCGCTGCTGCTGCCGCCGATCAGGATGCGCTCTACCGCCACGCCATGAAAAGCCGCCAGCTGCGCGCGCAATGCCCCGTATTGCGGATCGGGGTATTGCGCTACATGGGCGGCCTGCAACGCCTTCACGGCCATGGGACAAGGCCCGCAGGCATTGCGATTGGTCGAAAAATCATGCGCCGGAACGCCCAGCGCATCGGTACCGCCATGCATGGCTGCCGCATTCACATCAAACATTGGCAAGCAGCCTTCCTCTCCACAGAAACATCAAAATCATAGCAATCAATGCAAGCAGCACATGCAATTTGATCACTTTTGATGCCAATTTTACAGACAGCTTCAGATCAGCCGCCTGCGGTGCCTGCCCCTGCGGATTGAGTCTATAGACGCCGGGTTTGGAAAGCTGAACCCCCAGCGCCTGCGCCATGGCTCCCATGGGCCAGCCGCCATTGGGCGATGGCGTCACGCCAGCATCGCGCCTCAAACCGGTCCAGGACAGGCCGCCGGCCAGCAGCGCCAGCCACATGGCGGTGATGCGCGCCGGAATCCAGTTCAGCACATCGTCGGCGCGGGCCGCCCATTTGCCCGCCCATTGCCAGTGGCGGCGGCGCTCGCCCTGGCCTCGCCAGCCGGGATAGCCCCACATGGCATCGGCCGTATTGGCAAAACGATAGACGGCCGCCCCGGGCAAGCCGGCCACGGCAAACCAGAACAGCGGAGCGATCACGGAGTCGCTGAGGTTCTCGGCCAGCGTCTCGATGGCGCTTTCGCGCACGGTGGCCGCGTCCAGCCGTGTCGTGTCGCGACTCACCAGCCAGCTCAGACGCTCCCGCCCTGCGGGCAGCGATTGCTGCAGTGCGGCCTCCACGGCCAGCACCTCATCCTTGAGCATGCGCCAGGACAGCAGCGGCTTGAGCAACACCCCCATCACCAGCCCCCAGAGCCACCAGGGTGCAAAACCCAGCATGAACTGGGCGAGGCCATAAACCATGAAAAACAGAGCTGCCAGCGCACACCAGACAATCGCTGCAAGGCCAAAACGCAGATAGTCACTCTGCACTTCAACACGCGGTGCAAGCGCCTGCCCCGACCAGCCCAGCAATTTGCCCATCAGCACCACGGGGTGCAGCCACACCGGCGGCTCGCCCCAAAGCCGGTCCAGCAGCAAGGCAACCAGCAAGGCCAGCAAGCCAGCCTGCACATTGGCAGCCCAGTTGGGCGCCGCCAGATCACTGGCGGTAAATGTCTGATAGAGCCATGCCAGCGGACTGAGAGAAAGACCGATCAGCTCAGTCCAGCCAAAACTTGTCATGCGTCTGTTTTGTCCTTCGCGGCGCACGGCCCGCTGCCCGGCTTGCCCTTGGTCGCCGCGGCCACCACACGCGAGTCGTCCCAGACATCGTCCATCAGCATGTCTTCCAGAGGCGCACGGCAGGCCCATTTTTCCTGCTGCAGCATGGGCTCGGCATAGTAGGCATCGACTGGGCCCAGGCAGAGCACGCCCAGCGGGTGGGCACCTTCAGGCATCTGCAACAGCCTTGCCAGCGCCAGCGGATCGAAAATCGAGACCCAGCCCATGCCCAGACCTTCGGCACGCGCGGCCAGCCAGAGATTCTGGATGGCACAGGCGCTGCTGGCGATATCCATCTCGGGCAGGGTGCGGCGACCGAAGATATGCGCCTCGCGTCCCGGCGGCATGGCGACAACCAGCACCTCGGCCGCATCGAGCACACCCTGAACCTTGAGCTTCATGAAGTCTTCTTCACGTTCGCCCAGGGCATGGGCGGTGCGCACGCGCTCCTCCTCGATCAGACCGTGGATCTGCAAGCGCAATTCGGCACTCTTGACCCGAATAAAGCGCCAGGGCTGCATGAACCCCACGCTGGGCGCGTGATGCGCCGCACGCAACAGGCGCAGCAAGACCTCGTCGGGGACCTTACCGCCCGCAAAATGACGCATGTCGCGGCGCTCATAGATGGCGCGATAGACGGCAGCCCGCTCGGCCTCGGTGAAAGGCGTTGCGGCAATCGTCGCGAAGGAGCTGGTCTTGGATTCGGTCATGGAACTATTGTCGCGCCACAGACATGGCAAAAGCCATCAGTCTTCGATACCTCTTTGAGCGGGAATACCCGCCTGGAAGGCATGTTTGATCAGCGTCATCTCGGTCACGGTGTCGGCGATGTCGATGATCTCCTGCGGGCAGCGGCGGCCTGTCAGGCAGACATGCACATCCTTGGGGCGTGCCTTGAGCGTGTCCAGCACCTCCTGCAGCGGCAGCCAGCCGTAGATCAGCGGATAGGTGATCTCGTCGAGCACGACCAGAAACAGCTCGCCCGAGAGAATATCGGCCTTGGCCTTTTCCCAGCCGTCACGCGCCAGCTGGGCGGAGTGATCGAGATCCTTGCTTTTCCAGCTGAAGCCATCGCCCAGTCCTTCAATGGGCAGACCGACCTGCTCGGCCAGGCGGTGCTCGCCAAAGCGGGCCGTTGGCACCTTCATGAACTGATAGACCTTGACGGCCTTTCCCCGCCCCGTGGCTCGGAAGGCCAGACCAAAGGCGGCCGTGCTCTTGCCCTTGCCATTGCCGGTGTTGACGATGATCAGGCCGCGGCGTTCGCCCTCGGGCTTTTCGTAAGGCTTCTCGGTGGGAGGAGTTTCAATATTCATAGCTAATCTCGCTTGTCTATCAATGGCTAAAGGGCAAAAAATCAAGAATTTCAGCCGGACTCAGCTCAGGCGCGGCAAGGCCAGCCACAGGCCATCGAGTTCGCGCACCTGTATGCGCCGGTCAAACACGGACTCCAGCGCGGCATGGGTAGCGGGATCGCTGCAAGCGCCCTGGTGGGTGATACGGCCGGCCTGCATGACGATCATCTCGTCAGCCAGCAGGGCAAAGGACAACTCGTGCAGCACGCTGACCAGGGTCGCGCCTTGCTGCACCAGACTGCGGGCCGTCAGCATCCAGTCGGTCTGATGCGGCGGGTCAAGATTGGCCAGTGGCTCATCCATCAGCAGAGTCCGGGCCTGCACGGCCAGGGCCCTTGCCAGCAGCACGCGCTGACGTTCACCTCCCGATAGCTGGCCTATGCTGCGCTGGCGCCAGTCCCAGGCATGGGTCTGGCGCAGCGCCTGCTCCACGGCCTGCCGGTCGGCGTTCGAGGCCGGAGCCAGCCAACCCTGGTGGGGCAAACGCCCCAGCATGACCACGTCATACACGGCCATATCGGCCGCAACAGGCTGATTCTGGCCCAGCCAGGCCAGGGCCTTGGCACGCTCGCGGCCATTCCAGTCGCCCAGCTTGCGGCCCTGCAAAAGCACCGCGCCGCCTTGCCGCTGGTTGGCGGCACGCATGCCGGCCATGGCGCGCAGCAGCGTGGATTTACCCGCGCCATTGGGGCCAACGATGGCCGTCCAGCGGCCCTGGGGAATGCGCAGGCTGATCTGACGCAGCACCTCGCGCTCGCCCAGCTGCACGCTCAGGGCCTCGGTCGCCAATGCGATACCGGTTTCGATATTGCCGCTCATGTGCCCTCTCCAGACGGCATGGCGCCACGCTTGTGCATCAGCCAGAGCAGATAGCTGCCGCCCAGCACGGCGGTGAGCACGCCCACCGGCAGTTCCTGAGGAGCAATCAACCATCGCGCCAGCAGGTCGGCGGCCAGCAGCAGCACCGCCCCCATCAGACTGCTTAGCACCAGCAGCCAGCGGTGCAGCGCGCGCACCATGGAACGCACCAGATGGGGCGCAGCCAGGCCTACAAAAGCGATCAAACCGGTCTGCGCCACGGCGGTGCCCGTGGCCAGCGCCAGCAGCACGATCAGCAGCAGGCGCAGCGGCGCCAGCGGCAGACCCAGACTATGGGCCGTGGCCTCGCCGAGTGCCAGCCCGTCGAGCACGCGGCTCAGGCTACAGGCCAGCACCAGCGCGGGCATAAGCACCCACAGCATGAGCGCGCAGGCATTCCAGCCCGCAAACGCCGTGCTGCCAAGCATGAAGGACTGCATGGCCTGCATGATGTCGGGATTCATGAGCAACACCAGCGATGCGGCGGCGCCCAGCACCACGCCCACCACCACGCCGGCCAGCAGCAGGCGCATGGTGTTCTGCACGCCCTTGGCCAGCACCAGGGTCAACACCACGGCAAGCACAGCACCCGCAAAAGCCGCGCCCGTCACGCCCCAGCGGGCCAGACCGGCCAAAGCGAAAGGAGAGACACCCAGGGCGGCCATGGCCAGCGCCACCCCAAGCGATGCGCCCGAGGCACTGCCCAGCAGATAAGGATCGGCCAGGGGGTTGCGAAACACGCCCTGCGCCACTGCTCCGGCCAGCCCCAGCAGGCCTCCGGCCAGCAAGGCCGCCGCCGTGCGTGGCAGGCGAATATCCATAACGATCTGCCAGGCCAGCGGATCATGCCGGGCATGAAGCACGCTCTCGAACCCGGTGCTGCCGATACCCGCACCCAGCAGCGCCAGCAAAGCTGCAGCCAGCGTCAGCCACAGCAGCAGCCAAGCAGCGGCCAGCCCGCGCTGCCCCCTGCGATGACGACTGGAGATGCAGGCCTTCATGGGCTATTGCCCTGCCTCGCCGCCAGACGCTGCAGACACTGGGCAATGATTTGCGCCCCCTCGGCCATGCGGGGGCCTGGGCGCACCAGAATGTCGGATTGCTCGGGCGTGAAGGCGCAGATCGCGCCCTGCTTCACCGCCCGCATCTGGGCCCAGCCCGGGTATTCCGGCACACCGGTTTTCCAGGCTCGCTCGCCGGCCATCAGAATGTCCGGATCCAGCTTGACCACATATTCGGGATTCAGGCGCGGAAACGGCCCTTGCCTGGCGTCGACCACGTTGCGCAGATGCAGCCGCGTCAGTGTCTGGCCGATAAAGGATTTTTCACCGGCGGCATACGGGCCGCGACTGGCCTCAAAGTACACACGCTGACCGCGCATGGCTTCGGGCACGCTGGCAGCGGCCTTGTTCAGGTCGGCTTCGATCCCGGCCCAGACGCGGTCTGCGCCCTGTGTGGGCGGCAAGGCGAGCAGCTGACCTATTTTCTGCATCACGGTGCGCGCTTCCTCGTGGGTGCGTGGCTCCAGCGCCACCACCTTGAGGCCCAGCGCCTCCATTCGCGCAATGGCCCGTGATGCCATGGAAACCAGCACCAGATCTGGCTTTAGCGCCACAATAGCCTCGATATTCGGATCCAGCCCGCCACCCACCACGGGCACGGTCTTCACATGGGCTGGCCAGTTGGAATAGCGATCCACCCCCACCAGACGTTCGCAACCGCCCAGTGCGCACAGACTCTCGGTCAGCGAGGGCAGCAGGCTGACGATACGCTGCGGCAGTTTGGCCAATTGCACCTGCGCGCCACGTGCATCGGTGATCTGCACGGACTGCGCCGCCACCGACAAAGCCCCAGCCAGGCCGCAAACAAGCAGCGCAGCAGCGGCAAGCCGTTTTACGGTGGCCCTCATGCCTGCGGCCCTTTCAATGCCAGAGGCAAGCCGGCGCACATCAGCGTGACGCTTTCACAATGCGCTGCCGCCTGCTGATTGAGCAAGCCCAGCGCATCGACAAAGGCGCGCACTTCGCGCCCCATGGGAATCACGCCCAGACCGATTTCGTTGCCGACCAGAATGACGGGGCCGGCTGCTTCATCAAGCGCTTTCAGAAAGAGTGCTAGCTGTGATTGCCAGTCGGGAGCTGGAGATTGGCTGTCTTCGGAGTTCCCGGTCTGCACCGGCATCAGCCAGTTTGTCAGCCACAAGGTCAGGCAATCAATCACCAGCAGCCGGTGCGGGCTGCTGTGCTGGGCCAGCACCTGGGCCAGCTCGCGAGGCTCCTCTATGGTCAGCATGCCTGGCACGCGCTCGGCGCGGTCGCGCTGGTGGCGCGCAATGCGCTCGCTCATTTCCGCGTCCCAGGCCTGGCCGGTCGCCACCAGCGCCGCCTGATTCCCGGCATCCGTCTGCAGCCACTGGCGCGCCAGCAACTCTGCACGACGGGATTTGCCGCTTTTTTGCCCGCCCAGAATCAGTTGGGTACGCGGCATGATGAAGGAGACTGTGCTTGCAGGGCTCATGGTGATGGACTAAAGGCTCAGCTTTCGATTGTTGCGCCAAAAAGCGCCGCCACAGCCGACGGGCAGGACGGAAACCAGGCATGAAAGTAACTGGCTTGCACACTGCCATGCTGATAAAGCGCCTCGCCACGGTCGGCCTGTACGGCCGCGCCGGGGCGACTGCTGCGCGTGAGCACCGGCATGGCCGTCTCCAGCCTTGTGTAGTGAAAGGTATGGCCGCGCAGCAAGCCCGCATCAAGTGCCAGCTGCTGCATGCCCAGACCGCCAAGCCGGCTCTGCATCACAACCTGGCCGGGCAGCAGCCCCCACATGGGCTGGGTGCTACCGTCCAGGGCAGTTACTCCATCGCACAGCGCCAGCATGCCCCCGCACTCGGCCCAGACCGGCTTGCCCTGCGCCATATGCTGGGCAATGCCGTCACGCAACTGCCGGTTCTCATGCAGAGCCCGGGCATGCAGCTCCGGATAGCCGCCGGGCAGCCAGATCGCATCGCAGGGCGGCAGCGCATCGCCAGCCAGCGGCGAGAAAAAGCACAACTCGGCCCCCATGGCACGCAGACAGTCCAGATTGGCGGGATAAATAAAGGAAAACGCCGCATCGCGCGCAATGGCAATGCGGCGGCCGCTCAGCCAGGGCTCCAGCCGCGCTTGATCGCGGGACATGTCCGGCGCTGCAAAGTCCACGCACCAGTCCTGCCAGCTGGGCTGACCGTCGTCCGAACTCCAGGCCCTCTGCCCCAGCGGCGTCTGGGCCAGGGCATCGGCCGCAGCATCCAAGCGCTGCAGCGCATCGCCGAGCTCGTGGGCTGCAATCAGGCCCAGGTGGCGCTCGGGCAGCAGCGCCGCAGACCTGGCCTTGACCGCTGCATCGCCCAGTTGCACACCGGGCATGGCACCCAGCCACAGCGACTGCTCGCGCAGGCCTTGCCTGAGCAGATCCGCATGATGGGCCGTGGCCACGCGGTTGGCCAGCATGCCGGCCCAGCGCAGACCGCCCTGGTAATGCTGCAAGCCATAAGCCAGCGCCCCGAAAGTGCCCGCCATGGCCGAGGCATCGACCACGGCCAGCACGGGCAGACCCAGCAACTGCGCCAGATCGCCCGCGCTGAAGTTGCCGTCGAACAGGCCCATCACGCCTTCGACAAGAATCAGGTCAGCCTCCTGGGCCGCCTCATGCAGACGCTGGCGCACATCCCCCTCGCCCGTCATCCACAAATCCACCGAATGCACGGGCGAACCGCTGGCCAGCTCGTGCCAATAGGGGTCCAGAAAATCCGGTCCGCACTTGAATACGCGCACCTTGCGTCCCTGGCGCGCATGCAGGCGAGCCAGGGCAGCCGTGATGGTGGTCTTGCCCTGGCCGGAGGCCGGAGCACTGATCAGCAGCGCCGGGCAGCGCAGGCCGGTTTCATGCATTGCGATGACTGTCATGGCCTCTTACCTGGCTTCCCACTTCACACCGATATAGCCGCTGCGGCCTTCGGTGGCGTAGGTTCGAGCCAGCTCATAGCGCTTGTCGGCCAGGTTGTTGATGCGCGCCACCAGGCTCCATTCACGCGTCAGCTGCTTTTGCGCACTCAGATTCCAGAGCGTGTAACCGCCCAGCACGGTCTTGTTGGCCGCATCGTCAAAGCGCTTTCCGGCAGCCTGCATTTCGGCACCCAGCCTCCAGCCGGCCAGCGTGGTGTCGGCAGACAAATTGGCGTAGCGCTTGGAGCGGCGAGCCAGTTGCAGATCCTTATCGGTATCGCGCGGATCCTGGAAGTCCACCGAACCTTGCAGATTCACCATGGCCAAACGGGTGGTGGCGGCCAGGGTGATGCCTTCGTAACGGGCCTTGGCCACATTGGCATAGCAGCCGCCGTAAAGGCCGGTATTGCCCGCACAGGAGCCCGTCCCACCCACATAGTTGATGAGATTGGAGACATTGTTGCGGTAGAGCGTGGCCGAGAAGCTGTCGCTGCCTTTACCCCACTTCAGGCCCAGCTCCACGTTGCGGCCTTTTTCAGGCGACAGACTGGCATCGCCATATTGGCTGAAGCGCTGATAGAGCGTAGGTGCGCGAAAGGCAGTGCCGGCCGATGCGGTTGCGCGCCAGTTGGGCATGAACTCATAGCCATACGCAGCGCTGCCCGTGGTGTGGCCGCCGAACTCGCTGTCGCGGTCATGACGGGCGTTGAGCTGCAGCGTGTGCTTGCCCGCATGCAGGCCATAGCCCAGTGCCAGTGCGTTCTGAGAGCGATTGCGGCTGCCGATATCCAGGCCGTTGTTGACTAGCTTGTCCTCGCGGCGCTCCAGCGCGGCCGTCACGGTCTGTGCTCCCAGCCGCCACTCGTTCTGGAACAGATAGCTGTGCAAACGTGTGTCGGTTTCATAGACGCTGGGCTTGGTCTGGTAGAAATCGCGCGACTGTGTGTACTGAAGGCGTGTGCTGTAGACATCGCTCCACTTGGCCAGCCAGTTCAGGCCCACCGCATTCATCTT
The DNA here is from genome assembly GCF_039581385.1 of Comamonas sp. A7-5. Classification (NCBI taxonomy): domain Bacteria; kingdom Pseudomonadati; phylum Pseudomonadota; class Betaproteobacteria; order Burkholderiales; family Comamonadaceae; genus Comamonas; species Comamonas sp. A7-5. The sequence continues at coordinate 414,791 of NZ_JBCPWO010000001.1, forward strand.
GTAGATGCTACGGTCATCGGCCATGGGGCTGCTCTTGGAGACGGTGGCGTCATAACCCGCGTTCATATAGCTGGTCAGAGCCGTGGCTTCAACACGGTGATTGCTGTTGATCTGGTAGCCCACCCGCCCGTTGAAGGCGTTGCTGCGATAACCATCGGCATCGGGATTGAAGCCCGAAGAGGTCTTGGCATTGAAGCCGTTGCTGCTGGCATGCGAAACACCCAGGCTGTAATCCCAGCCGGCCACACCGCCGCTGACGCCGGCCTGCGCCTTTACCGTGCCACGACTGCCCCAGCCCAGGCCCACATAGGGCTTGGCTTTGCCCTCACCCTTTTTGGTAAAGATCTGCACCACGCCGCCCATGGCGTCAGAACCGTAAACAGCCGCAGCCGGGCCACGCAACACTTCAATTCGGTCGATCGCTTCCAGTGGGATGTCCTGCCAGGAGGCTCCGCCCGTGGACTGCGAATCCACTCGCACACCATCGATGTAGACGGCTGTGAAACGCGTGTCGGCACCGCGCAGATAAACGCTGGTGGTCGAGCCGGCGCCGCCGTTGCGCACCATCTGCACACCCGGCAGACGCGAGAGCACATCGGCCACACCCACGGCACCCGCAGTTTCAATCGTTTCACGGCCCACCACCGACATATCGGCCACCAGATCGGACAAAGGCTGCTCGATGCGATTGGCGGTGACCACGGTTTCTTTCATGTGCACCGCATCGGCCTGTGCAGCTGATTGAGCCTGTGCGGCAAACGCCACGGCCAACGCAGATGCCAGAAGAGTGGGACGGAGAACAAACGATGCGCGTGCGCGCGAAGCCACCTGCGCCATGCGCAGGGACGAAGATTGCGGACTCATGGAAAGCACACTTGAATACGCCCACATCAGCCTACCCGCCGACATTGAGCAAACATACCTGCACAGAATGCAGGCAACCCATGTTGGCCGGTATCCGGGCTAGGCGAATCATCCTCTTGCCGGCCTTCCCAGCGCGCAGCGCCAGTGGCCATGGGGAAAAAGGTGGAATGCCGCAGCACTCCATTCGCCGACCGTTGCGGGGGCAGCGCAGGTTCGGTGTGCCAGTGTGTCTGGCCAGCACCTCCCTGCTTCCCGTTGAACTGAGACCACAGAAAAGCGACCTCGAGCACCAACAGGCGCCCATTGTAATGAGCGCCACGCGGCGCAAATCCTTCATTCGGAGTAACCGAGCGCGGCTCAGGTGACGATTTTTTACCTTAAATATGCACTTGAGGTACACAGAACTTGTGCAGCACGCTACGATTTTGAGAGAAATATTGCAGTTTTACGATTGCGGCAGTCAAGCAGCCTGTGCTCCAGCGCAAACTGCTGAATTTGCCTGCACATTTATACTCACCCACGGACTGCAAGACCTACAATGGCAGAGTCTATGACCACCCAGCCCTCTCTTGATCTCATTGCCGAGCGCGTAGAGCGTCTGCTGGTGCGCCACGAGGAACTGCAGCGCACCAACACCCTGCTCACCGATCAGGTCATCGCTCTGACGCAAGAGCGCGATTTGCTGCGTCTGCGCCTGCAGGCCGCACGTGCGCGCGTCGATGCCTTGATCGAACGCCTGCCCGCCAACCAGGGAGAGTGACAGTCGTCACCCTCCATCACCAGACCCGCCACTGACGCCCATGAAGCAGATCGATGTGCAAATCATGCAGCAAAGCTATGTGCTGACCTGCCCCGATGGTCAAGAAGAACGTGTGCAGGAAGCCGTTCGCCGCGTGGATGAAGCCATGACCCGCATCCGCGACAGCGGCAAGGTCCGCTCGCGCGAGCGCGTGGCAGTGCTGGCAGCCCTCAATATGGCTTTCGACGTGCTTGACCGCGATGCCCAGCAAGCCCTTATGGCCAACGCCCAGGCAGAAATGCAGGCGCATGCTCAGGAGCAGTTCGCGCCCCCCGAGATCAATGAGGCCGCCCAGGCTGAGCTGCAGCGCCAGCAGGAGCTTGCCGAGCAACTGGTGCTCAAGCTCGATCAGGCACTGGATGCTGACGCCAGGCTGCTCTGATTGGGTAACCTCAGCAGCAAAGCAGTCATGACCTCCGCGCGACTGCCAATACCCGTTAGAATAAAACCGTCTGCAAATCTGCCGGTTTTTATATTTCCTTGAACCAATGCTCAACGAGCATGGGCTTGATAAATCACCTATTGAGCGTGATCGTCTCGCGTCAGATGAACCCAACGATAGGTTGCTCTTGCCCACCTGAACCCCCGGTTCAGGATGACGAGCCGGTGGCATTTGCAGACACCTTTATACATACAAGCTGTTGATTTGCTTGCTTTCCAGCCATGAAGATGGCCTGAAGAATCAAACAAAGCCGAGCAATCGCAGGCAATTGAAATCAACAACTTGTACATCTATCTGGATTGATGATTGGCCCGCGTTGCGGGCCTTTTTCTTGCCCAATAGACTGAAGCCATGCTTGCCGCCACCCTTCTCTGCCTCGTCATCGGCATCTCCGACGGTCGCACCCTGACCGTGCGCTGCGGTGAGCCTGGCGCTTATGAGCAGGTCACGGTCAGGCTGCAGGGCATCGATGCACCCGAGCGCAAGCAACCATTCGGCGAGAGAGCCCGACAAGCATTGGCTGAGCTGACATTTCTTAAGGAGACCGAACTGCGCTGCACCAAGACAGATCGGTACCAGCGACAGATCTGCTCTGTTTGGGTGACGCCTGCATCGGCACCCAGCGGGCCGCGCACGCTCGATGCCGGCCTGGCCATGATCACCCAAGGCATGGCCCGATGGTACCGCGCCTGTGGCCACGAACAGTCTCCCCAGGCGCGGGGACAGTATGAGTTTGCCGAGCAAGAGGCCATGGCACGCAAAGTCGGGCTGTGGCGTGATCCAGAGCCGGCTGTGCCTTGCAATCGGCCCACTCGCGCGGGTTTCTGCAAACCCTAAGTCGGTTGTCGCCCTAGCGAGCAGATCAGGATTTTCATGTTATTGCCCGCTGCACAGGGCGGATTCAACCGGTCGATGCAACACAAAGCAGCCGCTCCGAAGTGAAAACGCCAGCAAGCGTATGACATGATTCAGCGTCACCCTCGTCGCAGGCATACCCTGCCCCGCGCGCAACGTCTCGCAGGCTGTGCGCCTTCCTGTTTGCCGCTGTCCACACCAACATCCCTCCGCCATGAGCACCGCCATCGCCCTTCAGCCCCGCCCTTTCATGACCGTGGATGTCTTCACGGTCGTGCCCTACCGCGGCAACCCCGTGACTGTAGTGCTCGATGGGCGCGACCTTGACGATGCACAGATGCAAAACTTTGCGCGCTGGACCAACCTGTCCGAGACCACCTTTGTCCTGCCCCCGACGGACGCGGGCCGCGCCCTGGGCGCCGACTATCGAGTGCGCATCTTCACCCCGACTGCCGAAATGCCGTTTGCCGGCTACCCGACGCTGGGCACCTGCCACGCTTGGCTCGCCCAGGGCGGGGTCCCCAAGCATCCAGAGCGCATCGTGCAAGAGTGCGCCAAGGGTCTGATCCCCATCCAGCGCTCGATCCACGGCCTGGCATTCGCCACTCCGGCCCACCAGGCCCTGCCCCTGCCTGACCATTTGCACCTGATCTACGAGGCTCTGGGCATAGACGCAGCCCAGGTGCAGGATGCCGCCTACCTGGACAATGGAGCACAGTGGCTGTGCCTGCTGCTGGACAATACCGACAGCGTTCTCGGCCTGGAGCCCGACTTGGCACGCATCAAGGCCCTGGGCCATAAGGTAGGGGTGGCTGCTCTGTATCGAGCCACCAATGCGATGCCACTGATCGGCGATGCCTGTCAGGAGACACAGGCACAACTCGAAGTGCGCGCCTTTTCCACCACCGGTGTGGAAGACCCGGTTACCGGCAGCCTGAATGGCAGCCTGGCTCAGTGGCTAATCGCCCAGAAACATATGCAGGCGCCCTACGTGGCAAGCCAAGGGATCCGCGTGGGCCGCAACGGCCGAGTGTCCGTGCAGCAGGATGCACAGCAACAACTGTGGATTGGAGGCCACACAGTCACCTGCATGCAAGGCACGGTCCAACTGTAAGAGCACCCCCGATCCATGAGGCGTGCATCGACGATCAATGCAGCCAACTTCAGCAGCGCCTCGTGGGCACCAATAGCGACTTGTACAAGTTGGCTGGCAACTTGACCAAGCTTGAAGTCCCCTTGAAGTGAGATGCAATGTACAAGGTGGCATTGCAGATGCCGAACCGGCGTCTGAACGGCTGGGCCGATTGAATCTGTCGCTGTTCGGTCGAGAAGACCGCAGTAACGTTGGTAGCTGGGCCTGAAGTAGGCTCAGCTCGAAAGTACCGCACGAACCAATGCCTCTACGTGGATTTCGACGGTATCAAGGCAGGGAACAGGGCTGTTGCGGTCACTAAGGATCAGCGGCAGTTCAGTGCAGGCGAGTGCTATATGGTCGATACCTTCACGTTGCTGCAAATCCTGAATGATGGCAACGAACTCCTGGCGAGTGCTCTCTTTGACAAGGCCATGCTCAAGTTCGGCCTCGATCTTGGCCTGGATTTGCGCAATCTGATGCTCACTGGGCACGATAACTTGTATGCCCCGATCTTCAAAAGGTGTCTTGAAGAATGTATTCGTCATGGTGAACACGGTACCCAACAAACCGACTTTTCGCGCGCCTCGCTCCTGTGCCGCGTTGCAGGTGGCATCAATGGCACTCACTATGGGAACCGGCGACAGCGGGAGTATGCGGTCCAGAACGATGTTGGGCGTATTGCCAGTCAAACCCACCATGTCCGCACCACCGGCGGCCAAGCTGTGAATTGCCCCGAGCACATAGTCGGCAAGCTGCTCAAACTCGCGTTCACGACAGAGGCTGAACACCTTGAAAGCGTTGAGGCTTTCGATGGACAGGCGAGGCAGATTCTCCTTGCCCGTCTGTGTCTGAACGCCGTGAATGATCTTTCGGTAATAGGCCACGGTGGACTCCGGGCCGATGCCACCAATGAGGCCGAGTTTCTTCATTTCGCTGTTCCTTGAGGTAATTCCGGGTGGTTGCCCATGGCGACATTCAGCGAGGCTGCTGAATTGCCTGCTGAAACGGTGCCAGCATGTGTTTCGATGAAGCGCCTTAGCAGCATCAACGGCGTTGGTGTCGGACTAACACCTTGCAGCATGGCTGCTGGATCCAGACCTTCCGCGCGCAGCACTTGCACTCTTGCATTGATGCAGGCTGCCATGACTTCCGATGTGAACTCTGGATGAAACTGCACGGACACCGCGGTGGGGCTGTATCGGACTATCTGATGGGGATCGCGAGCTGAGCGAGCCAATGCCCTGGCTCCATTGGGCAGGCGCAGGATGGTCTGAAGATGTGTGAGGTGGGCCAGGAAGCGAGGTGGGCATCCGGCAAGCCAGTCGTCCGGCTCAGCAACCGCCAGTTGTTCGATTTCCAGACTCCCCATCTCTCTGCCGTCAGGGTGGTAGTCCACTGCTCCTCCCAGTGCATGAGCCATAAGCTGATGCCCATAGCAAACTCCCATGAGAGGCATCCCCTGTGTCACAGCCTGCCGTATCCATATGGCGGTCGCTTCGCTCCAGGGATGCTGATCGGTCACCATGGACCACGAGCCCGTGATGATCGCCGCACGGTGCTGCCCGGGCTCGGGCAGAGGTTCTCCTTCATACACCTTCACTATGTCCATGGTTTCGGGCCTGCAGCCGGCAGCTGCCAGAAACCACTGGGGAAGATCGCCTGCGATGACTCGAATGTCCTCGGGCAGCGTGCCCGCCTGGATCAGCAGCAAAGATTGAGAGTCCACGAGAAATGTAGGAAGGTGGCAATACCTCACACTTTAGTGAAACAAATCCATCATGAATACTGAATTTCAATGATGAGAAAATCTCCAAATGAGAAAGATCGATCTGGAATCGTTGGCGTTCTTCAAGTCTGTTGTGGATACCGGTAGTGTCACCCAGGCTGCCAGGCAGATGAACCGCGTGCAGTCCAATGTCACCACGCGCATCCGCAATCTGGAGGAGCGTCTGGGCGTGCAACTCTTTTTGCGGCATGGCAACCGGCTCAAGCTCTCGGCCGAAGGCGAGGTACTGCGCGGCTACGCCGAACGGATATTGCGACTGTCGTCAGAGGCCGAGTCCGCAATGCTGCTTCGGGCGCCGCAGGGTACGCTGCGACTGGGCACACTGGAGAGCACGGCTGCGGCGCGACTGCCTCCGTTTCTATCCAGGTTTCATGAGCGCTACCCGGATGTACTCATCGAACTGGTTACCGGATCCACATCACGGTTGTTGGACATGGTTCAGCGTTATGAAGTGGATGCAGCGCTGATTTCTGAGCCGTTTACGGCACCGGGACTGGCGACCCAGAAAGCATTCGATGAGGAACTGGTGCTCATCGCCGCACGCTCGGCTACCGGTGTGCTGGATTCGGAACAGTTGTCACGCTGCACAGTGATTGCATTCCCTGCAGGCTGTTCGTACCGTCGAATCCTGGAGGAATGGTTTGCCAGCATCGGAACTGCCCCTCACCGCGTTCTGGAGATGGCGTCCTACCACGCCATCGTGGCCTGCATTGCAGCCGGTACGGGCGTTGGCATCATGCCGCGCTCCATCTTGAGGGCCGTACATGCCGAACCACAGTTGCAAGTGCTTCCGCTGCCCAGACACTATGCAGAAGTGACCACGCATCTGGTCTGGTTGCCACAGCAGGAGTCAGCCTCCACGGAGGCGTTGAGGCAAATGCTGGCCGCCGACCGCCTAAAGAGTTGACCTTAAGCTCTTTGAGCTTAAGCAGCCGCAGCGGCCTGCTCCGAGTCACTCTCGCCTGACCGATAGGCCGCCGATCAAAATCGTCCACAAGCGCATCTACCGAACTTCTTGCAGCACCTGAAGTCCCACAATAACGATTAGCCCAAACTCATCAAAGTGCCGCAGGAAGAACTGAGGCAGGCCAACCACGTCAACTCCTTCGACAAGCCCAATGATTTCCCTATTGAAATCGACGCCAACGCCACAGGCGTGATGATTGCGGTCGATGACTGGGATATGCCTTTGGTTGAAGGATGCTGGACTTACCCAGTCAATACTAGGCGATCGGAACCTCCCGGAGTGGCCGGGCGACAAGACCGTGCAGTGTCTACAGGATGATCCTTGGAGTACCTGGTAGGAAATAGCGGCGTTCGCACAGGATGTGGTTCTTACTACTTAATCACGGCGCCAGCCAAGGCCTCCAGAAGTGTCATCCCCGCCCGCCCACAGCGACATGCTGCCTGGACCTTGATACGCTCCACGCCCCCATTCATAGCGCATATCACTGCTTCCCATCGTCCGCTGGGCACCTTGCTCTGGCATGTGTCCGGCATCACGCCCCGGCATCATCGAGCAACCCGCCAGCGTACTGACTACTGCTGCAATTAAAAGTAGCGCTTTCATGACAACTCCTTGAGAAAAAGGAGTCTTCAAGGCTATTCCTGAGGCGTGTGCCCGCTGTAAATTCTTGTTGAACGGCTACTTTGCTTACCTAATTCATACAACAGTCAGTATTGATGCGCTCTGTTTTTTGAAGCTTTGAAGCCATAAAACTTGGCTGTCTACTTGAGGTCGAGGCTGATCGGCTCTTTCTGGCAGGCTGATGAGCCCTTTGTTCCAGTGAAGGCACTGCGCGACGAATTCGTGTGCCCAGGCACGTATGCCGAGCGGCTGGACGAAAGGACCGTGCAGTGCCTCGAAGCAAAAGCTTGACCCTGCCATTCACCTACATGTTCTGAGCGCCATAGAAGGCACCATCACCTCCGGTCCAAGGACGTCCATTGTCGTCATGCATCCAGCGATCCCGGTCGCCGCTCATATTCATTCCGCCCATCGTCTGGCTGGAACTCTCGGCAGGCATAGACCCGGAACTACGTCCCGGCATCATTGAGCATCCTGCCAGCATGCTGGCAAGTGCCGCGATTAAAAGTAGCGCTTTCATAGCAACTCCTTAAGAACGTGGAGCATTGCAGGCTAGTCTTGCCGCGCGCGCTGCATGTAAGTTCTTGTTGAACTTCCTGTTTGCCTACCCAATTCGTGCACCGTCCCGGCTCAACCGGGCTTTTTTGTTTCTGGATCGCAATGTTCAAGAGCATTTACCGCAGTGTTGTAGGTCGGCATGTCGAGTTGAAGGCGCCAGGAAACACTTCTACCGATATAGCCTTCCAATGGCTCTGGGTCACCTTGCCGTATGCACCGTTAGCGATCAGTTCGACCCAAACTTTGTCAGGTCACTCACCGTAATTTTCCGGGGCCGGAATTCGGGCAAACTGTTATTTGCAACAACCAATCGCACCTTGGCGACCATTAACCGGCAATGGCTCACTCCCCTGAAAAAACACGCGGACCACCCTTGTGGGGCCCTAAGTCTTCATCGCCTCTTACCAATGAAACTCAGCATTTCGAACGCTGGCGCAAGCGCACATGGCAGTTGCACGCTTCGGTCCTATTGAGCCATCTATATGCCTTCATGCTATTTCTCGGCCACTGCTGGGCAGGCTACGTGCCGTTGCATGCAGTGCTGCTGTATGGGCTCTGGATAGGTGCAGGGATGGCCTTCATCACCTGGGCCTACGCCAGTGGCTGGAGCCAGACTCAGAGTGACCCTGGCTTGTTCTTCTGGCACCAACTGGTCTCGGTTACAGGGGTGCTGGGCTTGCTTGTCGCAGCGCCTCAGGTTGCGTTCCAGGCACTGGTTATGCTTCTGGTCTTCAGTACCGACGGCTTTCTTGCGCCGCGGCGTACAAGTTTCTGGATGACCTGGAGCTGCACGCTCATTGCAATTGCGCTGGCTGTTTACTGGGTAGGGCCACAGATGCGCATGACCACCGACACCCTCATCGGGCGGTTCCTCACTGTCGGCGTCATGCTCGGAGCAGTCGTCCGATGCAGCGTGCTGGTCACCTACTTTCGTGGCATGCAATATCGACTCAGTGCGAGTAATGAAAAACTGGCCATCGCGCTGAAGCAGATTGAAAACTTGGTGCGCAACGATGACTTGACGGGAATGGAAAACCGCCGAGGGGTCATGGATCGACTGCAACAATGTATTCATGCGGCTCAACGCAGAGACGCCCCGTTTTGCATCGCAATGCTTGACATTGACTTCTTCAAACAGGTCAATGACCGTTACGGTCATGAAGGAGGAGATCAAGTACTTCGAGCCTTTGGACAACTTCTGTCCTCGCAGATTCGTGCAGCCGATTGCGCTGGTCGTTACGGCGGAGAAGAATTTCTTCTGGTGCTCTGTGACACACAACTGGCCCAGGCAGGAGTGCTGCTTGAGAGAATTCGCGAAAGCACAGAAGCACTCCCGTGGACACAGTTAGTGCACAAAGATCTGCGAGTGACATGTACGTTGGGTGCGACTCAGTATCGACAGGGAGAAACCGCAGAAGCCCTCATCTCGCGCGCTGATGCTGCTATGTATCGAGGCAAGGCCGCTGGACGCAATCGCGTAGTTCTCGCGTAGATCAAACTTTCGCTAGCCAAGACCCTGAGCCGTCAGATCACTTCCTTGTGAGTGATCATTCCCGCCCACTGCCCACCGCTATCAAGCACATTGCACTTCTTGATGCGGTCATGGACGCCGAGAGCCTTCACGATCGCAGCTTTCCTTGATACAGGAGGCGCCATTGCCAGGGACAAGCCTTCGCGCCTGACTACCGATCCGATTGAGGCGAAGGGATGCGAAGGCCGCAATGCTCTTGCATTCTTTCCGAGCAGCGCCAGCATCACCGGCGCCAAGGCCGCGCCCGGAGATAAAACGTGCCATGCGCACAGCCGTTTTCAACATCCACTTATCGAGCCCTTCCTGCCATGCAGCGGAATTTTGTGCTTGGAAAAGCACATGCACCCGACGCTCATGAATCGCCACTGCCTTGCTGGACTTATTGCAAGAGCAGGTACTGAGGCAGTTTGAATGTTTATGGCCTGGCATCTACGTCGCTGGAGCTCGATCAATATCTCACTACCGATGCATGTGGCATGCTTGGCACCATTCACATTTTTTAACCGTGGAGGCTCAATGAAGATGAATATGCCGTGTATCCGCCCTCGTGTGGCAGCCTTGCTGCTTGGAGTTTCAGGTCTAGCAGCCATGTCCAGTTCCTGGGCATGCACACGGCTGGTATTTCACGGAGCCAACGGCCAAGTGATCACTGCACGATCCATGGACTGGAAGAGTGACATCGTCAGCAACCTCTGGGTACTGCCGCGAGGCATGCAGCGCACTGGCGAAACCGGCCCCAATACTGTGCGCTGGACGTCCAAGTACGGCAGCGTCATCACTTCAGGCTATGACATTTCCACTACCGACGGGGTCAACGAAGCCGGTCTGAATGCCAACCTTCTATGGCTCGTCGAGTCGCAATACCCTGCATTTGGCACCAATAGCAAGCCAGGCCTATCGATTGCCGCCTGGGCTCAATATGTACTGGACAACTTTGCGACAGTGCAGCAGGCAGTAGCCGCGCTAAGTAAGGAACCATTCACCCTCGTATCCGACACCATGCCCGGTGAAAACCGGCTGACAACCGTACACCTTTCAATCTCCGACGCCAGCGGCGATAGCGCGATCGTGGAATACATCGCGGGCAAGCAAGTCATTCATCATGGTCGCCAATACCAGGTCATGACAAACTCGCCAACCTTCGACCAGCAACTGGCGCTCAATGCATACTGGAAACAGATTGGAGGCACCACAATGCTGCCTGGCACCAACCGTGCAGCAGACCGCTTCGCCCGCGCTTCGTTCTACGTGAACGCAATACCCAAGGATCAAAGCCCGAACAAGGCGCTCGCCAGCGTGTTCAGTGTGATTCGCAATGCCTCTGTTCCTTATGGCCTGAATACGCCGGAGGAGCCCAATATTTCCTCCACACGCTGGCGCACCGTGTTTGATCACGAGCGCAAGCTGTATTTCTTTGAGTCGGCACTGACACCCAACACCTTCTGGGTAGACCTGAAGGCACTGGACTTCAGCAAGGAAAAAGGCAAGGTCATGAAGATCGATCTGGGACCGGACCAGAATCACACTTATTCAGGGGATGCCACTGGCCAATTCAAGGCATCCGAGCCGTTTAAATTTCAAGGCATCTGATCATTTCTCAGCCAATGATTCTGCCCTGATACAAACCCGCACCGTGCGGGTTTTTCTTTCTGGAGCGCGATGTATCAGCCAATGCTGGCGGTCCGCCAACCCTGCCTCCGAGTTGCCACTGTCCTACCGCAAAAAGGCGTACCGACCTTATCCACATGCACTCAGCGCACCCCAAAAGACCCCTGACTGACAAGCAAGCAGGAACCCTTCAATGGGCGCGTATCCCTAGTCTCATCAGACGATTTTCCTCAACTCCACCACTTCAAGAATCTGGCTGATGAGTTGCTCGATCTTCAACCGCTGCATCGTCCTTGATGCGCAGATTGGAGTGCAGGAGCATCAAGCCAGACCGAAGAATCTTGATTCGCCTGAATGTTCAGGGTCCCTATCGCAAGGAAGTGGCATGTCGTATACGTTGACTGGTTTTGAAGGCAAAGTGGCCGTGGTCACCGGTGCAGGCCGGATGCGCAGCATCGGTCGCCCCATTGCACTGGCATTGGCGCAAGCGGGTTGTGATGTTGTCCTGACGGGCACGGGCCGCGCCCCCGACACCTATCCGGAAGATGAACGCAAAGCGCATTGGCGAGATATCGAATCGGTGGCGGATGAAATCCGTCAGCTCGGGCGCCGCGCCCTGCCTGTGGTTTCCGATGTCAGCAATCCAGAGTCCATCGACGCATTGCTTGCACGCACGATTGCAGAATGGGGACGTGTGGATTTTCTGATCAACAACGCGGGTGCAACCCGCGGCGACGACCGCATCCCGGTGACGGAGCTATCCATCGATACATGGCATCGGGTGATGAATGTCAACCTGAACGGAACCTTCTATATGTCTCGTGCGTTCGCAAAACATATGGGGGCACAGGGAGAAGGCGGCGCCATCATCAATATCTCGTCGCTGGCAGCGCAGCTGCTGGCACCCGATACTGGCGCCTACGCCACCACCAAGGTGGCCATCAATGGCCTGACCACCATCATGGCGCGAGAGCTTGGCCCCAAGAAGATTCGCGTGAATGTCGTGGCTCCAGGCATCGTGGAAACAAGTCGCCTGGATGATGTGCCTCGCGGCAAAGTGTGGGACGACATGATCGCCGGCTACATCTCTCTGGGTCGAGCAGGTACCGGCGAAGATATCGCCCACTTGGTCGCATTCCTTTGCAGCGACCAAGGCGAATGGATCACCGGTCAGAACATCTACGTCGACGGCGGCCATCTGCCAACGCCACGACGCCCAACATGAATTAACTGCACTCCAACCGTGAGTCGCATGAGTGGGCTCTGACAAGCCACCTCAAGCAACAAACAGGCTCGCCATCGCGCGAGCTTTTTGCTTCCAGAAACGCCATGCGCACTGCACCATCAAGCAAGCCCCATACTCTCTACAGCCGCTTCGTAAGATACAAAGCGGGCCGCTGCAGCCGCCAAGGCCGAATGGCTTGACGTCCAGATTCAGGAAGCAAGAAAGGTTGCCGCCCGACTCCTTCATGAGCACAGAGAGCCTGGCACAAGACCCGCATCACTCTATCGAGCTTGAATATCACCGACGCGAATGACGACAGGCCCCTGACCTTGATCGTGCTTTGTCGCAGCCAGCCCATGAATTGCTTGCCAATGGGCTCTGTATGCCGCCAAGTTCTGCCCCGCTCCAGCAAGTTCCTTGGCTCTCGTCAGGCGCTCAAGCGCATCGCCACTGATAGCTGCTGATCGAGCCTCACCATTGGTCCTGTACTCAAACACAACCCTGCGCGGGCTCATTTCATACGTTGCGCTGGCATCCATTCGATCCATACATGCCTCACTGAATTAATCAGCCATAGTTTAACCATAGCTATCCGCTATGTGGCTTTTACTTTCTGGAGTCCTGCCCTCAACACTCAATCTGGTAAGCGCTGCGGCAGCTGCCATTCATCAATCTCCTCCAGCTTTCAAGAAGGCCAGGGACAAGCGCCGCCCTGCAACCCCTGCCCGTCGCGTGCTTTTATCATTCGAGGAGCCGAAATGGAAAGCAAGATCTCCGACCATGCCGCAACGCATTGCAAACAACTGCCACCCTGTTCCCCTGCATACAGCCTGCGCAGGAAACTCAGCCGACAGTGCTCGATGCTCTCGCCTCTGCAGCAAGCGTACTAAGCGACTAACAGAAAGGCTGCGACCGGCATTCGACAGTTCCAGACGTCGGTGGCGTGCTGACCTTTGCATTCCAAGCTGATTTCAACCTTGCAGGCTGCGTCTTCGCAGTGATAGTGCCGACCTTTAAGGCATGAGCCCCATCAGTGAATGAGGGCTTCAAGCGTCATGACTGCAAATCCCACAACCACGAGGCAATGACAGAGCAAGCCCCATGCTTGCAACAGCTTCCAACCAGGCACAAGAAACCGCCCGCAATACGGGCCTTTTTTGCCTGTTTCCCAGGCTGGAATCAATGATTGCCCAGCCAGGCCACGCTGTTGAGAAAGAGTCGCACCAGCTCAGTCTGACGACGAACCCCGGTCTTGGAGAAGATGGAGCGCAAATGGGCGCGGGCGGTATTGGGTTTGATACCCAGCGCCTCAGCCGCCTCCTCCAAAGACATGCCGTTGCTCAGATGCGTGGCCACTGCTGTCTCTGCAGGAGTCAGATGGAAAAGCTGTTGTGTGAGCTTGACGGGCGGCTCTGCCTTGCCCGTCGTATCGCGCAGAAAAACCGCTACGCTGGGACGCTGCTTGCCTTCGGTCCATTCGTCGGGAGAGATGCTTTGGACCACCACGCCCCAGTTGAGTTGACCGGACTGGCGGGTGATGGACATGCCCTCGGTCATGGAGACGCTCTCCAGCTTGGGAGAGAGCAAGGCATCGCGGATCAGGCGCTGCAGCCGGCGATTGTCATTGGCATAGACGGCCTCAAGCGCACCGTTGTTGACCCTTACTCCATCGCCCACGTTCAGAATGGTGGTGGCCGCTGGGTTGGCCTCTATCATTTTCCCCGTCTGATCGAGAATGACCACGCCCATCATCAGCTGCGCGGTGGCACGCCCGTATAGCGATATGACCTGCCGGTCACGATGCAGATTCAGCTGCATGTTCAACACCCGCTTGAGGTGCGGCACCAACATGCGCACCACGTCCAGATGTCTTGACTCAAATGCTCCCGCCGCCGCTGGCCGCGTGATACGCCAGCCATAGGAGCAGCCGTTATCGGTCATGACATCCACGGCCAGAATGTGCTCGATGTCCACCCCCTTGCACCAGTCGGTGTAGTAGCGGCAGGAATGCCATTCGGCCTCCGTCATCACGTCCGACAGGGTGAGCACCTTGTCCTTGACGATACCGAGAAACGGACTCCATTGCGCATAAGGATCGTAAGGAATGACTTCGGAGCGACCGCCCGTTGCTGAAATTACCCAGCCCACATTCTCACCATGAGGGTCTCGCACCACGAGCGAGGCGTAGTTGCCATTGGCACTTGAGCGCAGCAGTTCAAGAAATACTTTCCAGTTCTGCGGATCCATGGCTGACTCGTACAGCGCAGTAATCAGTTGACTCAAGGCTTCGGTACTGATGACCGAAGGCTGTTCCGGCGAAGAAGCTGCCTCAGGCTCCGCCGCATACCGAACGGGAAAGCCGACGACGGCCTCAAGAGCGTCCGAGCGATAGTTGTAGAAATCAAAAGTTGCGTAATCGCTTTTGGGCATTTGCTGTCTCAAAAAATCCGGCCCATCAAATACCGCACAGTTACTCAACTCTGCGCGCGTTCTTCATTGATGCACGCACCCGGAAGTCGGCCCAAGAAATGCCTTGATTTTGCTAAGTCCTCAGAAACTGCGCATCGTCAAATCAGACGATAGGAAACCTAGCAAAAAAGCATGCCCTCCGACTATTGCAGACCTGCAATATGAATACCGCCGGCATCGTCATCCGACGAATACGGCTGAGCTCTCGGCTCCTGCTCGGATGCACCCTGCTCCAAGCGCTTTCGGAATTGCTCCGCAGGCAAGGCTGGCGAGCACAGATAGCCCTGAAAGTAGTCACCCTGTAACTGCTCAATTGCCTGGCATTGCTCCTGCGTTTCCACTCCTTCTGCCACAAGTTCCACACCCAATGCCTGCCCCATGCTGATGATGGCGCCCACAATGGCCTTGTCTCCCGCATCGTGCGGCAGGCCGCGCACAAAACTCTGGTCGATCTTGATCTTGGAGATCGGCAGTTTTTTCAAATAAGCCAAGCTCGAATAACCGGTACCGAAGTCGTCAATGACCAGACCCACGCCCAGCTCTGCGATCTGGTGCACGCGCAAAGCCATTTCCTGCGCTTCCTGCAGCAAAATGCTCTCGGTCAGTTCCAGCTCCAGCCACTGTGCCGGCAAGCCGCTGGCTTCCAGCACATATTTGAGGCGATCCACAAAGTCCGGCTGCCTGAACTCCAGCGCGGAGACATTCACCGATACCTTGACAGGCATGTCCATAGCCAGCCAGCGCGCCGCCTCTTGTACTGATTGCTCCAGCACCCAGGCATCCAGCGCAACCACATAGCCGGACTCCTCCGCCAAGGGAATGAAGGCTGCAGGAGAAATCACCCCCAGCTCGGGGTCCGTCCATCGAAGCAAGGCCTCTGCCGCCACAATGCGACCCGAACGGATATGTACCTGTGGCTGAAAGTGCACGGCCATATGCCCCTTGTCCAGCGCCTGGCGCATGGCATGCTCCAGCTTCATGCGCGAGAGCAGACCCGCACTCATTTGCGGCTGGTAGAAACTGAAATTGCCGCGTCCACGCTCCTTGACACGATACATGGCGATATCGGCCTGACGAATCAGCTCGTCCAGCGTCAAACCATCCGCCGGAAATTGCGCAGCCCCAATGCTGCACTGAACGGAAAAGCCCAGGCCGTCAAGCATGAAGGGCTGGCGCATTTCGTCCAGAATACGGGCAGCCACGGCCGAAGCCCCTTCCCCCGTGCAATCATGCAGATAGAGAACAAATTCGTCCCCGCCCTGACGGCACAGCACATCCGCAGGGCGCAGCAGTCCGCTCAGCCGCTGAGCAACCAGCTTGAGCACCCGGTCGCCGAAGTCATGGCCCAATGAATCGTTGATGATCTTGAAACGATCCAGATCCAGAAACAGAATGCTGAAGGGCTGCTGTGTGAAGCGCGCAGCAGTGATTGCGGCTTGCACGTGACGGCTCAAACTCAGGCGATTGGGCAGCCCTGTCAACGCATCACTGTAAGCCAGCTGCTCAATCTGCTTTTGGGCACTGCGCTGCATGGTCATGTCGCGCATAAAGCCAATGCTTTGTACCAGACGCCCATAGCCGTCACGCAATGCCACCCAGGACAGCCAGACCGCGCAGCGCTGACCTTCACTCTGCTTGAGCCAAAGATTGCCCTCCCAGAAGCTGCCCACATCCCAGCGCGCAGCGGCCAGCTCCAGCAGGTCGGACACAGGCCCTCCCTCGGACTCGAACAGAGTCCAGGCAGCGAGCCCCAGCACCGCCTTGCCATGCAGCAACTGCCCGCCAGCCGGGTTGACCTGAACGATGACACCATTGGCATCGGCAATGAAGATACCGTCCAGGCTGGACTCGAACACTCTTGCAGCCAGACGTAGTTCTGTCGCCGAGCTGGATTCCACCGTGATGTCTCGATAGGAGTAGATACGCCCTATCGCCACACCGCGACTGAGCTGAGGCACGGAGCGGCGCTCCAGAACCCTGCCACTGAGCAGCTGCAGTACCTCCGAGGTTTCAGGAGCCGACAGGTCCTGCGCATCCTGCAGAAGAGTGAACTGACTCTCGCTGCTGATGGTCTGCGCTTCCAGATGGGAAAAGACGGCCGCATCATCTCGCTGCACGAGCAGTGGTTCGGGTAGTTGCCACAGCTCCGCAAAACGGTGATTGAATGCCCGAATGCCGCCGCGCAGATCACAGACCAGCATGCCATCTGCAGCGGACTCAAGCGTCGCCCGCAACTCTGCAAGCAGCATGTCCAGTTCGCTCTCGTGCCGCAACTGCTCGCTGCGGTCGAGCATGGTGAGCATCAACCAGCGTGGATTCAGGGCGATGGAGCCCACCCCCATCTCCACAGCTGTCAATGAACCATTGGCTGTACAGATTTCCGTGAGAAATTTCGCCCCGCCCACCCAGTTTGAGGCATCCTGCCAGAACGCCTTTTGCACCAGGGAGGCGCACAGCACATCGACATACTGCTCCTGCGCCTGCTCGGGCGTGTAGCCCGTGAGCTGCATACTGGCTGCATTGGCATGCACGACACGCAATGTCTGCGCATCCAGCAGCCAGACCGCCTCCTGCAAACCATCGAGCATGGAGGCAAGCAGAGGGTCAATCAGAAAACTCTGCTGCAAAGTCACGCGAGGTCTTTCTCGGCAGCAGGTGCTGCAGAACTGTCAAAAAAGTAGCAAAGACGCCTTTGCGGCTGTAAAGCTTCTAACGCATTTCGAGAAAGCTGATTTCGCGTCAAGCCCCGGCGAATACCCAAACCCACATATTCAAGCAAATCTACGAACCGCAGCTTCTGCGGCGCCTGCATGTCATAGGTCAGCACCTTCGGCTTGAGCGACTGGCTGGTGTTGACAGACACCACCACGCCCATCCGCCCATCGCTTAGTTCCACCAAAGAGCCCGGTGGATAGACCCCCAAGGTCTGCACGAATGCCTTGAGCACATCGGGCGCATATCGCTGGCGATACTGTCCGTACAGTGCAGCCATGGCTTCATGAGGCGTCATTTCGTTGCCTTGCAGTGGCAGATTGCACAAGCGCTCAAAATTATTGACCAGCGCCAGGATCTGTCCGGCAATGTCCATATCTTCGGCCAGCAAGCCAAGTGGAAAGCCTGACCCATCGGCCCATTCATGATGCTGGGCGATGGCCGTCGTGACGGAAGGAGGATAGCCCATGGATAGAGCCAATGCCACCGACTCTCCGACATGACGCGCATACACGGTCTCTCGCAGAGGCGTGCGGCCCGTGCCCTGATTCAGTGCATTGGCCGATGCGGAAATCTCAAGCCCCGGCTTGCCGATGTCATGCAATAGGGCCGCCGTGCCCAGATCCTTCAATACGTCATCGCACAGGCCCAGCGTCTTACCCAGCAACAGGCTCAGCACGGAGACATTGACACCATGTACGCCAAAGGTGGCGCCCCCCGTATCCGCGAGCAGATGCAAACTCAGATCACGAGCCTGCGCCAGTTTGACGACTTGCTGTGCAACCAGCATATCCGTCGTTGTCCGCGCCTTCTCGGGGTTGACAGGCAACAAGGCCTGCACGTCATCAAATACGGAAACCGCGCCCAGAAACCTGGACTGCACGCCCAAAATACTGTTACGCCAGGCATGCGCATCGTTCTCGGGGGGGGCAGGAGCGGGTTGAGGGTCTGCTGTCGGAGGCGCTGCCGCTTCCTCCAGATCGCTTCTCGATAGATCGACCTGAACTGCCTTGAGCTTCAGGGTCCTGAGTGTCTGCAACTGCTCGTCATTGACAATCTTGAAGCTGCTGACGGGAAACGGATGGCGCAACCAGCCGGTCTCCAGATGGACATACATGCCGATACGCAGTTGTCCGATATCAATAGCAACGAAACGATTCACTTTGGGCGCTACACACAAGATGAGACATTATTCCGCAGTTCCATGACTGCTCAAGCATGACTAGGGTCTGTTGGGATGCAAACAGCGTCAACAACCCCCTCTTGTGTGACTTATCGGCACCAAAGACTGGGTTTGTAGACCAGGTCCATCCACAAAGCCCAACTCGCAACGCCAATCAGCATCAGACCTGCAACTCTGGTGCCCCACCTGGCCCGCAATGCATTGACATGCGACTGCCCCAGTTGCCACAGCCAGGGCCCCGCCAGCAACCACAGTGCACCACCAACGGCAAAGGCAGCCATAGACAAAGCACCTTGCCAGGCGCCGCCACTCAAGGCCGCCACCAACACCGCCGAATACAGCAAACCACAAGGCATCAGTGCCCAGGCAAAGCCCGCTGCCAGACTGCCGCCCGGCGCGGTGACCCAGGGCTGAACCCTGGCCCAGACGGAACGCCCCGCCCTCTCCAGCCAGGCTGGCTGCCGCGCCTGCACCACCATGGCCAACCCCCAGGCCATGACCGCCACATGCATCAGCGTCCAAAGTCTCTGCAATGCCGTTGTCTGACTGGTCAGCCAGGCCAGACTTTCCATGGCCACGGCCGCGATCCCGCCCAGCAGGGCATAGGCAGCGATGCGCCCCAGATGAAACAGGCTGGTACGCAGCCATTGGCGTTTTTGCAGGCCGAGCACGACAACTGGCTGCCCGCCGCCGACAGGCTTCGCTGCTGTGACCACACTGCAGGGGGCAGCGCACATCACAAGACAATGGGGCCCACCCACGAGCCCCATGATCAAAGCAGTCCAGACCAGCGAAAACAACATGCGCTAGATGATGCGCGAAAAGCGGGCGCGGTTCCGGTCAGCCTGCAAATATCGGTCAAACAGCATGGCTACTCCGCGCACAAAAAACCAGCCCAGGCCAGTGACCTTGAAGCCCTCGACGGACAGCTCGACCAAGCCATTGCGCTGCATCTCTGCCAGCGCATCCAGCTCCGCAGCGAAGTACTCGCGGAAATTGATAAGCCAGGCCTGCTCCATGGGCTCATACAGGACGGAGCCCTGGCACATGATGGACATGATGACGGCTCTGCGCACCAGATCGTCACGCGAAAGCGCCAGTCCGCGCTGCACGGGCAGCATGCCTCCATCGACGGCATCGTAGTACTCTTCAAGAGTCTTGACGTTCTGGCTGTAGGTCGCACCCACCTTGCCGATAGCCGATACGCCCAGTGCAATCAGATCGCAATCAGGCTGGGTGCTGTAGCCCTGAAAGTTGCGATGCAGGCGCCCCTGGCGCTTGGCAATGGCCAGAGAGTCGTCAGGCAGCGCAAAGTGGTCCATGCCTACATAGACATAGCCGCCATCCATGAATGCATCAATTGCGCCGGAGAGCATGTTCAGCTTGTCCTGCCCCACAGGCAGGTCTGCCGATTCGATGCGCCTTTGCGGCTTGAAGCGCTCGGGCAGATGCGCATAGGCATACAGTGCAATGCGATCGGGGCGCAGCTCATTGACCTGTGCCAGCGTGCGCGCAAAAGACTCGGGCGTCTGTCTGGGCAGCCCGTAGATCAGGTCCACATTGATGGAGACAAAGCCCAGGCGGCGTGCCTCGGCCACCAACGAAAAGACTTGCTCGGCGGGCTGCTCGCGATGCACCGCTTTCTGCACCGCGGGATCAAAGTCCTGCACGCCAAAGCTCAGGCGATTGAACCCCATGTCCTTGAGAGCTCTCAGCCGCTCGTTGCTGACGGTGCGCGGATCGACCTCGATGGAGTACTCGCCCGCGGGATCCAGCTTGAAATGTTCACGCATCAAAACCATCAGCTGCTGCAACTCGGCATCGCTGAAAAAGGTCGGTGTGCCTCCGCCCAGATGCAGCTGGCTTACGAGCTGACCTTTGCCGCAATGCTCGGTATGCATGGCCAGCTCGCGGCTCAGGTAGTCCAGATACTCGGCAGCCTTCTCGTGATGCTTGGTCACGATCTTGTTGCAGGCGCAGTAATAGCAAAGCGACTCACAGAACGGCACATGCACATAAACGGACAGGGGCAAAGCACGCGAGCCAGAATGCGTCTTGCGCTGCTTGAGTGCCAGTATGTAGTCGTCTGCACCAAAAGCCTCAACAAAACGGTCGGCTGTTGGGAACGATGTGTAGCGTGGGCCGGGGATATCAAAGCGGCTCAGCAACTCAGGCGTGACTGCGGTCATAACTGGGAGTTAGGGTGCGCCCACACTCTGTATAGAGCAGATTTCAATGGAAATCAGATCCTGAAAATCATGCCCAAAATAGGCAAAAGCGCATGTTTTTGAACGAATACAGGCAATGTGCCCCAAGGCAATCACCCTGTCCTTGATGAAAATCAAGAGACCTCAAGGCAAGTGCTGCGACAATTTGATCCATCTCATCTTCAACCACGAGGTCAATGACCAGCGCGACTCTCCACTCTGTGTCTGTCTGCGCCGTTGCAAAAAGCCCATGAATCTTCAGACCATCAAAGCATCCTGCTCCAACTGCAATCTGCGTGAACTGTGCATGCCCATGGGCCTGGACGATGAACAAATGGAGCGCATTGACGAGATTGTGGCCACGCGCCGCAAGGTCAAGCGCGGCGGGCTGCTGTTTCGCAATGGCGAAGAGTTCACCTCTCTGTATGCCATTCGAACCGGCTTCTTCAAGACCAGCGTGGCCACCGAAGACGGACGCGATCAGGTCACAGGCTTTCAGATGGCTGGCGAAATCATTGGTCTGGACGGCATCGTCAACGACCACCACACTTGTGATGCCGTGGCCCTGGAAGATGCCGAGGTCTGTGTCATGCCGTTTGACAAACTGGAGCAGCTCTCGCGCGAGGTCACGGCCCTGCAAAACCATGTGCACAAGGTCATGAGCCGCGAAATCGTGCGTGAGCATGGCGTGATGCTGCTGCTGGGCAGCATGCGTGCCGAAGAGCGCCTGGCGGCCTTTGTGTTGAACCTGGTCCAGCGCCTGTCGGCACGCGGCTTTTCCAAGTCGGAACTGGTGCTGCGCATGACGCGCGAAGAAATCGGCAGTTACCTGGGCCTCAAGCTCGAGACCGTGAGCCGCACCTTCTCCAAATTTGCAGAGGAAGGCATCGTGGAAGTCAAGCAGCGCCACCTGCGCATCCTGGATACCGAGGCGCTCAAACGCATCGTCAACAGCCAGCAATGCCAGAGCTGAACCGATTCGACAGACACTCTCAAGACAAAGCCCGCGGACAGCGGGCTTTTTTATCTGTGCGAATTAATCGGGCAGAGGCTCGGAAACGATGCCGCCATTGAGATCGCTGACGGAGCGCCCCAGCATCACCGTCATCGCACCTCCAATCAGCGTCACGACCCAGAAGGCAAAAAAAGCGACCGTATAGATGGCCTGGCGCGACCAGTCCAGTGGGGAGCCCAGCCAGTGCACATCCAGCGGGTCCACAAAGGCAAAAACCACCATCTCCATGATTGCCGCCGCCAGAAAGGCCGGCCAGACAATCCACATCCAGCGTCGAGCATCCATCCTGATTCTCCTTGGGCTGTGGGCTTGATCATATTTTGCACAACAGTGGTGACCGTTCATGCAGGACTGCGGGCATGCACCGTGGCGGGAAACCCTGAATTACTCTCTTTTCAGTAGCACCCTTCTCAATCCGAATATCAAAAAACCATTTACTTCTACATCAACGTTAGACGGTGCATGCGCAACACGCTCTGATTTTGATATCGGCAACAAAAAAGGCCGCAAAAGCGACCTTGGCGAAGCAAGCGCCGGAGCGCTCAGCGATCCAGCGGATGATCCTTGGCTGGCGTGGCCGCATGATTGCGGCCGGTGACTGCTGGGGCCAGGCTTTTTTCACTTTCGCTCAGGCGCTGGTTGATTTCCATGCCATGGCGGTAGTAGTCGGGGTCAATCACGGGATCGGGCCTGCTCAGTGCGATGTATGCGGTGACAAAGCCGGCAATCACCACGATCACCGGGCCGGCGATGATGAGCCAGACATGGGCAAACTTCCACCAGGGCTTGCCGTCCTCGGGGTGGATGATCTTGGCCGTTTGCGAGACCTTGGCTTGTGCTGCCGACATGATGAAACCTCTTTCCAAAATTCTGACCACCCAGGCACGCATGGCAGGGTGGCATAAATTGTTGCCGATTGGCGGTGCCCTTGTCCGGCCTCCGTGATGGCTCACGAAGACCGGCAAGACCTGGCATTAACGCGGCACCAGGAACACCGTCTTCTCGGAAATACGCCCTGCTCCGGCAGTCACTGCGTCCACATTGAAGTGTACGGGGTGCGAGCCGGGAGTTGCCGAGCCATACGGAATCTGCAGCCGCACCGCAATGCCGCGTGTCTCTGCAGGGCCAACGCTCACTTCCTGCTCGGATGCGACTTCCAGATTCTCCAGGCCTACGGCGCTGATACGGTAGCGCTGCTCGGACTCGGTGGCGTTCATGATCTGCAGACGGTAGACGTTCTCCAGCTTGCCGCCCGCCACGATGCGCGAAAGCGCAGCACGGTCGCGAATCACATCGACCTTGAGCGGCTCGCGCAGCACCAGACTGGCGATCATGGCGGCGCTGAGGGCCACCAGCACGGCCGAGTAGATCAGCACACGCGGGCGGAAAATGCGGCGAATCACCTGCACCTGCTTCCAGGCCTTGGCTACGGCATTCTGAGTGGTCAATCGGATCAGGCCACGCGGATACTCCATCTTGTCCATCACGGAGTTGCAGGCATCGATGCACAGACCGCAGCCAATGCACTCGTACTGCAGTCCTTTGCGGATATCGATACCCACGGGGCAGACCTGAACGCAAAGCTTGCAATCTATGCAGTCCCCCAGGCCCTGTGCCTTGTAGTCAACGTCTTTCTTGCGCGGGCCGCGAGCTTCACCACGTTCGGCGTCGTAGCTGACGATCATGGTGTCCTTGTCGAACATGGCACTCTGAAAGCGTGCATAGGGACACATGTACTTGCAGACCTGCTCGCGCATATAGCCGGCGTTGCCGTAGGTGGCGAAGCCGTAGAACGCCACCCAGAAAATCTGCCAGTTGCCCTGGAAGGCCATCAGCTCCACACCCAACTCACGGATGGGCACGAAGTAGCCGACAAAGGTGAAACCTGTCCAAAGAGACAGAACGATCCAGAGAAACTGCTTGAGCGACTTTTTCCAGATCTTCTCCAAAGTCCAGCCGCTCTTGTCGATACGCATGCGGGCACTGCGATCGCCTTCGACCTTGCTTTCGATCCACATGAAGATCTCGGTGTAGACCGTCTGCGGACAGGAGAAGCCGCACCACAGGCGCCCGGCTACGGCGGTAAACAGGAACAGCCCCAGCGCGCTGATGATCAGCAGCCCCGTCAGATAGATGAAGTCCTGCGGGTACAGCACCAGTCCGAACAGATAGAAGCGCCGGGCCCCCAGATCGAACAGCACCATCTGGCGCTCGCCCCACTGCAGCCAGGGCAGGCCGTAGAAGACGATCTGGGTCAGAAACACCATGGCCCAGCGCCACCGTGAGAACACGCCACTGATTGAGCGTGAGTACACTTTTTGCTCGGAAGCGAACATAGGCACCAGCTCAGGCCCGCCCTCATGAGGCTCAGGCGTGATCGGTATGACTTTTCGGGGCTTCCCCTGATCGCACGGCATCGCAGTTCCTTAATATTTTTGTAATTACTGAAAATTGAAACGCAAAAAAGGCGGTGCCAGGGCACCGCCTTTTCAAAACGCATTACTTCTGGTTTTGCGTATTCGAAAGACTCCAGACATAGGAGGCCAGCACGGCAATTTGAGCCTCCGTCAACTTCTCTTTCTGGGCAGGCATCTCATTGTGCTTGCCGTTGTTGACGATGTTCACGATTGCCGCCTCGCCCCAGCCATGCAGCCAGATGTCGTCGGTCAGGTTGGGCGCTCCCAGCGCGGGGTTGCCCTTGCCGTCCATGCCGTGACAAGCCGCACAGGCCACGAATTTGGACTTGCCTTGCGAAGCCTTGACGGCATCGTGAGGGCTGCCCGACAGGCTCAGCACATAGTGCGCCACATTGCGCACATCTTCCGCCGAGCCCACGGCTGCCGCCATGGGCGGCATCATGCCGATACGGCCGTTGGTGATGGTCTCCCTGATCTTCTCGGGAGATCCGCCATGCAACCAGTCGCCGTCCGCCAGATTCGGGAAGGACTTGCTGCCGCGAGCGTCAGAGCCGTGGCATTGCGCACAGTTGTTCATGAACAGACGCTCGCCAATGGCCATGGCCTGGGGATCCTTGGCCATTTCTTCGGTGGGCATGCTGGTGAACTTGGCATACAGAGGCTCCAGGTCCGCCTTGGCCTTGGCCATTTCCTTGTCGTAGGCGCCGGTCTGGCTCCAGTCCAGCTTGCCGCCGAAGCCGCCCAGACCTGGGTAGACCACAAGATAGCCCAGGCTGAAAACCACGGTGATCACGAACAGACCCATCCACCACTTGGGCATGGGGTTGTTGAGTTCACGCAGGTCTTCGTCCCAGACATGGCCTGTGGTGTTGTCGCCCGAGGGAACGACCTTCTTGCGGGCCACCAGAATCAGCAGCAGCAAGCAGCCAAAGATGCCGATCAGCGTAATCGCCGCGACATACACCGACCAGAAATTGTTAATGAAATCGCTCATGGGATGTTCTCGTTGTGGTGATCAGACTCAGTCTTCCAGGAATGGAACCTGAGCTGCCTCGTCAAAACGGGCCTGGTTGCGGCGGGCATACGCCCACCACCAGATGCCCACGAAACACGCCAGCGATGCCAGCGTGGCCACGATACGCATGGTGGTGATATCCATTTCCAGCCCTTTCTCTCTTACTTGACGGCGCGACCAAGGACCTGCAGATAGGCAATCACTGCCTCCATCTCCGTCTTGTCCTTGACCTCGGCCTGAGCACCGGCGATTTCCGCATCGGTGTACGGCACGCCCACCTTGCGCAGCGCGCTCATGCGCGTTGCCACGGCCGTGTCATCCACCTTGTTGGCTTCCAGCCAGGGGTAAGCAGGCATGTTGGACTCGGGCACCACGTCACGCGGGTTGTTCAGGTGGATGCGATGCCATTCGTCGCTGTACTTGCCGCCCACGCGATGCAGGTCGGGGCCGGTACGCTTGGAGCCCCACTGGAACGGGTGGTCGTAGACGAACTCGCCAGCCACCGAGTAGTGGCCATAGCGCATGGTCTCGGCGCGGAAGGGGC
The DNA here is from genome assembly GCF_039581385.1 of Comamonas sp. A7-5. Taxonomy (NCBI): domain Bacteria; kingdom Pseudomonadati; phylum Pseudomonadota; class Betaproteobacteria; order Burkholderiales; family Comamonadaceae; genus Comamonas; species Comamonas sp. A7-5. Next base: position 440,744 of record NZ_JBCPWO010000001.1, read on the forward strand.
GGATCATCTGCGAGTGGCAGTTGTAGCAACCCTCGCGCAGATAGACGTCGCGCCCCATCAGCTGCAACGGCGTGTAGGGCTTGAGACCCGCCACGGCTTCGGTCGTGGACTTCTGGAAGAACAGCGGCACGATTTCGACCAGGCCGCCAATGGTCAGCACGAACAGCGTCAGCGCGATCAGCAAAAAGTTGCTGGTCTCGATCTTCTCGTGCGAAAAGCTCTTGGGAGCTGCGTTATTTTGATCAGACATTGCTTTTGCTCCTCAATGCTCAGGCGTGAGCCACCACGGCAGGCACTGCCACCTTGACGGAACGGCCGGCCATTGCGGTCTTCCAGGTGTTCCATGCCATCACCAGCATGCCGCCCAGATACAGCAGACCGCCAGTCACGCGAATCACATAGAAGGGATAGGTCGCCTTCACGCTTTCCACGAAGGTGTAGGTCAGCGTGCCGTCGGGGTTGACAGCGCGCCACATCAGGCCCTGCATCACACCGGCAATCCACATTGCGGCGATGTACAGCACGATGCCGATGGTCGCCATCCAGAAGTGCAGCTCGATCGCGGGCACGGAGTGCATCTTCTCGCGGCCGAACAGACGAGGGATCAGGTAGTACAGAGAGCCCATGGTGATCAGACCCACCCAGCCCAGAGCGCCGGAGTGCACGTGGCCCACGGTCCAATCGGTGTAGTGGCTCAGCGCGTTCACGGTCTTGATGGCCATCATCGGGCCTTCGAAGGTGGACATGCCGTAGAACGACAGGGACACGATCAGGAAGCGCAGGATGGGATCGTCGCGCAGCTTGTGCCAGGCACCCGACAGCGTCATGATGCCGTTGATCATGCCGCCCCAGCTGGGAGCCAGCAGGATCAGCGAGAACACCATGCCCACGGACTGAGTCCAGTCAGGCAAAGCGGTGTAGTGCAGGTGGTGAGGACCCGCCCACATGTACGTGAAGATCAGCGCCCAGAAGTGCACGATCGACAGGCGATACGAATACACGGGACGGCCCGCCTGCTTGGGGATGAAGTAATACATCATGCCCAGGAAGCCGGCGGTCAGGAAGAAGCCCACGGCGTTGTGCCCGTACCACCACTGAACCATCGCATCCTGCACGCCGGCGTAAGCCGAGTAGCTCTTCATCCAGCCGGCGGGGATGGAAATATTGTTGACGATGTGCAGCAGGGCCACGGCCAGAATGAAAGCACCGAAGAACCAGTTGGCCACATAGATGTGCTTGACCTTGCGGATGCCGATAGTGCCGAAGAACACGATGGCATAGGACACCCAGGTCACGGCAATCAGCAAGTCCAGAGGCCATTCCAGCTCGGCGTATTCCTTGCCCTGGGTGTAACCCAGAGGCAGGCTGATGGCCGCGCCGACGATAACCAGTTGCCAGGCCCAGAAGGTCAGGCTGGCCAGCTTGGGCATGAACAGCTTGGTCTGGCAGGTGCGTTGCACCACGTAGTAGCTGGTCGCGAACAGCGCCGAGCCACCAAAAGCGAAGATCACGGCATTGGTATGCAGCGGACGCAGACGTCCGTAGCTCAGCCATGGAATGCCGAAGTTGAGTTCCGGCCAGGCCAGCTGGGACGCGATAAACACGCCCACCGCCATACCTACCACCCCCCATACCACGGCCATGATAGAGAACTGTCTTACGACGGTGTCGTCGTAATAGACAGCATTGTTATTTGTTGCTTCCATCGGGCACCTCTTAGATATCTTGCAAAGTGTTCATTGGTTTCTGGTCGGGCTCGTTGAGCCACATCAATCGTCGCGAAGAATGCGCTCGCCTTCTTGTTCCACGCTCTCGAACTGGCCCCGGTACACGGCCCACCACAGGGCAGCCACAATGGCCATGACCAGAACAACCGACAGCGGAATCAATACATACAAAATGTCCATCAATGGCCTCCTTGAGTCAGTGGCATGACGGTGCCCCGCGGCGCAAGGTGCGCGGGGGCGGACGCGTTGCTATCTACAGCCTGCAGCGGCAACGCACGTGCAAGACGGGCTGCGTTGGCGACGACCAGCAAGGAGCTCAGCGCCATGCCGAGCCCTGCCAGCCAGGCAGGCATCCAGCCCACGAGGGCCAGAGGAATAGAGATCGCGTTATAGGCTGCTGCCCAGCCCAGGTTCTGGCGCACCACGGACAGGGTCCGTCGGGCCAGCAACAGGCTTTGCAACACTAACTCCAGGCTGTCTCCCAGTACCACGAAGTCTGCTTGCGATTGTGCCAGCGGCACTGCTTTACCAAAAGCAAAAGAGACATGCGCTCCGGCTAAAACTGGGCCGTCATTCAGGCCATCGCCGACCATGGCAACCTTATGCCCTGCCGCCTGTGCCGCCTGCATGGTGGCCAGCTTGTCCTGCGGTTTGCAGTCGCCCTGCGCCTGCTCTATGCCCAGCTTGGCGGCCACGGTTTGCACCGCTGCAGAGCGGTCACCCGAGAGCAGTTGCACCGTCACGCCTTGCAGCCTGAGGTTGGCAATGACCTGGGCCGCTTCAGGGCGCACATCCTCGCTCAGATGGAACTGTGCCAGGGGCAGCCAGCCACCTTGCGATTCCTCGGCCAGCACCACGCTCTGCCCTGGCTCATGCGGAGCCAACTCGGGCACGCCGCAATGCGCGGCCGAGCCCAGACGAAGATGGCGGCGCAAGGCGGTATTGCTGCGCGCCTGCACCCAGACATCGAGGCCGCTGCCAGCGATTTCCTGGACGGAATCCAGCAGCCATGCGCTGGCAGGCAGTTCGGCCACCTCGGCCGCCTGCGCCAGTGCCTTGGAAGCGGGATGCATGGACTGGCGCGCCAGCAAGGCGGCCAGCGCCAGCAGCTCATCAGTGTTTTGACCTTCAGCAGGTGTCAGCGCGCGCAGCACCAGGCCGTCGCGCGTCAGCGTTCCGGTCTTGTCGAACACCAGCGTATCCACGGCGGCCAGCGCCTCCAGCCCCTGCAGATTGCGCACCAGCACGCCGCTGCGCGCCAGGGTGCCGGCCGCCGTCAGCATGGCCACGGGCGTGGCCAGAGAAAGCGCACAGGGGCAGGTGACAATGAGCACGGCCACGGCCACCATCATGGCCTTGCCCGGGTCGGTGGGCCACCACCAGATGGCGGCAGCCAGCGCCGCCAGCAGCACCACAACGAGAAAAGGCCGGGCCACCTTGTCGGCCAACTGGGCCAGGGCTGGCTTTTGCAGCGAAGCGCTTTCCATCAGATTCACGATCTGCGCAAAGCGGGTGCCCTCACCCACGCTGTCCACTCTCACATCGACAACACTGTCCAGGTTGTAGCTGCCGGCGGTGACTGCATCGCCTTGTGCGCGCAAAACAGGCGTGGACTCGCCAGTCAGAAGCGCCTCATCGGCATGGGTGGTGCCGCGCATAATCCGGCCGTCTGCGGGGAAAGCCTCGCCCGTGAGCACACGCACCACATCACCCACACGCAGGCGGCGCGTGGCCACACGCTCGAACTCTCCCGAGTCGGGCTGCTGACGCAGCACCGAATCCGGCAGCCGGTTCATCACGGCTTCCAGTGCACCGGCCGTGCGGTCGCGCAGGCGCAGCTCCAGCCAGCGTCCTGTGAGCAGGAAGAAGACAAACATGGTCAGCGAGTCGAAGAAGACTTCCTGACCGAAGGGACCGGAGGGATCAAAAGTGCCCAGCGTGCTGATGACAAAGGTGATCAACATGCCCAGGGCCACGGGCAAGTCCATGCTCACGCGGCGCTGGGTGATGTCCTTGAGCGCGCTCTTGAAGAAGGGCCCGCAGCAAAACAGCACCACGGGCAGAGAAATCACCCAGGATGCCCAGCGCAGCAAGGTCTCCATCTCCAGCGACAGGTCGCCGGGCCGCGCCGTGTAGGCTGGCCATGCATACATCATCACTTGCATCATGCACAGGCCGGCCACCAGCCAGCGCCACAGGGCACGGCGCGTCTCGGCCTGGCGCAGTTCGCGCGCAAACGCGTCGCGCGCGGGCAAGGCGCGATAGCCGGCACGCGATACGGCCTCCATCCATTGCGATGGAAGCACCTGGGCAGGACGCCACTCGACACGGGCTCGGCGCGTTGCGGCACTGACTTCGGCTGCCTGCACTCCGGGGACAGCCCGAAGCGCCTCCTCGATGGTCAGCGCACATGCAGCACAGTGCATGCCCTCCAGAACCACAAAGGAATCCCACACCGGGGACTCGGTTGCGTTCTCGGAGATTGGGGCCTTGGAGCTCTGGCCGGCGGGGCGACCAAACGAGCTCCATTCTTGCGGATCGTCCAGCAGATGACTGTGCATCTGGGACAAGTTCAGGAAACCGGTGTCAGCAACAGCATGCTCTGCCGCGGAAGGCTGGACAGTAGTGTGTTGGGACATGTTTCAAGCGTAACGACGCCAGATGATACCCACCTTGACATTAATCAACCGTTAACTGCCCAATCGACATATGCTTGTATTTACAACGCATGCAACCTAAGGAGAAAGCTATGTACAACCGCATTTTGATTGCTACCGACGGCACCGAACTCTCAGACAAGGCTGTGCATGCAGGCCTGGATCTGGCCGCTCTGTGCGGCGCCAGCGTGATTGCGCTCAAGGTTGTCTCGCACTATCCGCGCAGCTACCTGGAAGGCAGCGACTTGCTGGACATCAAGGAAGCCAAGCGCGTTGAGGAGCAATGGACCAATCAGGCCCAGACCCTGCTGAACGGCGTCAAAGCCTTTGGCCATGAACGCAAGGTCAATGTCACCACCGAAATCGCCCACTCAGACCTGGTGGCCGAGTCGATTGTGGAGATGGCCAAAAAGCATGACTGCGACCTGATCGTCATGGCTTCGCACGGTCGCAAGGGTCTGCAGCGCCTGCTGCTGGGCAGCGAAACCCAGCATGTGCTGACGCACTCACCGGTGCCGGTGCTGGTGCTGCGCTGATCGGATCTCCCTGAGCCGCTTAGCGGCTTCCCTTGAGAGGATGGCATCTGTACTGGGGGACACCCCTGGCCGGGCGCCCCTGGCCGGGCGCCCCTTGCTGGGTTTCCCCCTGATATCCAGTGACACAGGCCGCTCATGGGCCGCCGTTTGCTACTTACAAATTAAAAGCAGCTTGCGTACAAGCTGCTTTATTTTTGGGTCGATTCAATGCTGAATCTGCCTTGCAAGCTGCGCAATCAGCTCACTTTTCAGGAGTCAAGTCAAAAGACAAGCGCCTGAAACGCAGCCAATAATGCAGCCAAAAACCAACGCCTGGCGTCCGCTTCGAACGGGTTCAGGAGAACTCCTGCTGATACTGATCGCGCAGCAGCTTCTTCTGGACCTTGCCCATGGTGTTGCGCGGCAGGCTGTCCACCACATAGCAGCGCTTGGGCACCTTGAAATTGGCCAGCCTGGCTTTGAGCGACTCCAGAATCTTCAGCCCATCCAGTTGCGCGCCCTTGCGCGGCACGATGACGGCAACGCCGACCTCGCCAAAGTCCGGGTGAGGCACGCCCACCAGGGCGCTTTCGTCCACGCCGGGAAGATCGTTGATGAAGCCCTCAACCTCGGCCGGATAGACGTTGTAGCCGCCCGAGATGATCAAGTCTTTGCTGCGCCCCACGATGCTGAAATAGCCGCGCTCGTCCTGCAGGCCCACATCGCCGGTCTTGAACCAGCCGTCGGCCGTGAACTCCTCTGCCGTCTTCTCGGGCATGCGCCAGTAGCCCTTGAAGACATTGGGGCCCTGCACCTCGATATTGCCGATCTCGCCTGCGGGCATGGCCTTGCCGTCATCGCCATGAATGCGCACGCCCACGCCAGGCAGGGGAAAGCCCACGGTTGCGCCGCGACGCTCGGCCTCGTTGCCATAGCGCGCATCTGCCTGATAGGGGTTGGAGGTCAGCATGATGGTCTCGCTCATGCCGTAGCGCTCAAGAATGGTGTGGCCGGTACGCGTCTTCCAGGCACGGAAGGTCTCGATCAGCATGGGAGCCGAGCCCGAGATGAACAGACGCATGTGCGCGGCCATGTCGCGGTCCAGCCTGGCATCGGCCAGCATGCGCACATAAAGGGTTGGCACCCCCATGAAGACGGTCGCATCCTTGAAGCGCGCCATGACGGCCTCGGGCTCGAAGCGGGCAAACCAGATCATGGGACTGCCGTTGAGCAGCGCCCCGTGAATGGCGACAAACAGGCCATGCACATGGAAGATGGGCAGCGCGTGAATCAGCACATCGCCTTCCTGCCAGCCCCAGTACACCTTGAGCATGGCCGCATTGCTCAGCAGATTGCCGTGGCTGAGCATGGCGCCCTTGCTGCGCCCCGTGGTGCCGCTGGTGTAGAGAATCGCCGCCAGATCGTCGGCGCGACGTGGCACGACCTGATGCTCGTCGCTGTGGTGGGCCGCACGCTCCAGCAAGCTGCCCGTGCGATCGGTGCCGAGGGAGTAGACATGGCCCACGCCGTGGTTGAAGGCAATCTTGGACACCCAGCCAAAATAGCCGGGGGCGCACACCACCACGGCCGGCTCGGCATTGGTGATGAAGTACTCCATCTCGGCGCTTTGGTAGGCGGTGTTCAGCGGCAGGAACACATGGCCGCTGCGCAGCGTGGCCAGGTAGAGCATCATGGCTTCAACCGACTTTTCCACCTGCACCGCAATGCGGCTGCCCTCGGGCAGATCCAGCGAGGCCAGCAGATTGGCCATGCGCGCACTGCCCTGCTCCAGATCGGCCCAGGTGTAGTAGAGGCTGGAGCCATCGGGCTCGATGGCCTCCACGGCGATTTTCGTCAGATCCGCAGGAAACGCAGCGCGCAGTGCGCTGAAAAGATTGGCTTGAGGCATGTCGGTCATCGTGATGCTGTCGAACTCGGAAACGGTGAAAGCAAAAGGTCCATGGCCATCATAGGCCCGGCCCTGGCCTGGCCGGTGGCGCCAGGCACTGAAAAAAATCACTTCTTCAAAATGGGGCGCCAGCAAAGGGCGCCCCGCAAGGCAGCCAGCTGGCTCAGGAGTCAATCTTCACATTCGCCGCCTTGACCACATGGGCCCAGCGCTGGATCTCGCTTTGCACCATGGCGGCAAACTGCGGCTGGCTCAGCTGGCCGTAATCGGCGCCGTTCTTGGCCCAGGCAGCCTTGATGTCCTCGGCGGCTCCGATCTTGCGCACCTCGTCCAGCATCTGCTGCTGCACGGCAGCAGGCGTGCCCTTGGGGGCCCATAGCCCATACCAGGTGGTGACGGTGAAGTCCGGCAGGCCGCACTCGGCCGCGCTGGGCACATCGGGGAAGGCGGGATTGCGCTTGGCGCCCGCCACCATCAAGGCCTTGATGCGGCCGCCCTTGATATGCTGGGCCGATGAGCCCAGGCCATCGAACAGCATGTCCACATTGCCGGCAATCAGGTCCTGCAGCGCCGGCCCTGCGCCCTTGTAGGGGATATGGGTGATCTGGGTCTTGGTCTGCAGCTTGAACAGCTCGCCCGCCAGATGGTGCGAGGAGCCCGGCCCTGCCGAGGCATAGTTGTACTTGCCGGGGTTGGCACGCAGGTCCTGTACAAGAGCCTGCAAGCTGGCATGCGTCACCTTCTTGGGATTGACCACCACGACTTGCGGCACGCTGGCCAGCAGCGCCAGCGGGATGAAGTCGTGCTCCAGATCGTATTCGAGCTTGGGGTAGACCGATGGCGCAATCACATGGTGAGTGCCGCCCATGAAGAAGTTGTAGCCGTCGGGTACGGCCTTGGCCGCAATGCTGGCGCCCAGCGTACCGCCCGCGCCACCGCGGTTGTCTATCACCAAGGTCTTGCCCGAGGTCTTGGCGAACTGGGCAGAGAACGGCCTGGCAAAGGTGTCGGTGCCGCCGCCGGCAGGAAAAGGCACGATCAGATTGACAGGCCTGCTCGGCCATTCCGATGCCTGGGCCATGCCCGTCCAGCCCGATGCTCCAGCCGCCAGCAGCGCCCCCGTCGCCCCCAGCAGCGTGCGCCGCTGCAAACCCACGCTCTTTTCCCAAGAATCCTGCATCTATGTCTCCTCTGCGCGCCTGGTCAGCAGCATCGCCGCAGCCAGACTTGTGGTTGGAAGACGCAGCAGCAACAAGCCGGCTCAGGCCGGGCGCAGCGCGAGTCGCGATGCACTCAACCCTTGCACAGCGATTCGATCTCCGAGGAAACGGGAATCTTGCTCTGCGCCAACAGGCTGCGGTGCTTGTCCAGGCGCTTGAGGTCATACAGATAGTTGACCATCAGCCCCATGGATTGCTTGAGCCCCTTGGACGACAGGTCTGCCGCCCAGTTCAGGCGCTCCACGCGCGCACCGTTGCCAAGGTGAAAGCGTGCCACGGCATCCAGCGGACGACCCTTGGCAGTTTCCCGACCCAGATAGCGCGCGGCGCAAAACATGGCAGCCTGACGCACCACCGATTTCTCCGGCAGCGAGCCCGGATCGTCCAGCGCGGCCAGCAATTGCGCGGCACTCACTCCGCCGGCGACTTTTTCCAGGGCTGCCTTTTGCTTGTCGTCGAGCTCCGCCAGCGCCGCATCGCCGTTCTTGCTCAGCCAGCTGCGCAGTCCCGGAATCGGCGACAGAGTGGCGAACTGCTTGAGCTTGGGAAACTCCTCGGTGAGCGTCTCCACCACATGCTTGATGAGCGAATCGCCGAAGCTCACGCCCTTGAGTCCGGTCTGGGTGTTGCTGATGGAATAGAAGATGGCGGTGTTGGCCTTGGCCAGATCGGCTGCCGCTGCGGCCTCGTCCAGCAACGGAGCCATGCTGCCTGCCATCTTGTCCAGCAGTGCCACCTCCACAAAGATCAGCGGCACATTGGGCATGCGCGGGTGAAAGAACCCATAGCAGCGGCGGTCGCTGTCGAGGCGATTCTTCAGATCGGCCCAGCTGCGGATATCGTGCACTGCCTCGTACTTGATCAGCTTTTCGAGCAGCGATGCGGGCGAATCCCAGTTCAGGCTTCTGAGCTCCAGCAAGGCCACATCGAACCAACTGGAAAACAGATGCTCCAGCTCGGCGTCCAGCGCCACATAGTGCTGCTCCGCCTTGGGCAAGGCCAGCAACTCGGCGCGCATGTCGACCAGAAAGCCCATGCCGCCCTTGGGCTGGGCAAAACGCTGCAGCAGCCGCGTGCGCGACGAAACCAGGGCGCGGCGCAGGCTCATCTCGGCCTCGCCGCGTTCCACATCGCTGCCCGCCTTGTCGTAGCGCTCGCGGGCCGCCTGCAGTGCCTTGGCATCGGGGCCGAACTTTTCGATCGCCAGCAGCCAGAAGTCCTTGCGCGCGGCCAGATCGGCCTTGGCATACCAATCCATCAGCAACTGCGCGTGACGGCCGCCCTCCACGTCGCTGAGCGCGGTATCCGCCACCTGCTGCATGTCCAGCAGCAAGCGGCGCAGCTCGCGCGGCGACAGCGCCTCCTCCCCACGACGCAAGGTGGCCTCCAGGCGTTGCGCCAGCGGGCGATGCTGGGCGTCGCCCTTCTCGCCCTCGGCACCGCGCACCCACAGCTTGGTTTGCTCAATCCACTCGGCTGCCCACCCCATATGCATCTCCTTGTTCCAGCACCATCATGCTCTCATTGAAGAAGCAGATACCGCAATTGCAGTAACGCTTTCAGCCATTATGTGCAGTTTTTCCGCCTCGCACACCACACCATGAAAAACGCAGACCGAAGTCTGCGTTTTTCAGGATTTGGCCTTCAGGCCGCAGTCCGCTGAACCGCGTAGGCCTGGCGCTTGCCACACCACACCCACATGAGCACACCGGCCACGATCATGGGAATGCACAGCCACTGCCCCATGCTCATGCCCAGCGAGAGAATGCCCAGGAAGTCGTCGGGCTCGCGGAAGTACTCTGCGATGAAGCGGAAGGCCCCATAGCCGATCAGAAAAACCGCCGCGACCTGGCCGGGCTTGCGCTCCTTGCGCGCGTAAAGCCACAGGATGATGAACAGCAGCAGCCCTTCCATCAGGAACTGATAGATCTGCGAGGGATGACGCGGCAGCATGGAGCCGCTTTGCGGGAACACCATGGCCCAGGGCAGATCCGCACTCGCAAAACGCCCCCAGAGCTCGCCGTTGATGAAGTTGCCGATGCGGCCCGCAGCCAGCCCTGTAGGCACGCAGGGCGCCACAAAATCTGCGACTTCCAGCCAGTTGCGCTTGCGCGAGCGCGCAAACCAGATCATGGAGCCGATGACGCCCAGCAGGCCGCCGTGAAAGCTCATGCCGCCCTGCCAGACGGCAAGAATCTCCAGCGGATGCGAGAGGTAGTAACCGGGCTTGTAGAACAGGCAGTAGCCGATGCGCCCGCCCACGACCACGCCCAGCACGCCAAGGAAGAGAATGTCCTCCACATCCTTGCGCGCCCAGGCACGATCGCCCGTCATGTATTTGAATGGAGGGTGGTGCAGTCGGCGCGTGCCCAGAAACAGGAACAGACCAAAGGCCACCAGATAGGTAATGCCATACCAGTGCACGGCCAGCGGGCCAATCTGCACGGCTACAGGATCAATGTGCGGATACATCAGCATGTCAGGCATTGTGCCGCAGGCCGATGACGTTTCTGCAAAACTGCATGCTCCGAGAACGCTGCAGAGCCTCATTCACCGGCTCAAAGCCCCCCTGATGCGAAAAACCTCGACCTGGCATCCTGCTGCATCCGGCGCCAGCGGCGCTCTTTCAAGCGTCAATGCGGCTTGTCCACCGCCAGGCCCTGCTCGCGCACGGTCTGGCGCACGACCTTGGCGGTCTCATCCATCATGGTGCTCAATCGCTGCGGTGTGCCGCCCAATACATTCACGCCCATGGCCTGCAACCGCTCCTGCACGGCAGGATCCTGCAAGGCCGCGTTGGCAGCGCCGTTGAGCCTGGTCACGACGGCCTGCGGTGTTCCTGCCGGAGCAACGATGCCGAACCAGGTGATGGCCAGATCGTTGAGCGCAGGGTGGCCCAACTCCCTGAACGTGGGCACCTGCGGCAGGGCCGGCAAGCGCTCCTGCGCGGCCACGGCGAACGGAACCAGGCGGCCCGCAGCCACATGCGGAGCCGACGAAGGGTATTGATCGCTGAGCACCTGGGTCTCGCCCGACAGCGCGCCGCTGATCACCGGCCCCTGCCCCTTGTAGGGAATGTGGTGCAGCTTGAGCTTGAGATCGGCATTGAGGCGCTCGGCAATCAGATGCCCGATGGAGCCGATTCCGGCCGATCCGATATTGAACTGCCCCGGCTTGCTGCGCGCAAGAGTGAGGAACTGGGCATAGTTCTGCACACCCATATTCGGATGCACGGAGAACACCGACGGAATGGACGCCAGTGCAACCACCGGCACAAAGGCCTTGGCAGGATCTATGCGTGCCGTCTGGGGCAGCATGACGGGATTGACCACCAGCGTGCTGATGGTGCCCAGGCCGATCGTGTAGCCGTCAGGCGCCGCATTTGCCACGGCCTCGGCCCCGATGAAGCCGCTGGCGCCGGACCGGTTGTCGGCCACCACGGGCTGACCCAGCGTCGTGTGCATGGCATCGGCAACCAGGCGCGCCACGATATCGGTGGAGCCTCCGGGCGTGAAAGGGACCACCAGACGCACGGGACGCTGCGGGTAACGCCCTTCTGCAGCCTGCGCCGTCAATGCCCCCAGCAAGGCCAGCAGCCCTGCTGTCTTCAACAAGAAGGAGGGGCGAACAGCGAAAGACATGGAGATCACTTTCTGGCAAGACAATAAAAACAGCCGCGCGACTTGCATCGAGCGGCTGTGGGATTGTCCGTCAGCAGGCAAAGTCCGCGCTGACGAAATGACGAAACAAACGTAACTTAATCGTCGAGCAGCGACAGATCTCGCACGGCGCCGGTATCGGCGCTGGTCACCAGCTTGGCATAGGCCTTGAGGGCCGCAGAGATCTTGCGGGGACGGGCCTGGGCAGGCTTCCAGCCCTTGGCATTCTGCGCTTCACGGCGGCGGGCCAGCTCTTCGTCGCTGACCAGCATGTTGATGCTGCGGTTGGGAATGTCGATGCGGATGATGTCGCCGTTCTGCACCAGGCCAATCGCGCCGCCGGCTGCCGCTTCGGGAGAGCAGTGACCGATGGACAGGCCGGAGGTACCGCCCGAGAAGCGGCCGTCCGTCAGCAGCGCACAGGCCTTGCCCAGGCCCTTGGACTTGATGTAGCTGGTGGGGTAGAGCATTTCCTGCATGCCGGGGCCGCCCTTGGGGCCCTCGTAGCGCACGATGACCACATCGCCTGCCTTGACCTTGTCGGCCAGGATGTTGGCCACGGCCTCGTCCTGCGACTCGACCACATGGGCCGGGCCTTCGAAGACCAGGATCGACTCGTCCACGCCTGCGGACTTCACCACGCAGCCGTCCAGCGCGATGTTGCCGCGCAGCACGGCCAGGCCGCCTTCCTTGCTGAACGCGTGCTCGTAGCTGCGGATGCAGCCTTCGGCACGATCCAGGTCCAGGCTGGGCCAGCGGGTGTTCTGGCTGAACGCCACCTGCGTGGGAATGCCGGCGGGGCCAGCCATGTAGAAGTGGCGAACGGCCTCGTCCTGCGTGCGCATGATGTCCCACTGCTCCAGCGCATCCTTCATGGTCTTGGCATGCACCGTGGGCACATCGGTGTGCAGCTTGCCGGCGCGGTCCAGCTCGCCCAGGATGGCCATGATGCCACCGGCGCGGTGCACGTCTTCGATGTGGTACTTGGGCGTGTTGGGTGCCACCTTGCACAGCTGGGGCACGACGCGCGAGAGGCGGTCGATGTCGGCCATGGTGAAGTCGATACCCGCTTCCTGGGCGATGGCCAGCAGGTGCAGGATGGTATTGGTGGAGCCGCCCATGGCGATGTCCAGCGTGATGCAGTTCTCGAAGGCCTTGAAGCCCACGGAGCGCGGCAGCACGCTGTCGTTGTCGTTCTCGTAGTAGTCGCGGGCCAGCTCGACGATGCGGCGACCGGCGCGCAGGAACAGCTCTTCGCGGTCGGCATGCGTGGCCACCACGGTGCCATTGCCGGGCAGGGACAGGCCCAGCGCTTCAGTCAGGCAGTTCATCGAATTGGCGGTGAACATGCCCGAGCAGGAGCCGCAGGTCGGGCAGGCGGAGCGTTCCACCTCGGCCACCTCGGCGTCGGAATAGCGCTGATCGGCCGCGATCACCATGGCGTCCACCAGGTCCAGCTTCTTGAACTCTATGGTCTTGGTTTCGGGGTTGGCCAGCTTGGTCTTGCCGGCTTCCATGGGGCCGCCGGAAACAAAGATCACCGGAATGTTCAGGCGCATCGCAGCCATCAGCATGCCGGGGGTGATCTTGTCGCAGTTGGAGATGCACACCAGCGCATCGGCGCAATGGGCATTGACCATGTACTCGACCGAGTCCGCGATCAGGTCGCGGCTGGGCAGCGAATACAGCATGCCGTCATGGCCCATGGCGATGCCATCGTCCACGGCGATGGTGTTGAACTCCTTGGCCACGCCGCCGGCCTTTTCGATCTCGCGCGCGACCAGTTGCCCCAGATCCTTCAGATGCACATGGCCGGGCACGAACTGGGTGAAGGAGTTGGCAATCGCAATGATGGGCTTGTCGAAATCGCCATCTTTCATGCCGGTGGCACGCCACAGGGCGCGCGCACCGGCCATGTTGCGGCCGCCAGTGGAGGTTTTGGAACGGTATGCGGGCATGGGGTTCGCTATAAGACGTTATCGGGAAATGATTCTTTGGATTATGGCCCAGCACTGCAAGGCAGCGATGCCTAGCCCATGGCGGGCTGTCAGGCAAAACAATCACAAGACATCGTCAATCACGATGCCTGATTCACTGCTCAACGACGTCGCTGGCCCGGTGCCATGGCCTGCTTCTGACGCTCGATACGCTCTTTCTTGCGCTGGTCCATCTTCTCCATGGCCTTGCGCTTGGTATAGCCCGAAGCATCGGCCCAGGCCCACCAGGCGGCAGCCGCGCCATAAACGCCCAGAATCGGCCACCAGCTCCAGTCTGCAACAGGCCCGATCTGAGCCAGCTTGAGCAGCGACAACACGATCGCCAAACCTAACAGATACATACATCCCCTTTTTTGTTGATTTTCCAGAACACAGAGTGCACTGGAGAGTACACAAGCCAAGCACTACAATGCGCTAAAAGATCAACTTTAACCCCGCACCCTGGGAACTCATGATGAAGCAATTTCTGATCGCTTTCGCCCTTTCCGCCGCTGCCGTGGCCCCTGCCATGGCCGATCAGGCTCTGGCACAGTCCAAGAACTGCATGGCCTGCCACGCTGTTGACAAGAAGCTGGTTGGTCCCGCATTCAAGGATGTGGCCGCCAAGTATGCAGGCCAGAAGGACGCAGCCGACAAGCTGGCTGCCAAGGTCATCAAGGGCGGCTCCGGCGTGTGGGGCCCCGTGCCCATGCCCGCCAATCCCCAGGTGAACGACGCCGATGCCAAGAAGCTGGTGGCCTGGATTCTGGCGCAGAAGTAAATCGACTGCCTCTCAACGGCGCGAGACAGGGCCGTTATCAAAAACCGCATGGCTCCCATGCGGTTTTTTGTTTCTGAAGCTACCGCGACTCAGCGGATCGCCCTGCTCTTCCATCAGCCCACCGGCACCAGGATTCCAGACTTCGCTCCACACCCGTGAGATCAGCATCTGCAACACTTGACTGCTGCTGCTCGGCAGCAACTCGGCCCGTGGCTCGCTTCGCGACGAATCAATACCGCAGCCGTTGCAATGCAGACTGTCAGGCAGCAGCGTGCAATAAAAAAAGGCCCCGAAGGGCCTTTTTTTGGATTCACGGCCTAGGCCAGTGAATTACGCATCACGCGAAGCACGCTTGCGATCGTGTTCCTTCAGGTGACGCTTGCGCACGCGCAGGCTGGTGGGGGTGATTTCCAGCAGCTCGTCCTCTTCGATGAATTCCACGCCGTACTCCAGCGACAGCTCGATGGGAGGCGTGATCTTGATCGCGTCTTCCTTGCCGGAAACACGGAAGTTGGTCAGCTGCTTGGTACGTGTGGCGTTCACCACCAGATCGTTGTCGCGGCTGTGGATGCCGATGATCATGCCTTCGTACACGGGGTCGCCGGCCTTCACGAACATGCGGCCACGGTCGTCCAGCTTGCCCAGGGCGTAGGTGAAGATTTCACCGTCGTCCATGGAGATCAGCACGCCGTTCTTGCGGCCGCCGATGTCGCCCTTATGGGGTTCGTAGCTGTCGAAGATGTTGGCGATCAGGCCGGAACCACGTGTCAGGTTCAGGAATTCGTTGGTAAAACCGATCAGGCCACGAGCAGGAATACGGTATTCCAGACGGACGCGACCGCGGCCATCGGGCTCCATGTTCACCAGCTCGCCCTTGCGCTCGCCCAGTGCCTGCATCACGCCGCCCTGATGGCCTTCTTCGATGTCGGCAGTCACCAGCTCGATAGGCTCGTGCTTTTCGCCGTCAATCATCTGCATCACGACGCGAGGCTTGGACACGGCCAGCTCGTAACCTTCGCGGCGCATTTCTTCCAGCAAGATGGTCAGGTGCAGTTCGCCGCGGCCGGAGACTTCAAAGATACCGTCTTCGTCGGTTTCCTTGACGCGCAGAGCCACGTTGGAGCGCAGTTCCTTTTGCAGACGGTCCCAGATCTGGCGGCTGGTCACGAACTTGCCTTCACGACCTGCCAGGGGCGAGGTGTTCACGCAGAAGTTCATGGTCAGGGTGGGCTCGTCAATCTTCAGCATGGGCAGAGGCTGGGGATTGGCGGGGTCGGTGACGGTCTCGCCGATACCGATGTTTTCGATACCGCTGATCAGCACGATCTCGGAAGGACCGGCTTCGGTGGCCTGCACGCGGTCCAGACCCTGGAAGGTATGCACCTGGTTGATCTTGCCGCTGTAGCTCTTGCCGTCAGGACCGGCCATCACGGCCACTTGCTGACCGGGCTTGAGCGTGCCCTGGGTGATGCGGCCCACGCCGATACGACCCACGAAGGTGGAGTAATCCAGAGCAGAAACCTGCAGCTGCAGGGGAGCGCTGGCATCGCCTTGCACGGAAGGCACGTGATCCAGGATGGTGTCGAACAGGGCGGACATGTCCTCACCCCACTTGGCACCGGGCTCGCCCTCTTCCTTGGACGACCAGCCGTTGATGCCGGAGGCGTAGACCACGGGGAAGTCCAGCTGCTCGTCGGTGGCGCCCAGCTTGTCGAACAGGTCGAAAGCGGCGTTGATCACCTTGTCGGGGTTGGCGCCGGGCTTGTCCACCTTGTTCACCACCACGATGGGGCGCAGGCCCAGAGCCAGAGCCTTCTTGGTCACGAAGCGCGTCTGGGGCATGGGGCCTTCCTGCGCATCAATCAGCAGCACCACGCCGTCGACCATGGACAGGGCACGTTCCACTTCGCCGCCGAAGTCCGCGTGACCGGGCGTGTCGAGAATGTTGATGTGGGTGTCCTTCCAGGACACGGCACAGTTCTTGGCCAGAATGGTGATGCCGCGCTCACGTTCGATGGCATGGTTGTCCATCACGGTGTCGACGACTTTTTCGTGCTCGGCAAAAGTGCCGGACTGGCGCAGCAGCTGGTCCACCATGGTGGTCTTACCGTGGTCAACGTGCGCGATGATCGCAATGTTGCGGATTTGTTTGCTCATAATGTTTCCAAAATGCCGCTTGCTTGTGGACGCGGCGTTCCTTCCAAAATTTGTTGAATTTCTAGCGGACTGAGCAGGCGCTCGGGAATCAATTCCCCGCTCGCCACACGGCCTACCCCTAAAAGGGCATGCGGGCGCTCACCATACACCGCCACGGCCGGGGCATCCGCCCAAGACCCTCGACGGCGCAAGCCTGATAGAAAGCGTCCTGCATCCTGTTCACCCAAGGTGACGACGGCATGACGATGCAGCAGGGTATCGACAGGCTGGACCTGCGCGATGCGCTCTTCATCGTTCATGGCTTCCAGCGCCTGCAGCGTCACGCAACGCGACACTTCAAGACCGCCGGTTTCCACACGGCGCAGAAAACGCAAGTGGGCGCCACAGCCCAAGGCCTCGCCCACGTCTTCGCCCAATGTGCGGATGTAAGTGCCCTTGCTGCAGGTCACTCTCATCTTGACAGCCGGATGCCCCTGATCGTCCTGCACCAGAGTCAGATCCAATGCATGAATGGTGACATCGCGTGCGGGGCGCTCCACTTCCACGCCCGCACGGGCATATTCATAGAGTGCCTTGCCGTCCTTCTTCAGCGCACTGTGCATGGGCGGCACCTGCTTGATGTCGCCTGTGAACTGGGCCTGCACCTGCGCCAGGCGCTCGGGCGTGATGGCTGCCAGATCGACGGCACGCTCCAGCACCACATCGCCCTCGGCATCGGCCGTGGTCGTGGTCTGGCCCAGGCGGGCAATGGCTTCGTAGGTTTTCTCGGCTTCGAGCTGAAGCTGACTGAATTTGGTGGCAGCGCCGAAACACAGCGGCAGCACGCCACTGGCCAGCGGATCAAGCGTGCCTGTATGCCCGGCCTTTTCGGCGCGCAGCAGCCACTTGACCTTCTGCAAGATATCGTTGCTGGACCAGCCCAGCGGTTTATCGAGCAGCAACACCCCATGCACAGGGCGCCGCTGCACCCGGGTGCGAGGGGCGTTCATGTGCTTATTCCTGTTCGGGTCCGCGCGACGCCACAGCCTTGGCGATCAAGGCGTTCATGTCGGCAGCGCGCTCTGTAGTGCGGTCGTAGACGAAATGCAGCGTGGGCACGGTATGAATGTGCAGACGCTTGAACAGGCCGTTGCGCAGAAAGCCTGCGGCCTGATTGAGTGCTGCCAGCGTCACTTCGGGATCGCCGACGAGCACGCTGAAGAACACCTTGGCGTGGGCATAGTCAGGAGTCACCTCCACGCCTTGCAGCGTGACCATGCCGACGCGCGGGTCCTTCAACTCGCGGGCGATCAGCTCCGACAGATCACGCTGGATCTGGTCGGAAACTTTGAAGCTGCGGTTGGGAGCAGCAGATTTGCGTTTGGTTGCCATGAATAAAAAAGGAGCTATTTGCGCTTGCTGCACAAGGAATTCAAGGCATTTTCAGCCTCAAACCCTTGCGTAACAGGCGCTAGCAGCTATTGCTTTTACAGCGTACGAGCGATTTCCTTGATCTCGAAGACTTCCAGCACGTCGCCTTCCTTGATGTCGTTGTAGTTGCGCAGCTTGATACCGCACTCGAAGCCTTCCTTGACTTCCTTGACATCGTCCTTCATGCGACGCAGCGACTCGATCTCGCCCGTGTAGATGACCACGTTGTCGCGCAGCAGACGGAAGTGTGCATTGCGGGTGACGTGACCTTGCGTGATGTACGAGCCGGCAATGGTGCCGATCTTCGTCGCCACGAACACGGTACGGATCTCGGCCATACCGATGATCTCTTCGCGCTTCTCGGGAGCCAGCATGCCCGACATCGCAGCCTTCACCTCATCCACGGCGTCGTAGATGATGTTGTAGTAGCGAACGTCGACATCGTTGCCTTCAGCGGTCTTGCGGGCCTGAGCATCCGCACGCACGTTGAAGCCGATGATGATGGCCTTGGAAGCCAGCGCCAGGTTGACGTCGGACTCGGAGATACCGCCCACGCCGGAGTACACCAGCTGAACCTTGATCTCGTCGGTAGACAGCTTGAGCAGCGAGGCTGCCAGAGCTTCCTGCGAGCCTTGCATGTCGGCCTTGATGATGATGGGCAGGGTCTGCACATCGCCAGCGGACATTTCGGCGAACATGTTTTCCAGCTTCGCAGCCTGCTGCTTGGCCAGCTTGGTGTTGCGGAACTTGCCGGCGCGGTAGGTCGCAATTTCACGGGCACGGCGTTCGTCGCTCAGCACCATGAAGTCGTCACCCGCCTGGGGCACTTCGTTCAGACCCTGGATCTCGACAGGGATGGAAGGACCGGCTTCCTTAGTCTGCTTGCCGTCTTCGTCGAGCATGGCTCGCACGCGACCATAGGTCTGGCCAGCCAGCACCACATCGCCGACCTTCAGCGTACCGGACTGCACCAGCACCGTAGCCACGGTACCGCGACCCTTGTCCAGCTGGGCTTCGATCACGATACCCTTGGCAGCGGCGTCCACGGGCGCTTTGAGTTCCAGCACTTCGGCCTGCAGCAGCACTTGCTCCAGCAGCTCGTCGATGCCCTGGCCGGTCTTGGAGGACACGGCCACGAAGGGAGAGTCACCGCCGTATTCTTCGGGCAGCACCTCTTCCACGACCAGCTCCTGCTTGACGCGATCGGGGTTGGCTTCGGGCTTGTCGGCCTTGGTGATGGCCACCACGATGGGAACACCAGCCGCCTTGGCGTGCTTGATGGCTTCCTTAGTCTGGGGCATGACGCCGTCGTCGGCAGCAGCCACCAGAATCACGATGTCGGTGGACTTGGCACCGCGAGCACGCATGGCCGTGAAGGCCTCGTGACCGGGGGTGTCCAGGAAGGTGATGATGCCGCGAGGCGTCTTCACATGGTAGGCACCGATGTGCTGAGTGATGCCGCCGGCTTCGCCCGACGCCACCTTGGTGCGACGGATGTAGTCCAGCAGCGAGGTCTTGCCGTGGTCCACGTGACCCATGACGGTCACCACGGGAGCGCGCGGCAGTTGCTCGGCTTCGGAGTTGGAGACTTCCTCGGCGGTGAAGGCTTCGGGATCGTCCAGCGCTGCCACCTTGGCGGTGTGGCCCATTTCTTCCACCACGATCATGGCGGTGTCCTGGTCCAGCGGCTGGTTGATGGTGACCATCTGGCCCATCTTCATCAGAACCTTGATGACCTCGGATGCCTTGATGGCCATCTTGTGAGCCAGTTCGGCCACGGTGATGGTCTCGGGCACCGAAATCTCCAACTGACGGAACTCGGGAGCCTGCTGCTGTTGCTGCTCGTGACGATCATTGCCACGACGGCCGCCCTTAGGACCACCGCGCCAGTTGGAGCGGCCAGCCACGCCGCCGGAGCTGTCGCCACGGGTCTTGATTTCCTTCTTCTTGCCGGCGTCGTTGGACCAGCTCGAAGACAGCTTGGCGGACTTGACTTCCTTGCCTGGACGGGCGCCGCCGCCGGCATTGGCCGCGCCAGCGCTGCCTGCGGGCTTGTTGCCATCCTTGGCGGCAACAGGCTTCTTGGCATCCGCAGCGACCGGAGCAGCCTTCTTGGGCTCCTCGGGCTTCTTGGCGACCAGCACCTTCTTGGGCGCAGCCATCATGGCGCGGATGGCTTCCGCTTCGGCCAGGGCCTTGCGGCGGCGCTCATCCAGATCCTTGGCGCGGCTGGCTTCTTCAGCAGCCTTGGCCTGGGATTCGGCTTCCGCCTTGGCGCGTGCCTCGGCCTGGGCCGCAGCACGTGCGGCAGCGCCTGCGGCGTGCTCGCGCTTTTCTTCTTCCTTTGCCGCCTTGGCTTCAGCCACCTTGGCGACTTCCGCGGCTGCATAGGCTGCAGCACGTTCCTCGGCTTCGCGCTCGCGGCGCTCGCGCTCTTCGCGCTCTTGACGTTCCTTGGCCAATTGTTCTTCCTGATGGCTCAACAGCTCGGCCTCGCGGCGAGCATCTTCTTCACGGCGTACCAGCTCTTGACTAGCGGCACGCTCCTGCACAGCCTTAGCCATGCTTTCCGCATTGGCCTGAGCCTCGGCGGGAGTGTCTTCCCGCTTCACGAAAGTGCGCTTCTTGCGCACTTCCACCTGAATCGTACGGGCACGGCCCGATGAATCCGCCTGCTTGATTTCGCTGGTGGACTTCTTGGTCAGCGTGATCTTCTTGGCACCGCTGCCATGGCTTGCCTGCAGGTGAGACAGCAAGCGCTGCTTGTCACCTTCGGTCAGCGCGTCAGCCGCATTGGCCTTGTCAACCCCGGCGGCCTTGAGCTGCTGCAGCAAGGTATCAGGGGTCGTGTTGCGCTCTTTCGCAAATTCTGCAACCGTATTACTCGACATAAATGCTCTGTACCTCCCTGACCTTACTCTTGCCCATCGGTAAACCAGTGCTCACGCGCCTTCATGATCAAGGCCTTGGCTTCTTCGGCAGTCTGACCGGTGATTTCGGTCAGCTCGTCGATCGCCAGGTCGGCCAGATCGTCACGTGTGTGCACATCAGCTTGCGCCAGCTTGTCCAGCAGCTCGGCAGTCATGCCGTCCAGAGACACCAGATCCTCGGATGCCTTGCTCACATTTTCTTCGCGAGCAATTTCCTGACTCAGCAGTGCATCCTTGGCGCGGCTACGCAGCTCGTTCACCGTCTCTTCGTCGAAGGATTCGATTTCGAGCATTTCCTGCAGCGGCACATAGGCCACTTCTTCCAGGGTCTCGAAACCTTCTTCGATCAGGATGTTGGCGATTTCCTCGTCCACATCCAGCTTTTCCATGAACAGCTTGCGCGAGACAGCCGACTCGTCGGCCTGCTTCTGGGCAGACTCTGCAGCGTCCATGATGTTGATCTTCCAGCCTGTCAGCTCGGAGGCCAGACGCACGTTCTGACCGCCGCGACCGATGGCGATGGCCAGATTTTCCTCGTCCACGACCACGTCCATGGCATGCTTTTCCTCATCCACAACGATGGAAGAGACATTGGCAGGAGCCAGGGCACCGATCACGAACTGGGCGGGGTCTTCGGACCACAGCACGATATCCACACGCTCGCCGGCCAGCTCGTTGGTCACCGCATTCACGCGGGTGCCGCGCACGCCGACGCAGGTGCCAATGGGGTCCACGCGCTTGTCGTGGCTGAGCACGGCAATCTTGGCACGAGAGCCGGCGTCACGGGCGCAGCTCTTGATCTCCAGCAGGCCTTGCTCGATCTCGGGCACTTCATTGCGGAACAATTCCACCATGAATTCGGGAGCCGAGCGCGACAGCAGGATGGGAGCACCGCGCAAGGTGGCATCGACTTCCATGATCATGGCGCGCACGCGGTCGCCATTGCGCAGATTTTCCTTGGGGATCATCTCGCCGCGCTTGAGTCGGCCTTCCACACGGCCGGATTCGACAATGATGTCGCCCTTGTCCATGCGCTTGACGGTACCGGTAAAGATCTTCTCGCCACGGGCCAGGAATTCGTTGAGCAGCATTTCGCGCTCGGCGTCGCGAATCTTCTGCAGGATGACCTGCTTGGCAGCCATGGCACCAATACGGCCGATAGGCAGCGACTCGATCTGCTCTTCAATGAACTCACCAATTTGAATGCCGGGCACGCGGTCTTCCGCATCCATCAGCATTTCTTCGGCGTCGGGGTTCTGCAGACCGGCATCGTCAGACACCACCACCCAACGGCGGAAGGTGTCGTAGTCGCCGCTTTCGCGATCGATGGACACGCGGATGTCTACTTCACCTTGGTACAGCTTCTTGGTGGCCTGTGCCAGTGCGGATTCCACGGCACCAAAAACCACATCGCGTTCCACGTTCTTTTCACGCGAAATGGCTTCAACCAACATCAACAGTTCGCGATTCATGCGACGACTCTCCTATTTCAATCACACAAAGAGGATTTGCATGCGACCTCTTTGCCCCAAAAGATTCAAACGCTTCAGCTGCCTCATTCGGGCTTGGCTGCGCGTCCTTTGAAATTCACAATCGGTGCCAGACGAGCTTCGCGCAACTCGTCAAGCGTAAAGCCCATCGCGTTCAACGGCGCAGGCTCACGCTTCTTGCTGACGCGCACGCCCGGCTTGGGAGGCGGCTCATCGCTCCAGACGATCTGCCAGCCACCTTCTTCAGTCCGTTCCAGCGTGCCACGAAATTTCTTGCGGTTTGCATTGATCTTGTCGCCACCTGCAGCCCCGATGGGAGCCTTGAGCGTCAGATCCACCTCCGAGCCTTCAAAGCGGATGAAGTCCTGCTCATGGCGCAGCAAACGATCAATGCCTGGAGAAGAGACCTCCAGACGGGCGTAGTCCGCACCATCGACTTCCAGCGCAAACTGAAGCTGGCGCGTGACCTTTTCGCAGTCTTCCACTGTCACGAACTGCTCGGGCAGCTCAGGCGCACCGTCCTCCGGCGCCTGCCAAGGCAAATCAATCGTGATGCGCAGCAGGCCGCCGGCCGAGCGCTCGATTTCAACCAGGTCATAGCCCAGACCTGTCACGGTTTGTTCAACGATTTGCTGTAGTGCCACGTGTATTCAGTTCAATCCCGAAAAATCTGTCAAATCATGGACTTAGCTCTGCCAAAAACAGGTTTCGCCATGAATTGCCCAAAAAAAACGGGCGGTATGTACCCGCCCGTTTGGTCGTGAAGCCGTGATTGTAGCCGCAAACCACTGTTTTCGCAAAAAGTGTCTCGCATAAAACAGCGATCAACGCAAGACTTCCTGCAGGTCATCAGCGCGCAACAATCGCTGCAGCAAATCCTGGGCCTCCTGCACATCGGCAGGCCTCGCCGCCGCATCTGCGGGCAGGGATTGCAGCATCCGCGCCAGCACCCCCGTTTGCGGAAGCACAGGCCCCAGAAATCTGGCCAGCTCGCCCTGCGCCACCAAAATGGACGGAAAGGTTTCTATGTCCAGATCGCCCGCCACATCCTCACGGTCTTCCACATCGAGCCAGACAAAACGCATCTGTGGAAACTGGGCAGCAAGAGCCTCGAAGGGCTGCCGGTACTGTTTACAGGTACCGCACCAGTCAGCACAGAGGCAGACAACCAGCCATGCGTCTGCTTTTGTAATTTCTTGTTTCATTTCACGAACTCTGGGCAGGCCTTTGCACACGCCCCTGCATTGATCCCGGCAATGGTAGCGCCAGATGCCCTTAAGGACTCAAACCCCGGTCATCACCCCACCAGCGCGCATTGAGACCCTTGAAGCTGCCGCACTCTATCCCTATTATTTTCCTGAATGCGGGCGCAGCAATGGCAGCAGCCAAGGCAACAGTCTTGCGCCCATCTTTTGACAAGAAGATTGGTGACTCCATGGATTACAAGGACTATTACAAGATACTTGGCGTGGACAAAAAGGCCTCCACCGAGGACATCAAAAAGGCCTATCGCAAACTCGCCCGCAAATACCACCCCGACATCAGCAAGGAAAAAGACGCGGCGGCTCGCATGGCCGAGGTCAACGAAGCCAACACCGTGCTCTCCGACCCCGAAAAGCGCGCCGCCTACGACGCCATGGGCGACGAGATGCAGTTTGCTAAAAATGCCAGAGCTCAGGGCGGCGGAGGCTTTCGCCCGCCGCCCGACTGGGATCAGCAGGACTTTCACTTCAGCAGCCAGGGCGATGCCGGCAGCGACGCCGATTTCAGCGACTTTTTCTCGCAGATGTTCGGCCAGGCCGCTCGTGCACGGCGCCATCAGGGCCAGCAAAGCGCGCGCAGCACCCCAGACATGCGCGGCCAGGACCAGCATGCCAGCATAGAGCTGGATCTGCAGGACAGCTATAGCGGCGCCGTGCGCTCGCTGCATCTGCGCAGCACCGTGCTCGACGACCAGGGCATCCCCACCCACAAGGACAAGGAGCTGCAGGTCACCATTCCCAAGGGCGTGCGCGAGGGCCAGATGATTCGCCTTGCCGGTCAGGGCAACCCGGGCCTGGGCAAGGGTGCTCCAGGCGATCTACTGCTGGAGGTGCACTTCCGCAGCGACCCGCGCTGGTGGTCCGAAGGCAAGGATGTCTACCAGCGAGTGCCGCTCGCGCCCTGGGAAGCCGAGCTGGGTGGCCCCGTCCCCTTCAAGACGCTGGCCGGGGAACTGGAAGTCACCGTGCCCGCCGGCTATCGCTCGGGCCGCAAACTGCGCCTCAAGGGCAAGGGCCTGCCCGCCGCCACGCCGGGTGATCTGTACCTGGTGCTGGATGTGGTCTTCCCGCCCGCGGCGACACCCGCGCAAAAGCAGGCTTATGCCGACTTTGCCAGGGCCTTCCCGCAGTTCGATGCCCGCAGCCTGAGTTGAAAGGTTTTCCCATGAGCCCCTCCCACTACCCTTTCTACGAACCTGCAGAGCTGCTGGAACAGGCCGTGCTCGATCTGCACGAGCTGGCGCGCCATTGCTGCACCAGCCCGCAATGGGTGATCGAGCATGTGCAGACAGGCGTCATCAGCTACGACAACGCAGGTCAGCTGCGCGAGATCAGCCACGAGCAATGGCGCTTCAGCAGCCAGACGCTGGTACGTGCACGCCGCATTGCCCAGCTGGAACACAGCTTCGACGCCGACCCTCAGCTCGCCGCCCTGACCACCGATCTCATCGAGGAAGTGCAGCAGCTGCGCCGCAAGCTGAAAAACCTACAGGGATGAGCAAACCAACGCTCTGAAGCCGTGAAAAGCAAAAAGCCCTCGTACCGAAGTGACGAGGGCTTTTTTGCGGGCCGCACACCAGGGCGCAGCCTGCCGCAGGAATTAGCCGTGGCGCTTGCCGGGCTGCTTCTTGCTGCGAGTGTGCGAACCACGCTCCAGGCTCACGCGCTGGCCACGGCCGGGAGTGGGCAGGGTCACGCCATTGGGTGCCTGGGGACGGGGAGTGGCCTTGCGGTCTGCTTCGGTAACGATCTTATTGCCCATGTCGAATTCTCAATTGGGAGGTTGAAAAGGATCAATTAGGCCACAGCCAGAGAATTCGCGCCAAATAAATACAAACTTTCGAGTGCGGATTCAGTGTTTTTCAGCGAATGCCTGCCTCGCGAATCAGTGAATCGACAGCAATTGCAGGCATTCAAAGCCTCAAACCTTTGAAGGGAAAGCGCTGCTCGCCATCACATTCAGACCACCGGAGGCTCGGCAACGACCCCGGCGGCCTCGACCAACTGGCGCGTATATGCCTGCCTCGGCGCAGTCAGCACCGCCTGCACATCGCCCTGCTCCACGATCTGCCCGTCCTTCATGACCAGCACCTCATGGGCCATGGCGCGAATCACGTCCACATCGTGGGTGATGAGCAGATAGGCCAGACCACGCTCCTTCTGCAGCCGCTGCAACAGGGCCAGCACTTGCTGTTGAATGGTGACATCGAGTGCACTCGTGGGCTCGTCCAGCACCAGGACCTCGGGCTCCATGATGAGCGCGCGTGAAATCGCCAGGCGCTGCCGCTGCCCGCCCGAGAATTCATGCGGATAGCGCTGCAGCAGGCCGGGAAACTGGGCCTCGGTCAAGCCCACCTCTTCGAGCATCTTGAGCACGCGCTCGCGCCGCGGCCCGGCAGCGAGCTCAGGGGCATGGATCCGCAGGCCTTCGCCGACGATCTCCTCCACCGTCATGCGCGGAGAGAGCGAGGAGAACGGATCCTGAAACACCACCTGGATCTTGCGCCGCAGCGCCAGATTGGCGGCGCTGTTGCGGATTGCCGGCTGCTGCCATTGCCTGCCAGCCACCTGCAGTTCCCCGGCCGCAGGCAACAGCCCCAGCACGGCCTGGGCCAGCGTGGATTTACCGGAGCCCGATTCACCGATCACGCCCAGGGTACGGCCGGGCCGCAGCAGCATATCCGCGCCCTTGACCGCGACGAACGCACCCTTTTTGAACCAGCCGCGAATGCCTGGCAAGGGCGTGGCATAGCTCACCTGCAAGGCCCGGGTTTGCACCACGGCAGCCTCACCGGCCGGCACGGTCTCATCTGCCACATTGCGTACCGGCCGGCTGGCCAGCAGCTTGCGGGTATAGGCATGCTGCGGGTTCCGCATGAGATCGGCCACTGCGCCCTGCTCCACGAGACGGCCTTTTTCCATGACGGCCACGCGGTCGGCAAAGCGGCGCACCAGGTTCAGGTCATGCGTGATCATCAGCACGGCCATGCCGGTCTGCCGCTGCAGATCGGCCAGCAAATCCAGGATCTGGCCACGCAGCGTCACATCCAGCGCCGTTGTCGGCTCGTCGGCCAGCAGCAGCCGGGGACGGCTGGCCAAGGCCATGGCAATCATGGCGCGCTGACGCTGGCCGCCGCTGAGCTGGTGCGGAAAGCTCTGCGCGCGACGCTCTGGCTCAGGGATGCCGGTAGTGGCCAGCAGCTCGACGGCCTGCTTCAAGGCCTGGGCCCGGCTCAAGGCCTGCTTGAGCTGCAGCACCTCCGCCACCTGCGCGCCGACGGTCATCAGCGGGTTCAGCGCCGTCATCGGCTCCTGAAAGATCATGGCGATATCACCGCCGCGTATGCCCTGCATCTCGCGCTCCGAAAGCCCCAGCAGATCGCGCCCGTCCAGCAAGGCTTGGCCACCCAGTTGCGCATCGCCCACCAGGCGCAGCAGCGACAGCGCCGTGACCGACTTGCCCGAGCCGGACTCCCCCACCAGCGCCAGCTTTTCACCGGCTGCAAGTTCGAAGCTCACATCCTGCACCACGGGCTTGCCCGCAAAAGACACGCTCAGATCGTGCACGGCCAGCAGCTTGCTGCCGGCCTGGCCTTCATATTTCTCCTTGCTCATGGCTTGCCTCCTGCGCGCTTTGCAGTCCCGGTGTGCGCCTGCTTGCGCGGGTCCAGCGCATCGCGCAGGGCATCCCCCATAAAGGTCAGCAACAGCAGCGTGATGACCAGCACGCCAAAGGTGGACAGGGAAATCCACCAGGCATCGATATTGTTCTTGCCCTGGCTCAGCAGCTCACCCAGGCTGGGCGTGCCCGGCGGGACGCCCAGACCCAGAAAATCGAGCGAGGTCAGCGCCAGGATGGCCCCGCTCATGCGAAACGGCAAAAAGGTGATCACCGGCGTCATGCTGTTGGGCAGAATGTGGCGAAAGATGATGGAGCGATTGCTGGCACCCAGCGCCTGGGCGGATTTCACATAGTCGAGCTGGCGATTGCGCAGAAACTCGGCTCTCACATAGTCGGCCAGCCCCATCCAGCCGAACAGGCTCAGCAGGATCAGCAGCAGCGAGACACTGGGCGCAAACAGCGCGCTGAAGATGATGAGCAGGTAGAGCTCGGGCATGGAGCCCCAGATTTCCGTCAGGCGCTGGAAGGCCAGATCAGTCTTGCCGCCAAAAAAGCCCTGCACCGCTCCCGCCAGCACGCCCAGCAGCACGCCCACGGCCGTCAGCGCCAGGCCGAACAACACGCTGACGCGAAAACCGTAGATGAGCTGCGCCAGCAGATCGCGCCCCCGGTCGTCGGTGCCCAGCCAGTTGTCGGCCGACGGCGCAGAAGGATTGGGCGACTTGGCAAAGTAGTTGATGGTGGACTTGCCATAGCGGTTGATGGGGAAGATCGCCCAGTTGTCGCCCTCGCCAAGCCTTTGCTGAATGAAGGGATCGAGGTAATCGGTCGGCGTATGGAAATCGCCGCCAAACGTGGTTTCCGGGTAATCGTGCAGCAGCGGCAGATAGGTCTGCCCCTCGTAGCGCACGATGAGCGGCTTGTCGTTGGACAGCAGTTCGGCAAACAGGCTGAGCAACACCAGCACCGAGAAGACCAGCAGGCTGGCAAAGCCCAGTCGATTGCCTTTGAAGCGCCGCCAGGCCCGGCGCCCAGGGGATTCGGACTTGGCAGCAGGCGCCGCCGGCGCACGCTCTACTCCTGTATTCATAGCTTCTTGCGCTTGCAGGGCATTGGTTTGAGGCTTATTTTGCATAAATCAGTCAAACTTGACCCGGGGGTCCACCCAGACATAGCAAAGATCGCTGATGAGCTTGGTCACCAGGCCGATCAGCGTGAACAGATACAGCGTGCCCAGCACCACGGGAAAGTCGCGCCGGATCACGCTTTCATAGCTGAGCAGACCCAGGCCGTCGAGCGAGAACAGGGTCTCGATCAGCAGCGCGCCGGCAAAGAAGGCGCCGATGAAAGCCGAGGGAAAGCCCGTGACGATGGGAATCAGCGCATTGCGAAACACATGCTTGTAGAGCACCTGGCGCTCGGACAGACCCTTGGCGCGGGCCGTCAGCACATACTGCTTGCGGATCTCTTCGAGAAACGAGTTCTTGGTCAGCATGGCTGTCACGGCAAAGCTGCCGGCCACCATGGCCGTCACAGGCAGCGCGATATGCCAGAGATAGTCCGCCACCTTGCCCATGGTGCTGAGTTCGTCGAAATTGGCCGATGTCAGCCCGCGCAGCGGAAACCACTGCAGCTGCCCGCCAAAGACGACCAGCAGCGCCACGCCCAGCACAAAGCCCGGAATGGCATAGCCGATGAGAATCACGATTGTGGTCGCCAGATCGAAGCGCGAGCCGGCCCGCACAGCCTTGGCCACGCCCAGTGGCACGGCCACCAGATAGCTGATGAAAAACGTCCACAGCCCCAGGCTGATGGAGACCGGCAGTTTTTCCTTGACCAGCGCCCAGACGCTTTTGTTCTGAAAAAAGCTGGTGCCCAGATCGAAGCGCGCGAACTGGCCCAGCATCTGCACAAAGCGTTCTACCGGGGGCTTGTCAAAGCCGTACAGCGCCTTGATCTCTTCGAGCCGCTTGGGATCCACGCCCTGGCCGCCCCGGTAGCTCATGGAAGCGCCTTCGGCGCCGTGTCCGGCACCGGCCTTGGCCTCGGCCAGATACTGCTCCACCGGGCCACCGGGCACGAACTGGATGACGACAAAGGTCAGCAGCAGCACGCCCAGCAGCGTGGGGATCATCAGCAAAATGCGTTTGAGAATATAGGCAAACATCTTCGATCAACCCTTGTTTTCAGCCGCGGCAGCGCTGGCCGCAGCGCCGGATCATCCCAAGCAGGGGGCAGCGACCCGTACAACGGTGGAGCGTGGGGGCCACTTTACCTGGGCCGCCGCGCCGGGCCGCCCCAAGCAAGGCCAGCCCCCTCGGGGGGCAGCGACCCGTGCAACGGTGGAGCGTGGGGGCCACTTTACCTGGGCCGCAGCGCCGGCCGCCCCAAGCAGGGCCAGCCCCCTTGGGGGGCAGCGCCCTTGGGGGGCAGCGCCCCGTGCAACGGTGGAGCGTGGGGGCCACCTTACCTGGGCCGCAGCGCCGGGCCGCCCCAAGCAAGGCCAGCCCCCTCGGGGGGCAGCGACCCGTGCAACGGTGGAGCGTGGGGGTCACCTTACTTGACCCACCAGGCATAGACGGCCCATAGCTCGCCCGGCGAATAGGCCGGAATCTGCCCCGGCAGCGCCAACTTCCAGGCGTCATAGACCATGCGGTGCGTGCCCGAGTAATACTGCGGGATCAGGTAATGGCCGTGGACGATGATGCGCTCCAGCGCGTGGCAGGCGGACAGCATCTGCTGCTCGGACTTGGCCGCAGCCATCTGGGCGATGATGGCATCCACGGCCTTGCTCTTGAGACCGACATAGTTCGAGGCTCCCTCCACATCGGCGGCGGCGCTGCCGAACAGCTCGGCATATTCCTGGCCCGGATTGTGCGTGCCGGGCACGTTGAGCGTCACGATGTCGAAATCGTATTTGTCCATGCGCTGCTGATAGAGCGCGTAGTCCACATTGCGGACCTTGAGAGTGATGCCCAGCTTTTCCAGATTGCGCATCCAGCTGCTGACGATCTTGACACCGCTCTCGCTGCTGTCCAGATATTCCAGCACCATGGGCTCGCCCTTGGCGTTGCGCAAGGCTCCATCCCTGACCGTCCAGCCGGCATCGGCCAGCAGCTTCTGCGCACGCCGCAGATTGCCGCGCAGGCCATCAGGCCCGTCGGTACGTGGCGGCTGGGCCATCTGCCCCAGCGTGCCTGGCGGCAGACTGCTCTCATAGGGCTTGAGCAGGGCCAACTCGGCATCACTGGGATCGCCCGTGGTTTCGCAAGCGGTGTTGCCAAACAATCCATGCACGCGCTGATATGCGCCATAGAACATCTGACGGCTCATCCACTCAAAGTCATAAGCCAGGCCCAGGGCCTCGCGCACGCGTACATCCTTGAGCTGCTCGCGGCGCAGGTTCAGAAAGAAGCTCTGAAAGCCCGAGGGCAGCTTGTTCTCGAACGCGCCCTTGACCAGTTCGCCCGAGGCGAAGCGCCGCCCCGTCAGACGCCTGGCCCAGTCGCCCGCGCTGTTGATGCGCATGAGATCGAACTCACCGGCCTTGAGTGCCTCCAGCCGCGCCGTGTTGTCCTTGTAGATCTTGATGGTGACTCGGTCAAAATTGGCCAAACCGACACGCACCGGCAAGGCTGCCCCCCAATACTTAGGGTCGCGAACATAGCTGATGTCCTTGCCAAACTTGACCGGCCCTATCTTGTAGGGCCCGCTGCCGATGGGCGTGTCCATCACCACCTGATCGAAGGCCTTGGGCTTGCCATCCGCGCCCAGCCCCCAGTCACGGCTGAACACCGGCAACAGGGCGCCCACGGTCAGCGGCAGGTCGCGATTGGGCTTTTTGAAGCGAAAGCGCACCGTGCGCTCGTCGAGCACATCACAGGCAGCCACCTCGGCAAACAGCGTCTTGTAGCCGGGCGAGACATATTTGCTCAGCAGCGTCTCGTAGCTGTGCTTCACATCCTGAGCCAGCACGGGCTTGCCGTTGTGAAAACGCGCCTGCTTGCGCAGCTTGAAGGTCGCGGACAGGCCGTCGGCCGCCACCTCCACATCCTCGGCCAGCAGGCCGTAGCCCGTGGCCGTCTCGTCGAGACTGGGGGTCAGCAGGGTCTCGAACAGCATGTCCGCCAGATAGGCAGGCGGCGAGCCCTTGATGGTGAAGGGGTTGTACTTGTCGAAGGTCGAATAGCGCAGATTGCTGACCATGCGCAACTCGCCGCCCTTGGGCGCTTGAGGGTTCACATAGTCAAAGTGCTTGAAGTCGGCCGCGTACCTGGGCTGACCCCAGAGCGCATAGCCATGTGCTGCCAGGGCAGGTGTGGCAACTTGGCTGCTGACAATCAGGGCTGAGCAAATCATCCAATGGCGCATGCGACAATTCTGCCCTACCCCGACTGATTCGCACCCAGTTCGAACAGATACGTTTTCAAAGATGGCGCGTCTGCCACAGATGCAGCCATCGTCTCTTTCAATTTTCTTTGGAGAACAACAATGGGTTTTCTCGCCGGTAAAAAGCTGCTGATCACGGGCGTTCTGTCCAACCGTTCCATTGCCTACGGCATTGCCAAGGCCTGCCATGAGCAAGGCGCAGAACTGGCTTTCAGCTATGTGGGTGAACGCTTCAAGGACCGCATCACCGAATTTGCTGCCGACTTCGACTCCAAGCTGGTGTTCGACTGCGACGTGGGCGACGACGCCCAGATCGAAAAGCTGTTCGCCGACCTGGGTGCCACCTGGGGCAAGTTCGACGGCTTTGTGCACTCCATCGGTTTTGCCCCCCGTGAAGCCATTGCCGGCAACTTCCTCGACGGTCTGAGCCGCGAGAACTTCAAGATCGCCCACGATATCAGCGCCTACAGCTTCCCCGCCATGGCCAAGGCAGCCCTGCCTTACCTGAACGACAAGTCCTCGCTGCTGACCCTGTCCTATCTGGGCGCTCTGCGCTCCATCCCCAACTACAACACCATGGGCCTGGCCAAGGCATCGCTGGAAGCATCCGTGCGTTACCTGGCAGAAGCCGTGGGTCGCACTGCCGACGGCCGCGCCATTCGTGCCAACGGCATCTCCGCCGGCCCCATCAAGACCCTGGCTGCCTCCGGCATCAAGGACTTCGGCAAGCTGCTGGGCCGTGTGGCCGACGCCGCTCCTCTGCGCCGCAACGTGACCATTGAAGACGTGGGCAATGTCGCGGCCTTCCTGCTGTCCGACCTGGCCTCCGGCGTGACCGCCGAGATCACCTATGTGGACGGCGGCTTCAGCCAGACCGCAGGCCTGTCTGCCGATCAGGTCTGAGCCCCAGGCTTTTGACGACACCAGCCCCGCAGGCCTCAGCAGCCTGCGGGGCTTTGTTTTTTGGGGCCGTGCCCAACATCTTGGCCCTTGCCCTACAAGCGCGGCAAAGCACTGACGCTATGGTTCACAGTGTTTTCTCTATGGTTCTGACGAATATTCAAGAGGAGCTTACATGCCATATCGTTTTCTCATCCTGACCGCATCCGCTGCTGCCCTGACGGCCTGCAGCACCCCCGAGCCCCAGCCCGCCCAGGCCATCGCCAGGCTGCAGGCCACTTCGGGTAGCAAGGTCGGCGGCGATGTGAAATTCACCCAGAAGACCGGCCAGCAGGTGATGGTCAATGCCGTGATTCACGGCCTCAAGCCCAATTCCGAGCATGGCTTTCACATCCACGACAAGGGCGACTGTGGCGACAATGGCAATGCCGCTGCCGGCCACTTCAACCCGCTGGGCAATCCGCATGGCAAATATGACTCGACCCAGCACCATATGGGCGACCTGCCCAGCCTGAAGGCCGACTCCAACGGCGTGGCCACCGTCAACGTACAGTCGGCAGACATCACCTTGCTGGCCGGCCCCGGCAATGTCATAGGCCGGGCGGTCATTGTCCATGCACAGCCCGACGACTACACCACCCAGCCCACGGGCAATGCCGGCGCGCGCATCGCCTGCGCCGTCATCAGCCGCGACTGAAGGTCTTGCCCCTTTGACAAAAGCCGCTGCCTGGCTGCAGCGGCTTTTTCATTGAAATCACCGCAATTACTTATGGATAAGCCGCTGATAGCCATGTTTTTTGATATGGGTTCGTACCCGCATCGACAGCATAGGCTCCGCGCTCTAGCATGAGCTGCCTCTTTACCGGGAGATAGCCATGCCTGAGCCACGGCATCGCCCCCTGCGGGAATGCATTCTCTGGCTGGTCTGTGCCTGTCTCTGCATGGGCTTTGTTGCCGTGCGGGCCCAGACCACGACACAGCAGCCTTCGCTGATGCTGGCCCAGATCTGGCGCAGCGGCCTGCCGCTGCAGGACTATTGGGTCAGCGAGAAACTGGATGGCGTACGCGGCTACTGGAACGGCCACCAGCTTGTCAGCCGTGGCGGGCAGCGGATCGCGACGCCAGAGTGGTTTGTTCGGGACTGGCCGGCCACCCCCATGGATGGCGAGCTCTGGGCCGGACGCGGCCGGTTTTCCCATGCCCAGTCCACCACGGCACAGGCCATCCCGGATGATCGGGCCTGGCGCCAGATGAGATTCATGGTGTTTGATCTGCCCGCGGCTCCGGGCAGCTTTGACCAGCGCCTGCCGCTGCTGCAGCGCACCGTCGGGGCCATTGCCCAGGACTGGGTGCAGATGGTGGAGCAGCGCAAGCTGGGCTCGGAAGCCGAGTTGCGGCAATGGCTGCACACAGTCGTCAAAGGCGGCGGCGAGGGCTTGATGCTGCACAAAGGCAGCGCCCCCTATCGCCCGGGCCGCAGCGACGATCTGCTCAAGCTCAAGCCTTTCGATGATGCCGAAGCCCGGGTCATAGGCTACAAAAGCGGACGCGGACAATGGCAGGGCATGACGGGTGCGCTGCTGGTGCAGACCCCGGACGGCAAGCAGTTTTCACTGGGCTCCGGACTGACGGCGCAGATGCGCAAAAGCCCGCCCGCGCTGGGCAGCTGGGTCACCTACCGCTACCAGGGCCTGCACGAAAAAAGCGGGCTGCCGCGCTTTGCCCGCTTTTTGCGCGTGCGCAGCGAGCCGGGCTTTCAGCCCGAGCCGGCAGGCCCGTGACTCGGGCTTCATCGCTGCCTGCGACTGCCGGTCCTGCGTCTCAAGCCCACGGCGCCCAAACCTACGGCAGTTGCGCCCCCAGGTCGCGCGCGGCCTGCAACACGTTTTTGACATAGCGCTCGTCATAGCGATGCGCTGGCATGGTCAGCGTCAGGGCGGCCGCCAGATCGCCGCTGCGGCGAAAGACCGGAGCCGAGATGCCGGCGATCTCGCTATGTCTGTCGCCCACCAGGGCTTCGTAGCCATCGGCCCGTACACGCGCATAGTGGTTGCGATTCTTCTTCACCCAGTCGCCCAGCTCCGGATCGAAAGCGACCAGCACACGCCCGCCAGCTCCCTTATCCAGGGGGAGCAGATCGCCGGCACGCGCATGATCGCGTACCGGGTGCGGCGAATCCACACGGTACAGACACAGGCGTTCACGCCCCTGGCGCACATGGTAGGCAGCGCTCTCGCCCGTAGCCTGAACCAGTGCGCGCAACACCGGCATGACCAGTTTATCCAGCGAAAAGCTCTGCTCATAAACCACATGCAGCCTGGCCACGGCCGGGCCCACCGCATAGCGCCCGTCATCCTGGCGCTGAACCCAGCCGCCATGCTCCAGAGAGGCCAGCAGCCTCAGCACCGTGCTCTTGTAGAGCCGGGTGCGCTCGGCCAGCTCGGCCAGGCTCAGCGCGGCATCGCCATCCTGGAATGCACTCAGCACGCTGAGAGCGCGGTCCACTGCGGCCACACCGCCAGGTGCGGCATTTTCGTCGGCTACGGATTCATTCAGGGATTTACGCGGCATGGAAACTCCTGCCCCGCATCTTGACAGGGCATCAGTACGCAAGGCAATATTTCAATAGAAAGAATTAAATTCTATCAGACAGAACATCATTAAAGCATTGTGCCAGCCGCAATGCAAGCATGAAATCCAAGTGAGGCAACCATGTCATTCCCCCAGCGTTTCGATCTCCTGATCAGCGAAGTCGGCCCCCGCGACGGCCTGCAGTCGATCTCGGCCACCATGAGCACGGCCCACAAACATGCATGGATCGATGCTCTGGTGGCAGCGGGCGTGCAGGAGATCGAGGTCGGCTCCTTTGTCTCGCCCAAACTGCTGCCGCAGATGGCCGATGCCGCCGAGGTCGTACGCCACGCCGTCACCCATCCCGGCGTCACCATCATGGCCCTGGTGCCCAATCTCAAGGGCGCCGAAGCCGCCATGCGCGCCGGCGCGCACAAGATCACGCTGCCCGTATCGGCCAGCCCCGCGCACTCCATGGCCAATGTGCGCAAGACACCCGCGCAGATGGTGGAAGAAGTGCGCGCCATCGCCAGGCTGCGCGATGAGATCGCCCCTGCCGTGCATATCGAGGCCGGCATCTCCACCGCTTTCGGCTGCACCCTGCAGGGCCTGGTGCCCGAGGACGAGGTGATTGCGCTGGCTGCCGCCTGCGTGGCCGCCGGCGCCGACGAATCGGGCCTGTCCGACACCACGGGCATGGCCAACCCGGCCCAGGTCAAGCGCCTGTTCACACGCCTGCGCAGCGAACTCGGCGACAAGGCCGGTGCCGCACATATGCACAACACCCGAGGCCTGGGCCTGGCCAACTGCCTGGCTGCCTATGAAGCCGGCGTGCGCACTTTCGACGCTTCCCAGGCCGGACTGGGCGGCTGCCCCTATGCCCCCGGCGCCTCGGGCAATGTGGTGACCGAAGATCTGGTCTTCATGTTCGAAGCCATGGGGCTGCGCACCGGCATTGACATTGAGCGATTGCTTGCAGCGCGAGAAACGCTGGCCGCCGGCCTGCCGGGCGAGGCGCTCTACGGCATGCTGCCACCCGCGGGCCTGCCCAAGGGCTTTGTGCCTCAGCGCTACTGATCACACAGCGGCTCGCCCATGAGCCGAAGACAAGAAGAGATGAATATGCACGCCTCAACCGAAACCGCCGAGACTTCCTCCCCCCTGCCCTATAGCGGCATCCGCGTGGTGGAGTTCACCCATATGGTCATGGGCCCCAGCTGCGGCCTGATGCTGGCCGACCTGGGCGCCGAAGTCATCAAGGTCGAGCCCGTGGGCCACGGCCGCAACGGCGATGCCACGCGCAAGCTGCTCGGCTCGGGCTCGGGCTTTTTCCCGCTGTTCAACCGCAACAAGAAAAGCCTGACGCTGGATCTGCAGACCCCCGAGGGCAAGGAAGCCGCGCTCAAGCTGATCGCCACGGCCGATGTGGTGACCGAAAACTTCAAGCCCGGCACCATGAAGAAGCTGGGCCTGGACTATGAAAGTCTCAAGCAACAATTCCCACGCCTCATCTATGTGAGTCACAAGGGCTTTCTGCCCGGCCCCTACGAACACCGCACGGCCCTCGACGAGGTGGTGCAGATGATGGGCGGCCTGGCCTATATGACGGGCCGGCCCGGCGACCCGCTGCGCGCGGGCACCAGTGTCAACGACATCATGGGCGGTATGTTCGGTGCCATGGGAGCCATGGCCGCCCTGGCCCAGCGCGAGAAGACCGGCAAGGGCCAGGAAGTGCAGAGCGCTCTGTTCGAGAACAATGTGTTTCTGATCGCCCAGCACATGATGCAGTACGCGGTGACCGGCAAGCCTGCAGCACCCATGCCCGCACGCATTTCGGCCTGGGCGATCTACGACGTGTTCGAGGTCCAGGGCGGCGAGCAGATCTTTCTGGCCGTGGTCAGCGACGGCGCATGGCGCGAGTTCTGCGATGCCTTTGGCCTGGAGCAGCTGCGTGACGATCCGCGCCTTGGCAGCAACAACGACCGCGTGCAGGCCCGCAGCTGGCTGATGCCGCTGCTGCGCGAAACCATGGCCGGCTACAGCGCCGCGCATATCGCCAGCGTCTTCGAGGACAAGGGCCTGCCGTTTGCGCCCATCGCCCGCCCGCACGATCTGCTCGAAGACCCGCACCTGAACGCCACCGGTGCGCTGGCCCCCATCACCTTGCCCGACGGCCGCGACAGCAAGACCGTGCTGCTGCCGCTGACCCTGGACGGCAAGCATCTGCAGGTGCGCCTCTCGCCGCCCAAGCTCGGCGAGCACAGCCTGGAGATTCTGACAGCGCTGGGCTACAGCCAGGCCCAGGCCCGGGCACTGGCACAGGGCCAGCCCGACTGAGCGGCCCTGCGGGGCCATCGCCCCGCACGACTCATCCACCCCAGAACAGGGCGCCCACGCGCGCCCTGCGGGGATTCTTTCGCCCCATTTCCATCATTCAGGAGACAAAACCATGCCG
Organism: Comamonas sp. A7-5; assembly: GCF_039581385.1. Lineage (NCBI taxonomy): Bacteria > Pseudomonadati > Pseudomonadota > Betaproteobacteria > Burkholderiales > Comamonadaceae > Comamonas > Comamonas sp. A7-5. Next base: position 478,374 of record NZ_JBCPWO010000001.1, read on the forward strand.
TACAGCCCCTCTTCCCGACACCCGAACCGCCGCCTGGCGATGGCAGCATGCGCGCTGACGGCCATGACGCTGGCCGCCGGCAGTGCTGCGGCCCAGCCCGGCGAATGGCCTGCCAAGTCGATACGCATGGTCGTGCCCTTCACGCCTGGCGGCGGCACCGACACGGTGACGCGCCAGATCAGCGAACGCATGGCGACCGCGAATCGCTGGGTCATCGTAGTGGACAACAAGCCTGGCGCGGGCGGCAATATCGGCCTCGATGCCGTCGCCAAGGCGCCGGCCGACGGCTATACCTTCGGCATGGGGCAGACCGCCAATCTGGCCATCAATCCCTCGCTGCTGCCCAGCATGCCGTTCAACGCCAAGACCGATCTGCTTCCCGTGGCGCTGGTGGCCTCGCAGCCCGTGGTGCTGGTCGTGCCCACCGATTCGCCCTGGAAATCACTGCAGGATCTGATCGCCGCGGCCAAGGCCCAGCCTGGAGCCATCAAGCAAGGTCTGGCTTCCACAGGCACCGTGGGCCATCTGGCGGGGGAAATGCTTTCCTACAAGGCCAAGATCGATGTGCTCAACGTGCCCTACAAAGGCGCCGCGCCGGCCGTGACCGACCTGCTGGGCAAGCAGACCCACTATATGTTCGGCACGCCTCAGGCGGTCTACCCCATGATCAAGGGCCAGCGCCTGCGCGCACTGGCCGTGACCTCGGCCAAGCGTCTTGCCATCCTGCCTCAGGTACCCACCGTGGCCGAGTCCGGCTTTCCGGGCTTTGAAGCCGTGGACTGGAAGCTGATCGTGGCCCCCAGGAACACGCCTGCAGCGCTGGCGCAGAAGATCAACGCCGCAGTGAACACCGGCTTGCAGGACCCTGCAGTGCTCAAACAGCTGCAGTCCGAAGGCAGCACACCCATGGGGGGCAGCCTGCAGGATGCCCAGGCCTATCTGCAAAAGGAGCAAGCCAGCTGGGCCGCGCTCATCCGCGACGCGAAGATCATTCTGGAATAGTCATCAAAATCAGTAGCTGCCTGCGCAATAACCACCTATGTTTCAAATAGATTCATTTCTATATACGATACAGGTCAAGCGCAAGCAGCTACTATTTTTGCTTCATGTAGCGCAGCCCCTGAATGAACAGCACAGCCAGGCTCGCGCCCGCGGCATTGGCCAGCACATCCAGCCACTCGGCTGACCGCGTGGGGACGACGCCGGCCTGCAGCAGCTCGATCACGCCGCCGTAGCCGACACAGACCAGCGCCACGGCCAGTGCTTGCTCGGCGGTCCAGCGCAAGCCCGTAGCATGCGCACGCGCCAGAGCATGAACAAGGCCCAGCCCAGGCTGGCTGCCGCCAACAGCTTCCACAGAGGCACGGCGCCAGCCGGTTGCAGGAATGAATGCATGGCAGGGATATGAAAAAGCCCGAAGTGCAGGCACTCCGGGCTGATGTGCAAAAAGGCCGGGATCGCCCCGACCTTGCAAAAGCCAAGGCTTATGCGGCCTTCCTTGCCGTTTTGGCCGCAGCCTTCACCGCAGGCTTTGCGGCGGACTTGGCTGCCGCCTTTGTTACCGGCTTTGTTGCCGGCTTTTTGGCGGGTGTCTTGGCAACTGGCGTGGTTACGGGCGCCGCAGCCGTCTTCTTGGCAGTCGTCTTCTTGGCAGCGGGCTTCTTCACCGCAGCAGTCTTCTTCACTGCCACAGGCTTGACGCTTTCCTCGGCCACGCAGTCCGCGTAGTAGCGGATCTCGCCGTTTTCGTCTTCCAGCTCGACCAGACCGTGGATATCGGTCTCGAAGCCCGGGCATTCCTTGGCGAATTCGCGCGCGAACACCAGGTAGTCAACGATCTTCTTGTTGAAGACTTCACCGGGGATCAGCAGCGGAATTCCGGGCGGGTAAGGCGTCACCAGACCCACGGTGGTGCGGCCGACCAGATGGTCGATTTCCACGCGCTCGGTCTTGCGCTGCGCGATATGCGCGTAGGCATCCGAGGGCTTCATCGTGGGCTTGAGATCCGACAGATACATCTCGGTCGTCAGGCGTGCGATGTCGTACTTGGCATACAGCTCGTGCACATGCTGGCACAGATCGCGCAGGCCCATGCGCTCGTAGCGGCGGTGCTGCTGGCAGAACTCGGGCAGGATGCGCGCCAGCGGCTGGTTGCGGTCGTAGTCGTCCTTGAACTGCTGCAGCGCGGTCAGCATGGTGTTCCAGCGGCCCTTGGTGATGCCGATGGTGAACATGATGAAGAAGGAATACAGGCCGGTCTTCTCGACCACCACGCCATGCTCGGCCAGGTACTTGGTGACGATGGACGCAGGAATGCCGGTATCGGCAAAGTCGCCGTCCAGATCCAGGCCGGGCGTGACGATGGTGGACTTGATCGGGTCCAGCATGTTGAAGCCATCGGCCAGATCGCCAAAGCCGTGCCAGTTGTCGAACTCCTTGCCGTTCTTCTTGGAGCGGGTCTTGGTCGATGCGTCCGTACCACGGATGATCCAGTCCTGGGCCGTGCCCACGCCTTCCTCGGCCAGGGCTTCAGGGCCCCAGACCTCGAACCACCAGTCGTCGTCGCCGAACTCGTCTTCCACCTTGCGCATGGCACGGCGGAAGTCCAGTGCCTCGACAATCGACTCTTCCACCAGCGCCGTGCCGCCGGGCGGCTCCATCATGGCAGCAGCCACGTCGCAGCTGGCAATGATGCTGTACTGGGGGCTGGTCGAGGTGTGCATCAGATACGCCTCGTTGAACAGCGGGTGATCCAGCTTCTCGGTCTGCGAGTCCTGCACCAGCACATGCGAGGCCTGGCTGATGCCGGCGAGCAGCTTGTGGATGGACTGGGTGGCATAGACCACCGAGTGCATCGGGCGCTTGCGCTTCTTGCCCATGGCGTGATAGCTGCCATAGAAGGGGTGGAAGGCAGCGTGGGGCAGCCAGGCCTCATCGAAGTGCAGATTGGCCACATAGCCGTCCAGCATGCCCTTGATGGTCTCGGTGTTGTAGAGCACGCCGTCGTAGGTGGACTGCGTCAGCGTCAGCACGCGGGGCTTGACGGCCTTGGCGTCCACGCCCTTGAGCAGCGGGTTGGCGGCAATCTTGGCCTGGATGGACTCGACCGAGAACTCGCTCTGCGGAATCGGGCCGATGATGCCGAAGTGATTGCGCGTCGGCTTGAGGAACACCGGAATCGCACCGGTCATGATGATGGAGTGCAGGATGGACTTGTGGCAGTTGCGATCCACCACCACCACATCGCCGGGTGCCACGGTGTGGTGCCAGACGATCTTGTTGGAGGTCGATGTGCCATTGGTCACAAAGTAGCAGTGATCGGCATTGAAGATGCGCGCGGCATTGCGCTCGGACTCGCCGATGGCGCCGTTGTGGTCCAGCAGCTGGCCCAGCTCTTCCACGGCATTGCAGACGTCGGCGCGCAGCATGTTCTCACCGTAGAACTGGTGATACATCTGACCCACGGGACTCTTCAGAAAGGCCACGCCACCCGAGTGACCGGGGCAGTGCCAGCTGTAGGAGCCATCTTCGGCGTAGTCCAGCAGCGCCTTGAAGAACGGAGGCTGCACGCTCTCCAGGTAGCTCTTGGCTTCACGGATGATGTGCTTGGCCACGAACTCGGGCGTGTCCTCGAACATGTGAATGAAGCCATGCAGCTCACGCAGAATGTCGTTGGGCAGGTGACGGCTGGTCTTGGTCTCGCCGTAGATATAGATGGGCACCTCCTCATTCTTTCGGCGCACTTCACCGATGAAGTCACGCAGGCTGTGAATGATGGGGTCCTTGTCGCCGCCGAGCTGGAATTCCTCGTCGTCGATCGACAAAATGAAGGCACTGGCGCGGCTTTGCTGCTGGGCGAATTGCGACAGATCGCCATAGCTGGTCACGCCCAGGACTTCAAAGCCCTCTTCTTCAATGGCTTGAGCCAGGGCGCGGATGCCCAGTCCCGAGGTGTTCTCGGAACGATAGTCCTCGTCGATGATGACGATGGGAAAGCGAAACTTCATGAACAGCCTCCGTACCAATCAGGCCTAAAAAACGAAACAGCCGCGAAGTGTAAGGAATATCCTTATTGCGGCTTTGAAACAGGCTGTTTTTAACCCAGAATGTGGTGCACTAAATACAGGCCTTAACAGGAGCTCAGGTATGGATCACTCCACCGCGTGGTGGTTGCTTGTCGGTTTGCTGGTCATTGCGGAGCTGTTGACCGGTACTTTCTATCTCCTCATGCTGGCTCTTGGTGCCATTGCCGGTGCGCTTTGCGCTCACTTCGGTCTGGGCACCAGCAACCAGATCGTCGCCGCGGCCCTGCTGGGCTCCGGCGCCGTCCTCGTCTGCTATCTGCTGCGCAAGCGCAGCCCGCGCAGACAGCCAGCTTCCAGCAATCGCGATGTCAACCTGGATGTGGGCGAAACCGTGGTCATCGAACAGTGGAACACCGACGGCACGGCCCAGGTCCGCTATCGCGGCGCCACCTGGACCGTCATGGGGCGCCAGGGCGCGCTGCCCATCCCGGGCCCGCATCGCGTGGCCGAAGTCATCGGCAACCGCCTGCTGGTTGACAAGATCTGATCATCGACCGGCCCCGGCATGGTTATGCTGGACGCCGGAACGCTTCGCTCTCTTTCTTCACACCAACGCCCCACAAGGGCTGGAGACAATATGGATTACGCAGTCCCTCTCGCCATCGCCATCATTGCCGTCATCTTCATCGTCCGCTCGATCAAGGTGGTTCCCCAGCAGCATGCATGGGTCAAGGAGCGTCTGGGCAAATACGCAGGCACGCTCACACCCGGCCTGAACTTTCTGATCCCGTTCGTGGACCGCATCGCCTACAAGCACAGCCTCAAGGAAATTCCCCTGGACGTGCCCAGCCAGGTCTGCATCACGCGCGACAACACGCAGCTGACCGTGGACGGCATTCTCTACTTCCAGGTCACCGACCCCATGCGCGCCAGCTATGGCTCGTCCAACTACATCATGGCCGTGACCCAGCTCGCCCAGACCTCGCTGCGCAGCGTGATCGGCAAGCTGGAGCTGGACAAGACCTTTGAAGAGCGCGACATGATCAACGCCCAGGTCGTCAATGCCATCGACGAGGCCGCGCTGAACTGGGGCGTTAAGGTGCTGCGCTACGAAATCAAGGACCTGACGCCGCCCGCTGAAATCCTGCGTGCCATGCAGGCCCAGATCACGGCAGAGCGCGAAAAGCGTGCCCTGATCGCAGCTTCCGAAGGTCGACGCCAGGAACAGATCAACATTGCCACCGGCGAGCGCGAAGCTTTCATCGCCCGCTCCGAAGGCGAGAAGCAAGCCGCCATCAACAAGGCGCAAGGTGAAGCTGCCGCCATCACCACCGTGGCCGAAGCCACCGGACAGGCGCTGGAGCGCGTGGCCACGGCCATTCGACAGCCCGGTGGCGAGCAGGCCGTTCAGCTCAAGGTGGCTGAGAGCGCCGTGGAGGCCTATAGCAAGGTGGCAGCGGACTCCAACACCACTCTGGTCATTCCTGCGAACATGACCGAGGTCTCCGGCCTGATTGCCTCTGCCATGAAAATGGTTCAGGTGGGCAAGAGCGCCTGAGCCTGCTCGCTTCAGGCTGCGTGCAGAAAAGAACTTTCTGCACTTTCATTTTGAGGTCGAAATTTCTGGTTAGAATAGCGGCTTCATCACACGGAGCGGTGGATGAGTGGTTTAAGTCGCACGCCTGGAAAGCGTGTGTGGGTTAATAGCCCACCGCGGGTTCGAATCCCGCCTGCTCCGCCAGATTTTAAAATCAAGTCGACCACACTTGGTTTTTTACTTCAGAAATGAAGTATTTTGGGATCGCTGTGGAGCGGTGGATGAGTGGTTTAAGTCGCACGCCTGGAAAGCGTGTGTGGGTTAATAGCCCACCGCGGGTTCGAATCCCGCCTGCTCCGCCAAATGACAAAAGGCCTTGAAGAAATTCAAGGCCTTTTTTCTTTGGTGCGCTTCTCCCCTGGAAGGAGATTTGAATGGACCTTTCAGCGATGGCTGCGCTATGTTCATCCAACTCAGCCCCGGCGAATACCACGGGAACTAACAGCCCATGCGTACCAAGCAACTGCTTCAGGCTAGGCATCACACAAACAGCCGCAGTGCTCAAGCTGCCTGCTGGCAAGCCCAGCGCAGCAAGTACTGACGCGCTGAATGGCAACGCCAACCCAGACGAAAAGCGATAGCTCCGCCCCCGCTTGTGCGCCTGGGCTCTCGAGCCTGTATTGCCCCGGCTTTCAAGGGCTACCCAGCCCCCTTGGCATGGAGCTCAGAACTTGCCGCGCAATGTCAGCATCACATTGCGCGGCTCGCCATAGTAGTTGGAGCCATAGGCCGCCCAGACACGCTGGTAATACACCTTGTCAAAGACATTGTTGACGGTCAGCGTTGCATCCAGATTCTTGTTGAAGCGATAGCCGATCTGCAGTGCAGCCGTAGTCACCGGACCCTGAGAGAACTTCACGTCACCATTGAGGCGGTACATCCGACTGACGCTGCGCAGACCGCCACCCACACTGAAGCCTTCCAGAGGCCCCGAACCGAACTGGTAGCGTGTCCACAAGTTGAAGCTGTGGCGCGGAGCGATGAAGGTATAGAGCTGAGCCTTCTCGTCCGGTGTTCCTTCCAGCGTTTTGGTCTGTGTGTACGCGTATCCGACAGCGAGATTCCAGCCCGGAGCTATGCGACCGTTGATTTCCGCCTCCACCCCCTGGCTTCGCATCTTGCCAGCGGCAAGGGAAAACAGCGGATTGGCCGGATCGGTCATTGCACGATTGCTGTCTTCCATACGGAAAACAGCCGCACGGGCATTGAGCTGTTTGTTCAGCCACTCGCCCTTCAGGCCTGCCTCGTACTGCTGGCCCACTCGTGGGCGCAATGTCATGCCCTCAGCATCGCTGGCAGTCTGCGGCGCGAAAATGCGGGTGTAGCTTGCATAGGCAGACAACTGCTCGCTCAGGTCGAACACGACTCCCGCATAGGGAGTGAACTTGCCGCTGATGCGCGTATCGGTTTCGGAGAACTGGTTGAAATAGGCGTTGCGATTGACGGCATGGTTGTCCCACCAGGTCATGCGCCCTCCCATGCTGAGCAACACGCCGCTGGCCGGGCGCAGATTGATTCGTCCATAGAGCCCGTACTGCTCGGTTCGGTTGTCGTTGCCGTTGGAGAAGCTGTAATTCGCAGGCTTGGGAACGTTGTTGTCGGGATCGAAGATATTGATGGGAGCACCGTCTCCGCCGCCGTATTTGAAGCTCTTGTGCACCTTGCGATAGTCCGCTCCCAGCGTCAGCTCATTATTGGATGAGCCCAGCGCGGCAAACGGCGTGGTGATGAGGCCGTCAAGGCCATGGGTCTTCCAGTGGCTGCGGTAAGCCCAGCTGATGAGGCAGCTGTCGCCGGTAGCTGGGTCGGCCGCGCAGTCCGACCAGCCGAAGAGACGAGAGGGCTCATCCTGCTCCCGGTAGGTCGCATTGAGCTTGATCTGCCCGCCATTGTCCAGGCGATGCTGAAATTCTGCGAAGTACTCGGTGTTGCGTTCCGTGATGTGGTTCCAGATGGGATCCAGATAGCTGGAGCGCGGAATATCCAGCAGGCGGCCATCCGGATAGGCTGGCAGGCCGAAGGCGGGACGCCCCTTGTATTGCTGATGGCTGGCTCCGGCGGTAAGCGTGCTTGACGGAGTGAGGTCGGCTTCCAGCACGCCATAGATCAACGGCTTCCTGGAGTACACATGATCCACAAAAGAGCCCTGGTCCTGGTAGGCCGTGACAAGACGCCCGCGTATGCGTCCATCACTGCTCAGAGGCCCGCTCATGTCCGCCTCGGCGTAATAGCGATTCCAGGAGCCGGCCGATAGTTGCGTGCTGAACTCCCGCTGTGCCTTGGGGCGCTTGCGCACAAGATTGATGGAGCCGCCAGGGTCGCCGGCCCCCTGGAACAGTCCTGCAGGACCGCGCAGGACCTCAATACGGTCGTACATGGCCATGCCGAATCCGCTGGAAAGATCATTGCCGGTGCTCGCAGGAGTGTTGACACCGTCGATCTGCACGGTATCCACCGCGTAGCCGCGCAGGTAGAAATTGCCATGATTGCCTCCGGTGCTGCCGGGCTCCACGGTGACGCCGGGCACGGTGCGCATGGCGTCATCGAGACTCTGGATATTCTGGTCCTCGAGCATCTGGCGCGTCACCACCGACACCGACTGCGGAATTTCTCGCAGACTCTGTGCACTCTTGCCGATCGTGACGAGCTGTGCAGCATAGGAGCCCGTGCCTTCCGAGAAGGTCGATGCTTCGGCCGCAGCAGTCACCAGCACTTCCGCCAGACTGGGGGCTGCACCCGCCACCACAGGAGCCTGAGTGCTTTTGCGCAGAATGAAAATACCGGGCTGGGTTTGCGCGACCTCAAGCCCGCTACCACGCAGCAGCTGCGCAAAGCCCTCAGCGACGGCAAATCTGCCATTCAAACCAGCCGTCTGGAGCTCCCCGGTCAGTGCAGAGTCCGCGGATAGCGTCACCCCCGATTCCCCCGCAAAGCGCGCCAGCGCCTGGCTCAATGGCCCCCTGGGGAGACTGTACTCTCTCACTTGCTGACTACTGGCGGAGCCCTGACTCGACTGGGCTTGGACGCCGCTGGCACCTGCCACCCCGAGCAGCAGGATCAGCGCAGCTTGAACTGCGTTCTTTTTGAGGCCCAGGCTCTCGACGGGCACAAAGGAGGATGAAGGCACTGAAATTTGCCCGGGAATATGCTGCGCCAAGACCATGGAGTAACCCTTTTTGAAAATGCCGATAAATGTGTTGCCTTTCTTGTATGACCGGCGTCCTGGCAAAAAGGGGACATGGAAGGTGAAGAAATCGAGTGCTTCAGCGCGGCACGATAGTCACCCAGTAACGCGAGCGCTGCAAGATTCTGATGGGCATGGAGGCAGCCAGCGCCGCCAGCGCCTGATCCGTATCGCGCAGTTGAAAGGCTCCGCTCACAGGCAGCGCAGCAACAGCCGGATCGCATCGCACGATGCCCGGGCGATAGCGCGAAAGCTCGGCAGCAAAAATCCCCAGCGGTGTCTTTTCCGCATAGAGCACCCCGTGAGTCCAGCCATCGGAGGCCAGGCCGGCTGCTTCGGGTACGCCGACCTTCCCCGCGCTCATCTGTGCCTGCATTCCCGCGTCGATGCGCACGCTTGTGTCGTCGTTGACAGGACTCAACTCCACCGCTCCTTGTTGAACCGCAATGAGACAGCTGTGTTCCGTTCGCGCAAAGGGCGGCGCGATGCGCACGGTAAAACGCGTCCCCAATGCCCGGACCGTTCCTTGCGCTGTCTGAACCAGAAAAGGCCGCAGCGCGGCATCGGCAGCAGTCTGCACCCAGATGGCGCCCGCGCGCAGGATCAGGCGACGCTCCGATGATGTGAACGCCATGTCGACGGCGCTGCCGGTATCCAGCTGGATTCTGCTGCCGTCGGCCAGCGTCGATTCACGGCTCTCTCCCGTGTCGGTACGCATGTCCGCCGACCATTCATGCCAGGGCGCAAGACGCCAGGCCCCATAGCCGAGCGGCCCCGCCACAATCGCTGTAGCCAGCAGCCGCGTGACGGCACGCCGCTGCGAGCGATTCGCCTCGCGCAGCGCTGCAGCGCTCAGACCGCCCAGCGTATTGCCTGCTTCGGCACTGTTGCCGGCCCGGGTTGCATTCAGTTTGCCAAGAACCAGTTCGGCCCGCTGCCAGGCCATTTCATGACTCGGATCCGAGTTGCGCCAGCGCATGAGTTCTGTATGCACTGTCTTGTCGCCAGCGTCGGCATGCAGCCGCACAAGCCACTGTGCAGCCTGCCGTGCTGCGCTCGGATCGATATCCAGAGCCGGAGGAGGTGCAATAACCATGACTCAAATCACCAGCAAAATGCACTGCTCGAATGCTTGGGCCATATAGCGCTTGACGGTGCGAGACGTGACTCCCAAGCGCTCTGCCACCCGTGCATAGCTCAGACCATCGAGTTGGGATAGTAGAAACGCCTCGCGCACCTTGGGTGGCAAGCCGTTGAGCATGGCATCGACCTGATGCAATGATTCCAGCACCAGCAACTGCTGCTCGGGCGAAGGCGCCAGAGGCTCCGGCAACTGGGCCATCGCGTCCAGCCATGCCTGCTCCAGCGACAGCCGCTGCACATGATTGATGAGCAGATTGCGCGCCACCGTGGTCAGATAGGCACGCGGTTCGCGTAACACCAGCGCGCGCTGCTCCGCCTGGGCAGCCAGCACTCTCACAAAGGTATCTTGCGCAAGATCCGCGGCATGATCAGCTCCGCCGAGCTTGCGCCTCAGCCAGCCCAAAAGCCAGGGGTGATGCTCTCCATAGATCGCGGCCATGTCGGTCAAGGAGTGAGACGGGTATGACAAGATACGACAGCTTACATTTTTTGATAATGAGAATTATTATCGATCATTGAGAAAAGTGAAATAGCTGTGGTTTTTTCGGGATGCTCGACCCACGCTGTCATAGACTTCATCGCCGACGAGATTCAGCGGCCTATTGCGAGCCGCATTGACTTGGATGGTCGGGTCAGAGCCTGGAATTCAGGCCGTCCGCCCGTTCTTGACTCGACTGACCAAGTCCTGTGCTCCTTGGTCCATAAGCCGCAGCCAATGCACCGCCAACCAAGCGGCCGCACTGGCGCCTTCTCAGCCCTGGGCGACCGGACCGACCTGCCAGCCGCCACCCAAGGCCTTGAACAGCGTGGCCAGGGCCATCTGTCGCTGCGCGCTGACCTCGATCAGTGCCATCTGCTGCGCAAAGTCCGTGCGCTGTGCATCCAGATAGCGCAGATGGCTATCCAGCCCTGCGCGATAGCGCAGCTCGGCGAGCTTGAGCGTATTCGCGCTGGTCTGCACCAGCCGCTGGCGGGCCAGTTCCTCGCGCCTCAGGGTCTCGACGGAGACCAGCGCATCGCTGACTTCACGAAATGCCGTCTGAATGCTGCGCTCGTAGCTAGCTATCGCCATGTCCTTGCGCAGCTGCGCGATTTCCAGATTGGCGCGATTGCGGCCGCCATCAAAAATCGGCAGGCTCAGCTGCGGCATGAAGGACCAGGAGCGCTGACCGCCTGCAAACAAATCGCCAAGCTCTGCACTGGCCGAGCCATAGGAGCCCGTGAGCGAGATGCGCGGGAAAAACGCGGCCCGCGCCGCGCCAATGCTTGCATTGCGTGAGCGCAGCTGATATTCGGCGGCGCGGATATCGGGGCGCAGCACCAGCAGATCTGAGGGCAGACCCGGGCCTATCTCCTGCACCAGGGGCGTGGCGCTCAGATCTGCTGCCGGCTGGACCCTGCCATCACCCACCAGCCAGTCCAGAGCATTGCCGGCCTGGCGCAGCTCGCGCTCGAAGCGCTCGACTTCGGCGCGCGCCAGCTCGAGCTGTCCTTGCGCCTCCTGCTCGTCCAGACGGCTTGCCGTGCCGGTCTTGCGACGCTCGCTCATCAGCTGCAATTCCTTCTCGCGCGCCTGCAAGGTACGAAGCGCCAGGGCCTGACGCTGCCGCGCGCTGTCCTGGGCCAGCGAGGCCTGGATCACTTCGGCGACCAGACTGATCTGCACGCTGCGCGCGGCCTCTTCGGTGGCCAGATACTCCATGAGCGCGGCCTCGGACAGCGAGCTCACGCGGCCGAAGAGATCGAGCTCGAAAGCCATCAACCCGACGCCAGCCTGATAGTTGCTCTGCACCCTGGCCGCTCCCGTGCCGCTCAGGTCGGCAGGCAGGCGCTGGCGATTGCCGCCGGCCTGAGCTTCCAGACCGGGCAGTTGGTCCGCACGCTGCACGCGATAGGCCGCGCGTGCGGTCTGAACATTGAGCAGTGTCTGACGCAGATCGCGGTTGTTGGCCAGCGCCGTTTCGATACGCGAGCGCAGGCGCTCATCGATCACGAAATCCTTCCAGTGCAAGCTCTGCATCGATGCAGCCGAGGCCGATGATGCCGCGCTCCAGTTGCCGGGAATGGGCGCAGCAGGCCTTTCATAGGTCGGTGCAAAAGAGCAGCCGGCAAGCATCGCGGCAATCAGCGTCAGCGTCGCGGTACGCATGGGGTTTCGCCCGTTCATGCGGGTTCTCCTTCGGAGTCTGTGTTTTTTTCCTCCGGCACTGCGCGGCGCTTGCGCCGCAGCGAGAGCACGAAGACAAAGAAGATGGGCACGAACAGCACGCCCAGCAAGGTGGCGCTGAGCATGCCGCCGATCACGCCGACACCGATGGCGGCCTGGCTGGAGGCCCCCGCCCCGCTGGCCAGCGCCAGCGGCACCACCCCGAGGATGAAGGCCAGCGAAGTCATCACGATGGGTCGGAAGCGCAAACGGGCTGCCTGCAATGCCGCTTCCGCCAGCGAATGGCCGCGCTCGTGCAGGTCCTTGGCGAACTCCACGATCAGGATGGCGTTCTTGGCCGCCAGGCCGATGATGGTGATCAGGCCGACCTTGAAGTACACGTCGTTCGAGAGACCCAGCGCCGAAGTGGCCAGCACCGATCCCAGCGCACCTATGGGCACGATCAGCATCACGGCTGCGGGAATGCTCCAGCTTTCGTACAGGGCCACGAGCAGCAGGAACACCACCAAGATCGCCAGTGCGAACAGCTTGGGGGCTTGTGCGCCAGCGGCCTTTTCCTGATAGGACAGTGCCGTCCACTCGTAACCTATGCCGCGCGGCATCTCACCCAGGATGCGTTCGAGCTCGGCCATGGCCTCACCCGTGGTGTGGCCGGGCTTGGCATCGCCCGCGATACGGAAGGCCGGATAGCCGTTGTAGCGCGAGATCTGCACCGGCCCCTGCTCCCACTCCACGCTGGCAAACGAGGCCAGCGGCACCTGCTCGCCCTGGGCATTGGGCACATACAGCCGCAGCAGGGCCTCGGGCGTCATGCGCGCTGCCGTGTCGGCCTGCACCACCACGCGCTGCAGGCGCCCGGCATTCGGAAACTCGTTGATCACGGCCGAGCCATAGGCCGTGGACAGCACGGCGCTGATGCTCGCGAAGCTTACGCCCTGGGCCTGGGCCTTGCGTCGGTCTATGTCCAGGCGCAGCTGCGGCGCGTCTTCGAGGTTCTCCATCATTGCGTAGGCGATCACCGGCGAGGCATTGGCCTTCTTCAGCAGCTCGTCGCGCGCGGCAACCAGGGCCTCGCGACCCAGATTGGCGCGGTCCTGCAGACGCAGCGCAAAGCCGCCGGAATTGCCCAGGCCGTCGATGGGTGGCGGGTCCACCGCCATGGCCGCACCATCGGACAGACTGCCGAAGCGCTGATTGAAGGCCTGGACCTCGTCCCACGACGCCTGGCCCTTGCCGCGCAAGGACCAGTCCTTGAGCGTGACGAAGGCCATGGCCGCGTTCTGCCCCATGCCTGAGAAGCTGTAGCCCATCAGGAACTCGGCCTGGGCCGTGGCGGGGCGGCTTTGCACATAGGCTTCCATGTCGCGCACCACGGCCTCGGTACGTGCTTCGGTTGCACCAGGAGGCAGTTGCACGCTGACGATGTAGTAGCCCATGTCTTCATAAGGCACAAAGGACTCGGGCATGCGCGTATAGGCAAAGCCCAGCCCGCCCACGATGGCCGCATAGATCAGCATATAGCGGCCTGTGCGCCTGACCAGACGCTGGTTGAGCAGCGAAAAGCGCTCGGTCAGCTTGGCAAAGTGGCGGTTGAACCAGCCGAAGAGGCCTTTCTTCTCCTTGTGGTGATCCTCGGCAACAGGCTTGAGCAGCGTGGCGCACAGCGCCGGCGTGAAAGTCAGCGCCAGCAGGCCCGAAAACAGGATGGAGACCGCCAGCGACAGCGAGAACTGGCGGTAGATCACGCCCACCGAGCCGCTCATGAAGGCCAGAGGCAGGAACACGGCCACCAGCACCAGCGTGATGCCGACGATGGCCCCCGAGACCTGCTGCATGGCGCGCGCGGTGGCGGCTAGCGGCGAGAGCCCCTCCTCGGCCATGAGGCGCTCCACGTTCTCCACCACCACGATGGCATCGTCGACCAGAATGCCGATGGCCAGCACCATGCCGAACATGGTCATCATATTGACCGAGAATCCCAGCGCATACATCACGGCCAGGGTACCGGCCAGACACACCGGGACCACGATGGTGGGAATCAGCGTATAGCGCAGGTTCTGCAGAAACAGCCACATCACCAGAAACACCAGCACCACGGCCTCGACCAGGGTCTGGATCACCTTGCCGATGGCGACTTCGACAAAGCGCGAGGTGTCGTAGGGCACTGCGTACTGAATATCGTCGGGGAAGTTCTGCGACAGCTCGGCTAGCCTCGCCTTGACCGCCTTGGCGGTCTGCATAGCATTGGCACCAGGTGCCAGTTGCACGGCGGCCGCCACTCCTTTGTGGCCGTCCTCGCGCGAGGCAAAGCTGTAGTCGAGCTGGCCGACTTCGAGACGCGCCACATCGGCCAGGTGCACGGCCGAGCCATCGGCCCTGGCCTGCAGCACGATCTGGCCGAACTCCTCGGGCGAACTCAGCGTGCCCTTGACGGCAATCGTGGCGCTGAGCTCCTGCTCGGACGATCCGGGCTGGCTGCCGAAGCTGCCTGCCGGCACCTGGGCGTTCTGCGCGGCAATGGCCGCATTCACGTCCGCCACCGACAGGCCGTAACCCAGCAGCTTCTGCGGATCGACCCAGACTCGCATGGCGACATCGGCGCCGAAGTACTGCACCTTGCCCACCCCGGGCACGCGGCGGATCTCGTTATTGATGTTGCGCACCGCATAGTCGGAGAGGCGGACCTCGTTCTTGCCGCTGTCGTCACCCTTGTAGGTCAGCGAATAGATCATCAGGAAATTGGCGCTGGCCTGCTCGACCTGCAGACCCATCTGCATCACCGATGCGGGCAGTCTGGCCTCGGCCTTCTTGATACGGTTCTGCACCTCGACCTGGGCCAGTGCGGGATCGGTGCCCGGCGCGAAGGTAGCCGTGATCTCGGCCAGGCCCGTGGCACCGCTGGACGAGTCGAAGTACAGCAGACCCTTGGTGCCGTTGAGCTCCTCCTCGATGACACTGGTCACCGACTCCATCACCGTAGTGGCCGATGCCCCCGGATAGGTTGCAGAGATGGAGATCTGCGGCGGAGCCACGTTGGGAAACTGCGCCACGGGCAAAGCCGGGATCGCCAGCAGGCCGGCCAGCAGGATGAAGATCGCGACCACCCAGGCCAGCTTGGGGCGATCAATAAAAAACCGGGACATTGTCTATCCTTGAATAAGGCTTGTCTTTTTGGCATTCAGCGCTTGCAGGACCAGCGCATAGTGCTCATTTCTTTTCCGTGACTTCCGCATCTTTGACAGCGGCAGCTCTGATCTGCACCTTGGTGCCGGGCACGGCTGCCGCAAGGCCTCCGACCAGCACTCGGGCGTTTTCCTTCAAGCCCTCGGTGATATGCCAGTCGGAGCCGTACATGGCGCCAGTGCTCACCTTCTGGGATTGCACAATGTCGTTCTCGTCGAGCACCAGCACATGGGCCAGTCCGTCGGCGCCGCGCTGCACCGCGCGCTGAGGCACGAGAATGGCCGCAGGATCCTCGCCCAGGCCCATGGTCACGCGCACATACATGCCGGGCAGCAGCAAGCCATCCTTGTTGGGGAATTCACCGCGCAGTGCAAGCTGGCCGGTGCCGCGATCCACCGTCACATCCGAAAACAGCATGCGTCCCTGGCGCTTTTCGTCCAGGCCGTCCGCCACCAGCGTCACTGGAGCACTCTTCTGCGACTGCTCTCCCTGTTGCTGTGAACGCAAGCGCGTGGCCAGCGCTGCGGTCTGGCGGAAATCGGCATAAATAGGGTCAAGCTGCTGTATCACTGCCATCGGTGTGGCCTCCCCCTGGCCGACCAGGGCGCCTTCCGTCACCAGCGCACGGCCGATGCGGCCCGCAATCGGAGCCCTCACCGTCGCATAGTCCAGGTTCAGGCGTGCTGCCTCTACTTCGGCCTGGGCCGATTGACGCGTAGCCAAGGCGCTGTGCAGCGCGGCCTTGGCGCTGTCGAAATCCTGGCGACTCACAGCTTCCTGTTCCACCAGCGGCTCATAACGACGCACCACGGACTGAGCATCGGAGAGCGCGGCCTCGGCTCGCGCCAATTCGCCCCGGGCCCGCGACAGCGCCGCGCGCAGCGGTGCAGGGTCGATGTTGAACAGCACCTCGCCGGCCTTCACATCGGCACCTTCTTTGAAGTTACGGCTCAGCACGATACCCGGCACCCGCGCACGCACCTCCGCCACACGTACGGGCTCGATGCGCCCGGGCAGCTCAGCGCTGAGGCTCAGCGCCCTGGGCTTGACGGTCACCACATCCACCAGTGGCAATTCCTGAGACGGTCCGCCCGCTTCCGACTTGATGCAGCCGGCCAACATCATTGCGGCTGCCAATGCGGCCAGGGCCGACCAGGCACGCACATTCTGGCTTTTCTTCTTCATGGCTTTTGAGTCTTGTCAAATCTTGAAAGAAGCGCATGATGCATGAAAATATTTTTTGAATCAAATTTGATTCATTAAGACCTATATTGATTCATGGCATTTTGATACCAAGTAAAGTTGCTATCCCAAGCTTTTAGGCCCGCCGCTTGAATCAAAATAGGTTCATCCGTATCCGCCCCAACCGGAGCCACGAATGACGACCGCCCCCCACGACAACACAGCAATCCTCCCCCCACTGGCCCTGGCCCTGGTCAACCACCCGCGCGCCACGCTACAAGAACTGGCCAAGGCCATAGGCATCAGCAAGGCCACGCTCTATCGCTTCTGCCCCACGCGCGATCTGCTGATCAAGCGCCTGCTGGAGCAAAGCCTGCGCACGCTGGACGATGCGCTGGACGAAGCCCGCATCGAGGAAGGCCCGGTGCTCGAGGCCCTCAAGCGCCTCAATGCCAAGCATCTTGAACACCGCGAATTCACGCTGTTCCTGACCTATTACTGGAATGAAGTCGAAAAACCCATGGAGGAAAATGCGATCTGGGAACCCAAGGTCGACGCTTTTTTCCTGCGCGGCCAACAGGAAGGCGTGTTCCGCATCGATTTCAGCGCCGCAACGCTGACCGAGCTGTGGCTGGGTACCGTGATCGCGCTCATCGATGGAGAGCGCCGCGGTCGCATCCCGCGCGCCCCGCTGGCACAGCTTGCCGAGCAGGCGTTTTTGCAGGGAGTCATGCGCCAGGATGGGACGGCGACAGCCTGACAGAATCGACCCCGACTGCGGCCTTACCGGCCATGCCGGCCTCCAGCTGCACCATGGTCATGCCGTTCCCCTGCAACGCGATCTCGCGTGCCTTCACACTCGTTTTCACAACCAGAGAGTAGCCTTGTCATGATCAGTCACCTCGACCACCTGGTTCTCACCACGGCCAACGAAGCCCAATGCATACGCTTTTACACCGAAGTCCTGGGCATGCGGCTGGAATCCTTCATCGGCGGCACCCCGGCCGTGGAGCGCAAGGCCTTTGTGTTCGGCCGGCAGAAGATCAATCTGCATGTGAAAGGGCGCGAGTTCGAGCCCAAGGCCCACACGCCTGTGCCCGGTGCCCTTGATCTGTGCTTTCTGGCCTCGGTGCCGCTGGACGAGGTTATCGCGCGTCTGCAGCAGTTGTCGGTTCCCATCGCCGAAGGCCCTGTGATGCGCACCGGTGCCACATCGAAAATCCGCTCCATCTATGTGCGTGACCCCGACCTGAACCTGATCGAGATCTCGGAGCCGGCCTAGCCGCCCTCGCGCTGGCAAGCCAGGGCCTCTGAAAACGGCCCCCGCTTGTCAGCTCAGAGCTGTGCCAAAGCCTTTTTTGCCGGTGCATGGCCTTGCTCTGCGGCGCGCTGCAACCACTCACGAGCCTGCTTGGCATTCTTCTTCACACCCAGACCGTCCCGGTACAAAGTTCCCAGCGCGTACTGGGCCGGGGCATCCTGCTGCTCGGCGGCCAGACGGTACCACTTGAGCGCCTGAGCCAGGCTCTTGCCCACACCCTCGCCGTTCTCGTACAAGGTGCCCAGGTTGTACTGGGCCTTGGCATAGCCTTGATTGGCTGCCATGGTGAACCACTTGGCGGCCTCGGTGTAGTTGGGTTGCGCAAAGCCTTTGCCCAGATATTGAAAGACACCGACGTTGTACTGGGCCAGAACATTGCCCTTGAGAGCCGAGTTCAGGTTCTCCATGTATTCCATGGACTGCGCAAACTCTGCGGACTTTGGCGACGAAGCGGAGAGCTGCTCCAGCCGCTGCGCCGCCGCTGCATGCTGGTACTTCAGCGCCTGGGTGTAATAGGCGATCGCTTCTTTTTCGTTGCGATACTCGCCCTCGCCCTGCTCGAACAGGCGGCCCAGTTCATAGTAAGCCTCGCCCGAGCCGCGGATGGCAACAGCGTGCAGCAGCAGCGCGGCCCGCTTGTAGTCGGGGGCCACACCCTGGCCTTCGAAGCAAATCTTTCCCAGCAGCAATTGGGCCTTCTGCACGCCTTTGTCTGCCAGCGGGGTCAGCCATTTCGCAGCTTCGGCACGATTCTTCTCCACGCCTTCGCCAAGGTAATACATCTCGGCCACGGTGAACTGCGCAAGCACATCGGCTTGCTGGGCCGCCTTCAGATACCAGCGAAACGAGGCCTGCAAATCCTGGGCAAGCAACTCGCCTTTGCGGTAGACAAAGCCCAGGCTATTTTGTGCCGTTGCAGAGCCCTGTTGCGCGGCGCGCTCCAGCCATGCGACACCTGTTGCGGCATCCTTCTGAACCGCTTCGCCTTTTAGATAAATAGTTCCCAGCAGGTTCTGCGCATCGAGATTTCCGGCGTTTGCAGCCTGATGAATGTGTGCCAGGCCTGCCTCAGGATCCTTTTTCACACCTTCGGCACCCAGCACATAGACCAGACCCAGCAGATACTGGGACGGCGCATGATTGTGCTCTGCGGCCAGCCGCAGCCAGCGCAAGGCATCGTCGGCATTCTTTTCCACGCCCTTGCCGTAAAGATAGGCTTTTCCCAACTCGTACTGTGCCGCGACATCTCCTGTCTTCGCGGCATTGACCATTTCGCTGGGCTGAGCCTGCGCACAACCCAAAACTGACAGCCAAGCCGACAGAACCAAAGCACCAGACCATCGCGCAAGCATTGCTTCCCCTGTTCACAAAAAAAAGGGGAGTATATAGAAGCAATACCTTGCCCATAAAGCGTTGGCAGCTATCAAAACCATACTGCCCCACCTCAGCACGGAAATGACTGCCGATGGAACTCGTCCTTAACTGTAGTCACAGAGCCGCTATACGCCCGCGAAGTCTCTCTTGTCTCGGGACAGCATTGCTGCTTGATGCTCGCCCTGGCGGCAGCACAGAGATCTGCCCGGTCAAACTCCGCCGGAGTGCAATTTGCGTCGCATGTTCGCGATATTGCAAACAGTGCGGAAAGCCAGGCCCGGACCTTGCACCTTTGCGGGCAGGCATCTCTGCGGATCAGGCAGTCATGGGCGTACAAAGCTCCACCACGCAGCCGTCGGGGCAACGCAGATAAGACACCATCTGACCCCAGGGCTTGGCCGTCGGAGCGGCCATCTCGATGGCGCCGGCGCTCAGCGCGTTCCGATGAGCCTGCACGACTTCCTCCGTGACCAGCGCGATTTCAAATCCCAATGGCTTGGCAGCGCTGTGCGCTTCGACATGGCCTCCAGGAAAATTCAACGCGCCCAGCTCATGGGCGGCAAATGCCAGCGTGGTCTGCCCTGTCTCGAGCTCGCCGTAGGTTCCGGATTCATGCAGAAAACGCTGTTGTATGCCGAATGCCCGGCTAAAGAATTCCAGCGATGCCGAGACATCCGGGACGTAGATGATTGTGTAACCCAATTTCATGAAGGCATCCTCTCAAAACCCAACCGAATTTGAACGGTCGCATCTTTACCGCTCAAGACCATTGCCTGCATCATCCTACTCAGCAAAAACGGCAAAGGCCTTGAAACGCTTCAAGGCCTTCCGGGGGAACGGTCAGACTCAAGCTCTCATCTATAGCCCCATGCCCAGAATCGAGTTATCGGCATGCAGCTCGCTACCGCTCATGACACTGGACTCGTCGCTGGCCAGGAACAGCACCAGCTGCGCGATGCGCTCAGGCATATAGGCGCGGCCGGCGCGGTTGAGTTTGGGGTCGTGCAAGACCATTTCCTTGCTCACGCCCTTTGGCAGCGAAGCCTGCATCATGGGCGTATAAATGCCATCGGGATGAATGGAGTTGACGCGAATCGCATAGCCTTGCTTGCGACAGTTCAGCGCAGCGGCGCGCGTCAGCGCGGACACTGCAGCCTTGCTGGCGCTGTAGCCGGCATATTGCTCCACGGGCAGCCAGCTGGATACCGAAGCCATATTGATGATGGAGCCACCGGCCTGCTTCATCGCCGCAATGCCCTGCTGGCAACCGATGAAGACCGACTCGGTGTTGATCTTGAGCAGGCGGCTGAAATCCTCCAGACGCCCTGTTTCCATATCACCAGGCAGCAGGATGCCGGCATTGTTGACCAGCACATCGAGCCTGCCAAGACGTTGCTGCACCGCCGCCATCACAAGCGTCCAGTCCGTCTCGCTGCTCACGTCATGGCGAACAAACATGGAGCCTTCGCCCAATTCAGCCGCCAGTTGCTGCCCCGCCGTTTCATTGATATCGCTGAATGCGACCTTGGCGCCTTCACCAAGAAGCAGCTTCACCACCTCCAGACCCACACCGCTGGCACCACCAGTGACCAGCGCCACCTTGCCCTGCAAACGATTTGTCATCTACGTCTCCTCTTGTTTTTCCAAGCCCTGAGCAGGGCATTGCTACTGCCACATAAAAAAGGAGGCGCAAGCGCCTCCTGACTTGAATGGCAAAAGCCCGCAGCCACACAAACTACGCCACAAGCTGTTTGCCGGATTCATTTTTAGTTGCCTGCGTTACGCGCTGCTTCGGGCGTAAACATGGCTGCAGTCATATTGCCCTTGTTCAAGACGGGACCCTGGGGGCGCTCCTGGAACAGGTTGTAGGCCACATAGCCGCCAGAGTTCAGGTCGTGATAGAAGCTGGTGCCCGCATGCCAGATCCTTGCGTCGAAGGCGTAGTAATGATTGACCACCGCCTGCAGCCACAGCTGGCCGCGTGCATCGTAGTAATCGCTCATCAGTGCCTGCCCGGTATCTTCATCGAGGAACAGCACGCGCTTGCCGAACATGTGGCGGTAGCCATCCTTGAGCGAAGCCTCAAGCACCCAGACCCGGCGCAGCTCGTAGCGCATGTAGTCGGGGTTTTCATGACCAGGTTTAAGCAGATCGGCATACTTCACGTTGCTGCCGTGAATCTTGTAGGCATTGGCCGGCACATAGACTTCCTTCTTGCCCAGCGACTTCCAGTTGTAGCGTTCTGGCGAGCCGTTGAACAGGCGATCGGAGTCAATCGTCAGCTTGCCACCGGTGCCCGACAATGGCTGGTCAAAACCGTACTCGGGAATCTGGCGCACACGACGTGTGCCGGGGTCATAGCTCCAGCCCAGGCGCTTTTCCTTGCCAAACTCAACCGGCTCGGAAACCACGCTGACGCCGCCTTTCTCGCGTTCGGGCAACTTGACCGCATTCATGCCCTGGGACATGGGACTGCCCAGTGGCTGTCCTGCGTTGGCCGGGTCGTTGATCTGACTGAAAGCGCGATTGTCGGCACGACCCCAGACGATGCTGCCATCGGCCAACACATTGGCGTTGTCACGCAGCGTGTGTTCGGTGAAAGCACGCGAAGGCAGCAGATTGTTGAAGGCCAGCTCAAGGCCATTTCTGGGGAACGGGAAGGGCAGCGCCCCCTTGACCGCACCCGTTGTGCCCTGACCGTCTGCGTTCATCACGGCATCCTGGGCATTCTTTCTGGCTGCCGCGCAGACGGCATCCGAGAAGCGAAAGTCACGGTGGCCCTGATAGACCGGAATGCGATAGGTCTTGGGGTATTTGGCAAACATGGCCTTCTGCCCCTCGCTCAGGCGCTCGCCATACTGCGCCAGATTCTCAGCCGTGATGGTGAGCAACGGCTTTTCACCGGCATAGGGGTCCACCGGGTGCTGGCCAGCATGCGGGTTGTATTGAATGCCAGGCGGCGTACCCAGCCATTTGCCCGTGAACTCGGGTACACCACTGGCTGTACCCGCTTTTTCTCCTCCCGTGCAGGTCAACGACTTGCCCAGCCTGGCCAGCTCATCGGGCGTCGCCTTGGCCCACGCCCCCCCCACAAACAATACACCTGCAGCCAAGACCGCCAGCAAACGGGGTCCCTCTCCTAACTTCATGCCTAGTCTCCTTGGATGCATCCGCCATGCATCTACCTGTCATTGAACTTCTCTTATCGTTCTTCTTCCTTGCCCACTCGCGATTCGGAAGCAACGAAATCATTGTTCGACCGGCGACAATCGCAAACATCGTCAATTAGGACTAGCGCAGGCAGACGCCAGCAACAGACACAAAAAAGCGGGCCATTGGCCCGCTCGGGAAAAGCAGTTTTCGTTCAGCGCTTGATGCCGAACACACCCAGCATCTGCTCCGTCTGCTTTTGCATCTGCTCCTGCATCTGCGTGAACATGTTCTGGGACTGCTCCATATAGCTGCCCATCAAACCCTGCATGGCTTGAGGCTGCATGCTCATGAACTGCTTCCAGGCCTCGGGGTTCATGCCCTGGGACTGGCCCGCAAGCTTGCTTTGGAAGTCCGTGAACATCTGCACGTTCTTTTCGATGTAGCTCCCCATGAAGCCCTGCATGGCATGACCGTAGAAGCGAATGATGTTGGCCAGCATTGCCTCGGAGAACATGGGGGCTCCACCCGCTTCTTCTTCCAGAATGATCTGCAGCAGGATGGAACGCGTCAGGTCTTCATTGGTCTTGGCATCCCTGATGACCACCGGCTCGCTATCCATGACCAGCTGCTTGACCTCGGCCAGAGTGATGTATGAAGAGGTATTGGTGTCGTAGAGGCGGCGATTGGGATACTTCTTGATGATTCGCTGGCTCCCCACCTGGACATCACCCTCTTTGCCCTCTTTGCTTTCTTGCATCGCAAGTCCTTTATGTTCTGGGGGTCGGCCCCGTCGTCAATTGAGCTATTGCAGTGCAACAGATTTTAGGCAGTGCACAAGCCGCATCGGCAAGCAGTAACCCTGACAACCCTGCTTGTCCGTGTTGCAACAAAGTCGCACCACCGTCACAGCCAGCATCAGGTCTTTGCCATTTATTCACAAAAAACAGTTTGCCGTCTATCGAAATCAAGCTTGCAGAAGGTTTACAGTGCCTCTCGTTGTTTGACGAAAGGCTCAACGGATGATTACCACCAAAACACGCAATGCTGTTTGTCTGACCGCCCTGCTGGCTGCCGCCGGCTTCATGACTGCAGCACAGGCCCAGCCCGATGCTGCTGCGGCCGATGCCGCCAAGCCCGCTGCGCCGCAGGCAGCACCCGCAGCTCAGGCAGCCCCTGCCAATGTGGATGCCGCTGCCGCAGACGCCGCATTGCGCAAGCGCCTGCAGGCAGTTGTCGCAGCCATGGACGGCAAGTCCAAGCTGGCTGCCAACAATTTCAACGAGGAGTTCCTCAAGAACTCCCCCATCGACACCGTGCAGAAAGCCCTGGACTCCGTGCGCACCGGCGTCGGCAGCTGCCAGGCGGTTGGCCGCATGGAAAGCTCCACACCTCTGGCCACCAGCGTGCTGCTGAGCTGCACCAAGGGCTTTGTGCCCATGGAACTGGCGGTCGAGCCCAAGGCTCCTTACCGTATTTCGGGCATTTTGCTGCGCCCGGCCTTCTGGAAATAAGCGCTTTTCACCATCAAAAATGGAGCCTCCTGGCTCCATTTTTTTTGTTGGTACCGACAAAGTCAGATCACCACCGGCTCGGGCTCCAGGCGAATGCCAAAGCGCTCGTAGACACTGGTCTGAATTGCCCCTGCAAGTGTCATCACCTCGCCGCCGGTCACGCTGGCGTCGAGACTGTGGCGATCTCCGCGATTGACAAGCACCAGCGCCTGCTTGTCGTAGACGCCCGCGCGGCCCATGGTCTTGCCTTTCCAGCCGCAGGCATCGATCAGCCAGCCGGCCGCCAGCTTGATGGAGCCGTCATCCATGGGATAGTGAACAATCTTGGGCTCGCGCGCGATGATGTCCGCGCATTGCTCGGTCGTCACCGTGGGATTCTTGAAGAAGCTGCCCGCATTGCCGATGACTTCGGGGTCCGGCAGCTTGGCACGACGAATCTCGCAGACCCATTCAAAGATCTGCTGTGCAGTCGGCTGCTCTATGCCTTTTTCTGCCTGCTTGCGCTGCAGATCGAGATAGCCCAGATCCGGCTGCCAGCTCTTGGGCAGCGCCAGACGCACCCGGGTGATCACCGCCCGTCCTTTGAGACCCAGGCCGCGCGGGACAGCCGTCGAGCCCGTCACGGGCCAGTACTTGGGCTGAGCCGGTGCATGTTTGAACACCGAGTCACGGTAGCCGAAGGCACATTGCGCGGCATTGAGGCTGAACTGCTCGCCGGTGACCAGATCGATCGCGTCCAGGGAGTCGAAGCGATCCTGCAGCTCCATCCCGTAAGCGCCGATGTTCTGCACCGGGGCCGCGCCTACCGTGCCTGGAATCAGGGCCATGTTTTCAAGGCCTGTATAGCCCTGGGCCAGCGTCCATGCCACCATGTCATGCCAGCGCTCGCCCGCCCCGACCTCGACAATCCAGTGCCTGTCGGTTTCGCGCAGCAGCCGCATGCCCATGATTTCCATCTTGAGCACCACGGGGGCCACGTCGCCCGTCAGCACCACATTGCTGCCACCGCCAAGGACGAACACAGGCTGCCGCCCCCATAGCGGGTCGGCGAGAAACTGACGGATATCGTCCTGGCTACGAATGCGCACCAGCGTTTCGGCGCGCGCGGCAATGCCAAAGGTGTTGCAATGCTGCAGGGGAACATTTTTCTCGACTAACATCCATCCAATTGTCGCACTGCGCCTGCTCTGCTGCTGGCAAGCAGCACATCACGGCCCGGCGCACTGTGGCTGTTTACCGCTCTGATACTGATAGGAATTACACATGCCTTCTTTTGACACTGTTTGCGAAGCCGATTTCGTCGAAGTGAAGAACGCCGTTGACAACGCCACCAAGGAAATTGGCACCCGTTTCGACTTCAAGGGCACATCGGCCGCCGTCGAACTCAAGGACAAGGAAATCACCATTTACGGCGATGCCGAGTTCCAGCTGCAGCAAGTCGAGGACCTGCTGCGCAACAAGCTGACCAAGCGCAATGTCGATGTGCGCTTCCTGGACATCCAGAAGGCACAGAAGATTGGCGGCGACAAGGTCAAGCAGCTCATCAAGGTCAAGAACGGCATCGAGTCCGAGCTGGCCAAGAAGATCCAGAAGCTGATGAAGGAAAGCAAGCTCAAGGTGCAGGCTGCCATTCAGGAAGAGAAGGTCCGCATCACCGGAGCCAAGCGTGACGATCTGCAGGCGGCCATGGCATTGATCCGCAAGGATCTGGCCGACCACCCTCTGTCGTTCAACAACTTCCGCGATTGAATGAAGCCCCCCCTGCGCAGCTCCGCTGCTTCCCCTTCCCTCGCCTTGCGGGAGGGGGGCGAGGCCGTTGCCACAGGGCGACGCGGCCAGCTCAGCTCCTTGCCCCGCGCCTCTCGCCTGCGTCGCATGGGGCTCTTGCTTTCAGTCGCTGTGGCCTCCAGCAGTGCCTTTGGACAGTCCGTAGCCCTGACCGGCGTGCTGGGCAGCAAGGCCTTGCTGGTCATTGATGGCAGTGCCCCCAAGGCGCTGGCCGTCAACGAAAGCCACAAGGAGGTGCGCCTGCTGCAGATCAGCGGCGACTCCGCCGTGGTGGATATCAAGGGCCAGCGCCAGACCGTGCATCTGGGAGCAGCTCCGGTCAGCGTGGGCAGCAGGGGCGGCATTGGCGGCGCCGCGCGCTCGGGCCGGCTGATCCTGATCGCCGACTCGCGCGGCCATTTTGTGGATCGAGGCTATATCAACGGGAAAACCATGCAGTACATGGTGGACACCGGCGCCAGCACCATTGCCATAGGCCGTGCCGATGCCGATCGCATGGGACTGCCCTACGAGCAGGGTGCCCCCGTCCTGATGCGCACGGCCAACGGCACTGCCCAGGGCTGGCGCATCAAGCTCGACAGCGTCAGACTGGGCGAGATGGAGGTCTACGGCATAGAGGCCGTCGTTGCCCCCCAGTCCATGCCCTATGTGCTGCTGGGCAACAGTCTGCTGACCCGGTTTCAGATGACCCGCAAGGGCAATGAGATGGTTCTGGAAAAGAACTGAACCCGCCTCTCGCCCATGCACGCACGCTACGACGACCCCTATGAAGACCTGCTGGGCCTGTGGTCGGATCTGGAGGCCGCACTCGCGGTTTTGCTGACCGAGCCGCTGCGCATCCCCGGCTTTGCCATCAAGCTGCACCAGCTTGATCTATGGCTGCAAGACCTCATCACGCAGGACAGCGATGCCGCGCTGTATCTGATGTTTCAGCGTGCCAGCTCGACAACCGTGGGCTATAGCCCGTCTCACGCCGTGGTCTGCGCGGGCCTGTGCCATATCCTTGCCAAGGAGCTTGACCTGCCTCAATCCGAGCGCGACACGCTGATCCAGGCCGCTCTGACCATGAACATCGGCATGACCGTGCTGCAGAATCAGCTGGCCGAGCAGCGTACACCGCTGAGCAGCCAGCAGGCCGAAGCTGTCAAGCAGCACCCCACAGAGGGCCGGCTGATGCTGGAGCGGCTCATGGTGCGTGACCGACTCTGGCTGGACACCGTGCAATACCACCACGTGGTGCTGCAGCCCGCGCCGCTGGCACAGTTGCAGCCGCTGGAGCGTCTGGTACGCATTCTGGGCACGGTAGACCGATATGCGGCCCTGATCAGCCCACGCAAGACCCGTAGCGGCCGCTCGGCTACCGAGTCGCTGCAAGTGCTGCAGCAGGGCGGCCAATACGCCGATGAGGTCAAGCAGGCCTTGATCGATGTCGTGGGCCTGTACCCGCCCGGCACCTATGTGCAGCTGGACAATGGCGAAGTGGCCGTGGTGCTGCGCCGCGGAAAAAGTCTGGAAGAGCCCGAGATTGCCAGCGTGATCGACCGTGACGGTCACAGCATGTACCCGCCCATCTGGCATCTGGACGGGCGCAGGCCGGCCATCACCTCCGCGCTGGCTCGTTCGTCGCTCACGCTGGATCTGGACCTGCGCTCCATGGCACAGCTGGGCATTCACAGTGCACGCGGCAATGCGGAGCTGTACCGCATGGTGAAGCTGCCGGGTAGCAGACGCTGACCCTTTCTAGACGCCTTGTGCAGCGATCAGGCCGGCATGGTGGCCACGCGTGAACGCCTCTTCCAGTACCGAGTAGCCGGCCCAGTCCGAATGCGCAAAGCTCAGCCGCGCCGTCGCAGGCGTGGGCAGGCCTTGCACTCGCTCTCCATTCAATAGCAGATTGCGCTTGCTGGTACTGAACTTGACGGCTATTTCGCTCAATATCCGCTGATCGCCAGGACGCGGAATCGCCATCGCATGGCCATAGCGGGTGATTTCCATGCGTGTGGCATGCTGCAGCAAGTCTGGGTGCGGCTCGCTCAGCGTGTTCACGATGCGCTCGCGCCAGAAGGCAAACGGCTGCTGCATCAATTGCCGGCGCCCATCGGCCCAGTCCCCCAGCGCCTGGTAGTAGCTCAGCACCGTGGGCTGACTGCGGATGCGGTCCAGTCGCTGATTGCCCGCATCCACATAGCCCAGCCCGCCCGCATTGCCATCGCGATACAGCACATTGTCCCAGGCGGGCTCGGCGCCGGGGTAGTCGGCCAATGGTCGGTCGATATGGATGTTCGCCACCAGCCAGGGGGCCCAGTCCAGGCGAGCCGCCACGGCACGCAGAAAATCGGGCGCATTGCGCAGCACTCTTGCAGCAACAAAGCTGGGCAGCGCCACCACGCAATGGCGCGCCAGCCAGCGCTCATGCTGCTGGCGGCCATGGTGATAAACCTCGATCTGCACGCCGCCCGCGTCCTCGGTGACGGCAAGCACGCTGCAATCGGTCTGCAGCTGCGTGGCCTTCAGTCCCGCCGCCAGTTGCTGCGACAGCCAGCCATTGCCCTGGGGCCAGGTCAGCACCTGCTCGCCATCCGCTTCGCTCTCGTGCTCGGACTGCGGACGCGGCGCGTGGAAACCATGGCGGCTGGCGAAATAGTGAATCCCCGCCCAGGCCGATACGCGGCTCAGACCGGCACCGAAATCATCCCGGCAGCTGTAGTCCAGATACCAGAGCAGACGCTCGTCATCGAGGCCCTGCGCCGCCAGCCATTGGTCGAAACGCTGTGCATCGAGCACCGCATGAGAGGCAGGCAGACCCGCTTCGCGCTGCCAGACACGGATGGAAGGCATGGCAAAGGCTGCGGCCCGAGACGCTGCCTCGACCTGCTTTTCAAACAGCGCATATTGCTCCAGCGTGCGCTGGCTCACGCCCTGCACGGGCAGCAGTCCTTCGTGCCAGACGCCCTGCCAGTACAGGCGCTCCTGCGGGCTATGGCAGAGATAGCGCTCGTCATAGCGCCAGCGGCCAGCGAAGCGCTGGCGCACGCCCAGCTCCTCCAGCCAGTCCTGCACCTCATGGGCATCGTCGCCGGGAACGGGCAGATAGTGCGCGCCCAAGGGGCAGGCAATGCCCTTGACTTGCCCGGCCTGGCTGTTACCTCCCATGGCGGCCTGGGTATCGAGCAAGGCTGCGCCCTGCACGCCAGCCAGTTCCAGCGCGCGTGCCGCCGCCAGCCCGGCCATGCCCCCGCCCGCAATCACGACCGGCGCTCGGTGCACCACCGCAGGTGCAGGCAGCTCCAGCCCCTGCGCCAGGCGCTGCCAGAAAGGGCGCAGGCCATGACCACGCTCCAGCGCCACGCCGCTGAAGCCGCCAGGCAAGTCCTCCAGTCTGGGCGCTGGCTGCTTGCAGCCGGCCAGGCCAGCTGCGCCCAAAGCGCTGGCAGCCGCCAGCCCGAGCCAGTCGCGCCGCTTCAGATCGGCCCGCATCAATGCTCCACCTTGCCCCACTCGCGCTCATAGGTGTTGACCAGGACCTGATTGGACAGGCGATTCACCTCGGTCGGCAGGCGCGCCATATCGAGAGGGAAGTCAAACATCAGGCGCAGCGTGGGCAGGGTCAGAAAACGCATGCCAGCGGGCAAAGCCTCGGGCTCGCGCCAGGGACGGTGGCTGGCCAGCACAAAACCCCATTCGCCAAAACTGGGCACATGCACGTGATAGGGCTTCGCCGTCAGACCCACGGACTCCACGGTCTGCACCACGGTCCAGAAGCTCTGGCGCGCAATCAGCGGCGAGGTGGTTTGAATCACGGCATAGCCGCTGGCCGCCAGACGCTTGTCCAGCAGCGAATAAAAACTATTGGTGAACAGCTTTCCTATGGCGAAATTCGTGGGATCGGGAAAGTCCACCACGATCACATCGAAGGTGTCTGCAGTCTCCTGCAACCAGTGAAAGGCGTCGGTGTTGACGATGCTCACGCGGGCATCGTTGAGTGCATTGCCATTGAGCGCCGTCATCATGGCATTGCTCTTGAACAGGCCGGTCATGGCCGGGTCCAGCTCCACCAGCACCACGGACTCCACGCCGGGGTACTTGAGCACCTCGCGCACGGCCATGCCGTCGCCACCACCCAGCACCGCCACCTTCCTCGGTGCACCATGTGCGGCCATGGCGGGGTGGACCAGCGCTTCGTGATAGCGGTACTCGTCGCTCTGGGCAAACTGCAGATTGCCGTTCAGGTACAGCCGCGCGCCCTGGCGCCCCTGTGTCACCACGATGCGCTGGTAGGGCGAGCTGCTGCTCAGCACGATGCGGTCCTGGTAGAAATGGTCGTCGGCCAGCCGGGTCAGCTGATCCGCGCCCGCGATGCCGCCGCCCAGGGCCAGCAGCACCAGCGCACAGGCCCAGGCATGGGCGCGCAGATTGCGCAGCTCATGCTTGAACAGCACCAGGGCCCACACGGCAATGGCCGCGTTCATGAAGCCGAACAGCAGACCTGTGCGCACCAGGCCCAGCTTGGGCACCAGCACGATGGGAAACGCCAGCGACACGGCCAAGGCCCCCAGATAGTCGAAGGTCAGCACCTTGGAGACCAGATCCTTGAGCGATGCATTGCGCTTGAGAATGCGCATGACAAGCGGAATCTCCAGCCCCACCAGCGTTCCCACCACCATCACCATGCCGTAGAGCAGAAAGCGGAACGCGCCCGGCGCATAGGCATTGGCCAGAAACAGCACGGCCGGCAAGGCACCGCCGACCAGCGCCACCATCAGCTCCACGCGCAGAAAATGCGCGGGCAGCTGATCTTCGAAATAGCGCGACAGCCACGAGCCTATGCCCATGGCAAACAGATAGGTGCCGATGATGGTGGAGAACTGCAGCACCGAATCACCGAGCAGATAGGATGCCAGCGCGCCTGCCGCCAGCTCATAGAGCAGACCGCAGGCCGCAATCACGAAGACGCTGGCCAGCAGCGCCACATCAATGGGCCTAGGCCCCAGGCCAGCGCTGTCCTGCTCGGCCACCATCGAAGTCATCAAAGGTACTTTCTATCTAGTTCAGCACACCATCGGCCTGCACTCCTCAGGAATCAGCACTTCCCATTGGACTCTGAAGCTCAGACCCGGCGCGCTGCAAACGAGGGACTGCCAGCAAGCGCCGCCGCGCAGCGATGCAGTCGTCCCCCTCCCGCGTAGCGAGAGAGGGGGAAGGCACGGGCGCCTCAGGGGGTGTTTAGTGAATCGCCGCAGCGACGATGATGCTGATCCCCAGGCACATGGCCGCCACCACCATGGCCAGTGCCTTGTTGTGCTTCTCCACGATCTCGGCCCACATGTCCACGGGCGTGATCTTGTCGATGATGATGAAGCACAGCCAGAACACCACCACGCCCACCAGGGCGTAGATGATGGAGCCGAAGAAGTTCTGGGCGCTGAACCAGTCGAAATTCATGATGTCTCTCCTGTAATGAGATAGGGGGCCTGCCTGTGAGAGCAGCGACGCTTATTTATGGCTGCCACCGGAGGTGTAACCACCGTAGGAGCCGCTGCTGGAGCGGCTGTACGTGCAGTTGGGATCTGTGCGCGGGTCGCAGTTGGGACTGGACATGCAGGCACGCAGGAACGGCAGGATGAACAGCAGCAGGAACAACCAGAACAGAATCGTGCCCCAGCTGAAGCCGCTGCCCGACAGAGGACTGACCTGGGAGCGATCCTTGAGCTTGGCCGTGCCGAACGCCTTGGCCACCGTCTCAGCCGAAACGCGCTGGCCATGGGTCCAGGTCGTTTCCTGATTGGCAGTCTCCAGCGCCAGCGTGGACTGCTTGCCGCCATTGGCAAAGTCCACATTGCTGGACTTGGCGCCCTTGAAGACGGGCCAGTAGAACTCGCCCTCTGCATATTCCGTCTCCGCCAGGTAGGCGTAGTCGCGCTGGTATTTGCGCTGCAGATAGGTCGCAGTGGCGCCGTTCTTGCTGAGCTTGGGAGCACCCGTGATGACGCGGGCCGTGCTCCAGCCGTCTTCCGAATCGACGATGAACGAAAAGCCCGCCTTCTTGTTGTAGAGCAGGTACTCGTCCCAGGTGAAGCTGTCGTCCTCATCCTCGCCCAGACCACGCCCGCTGCGCCTTTGAAAACCCACGACCTGCCATTTCAGGCCATCCAGCGTGCCTTCGCTGCCCAGCGGGATCAGAGGCTTGACCTTTCTGCGCTGCTCGGCATAGCTCAGCTCCGCCCCCATGCCCTTGGACATGTCGATCAGGCTGCCACAGCTGGGGCAGCTCAGGGCCTTGGTGGTGTCGAAGCGCACGGGCACCACGGCACCGCACTTGGGACAGTTGAAGTGGCGGCCCTGGGTTTTCTGCTGGGCGCTGCTGCGCAGACCCTGCATCTGCAAAGCATCCAGCGCCACGGCTGCCCCCAGGCTGAAGGCCGGTGTCTTGTCGCTGAAGTCGATGGAGAGAATCTGGTTCTTGTCGCTGCGCAGCTCCACCAGCTTGAAGCTCTTGCCCAGCTGAGGCAGTTGGGGCAGCTCGCCCTGAGCCGCCATCAGTTGCGCATCCTGAATGCTGGTGACGGTGAAGGATTCGGTGCCTGCCTTGAGCTCGCGGCCCATGCGCCATTCACGCTGCTGGAACTCTTTCACGTTCCAGCCCGGCGGCTGCCAGCTCACGGCAAAGACAAAGCTGCCGTTGTCCTCGCTCAGCCAGGCCAGCTCGCCGTTGCTGAGCGCAGCCACCCATTCCGACCAGTTGCCAGCCGCGCTTTTGTACTGCGCGCGGCCCACGATGGTGAAGGGCTCGGGCTTGCCGTTGCGCTTGACCATGCCCGAGGCACCCAGTTGCAGCGGGCTGTAGTCCTCGAACACCTCGGCCATGGAGCCAATGCGCTTGAGCGTCTCGCCATCGCGCAGCACGGTGCTGCGACAGAACTCGCAGACGGCAAAACTCGATTGCGCACTGGCGAAGTGGACCGGCGCGCCACAACCAGGGCAGGGAGCGCTGTAGTCGCGCTGCGATGGGCTGGAAGCCATATCTTTTTGCTATTTAATCAGGAGCTTCTTGCGCTTGAATGGAAGAGGCCTGAAGGCGGCCTCGGCGAAATGTAGCAGCCGCGTCCTAGCGATGCTTGCTCTTGCCGTTCTTGCGGGCCGCGCCCTCTGCAGGCTTGGAGCCATCGGTCTTTTTTTGTCCCAGCCTGGATTCCTTGCCGGCGATCAGGCGCTGGATGTTTTCGCGATGACGCCAGACCAGCAGGATCGCCATCACGACAATCGCGGCAGTAATGGGCGTTTCCGCATCCCAGACGATGCCGCTGCACAGCACGTAATACACGGGCGCGAACACCGATGCCACCAGCGCGGCCAGGGAGGAATAGCGGAAGAACACGGCCACTATGACCCAGGTCAGCGCCGTCGCAAGACCCAGCCAGCCGCTGATGCCCAGCAGCACGCCCAAGGCCGTGGCCACGCCCTTGCCACCCTTGAAGCCGAAGAACACCGGGTACAGATGGCCCAGGAAAGCCGCCAGGCCGACCAACGCGACCGTGCTGTCGCCCAGCCCGAACTGCGCGCCGAAGGCTTTGACCAGCACCACGGGCACCAGGCCCTTGAGCGCATCCAGCAGCAGCGTGACAGCCGCAGCCGCCTTGCTGCCCGAGCGCAGCACATTGGTGGCACCGGGGTTGCCGCTGCCATAGGTGCGCGGATCGTTCAGGCCCATGACGCGGCTGACGATGACGGCGAAAGACAGCGAACCAATCAGATAGGCCGCGATGACGGCAATAACGGGATAGAGGGCGCTCAAAGGAATTCCTCGGCCAGAGACTGGCCCTTAGGCCCGCCAACCCAAGTCGACGGAGCCGATTGTTGTCACGACTTACGCAAGTTCGGACCGTGCATGCTGTCTTGTCGATAGCAATGCCGTTGTAGATCCTTGATTGCGTATGTTTTAGTTGTTTGCTTTTTTGCCAGCCAGCGTCTGCCCCGGCTGACCAGCCCCCTATTCTGCCAGCGCGCAGTGCACCGGCCGGGCATCGAGCAAACGGGTGCAGACCTCAGGGGCCAGTTGCACCAGATAGCCGCGCCGCCCGCCATTGATGGCGATGCGTGGCAGCGCGAGTATGGTTTCCTCGATATAGACCGGCATTTCGCGCCTGGTGCCGAAGGGCGAGGTGCCGCCCACCAGATAGCCGCTGTGGCGGTTGGCCACTTCGGGCTTGCAGGGCTCCACACTCTTGGCCCCGATCTGGCGTGCCAGGTTCTTGGTCGATACCTTGCAATCGCCATGCATGAGCACGATCAGCGGCCTGGCATCCTGATCCTGCATCACCAGGGTCTTGACCACCGCATGCTCGTCCAGTCCCAGCTGACGCGCTGATTCTTCGGTACCGCCATGCTCCACATAGTCATAGGGGTGCTCGGTGAACTCCACCTTGTGGGCCCTGAGCATCTGCGTGGCCGGAGTCTCGCTCACATGGGCGTTTTTGTCTTTTTTTGCCATGATTCAATTTTGATAGCTAGTGGCGCATACCCGATATGGGCCACTAGCCATTTTCCCTCAATAAAGCAATCAGACAGCAGGATCGCGCATCTCCCAGCGGATGCGGTCGATTTCAGCCAGCAGCTCGGCAGACAGCTCGGTTCCCCAGGCATCGAGATCCTCGTCGAGCTGGGCCACCGAAGTCACACCGATGATGGTGCTGGCCACCTGCCACTTGGTGTAGCAAAAGGCCAATGCCAGCTGCGTGGGAGTGAGGCCGTGCTCGCGCGCCAGCGCGTTGTAGCGGCGCGCGGCGGCCAGCGCATCGGGGCGACCCCAGCGCTGTTTCTGCACGGATTCATACCTGGCAATGCGTGCCTCCTTGGGCGCACCGGCCTCGGTCGGCGCAAACTGATCGAACTTGCCCGTAAGCAGGCCGAAAGCCAGTGGCGAATAGGCCAGCAGCGACACCTCGAGACGGTGACAGGTTTCGTCCAGCCCGTTCTCATAGCTGCGGTTGATCAGGCAGTAAGGATTCTGGATCGCAGCCACACGCGGCAGCCCATGCTGCTCGGCCAGGCGCACAAACTCGTGCACGCCATAAGGCGTCTCGTTGGACAGACCGATATGGCGAATCTTGCCCTGCCTGACCAGGCCGGCCAGCGCCTGCAGCTGCTCGTGGATGGGCGTGAGCGAGCTTTCCTTCTGCGGGTCGTAATACATGGTGCCGAAGGCCGGCACATGGCGCTCGGGCCAGTGAATCTGGTAGAGGTCGATCACCTCGGTCTGCAGGCGCTCAAGGCTGGCGTCGCAGGAACGAACAATGTCATCCGCCGACATGCCAGAGCCTTCGCGGATCCAGGGCATGCCGCGCGATGGACCGGCCACCTTGCTGGCCAGCGTGATCCGCTCGCGCATGCCGGGGCGAGCCTTGAGCCAGCGACCGATGATGGATTCCGTCGTGCCAAAGGTGGCCTCACGGGCGGGCACGGCATACATCTCGGCCGTGTCGAAGAACTCCACGCCGCGCTCCACGGCTCGGTCCATGATGCGCCAGGCTTGAGCCTCATCGACCTGCTCGCCGAATGTCATGGTGCCCAGACAGATGGGGCTGACGCGCAGATCGCTCTGCCCCAGAGCAACGGGATTCATGGAAAGACGGGAGGTGGATGCAGCAGAAGTCATGCTTCCAAGTTTAGAGCCTGACAGTACAAGATCAGGGCAGACTCCTTGTTTTTGCTGACACCGCTGTCCCGCGCACGACGGGCCATGCTGCAAGCGCAGCAATAATCAAAACAACGGAGACAATATGACAACGCACAACCCCGCGCAGACCGGCCAGCTCACCGATATCCCGCCCTATCAGCCGCGCCGCCAGTGGCGCTCGCAGATGCTGCCCGTGCGCAATATGCACTACCACCAGCGAAGCTGGGAGCCCGAGCCGGCTTCTGGAATCGATCCCGAGTTGCCCGTGCTGGTGCTGGCCCATGGCTGGATGGATGTGGCCGCCTCCTACCAGTTTGTAGTCGATGCCTTCAGCGACGCCTTTGTTCAGGGCCGCCGCATCCTTGCTCACGACTGGCGCGGCTTCGGCCTGAGCCGCTGCACCGAGCCCTGCGACAGCTACTACTTCACCGACTACCTGGCCGACCTGGACATGCTGCTGGAGCAGATTTCACCCGATCAGCCCATCGACCTGGTCGGCCACAGCATGGGCGGCAATATCTCCTGCATGTATGCCGGAGCGCGGCCCGAGCGCATACGCCGCTTTGTCAATCTCGAGGGCTTCGGCATGGCGCCCACAAGGCCCGACCAGGCCCCCGGGCGTCTGGCCCAATGGATGGATCAGCTGCGCGAGCAGCGGGCGGGCGGCATGGGTCTCGCCCCCTACGACAGCGTGGAGGCCGTGGCCAATCGCCTGCAGAAAACCAATCGCCGCCTGCCCCGCGACAAGGCCCTATGGCTGGCTCATCACTGGTCGGCCCCGGATGCCCAGGGCCGCTGGCATATTCTGGGCGACGCCGCACACAAGCTCTCCAACCCCTACCTCTACCGCGTGGACGAGGCCCTGGCCTGCCTGGCTGCCATCAGCGCGCCTACCCTGTCGGTTGAAGCATCGGACGACAGCCTGGGCCATTGGCACCAGGGCCGTTACACGCTGGAGCAGTACCACGAGCGCATTCGCCACATCCCGCAATGCGAGATCGCCCGCGTGCAAGACGCCGGCCATATGCTGCACCACGACCAGCCCGAGGCCGTGGCCAGGCTGATCGAAGAGTTTCTGCGCTGACCGATTGCTATATAAAAAAGAGCTTTTGGCGCATGTTATTAAATGATTTCAGATCTATTTACCTCTTAAATCAATTGAATACATGCGCCATTAGCTCATTTAACAATAGCAAACTCTGGATCACCGCGCCTGCAGCTCCAGCACATGGCGCCAGCGCCCGGGCTGCATCCGCAGCGGGCGATAGCGGCCGTCGGCCCATTCCGCACTCATGTCGGCATAGCGGCCCGACAGCGCCAGCCCGCTCTGCCCGGTCTGGTAGATGAACTGCGAGGACTCCGGATCGCTGAGGTCGTAGATGGCGCGCAGCGAGGGCGCATGGCGGCTGACAAAGCGCCCTCCCAGCGGACCTTTGGCATCGGAGGGCGGCGGGTTGGCGTTGTACTGCCCGACATTGACGCTATAGGTGTCGCCGCCCGAGGCCACACTCACATTGAAGACCCCCGCCAGTGCCGCCACCGAGCCCAGCGGCTTGTGCGCGCTGAGCGCCGGGTGCGCAGCGCCCCAGCGCCATTGGCGCGGATCATTGCCGTAGGCCGACTGCAGCTTGTCCAGCGTGCGGGTCAGCGCCTGTCCGGCCTGTTGCTCGCAGCTCAGCGGCGCGCACCACCAGGCGTCATTGCGCGCCAGCATTCCCTCCAGCCCGGCACGGAAGTCACGCTTGCCGTAGCTCATGGCAAAGCGCTGCTCGCCAATGCGCGGAATCACCAGGCCGCGCGTCAGCTCGTCGACCCATACCGAGAAGATCAGCGGCTCGGGCCTGTCCCGCTCCATCTGCCCCTCAAAGCCCGCCAGCAGTTGCTGCGCCTGCTCTGCCAGGGCGTGGCTCGATTGCGCCTTGCGCAGCACGGGCAGCAAGGCCCGGGTGGCCAGGGACTGCACATCGTTCTGAATCGCCGCCATGCTGGCCACGTCATGCTGGCGGCCTGCCGCCAGCAGCTGCTCTATGCGCTGGTGGCGATAAGGCAGGCTCCAGTCCTGGGTCAGAAAATGCGCATAGCCGGCATCCGTCACGCGCTGGTTGGCCGTGGCCACAAAGCCGCGCGTGCCGCCATCGTCCTGCGGCGTCTGATCGTATCCCAGCCAGCCCTGCCAGTCATACCGCGCATCCCAGCCCGGCGCCGGCGCCACGCCGCGCAAGTCATTGCCCGGCGCACGCACAGGCACCCTGCCTGCGGCCTTGAAGCCGATATGTCCCTGCACATCGGCCGCCACAATGCTTTGCATGGGCGAGTGGTAGATGGAAAATGCCTCGAACAATTCGGACACAGTCTGCGCCCCGTTGGCCCTGATACCGGCCTCCACCGTGCGGTTGTCCGTGTCCAGCGCCGCCCAGCGCAGGGCCAGCGCATAGCGATCGGTATTGATGACCTTGCCGTATTGCTGCTGCGCGTCGCTGATCACCGGGCCGTGGCGCGTGCTGCGCAGCGTCACCCTGACATCGCTCTGTCCCTTGACCTTGAAGACTTCCTCGCGCACGACAAACTTTTCCCAGCCCAAGGGCGTGCGGTACTGGCTGGCATCGGCCGGGTTGATCTGTTCCAGATACAGATCCTGCACATCGGGGTTGGTGTTGGTAAAGCCCCAGGCCACCTGAGCCGTACGGCCCAGCACCACGAAGGGCATGCCGGGCAAGGTGGCCCCTGTCACATCCAGCGCGCTCAGGGCACTGCCGTCACCGGCCCGGCCCTCTGGCGACTGAAGACGCGCGAAGTACCAGATGGCCGGAGCGCTCAGCCCCAGATGCGGGTCGTTGGCCAGCAAGGGCTTGCCGCTTCGGGTCTTGCTGCCGGCCACCACCCAGTTATTGCTGCCCAGTCCGTCGTTGCTGCCAATGTCCCTCGCCATGGAGGCCGCCCATTGCTGTAGGGCAGATTCAATCTGCTGCACCGGGACAGAGAGCTTCTGCGACGCATCGGCCTCGCGGTACACGCCCAACTGGCGGTAAAGCTGGGCTAGATCAACGGCCGTCGCGGGCTGCTCGCCCGGATAGGCAGGCATCAGCTGCCACAGCTGCTCGGTGCTCAGGACCTGCAGCAGATTCAGCCGTGCGAACTCGTTGCCCCAGTTGCCACCCAGATCCAGCGCCATCATCAACGCCCAGCCCACGGTGTCTTCAGGCTCCCAGGTCGATGGCCCTCCTGCTCCGGCCCTGGTGCCCAGCAGCAGGAACTCCGGCGCTGCAGCCTGCGAAGGCCTGGCATAAAAGGCGGCGATACCCTGGCTATAGGCCTGCAAGGCCTCCTGCACCGAGTGCGGCAGCGCCGCGTACTGGCGACGCGCCGCGCCATGAATATCGAGAGCACGCATCAGCTTGTCCAGCTCCAGCGTGGCCGGCCCCAGAATCTCCGACAGCTGCCCCTGCATGAGACGACGGTTGAACTCCAGCTGCCAGCCGCGCTCCTGCGCATGGACAAAGCCCAGGGCCCGCCAGACATCCTGCGGCGACCGGGCGCTGATATGCGTGATATCGGACTCGTCGCGCCTGACCCACACGCTGCGCTCAAGCCCGGCGAGGACCAGCTTGCCATCCATGCGCGGCTGGGCCCGCATGCCATAGACCGCCAACGCGGCCCCTGCCAGCAAAACCAGCCCGGTGGCCGCAGCCGCCAGATGCAGTGTGCGCCTGAGCCAGGGACCGGCAGAGGGTTCTGCCGCCGAAGTGATGTCTCCCATATCGCCTCTTGTCATGCGTCCGGTGCGCAACATCCACATGCTGATCGCGTCCAGCCATGGGCGACAATACCTGTTTGGGCCACGGCCCGTAGAACGTGTTTACGATCTCCTCGCGCCGCGACAGTGGCTTTGCGGGATGGAATGCTAGGGGGCGCCCCCCCGCGCGCGATACCGCAGCAATAGCTCTGCTATTGCGAGGATTTGCGCGGCCGGCGAGGCAACGCCGCAGACCGCCCCTGACCGGGCGTCCGCAAAGACACTGTCCCGAAGGGTTGGAGCGAAATCGGGCGATTTACTGCGCGCTGTCTCTTGCTTGCACCCCGGTGCAAGCGGCGAGCCATCGCTTCGAACTCATCCCGATTGCGCTCCAACGCGGCTGCGTAGAGATCGTAAACACGTTCTTAGTAAAACGACTTACGCAGATTCGGATCAGGCATGGCGCTCCATGCCTGTCGTGCTTCCCTGTTCGCGTCAGTCCCAAGGAATTCAACGCATGTGGCCCTTCAGTCTGTTCAAGAAACTCAGCCAGGACCCCGCCGTGGGTCAGACCCGGGGCGACTATATCGGCTGCTATCTGCTGGGCACGCATACCAGCGGGCGCGACGATGACATCAGCTATATCTCGCTGGCCACCACGCGCGAGCAGCTGGAGCAGGATGCGCGCCAGTATCTGCAGAATTTCCTGGAGCAGCATCCGCAGTTGACCGAAACAGAGCGCCTTGCCCTGCAGGATCTGCTGGAGCACTGGAATGCGCGCGCCGATGCCCATCTGGCCAAAGCAGCCGGCAAGCCCAGTCAGCCCCTGGCCGTGCAGGGCGGCAGCGAACTGTTCCTGCGCACCGGCATGCGGGCACGCAAGAAGGAAAAAGGCGTCTATCTGGAATAGACGCCGGGGCGGCGGCTGCTGCCCGACGCCTGCCGCTACTGCGTGAAATTCATGTCAAAACCGGCTTCGGTCAAGCGTACCTCGCCGCCTGCTTTTTGCAGCCAGCCCCTGGTGACGGCCCAGTCCAGCGCGGACTGACGCTCGCCGTCGAAGATGCCATGCTTTTGCAGGTCGGCAGCAAGCGCTTTCTCGCTCATTCCTTCGCCGGCACGCAGGCTTTGCTCCACCACCAGGATGTAGACCATTTTGTGGGCTGCGATCTGAATGCTCTGCTCTGTCATGTTCACAAGTCCTTGTTCTTGAATGAAGGGAAAGCCGGGTGCCCGCCAGGCTCCAGGCCTTGCGCCCTGGCCTGCTGCTTGTGTTTTATGCCGCGAGCCATACCCACTCTGGCAGTGAGTTTGTAGCCATCTCTCTAGTATTTCCGATGCGTTTCCTCTGCTTGCCGGCTCCGCAACATGGTGCCGGCGCTTCAGTTTCAGAACTGTGTTTCAGGGAGGTCATCATGGCTCGCCACACGCCCATAGAACGCTATCGCAATATCGGCATCTCCGCGCATATCGATGCCGGCAAGACCACCACCACCGAGCGCATACTGTTCTATACCGGGGTCAACCACAAGCTGGGCGAAGTCCATGACGGCGCTGCCACCATGGACTGGATGGAGCAGGAGCAGGAACGCGGCATCACCATCACCTCGGCGGCCACCACGGCCTTCTGGTCGGGCATGGAGCACAACTTCCCGGCCCATCGCATCAATATCATCGACACACCCGGCCACGTGGACTTCACCATCGAGGTCGAGCGTTCCATGCGCGTTCTCGACGGCGCAGTCATGGTCTACGACTCCGTGGGCGGCGTGCAGCCACAGTCGGAGACCGTCTGGCGCCAGGCCAACAAGTACAAGGTGCCGCGCCTGGCCTTCGTCAACAAGATGGACCGCGTGGGCGCCGATTTCTTTCGTGTGCGCCAGATGATGGTGGACCGCCTCAAAGCCCACCCGGTTCCCATCGTCATCCCCATCGGAGCCGAAGCCGATTTTCATGGTCTGGTCGACCTCATCAAGATGAAAGCCATCTTCTGGGACGACGAGTCGCAGGGGGTGAAGTTCGAGTACCAGGAGATCCCCGCTGCACTTCTGGCCAGCGCACAGGAATGGCGCCAGAAGATGGTGGAAGCCGCTGCCGAGGCCAATGAAGCCCTGACCGAGAAATACCTGGACAGCGGCGACCTCGGTGCCGAGGACATCATCACCGGCCTGCGCCTGCGCACCATCGCCACCGAAATTCAGCCCATGCTCTGCGGCTCGGCCTTCAAGAACCGGGGCGTGCAGCGCCTGCTCGACGCGATTGTCGAGCTCATGCCCTCGCCGCTCGATGTTCCTGCCATCGAGGGTCATAGCGAGGACGACAGCGCCAGCACCACGCTGATACGCCATGCCAGCGATGACGAAAGATTCGCCGCCCTGGCCTTCAAGCTCATGACCGACCCCTTCGTGGGCCAGTTGACCTTTGTACGCGTTTACTCGGGCGTATTGGCCAAGGGCGATCTGGTCTACAACCCGACCCGCGGTAAAAAGGAGCGCATAGGCCGCATCGTGCAGATGCATGCCAACGCACGCCAGGAGATCGACGAAATCCGCGCCGGCGACATTGCGGCCTGCGTGGGCCTCAAGGACGTGAGCACGGGCGAGACGCTGTGCGATCCGCAAGCGCCCATCGTGCTCGAAAAAATCTCCTTCCCCGAACCCGTGATCGCCCAGGCGGTGGAGCCCAGGAGCAAGGCCGACCAGGAAAAAATGGGCCTGGCACTGGCGCGCCTCGCGGCCGAAGACCCGTCCTTCAGAGTCAGCACCGACGAGGAATCGGGCCAGACCATCATTGCCGGCATGGGCGAGTTGCACCTGGAAATCATCGTCGACCGCATGAAACGTGAATTCAATGTGGCCGCCAATGTGGGCAAGCCCCAGGTGGCCTACCGCGAAACCATTCGCAAAACAGTCAGCGATGTGGACGGCAAGTTCGTTCGCCAGTCCGGTGGCAAGGGCCAGTACGGCCATGTGGTGCTGAGCGTGGAGCCGCTGGAATCGGGCAAGGGCTTTGAATTTGTCGATGAAATCAAGGGTGGCGTGATTCCGCGCGAGTTCATCCCCGCCGTGGAAAAAGGCCTGCGCGAAGCCATGAACTCGGGCGTTCTGGCCGGCTACCCGGTGGTCGATGTGCGGGTGCGGCTGATCTTCGGCTCCTACCACGAGGTGGACTCCTCGGAGCAGGCCTTTCGCATGGCCGCCATCCTGGGCTTCAAGGAAGCCTGCAAGAAAGCCGACCCGGTGATCCTGGAGCCCATCATGGCCGTCGAGGTGGAGACGCCCGAGGAATACGCAGGCGCCGTGATGGGCAATCTGTCCTCGCGCCGCGGCGCCGTGCAGGGCATGGACGATATCGCAGGCGACGGCAAGACCATCAGGGCCGAGGTGCCGCTATCGGAAATGTTCGGCTATGCCACGCATCTGCGCTCCATGACTCAGGGCCGCGCCACCTACACCATGGAGTTCAAGCGCTACGCACAGGCCCCGCAGCAGGCGGCAGCCGCGGCGACCGCGACGACCGGTCACCGAAAACAGGGCTAGGCGGATCCAGGCAACTCTGTCGCAGCTCGGCGGCAGAGTTGCCGGGCGGGTTCAGACAGACGACTCAGGCCGCATGCAGCCACTGCATGGCCATGGCATCTTCGGTAAAGGGGAAATGCCTGACCTCGGCATGCGTGATATGCCTGCCGACGAACTCGGCCATGCCCGCCAGATGACTGTCGGTCACCAGAGCGATCTGCTCCACCTGATGGCGATGATCTCTGACAAAGCCCATATGGGCGCTGAAGCCGGCCCAGTTTTCCCAGCCTGGAAAGTCCTTGGACTGAATCATCACCCCATGCAGTTTGGGATGCTCGGCCAGGAATTCGTCCACATCCTGGCTGACGCCGTCAAAATCCTGCTCGGTCAGGGGCCCATGGGGCTCCAGCAGCAAGATGCCTTCGGGTTTCATGAGGGAGTAATTGAG
This sequence comes from Comamonas sp. A7-5, assembly GCF_039581385.1. Classification (NCBI taxonomy): domain Bacteria; kingdom Pseudomonadati; phylum Pseudomonadota; class Betaproteobacteria; order Burkholderiales; family Comamonadaceae; genus Comamonas; species Comamonas sp. A7-5. The sequence continues at coordinate 521,374 of NZ_JBCPWO010000001.1, forward strand.
CATATGCAACTCCTGCAGCGAAACTTCACTGTACGCCTGCGCTCGCGGGAATGCAGCCCTAGACAGCACCCGCAGCACAGGTTTTCCTCAGCTCTTGCCGCCGCTCTGTACGGACTTGCTGAAACGCGACTGATTCGCTTACTGGCAGCCCATGGCCCGGCTCAGGCTCTGCATCTGCTCGCCCAGCGCGACACGCAGATCGGCGCGCATGGCATCGCGTGTCAGCAGTTCTTCGGCATAAAGTGCCGCCCAGTCAATCCCCACGCCCAGCACCACACCGGCGACCGCTCCCGCCACCGCCCCCACTGCCGTGCCGACACCGGGAACGACAGAGCCCACAGCCGCACCGGCTACCGCTGCCCCGGCCTTGCCCAGACCCTGCTTGGCAGCCGCCTTGGCCAGCACCTTGCTGGCGGCCTTCATCGAGGCCTTGGCCATGGCTTTGCCCGCGACGGCCGCGGCAAAAGCACCGCCCCCCGTGCCCACCAGGGCACTGGCCGTCAGACGCTGGCGTGCATCGCCCAGCAGCTCCAGCGCAGGCAGGCTGGCAACCTCGGCACGCACCAGACATTGCTCGGGACTCAGGGCCAGATGATGACGCGCCAGGGTTTGCTCGATGCGCTGCTGGCCCTCGGCCAGAGCAGCGCCGCTGGTCAGCGCCTGTTTTTGCAGGGTCTGCACCCAGCCCTCCAGCCCTGGCGTGGCTCCCAGGGTTTCGCTGAGCTTGTTCTGCAGAAACTGACTCACATCGCCCGTGAGCAGACTGAGGATGCGGCCCCACTCCGCCCCCAGACTGAAATACCAGTCCAGATAGCGCTCGACGGCGGCATCCAGTTGCTGGTTCATCTGCGGGATGCTCTGGCACAGGGCCTGTCCGGCCTGGGCCCGGCCCAGCAGTTGCAGAACCTGCTGGCGTGTGGCGTCCAGCGTGCCGAGGCTGTAGAGCTGCTGCCCGATGCGCTCGCACTCGGGCAGGCGCTTGAGCGCCAGCGGGCTCTCCTGCGCACGCGCCAGGCCGTCAAGGGCGGCCGTGGTCTGCACCAGAATGCCCAGCACCAGCACGGCAACCAGGGCCAGCAAAGGCGCGGCAGGCAAAGGCGCGGCCGGCGAAGGCGCGGCATTGCGCACTGCCCCCGAAGGCCTGGCCTGCAGCAGCAGGGCCGAGGAAGCCGATGCCCCCTGTATGGCGCGCCCCAGGCACAGCAGCACGCCTACCGGGCCGAACAGCGCCAGCAGCAACAGGCGCAGCACGGGCAACTGGGGCAGGTCGGCCATGGCGCCACTCGCCAGCTGCACTGCCAGCAGGGCATCCAGCCCCCAGCGCACCAGCCCCGAGGGCGCAGCATGAATCTGGGCCAGAGCAAGATTCAGCGCTTCAGGCTCCATACCGGCCGCCAGCGCCCGTCCCATATCCTGCTGACTGGCCATGCCATAGAGCCAGCCACCGCCCAGAAGCACCAGCAGCAGCCAGGTGGCAGCGCGCTGGGTGAAGGCCCAGGCAAAGGCTGGCGATGAAAACTCTCGCTTCAGGCCCGCCTGCATGCCACAGGCCAGCAAGGCATGAAGCAAGGGGGCCAGCGCCAGCAGCGCCCATTCCCAGGGCGCCAGAAACCAGGCCTGCCAGAGTGAGCTGGTGCACAACAGCAAGGCCAGTGTCAATGCCTTGCAGGCCGGCCACCAACCGCCGCCGAGCCAGCGACCGATATGCCCCTGCGGCGCGAACTGCAAGCGCAGCAGCTTTTTGCGCAGCATCAGGAGCAGCCAATGTCCCCAGGCTGGCAACAGCACCAGCAGCAGGACTGCGAGCAGCCAGCCCCAGGGCGGCAGGCGCGTCAGCAGATGAGAAAAGCCGGCCAGGGCCGCCAGCCACAGCCAGCCCAGCAGTACCGCGCGCAGCAGAGTCCGCGGCCGGGTCGGCCCAAGCTCGGTCGCTGGCGCGCCAGCACGGTTCATGGTTCGCGGCTCTTGCCCGCTGCCCCCCGGCCTGCAGCAGCAATCCCTCTGGCGATGCGAGCGTTGTAGACCGTGAGGCGGCTCAGGCCCAGTTGTTCGGCAATCTTGGCGTCGGATGCGGTGCCAAGCAAGGCCACGGCCTCGTCGCTCCAGTCGAAAGCGCTGCTGGCAGCAGCTCCTGTCATCGAGTCAATACCGAGCTCGGTGCGCTTGGCCACCACGCTGGCCTTGCTGATGCCCAGCTGCTTCGCCACCTCGGCATCGGCCTCCCGGCCCAGCAGAGCCAGCGCTGGCTGCGTCCACTGGAAATGCCCGAAGGCGGGAATGCCCAGCGCATTGCGCTTGAGGTTGACCGTCTTGGCCGATGTGCCCCAGCGCTCGGCCAGCACGGCGTCTTTTTCCTGGCCCAGCAGGGCCAGCATTTCCTCGGTCCACGGCAGTGCAGCCTTGCCCATGCGTGCGTCCTTCCCGATCTCAAAAATACAAACCAGATTGGCACTCAGCCTATATTCAGTCTACGTTAACAGCTATTAAAACTGAATCATCTTAGGCACAGACACGAGGCGCAAGCCATGCTGGCGGCTCAACCTCAGCGGCAGTCTGCCGTCAGACATGTCCCCAGTAGATCAGCGCATCCCGCCCTTCCACAGACAGCGATACCTGCGCGCCCACGGGCAGCAGCACCTTGGTGGGCACATGGCCGAAGGGCAGGCCTTGCAGCACGGGGCGCTTGAGCTGCATGCGCAGCCAGTCGACAACGGTCTGCAGCTTGAAGCCCTTGTCGTGGGTGGTGAGTTTGAAGTCGGTGAACTGGCCAAAGATGATGGCTTTTTGCTTTTGCAGCACGCCCGCCAGCAGCAGCTGGGTCAGCATGCGCTCGATCTTGTAGGGGTGCTCTCCCACGTCTTCGATGAACAGAATGCCGCCGTCGACCTGCGGGAAGTAAGGCGTGCCCAGCAAGGACACCAGCACCGCCAGGTTGCCGCCCCACAAGGTGGCCCCGCCAGGAACATAGAAGTCCTTGAGTTGCGGCTTGCCATTGGGCAGCTCGCCAATCCTGGGCATCTGCCAGCCCGCGCCCTCGCCCTGGCCGCTGAGCAGGTCCTCGAAGCAGTCCAGCATGATGTCGTCCACGGGCTCGCCGGTCTTTTTGCTGTCCACACCGAAGTCGGCGTTGAGCGCGGGACCCGCCCAGGTGACCGAACCGGTCTGTGCCAGCATGGCCAGCTGAAAAGCCGTGAAGTCGCTCAGGCCGACAAACTTGGTGCCGCCCGCAATCGCCTTGGCCACGGTCTTGTACTTGATGCCCGGCAGAATGCGCGTGAGACCGTAGCCGCCGCGCGAAATCAGCGCCACGTCGGCTCCGCTGGCCGCTGCACGGTGGATAGCAGCCAGACGGGTGGCGTCGTCACCCGCAAAGCGCTGGCTGCTGGCCAGCGCATCGGCATCGACCTCCACCTCGTGGCCCAGGGCCTCCAGCTGCTTGATGCCGCGTTTGAAGGCTGCCTTGTCGCGCACCGCCCCCGAGGGCGAATAGATATAGACATGCTTGCCGCCATGGCTGTGATCATGGCCGCAGCAGCTGCCATCGGCGCTGTGCACATGGTCGTGATGATCGTGGTGACCGTGCTCATGGCTGCAGTGCTCGTCATGCACATGAGCCTGGTAGTCCGGCTCCTGCCCGTGCGAGTGGGCGTGGTGGGGATCTTGCTGCTGGGGCGCTGTAGTGGATCCAGGGGATTTGCGCGAGGTTGCCAAAGCCTTTTCATGCGGCCATCGGCCGCATGCTCCGTGAAAAGTGGGTGAATCCGCAGATTCAGAAGTTCATACGACTTCCGCAAAACAGGTTCAGGCCGGGCGACTGCCTCAGAAGGCGAGCCCTTGTTGCATTCTTGTTTGCGTAAGTCCTAGTTCAAATTCTTGCTCCGCCGGTCTGACCGATCGGGCTACGGCGCAAAGTATTCCACAGCCGCTGCACCACCGCCCTGCTGTGCTGCAGGAACCGGAGCGCCAGGCCGGGTTTGCCGCCAGACCCCGGCCTGCACCGCCAGTTGCGGAACGGCCTGCAGCCAGGCTGCCTGCCATTGCGCAGCAGACACGGGCTGCTGCGTGGCTGCGGGCTGCAGCCACAGCCTGCCGGCCTGCGCCCATTGCTGCAGCAGATCGGCGGGCGGCGCAGCCAGCTCGGTCTGCAGACGCGGCCAGGCCTTGAGCGCGGCCCGATGGCCGGGCTGCGCAAACGGTGCATTCCAGGCGCGGTCCTCTTCGGCATTGCTGCGCCCTTCCAATTCGGCCATGGCCCTGGCCACATCCCAGCCGGGCTTGCGCGCTGCCTGCTCAAACCATTGCCGACGCGGCTCTGGCTGCGCATTCAGCGGCCAGGTATCGATCAGCCACGCGCCGGCAAAGCGCTCTGACAGGGCTTGCGCTGCAGCCAGACCCAGGCGGCCGCCATCGCCCTGCCCGACCAGGACCAGCCACCGCAGGTTGAGCGCTTCGATCAGCTCGGCGATAACCTGCAAATGCCACTGCGCGCTGTGCCGTTTGTCTTTCTTGGGTTGGTCGCTGCGCCCGAACCCTGGCAGATCGGGCACCACCACACGATGACCGGCGGCCAGCAAATCGGGCAGCAGATGCCGGAAGCCATAGCCCCAGCCTGGGCTGCCATGCAGGCACAGCCAGGTCAGTGCTGCATCCTCTGGCCCTTCATCGACCACCGCCAGACGCAGGCCCTGCAGCGCCGGCAGGTCGCTGCGCCACTGCGGCCGCCAGGGCCAGGCGGGCAGGTCGGCAAACGCCTCATCGGCATTGCGCAGCGCCCAGTCCCTGAGCGGATGCGGCTGCTGCGCCTTTTTTTCCTGGCGTCGCTGCTGGAAGAACTCTGCCATCAGCGCCGAGCATTGCGCGGCCAGCACGCCACGCAGCACCCGCGTTTGGTGATTGATGGCGGGGTAGCCGAAGACATCGAGCACCGAACCGGCGGCGCCGGTCCTGGGTTCGGCCGCGCCATAGACCACGGCATCCACACGCGCATGCAGCATGGCGCCGCTGCACATGGTGCAGGGCTCCAGCGTCACATACAGCGTGCAGCCCTCAAGCCGGTAATTGCCCAGAGTCCTAGCTGCTTCGCGCAGGGCCAGCACCTCGGCATGGGCCGTGGGGTCCTGGGCAGAGAGCGGACTGTTATGACCGCGGCCTATGACCTGCCCGTCCTTGACGACCACGGCCCCCACCGGCACCTCGCCACAGGCAGCGGCGCGGCGCGCCTGCTCCAGCGCCTGGCGCATGAAGTGTTCGTGCACGGAAGCATCAGAATCCATAGCTATATGTGCCTGACAGACAAAGGCTTGGCAGATATTCCTTCAAGAAACACCGATACCGCTCAATGACCGCTGATCACCAGTTCCTTGCGCTCGCCAGAGTCATAGCCGTAGAGCGTGACCCGTGGGCTTTGCAACTCGCCCTGCGAATCAAAGGCAATCGTGCCCGTCACCCCTTCGTAGCGCGTCTGGCGCAAGCGGGGCAAATAGGCCTCGGCCTGGGCTGAATCGGCACTCAGCATGGCCTTGGCCAGCACCATGGTCGCGTCATAAGCGTAAGGGCTGTAAACCTGATACTGGCCGGGAAAATGCTGGTCGTATTTCTGCTTCCAGAGCAGACCGCCGGGCATATTGCCCAGGGAGCTACCGCTCATCACGCAAACCACGTTCTTGAGCGCCGGCACCTTGTCGGCCATGGCAGGCAGGCGCTCCGAACATTGCGCATCACCGCCCAGGAATTTCACCTGATTCATGGCCAGCTGCGACATCTGACGCAGCATGAGACCGGCCTGCGCATCGAGCCCGCCGAAGAAGATCGCATCGGGCTTGCGGCCTTTGATGGCCGTGAGAATGGACGAAAACTGCGTGGCCTTGTCGCTGGTGTACTGCTTGTCGACAATCTGCACATCGCGCTCGGCCGCAGCGGCTTCAAACAGCTTGACGATGCCCTGCCCATAGGCCGTGCGATCGTCCACGATCGCGATGCGTTTGACGCCCTGGTGCTTGACGGCATAGTCCAGCAGAGCATTGACCATGGCCCGGTCATTGGCGATGACGCGGAAGGTGTCGTCATAGCCTGCCTCGGTAATCGCGGGGTTGGTGGCTGCGGGGGTGATATTGGGAATGCCACAGTCGTTGTAGATCTTGGCAGCCGGTAAGGTCGTGCCCGACTGAAGATGCCCCACCACGGCCGCCACCTTCCTGTCGCAGAAGCGGCGTGCCAGCGCCGTGGCCTGGCCGGGGTCGCCCACATCGTCACCGGCCTCCAGCTTCCAGTGCACGGGACGGCCGCCCAGTTGCAGCTTGCGGGCGTTGAGCTCGTCAATCGCCATGCGCACGCCGTTCTCCTCATCCTTGCCCAGGGCTGCGATAGGACCGGAGACCGGGCCGCCATGGGCAATGCGCACCACCAGAGGCTTTTCCGCATCCGCCGCGTAAGCGGACGACAGGGATGCGGCGACCAGGGCCAGGCTCAGGGCAGACGAGGTGCGAACACAGCGGCTCTGGACCGAGCGATCAGTCATGGACATGCTTTCTCCTTGATGAAGCGGAAGGCTGTGGCACGCAAGCCTACGCCAGGCCAAAGCCTCAAGCGTAGCGGCAAAGCCTGCGATACCAGCTCGATGTGCAAGCGAAGGGGCAAACCTTGGAGTCTAGGGACCAGAACTCCATTGGAGCAATTGCTAGCAAGCCCGAGCAGGCCCGACTCTTCCTGCGTTGAGCACAGACTCCGGCTGCTGGGGATATTTCGGATTTCGGCTGAAGCTGCCGACCTGGCTCTCGCACCGTCGCCGACTCAGCGGCCTTGATTGTGCCGCGTTGACAGGGATGGTGCACGCTTGGCCGGACTTTCCTGGCTGCAGGGAAAGCCTTTTTTTGAAGGCCGGCAAGTTCACCACGGCCACAGGCACCCGCAGACCGTGCAGGCCCGGTACGGCTTTCGCGACCTCCGCGGTAACAATCAAGGATCTGTGACCCGCCTGCACGGTGTGAGCAGGTCCCGCAATGGGGAGCATGGCCACGCGCAATCTATCGGGCCAGCACCTGATTCAGCGCATAAATCGATTGCGCCAGCGCGCGAATATCAGCCTGCTGATGCAGTCTTTCCAGCCAGTGCGCAGGAATGCCGCTGCGCCCCCAGAACGCCCCCGCGATCTGGCCGGCAATGGCCGCTGTGGTGTCGGCATCGTCACCCAGATTGGCCGCCTCCAGAACGACGGCTTCAAAGCTCTCAAGCCTGTCAAAACACCACAAAGCTGCTTCCAGACTGTGCACCACATAGCCCGAACTCTGGATCTGCTCGCGGCTTTTGCCGCGCCAGCTGCCTTGTGCAATCTCGGCAATGCGTGGGCTGCCAAACGGCAGCGCGGCAAGATCCAGTACCTGCGCCTTGTTGGCGCCCAGCAGGGCGCGGCTCAATGTCACGGCAAACAGACGGCAGGCATCCAGGCACTCCGCAGCGGCATGTGTGGTGCGGGAGCTCAGCGCCGCCATCTCCTGCACCTCTTGCTCGTCATGGGCATACGCCATGGCCACCGGAGCCAGCCGCATCAGCGAGCCATTGCCAGCGCTGCGCGCATCTTCACTTCCCGCCAGCGCATTGCCGGTGCGCAGATAGTGCTGTATCGCCTCGCGCGTTGCCGTGCCGATATCAAAGCAGTGACCGGTGGAGCTCCAGTAACCCCACTGATACCAGTTGGCGTAGCGCGTAATTTGGTCCCCGGGGTCGCAACCTCCCTTGACGACCAGGCTCTCGGCCAGGCACAAAGCCATGGATGTGTCATCCGTCCATTGTCCGGCCCTCAGTGAAAACGGCCCGCCCCCCACCATATCGGTCAGCGGCGCAAAGCTGCCGCGCGCCCGGAACTCCAGCGTCGTGCCCACGGCATCGCCGCAGGCCAGGCCCAGTAGAGCGCCTTCAAAACGGTCCAGCGTGTTCATTGTCCGGCCCTCAGCTGCGCACGCGCGGCCATCAGCGCAAAACCCAGCAGGTTCTGTCCGCGCCATTTGCGCGGCTGCTCGGCGTCGGGATTGGCCGCGCCCATGCCGATGCCCCAGATGCGGTCGCGCGGACTGGCCTCGACCAGTACACGCTCACCAGTTCTCAGCAGAAACGCCCCCATGGCCGGGTTCTGCGAGAACTTGGCCACACTGGCGCGCACCACGATATCGAAGCACTCCGCCTTCCAGCGTGCCTCGTCAAAATTGCGCACGCTGCGCCCTATCTGCTTGGCACTGGCCGGAGACGGCGAAGTCAGCACCTGAGCGCGCGCCTCTTCATCCCCGAACAGCCGCGCCTTGGCTGCCATCATGAAATGCTCTGCCGTAGCAAAGCGGTCTCCTTCGACGGTGAATGGAGCAGGAAACCACTGGCTCAGGCAGCCTTTTCCCGCTGAGCCATTCTTTTCGGGTTGATGGCCCCAGAAGCAAAGGTATTTGGGGCGGTAGCCTTGATCGAGCTGGGCCACCAGATCGGGTACGGATCGAATTTCGTAATCTCGGTTCATGTCTGTTCTTCTTGATAATGGTTCAGCCACCAACGGGAAAAGCCCGCCAGCGTGGCGTGAGTGGAGTCAATAGCCTGCAGACCCGGCCCGGTATTGGGCGACCCGCCTTGCTCGCGCAGCACCAGTGCCTTGTGAATCCGCTCGCCCACGCCTTCGAAATACGGCAGAAAGTCATCGACAAATGCCAGGGGCTGCAACTGGGCCAGGGCTTGAGCCTTGGGGCTGAGGCCTGGATCAGTACGGCTGCTGGTGGCGATCACACGCGATATGGGAAAGCCCAGCTTGCGCAGATTGGTCTGCCGAGCCTCGGCGAACTGCGGCTGGATCGCCGACACACAGACCAGCTCATACCCCGCAGCGCACAGCTGCTCACAAGCCTGGAGCGCACCTGCAATCGCGGGAATACTTGACCAGAACTGCGCATCAAGGCTGGTGCGGAAACGGTTCAGAGCCTCGCCCTGCAAGCTGGCGACACCCCATCGCTCCATGGCCCAGTAGGCGTCAGGCTGCTTCAACACAGGCCGCTCGCCAAATACCCTCTCCCAGGCTGAGGCATAGGCGAGGTTGTAGTCCAGCAGCACGCCATCGGCGTCGATAGCTATGATTTTTGAAACTTTCATGACGGCAGCTTCAGCAGATACCGGGCCGGGACGACATCGGTCAGCCACACGCCGTTGTCGGAGCGATAGAACACATGGCCCTCGCCCTGCATACGCGCGGCGTCCACCTGCAGCAAGGCCAGCTTGCCGTGACGACTGCCGACCTGAGCAGCCACTGCCTGGCTTTCGGACAAGTGGACATGATGGCGTGACTGCCGGTTCAGGCCCTCATGAAAGATCGCATCCAGAAAACGCGTGGCCGTGCCGTGGTAGAGCACTGCCGGAGGGCGCCTTGCCTCAAGACCCAGTTCGACCTTGATGGAATGGCCCTGATTGGCGCGTATGCGCTTGCCATCTGCGCTGAAGGAATAGCGCTGCTTGTTGTTGTCAGCCACCATGGTCTGCAAATCCTCCAGACTGGTGGGTCGGCCGGAGCGCGCCAGACAGGCCAGCAGTTCATCGGTCTGAGCCCAACCCGCATCGTCGAGCTTGAGGCCTATGGTCTCGGGACTGTGTCTCAGCACCAGGCTGAGGAACTTGCTGCGTGCGGTGGTGTTTTGATTTTTCATTTTCTTGTTCTCTTTGTTTGAAGCTGTCGACCTGGCTCATGACAGGCTCTAGCGCTGCCCAGCGCCCGACCTTGGCGTACTTTCCACGGTGCCACAGCCTGGTCGCAAACCCAGGCCCGGCTTTGTCGGCATGCGTCTGCATGCTTGGAACGGGCTCCAGCTACAGGATATAAGTTGCATTGAACAACTTATGCAAGTTGTACAATACAACCCATCATTCATCCCGTCAAGCCTGATTTATGAGCGTTACACAGCGTCACTCCAAGCCAGCGCCGGACTTTCCTCGCCCCTACACCACGGTGGATGTGGTGATCTTCACGATTGCGCAAGGCCGCTTGAATGTATTGCTGGTGCAACGCCCAGGTCACGACGATGATCCATTTCCCGGCCTCTGGGCCTTGCCCGGGGGGTTTGTGAATGTGGATCTCGATGCCGATCTGCAGGCCTGCGCCGCGCGCAAGCTCAAGGAGAAGACGGGTGTGGACAGCCCTTATCTGGAACAGCTTGGCAGCTGGGGCGGCGCGGCACGTGATCCGCGTGGCTGGTCGGCCACCCATGTGTACTTTGCGCTGATTCCCGCCCATGAGCTGCAACTGACCAAAGGCGCCAATGCGGCCGATGTGGCCTGGTTCGAAGTGGATGAATTGCTGCGCCGGCCTGCACTGGCGTTTGACCATGGCAGCATCTTGCAGACGGCGGTGGAGAGACTGCGCAGCAAGGTCGAATACACCTCGCTGCCCGCTTTTTTGCTGAGCGAGCCCTTCACCCTGCCCCAGTTGCAGCAAGTCTATGAAACCGTGCTGGGTCGCAGCGTGGACAAAAGCGGCTTTCGCACCCGCATGCTGGCAGCGAACTTTCTGGTCGAAGCCGGCCATGTGGAAGGCGTGTCGAACCGCCCCGCCATGGGCTACCGGCTGGCGGACCGCAGCGGGCCCGTGGTATTTCCGCGCACATTCAGCCCACGCGGCCATTGATACAGGCGATTACCCGCCGCTGTGCCGAAACCGGGGCTTGCTGAGATAATCCTGCCCCTATGTCTCTCCTGCCCCACCAGCTCGAACTCCTGTCCCCGGCGCGCGACGCCGATATCGGCATCGAAGCCGTCAATCACGGCGCGGACGCCGTCTATATCGGCGGACCGGCCTTTGGCGCGCGAGCGACTGCAGGCAACGACATCCGCGATCTGGAGCGGCTCATCAAGCACGCCCACCGCTTTGGCAGCCGCATCTTCATCACGCTCAACACCATCTTGCGCGACGATGAGCTGCAGGGCGCACGCGATATGGCCTGGCAGATCTACAACGCCGGCGCCGATGCGCTGATCATCCAGGACATGGGTCTGCTGGAACTCGATCTGCCACCCATCCAGCTGCACGCGTCCACCCAGACCGATATCCGCACGCCCGAGAAGGCCCGCTTTCTGCAGGACGCCGGTCTGTCGCAGATCGTGCTGGCGCGCGAGCTGGATCTGAAACAGATTGCCGCCGTGCGCGCCGCGACAGACCCGAGCCGCACCACCATCGAATACTTTGTGCATGGCGCGCTGTGCGTGGCCTACTCGGGCCAGTGCTTCATCAGCCATGCCCATACCGGACGCAGCGCCAACCGTGGCGACTGCAACCAGGCCTGCCGCCTGCCTTATGAAGTAACGGACGCCAGCGGCCGCATCATCGCGCATGAAAAGCACGTGCTGTCCATGAAGGACAACAACCAGAGCGATAACCTGCGCGCCCTGATCGACGCCGGCGTGCGCAGTTTCAAGATCGAGGGCCGCTACAAGGACATGGGCTATGTGAAGAACATCACGGCCCATTACCGCAAGCTGCTCGACGAAATCATCGAGGAGCGCGAGTTCTCCGATCAGCCGCTGGCGCGCTCGTCGTCAGGCCGCACCACTTTCTCGTTCGAACCCGATCCGGACCAGAATTTCAACCGCGAGTTCACAGACTACTTCGTCAATGGCCGCAAGGATGACATCGGCGCCTTCGACACGCCCAAGACACCGGGTCGTGCCATCGGCTGGGTGACACAGGTCGGCGACAAATGGTTCGAGATCGAAACCAGCGACAAGACCGCCGAGCTGCACAACGGCGACGGTCTGTGCTACTACGATCTGCAAAAGGAACTGGTGGGCGTGCACATCAACCGTGCTGAATGCGTGAGCGCCAAAAAAGGCATCTGGCGCGTCTTCCCCAAAAACGAGATCGCCGAATTCAAGGATCTGCGCAAGGGCCTGGAAATCAACCGCAACCGCGATATGGACTGGGTACGCACGCTGGAGAAGAAGTCCAGCGAGCGCCGTATCGGTCTATGGGCCGAGTTCAAGGAAGCTGCTGCCGGCTTTGCGCTGACGCTGACCGACGAGGACGGGTTTGTCGGGGCTGCCGCCATCGCGCATGAGCACCAGAGCGCCACCGACCCAGCCAAGGCAGAAGCCACGCTGCGCGAGCAACTGGGACGCTTTGGCGCGACGGTTTTCGAGGTGAACGATATTTCACTGAGCCTGAGTCAGCCCTGGTTTGTACCCGCCTCCGTGCTCAACCAGTTGCGTCGCGATGCCGTTGCCGCATTGGAACAGGCCCGCGCCGACGGCTTTGTGCGTCTGCCCCGCGCCAAGCCCGTGGAGCCGCCCGTGCCTTTTCCTGAAGACACGCTGACCTATCTGGCCAATGTCTACAACCAGAAGGCCCATGACTTCTATGTGAAGCATGGTGTGAAGATCATCGACGCCGCCTACGAGAGCAAGGAAGAGGAAGGCGAAGTCTCGCTGATGATCACCAAGCACTGCGTGCGCTTCTCGATGAGCCTGTGTCCCAAACAGGCCAAGGGCGTGATCGGCGTCAAGGGCACCATCAAGGCAGAGCCGCTGCAGCTGATCAACGGCAAGGAAAAGCTCACGCTGCGCTTTGACTGCAAGCCCTGCGAGATGCATGTGGTTGGCAAGATGAAGAAATCGGTGCTCAACCAGCATGCCAAGGAAATGAAAGAGTCTCCCATGCAGTTCTACCGTACACGCCCCACGCCTCAGCAACTTTCCTGAGCACGTTTGAGCCCACAAAAAAGCCCGCTACCGGCAACGGTTGGCGGGCTTTTTTACAGCCTCAGAACCACTGGTAAAAACCCTCGGTTCAATCCCTTTGCTCAAATCGTCTATTTTTTAGGCAATCCGTGCAAATCACCATCTGGCGCGGGTTTCAAGGCTTGAAAGCATAGTTTTCCACAAGAGCGTCCACATGATGCGGGGATAAAACTGAGGCATCCACCACACATAACTGTATACATGAACAGTTGCATGTATCAGGCTTGTCCAACAGCCGATATCTTGCCAAAAGACAGCTTTGTACAAGCCTCTTGCAGCAACTTTGCCACTGCCGGCACCAGGGTGCTGAAGTTGGCAAACCCATGCAACATGCCTTTCGCACGAAGGCTGGAAACGGGTACGCCAGCCTGCTGCAGGCGCAGGCCAAAGGCCTCTCCTTCGTCGCGCAATATGTCCAGCTCCGCCGTCACCAGCACCGCTGCCGGCAAACCAGCGAGATCGGGGTACTGCATGATGGAGGCCAGTGGATGTGCAGGCCTGGCAGGGTGATAGTGATGCCACATCGCGGCCATGGCTTCGGTGGTGAGAAACGGCATCTGCCCATAAAGCGCATGCGATGGCGCATCCATATGCGCATCGCAGACCGGATAGAACAGCAGTTGCTGGGATATGCCTCTCCAGCCGTCTTCTTTTGCGCGCAGGCAGGTGGCGACGGCCAGATTGCCACCCGCGCTGTCGCCCGCCACCATCAACTGCCGCGCATCGCAATGCAGCTCGGCCGCATGCGATGCCACCCAGCGCGTGGCTGCATAGGCGTCGTCCAGCGCGGCGGGAAAGACATGCTCGGGAGCCAGACGGTAATCGACCGACACAAGATTCATGCCGGTCAGGCGCGCCAGGTGGCGGCACAGGTTGTCATGCGTTTCCAGCGTGCCTATGCACCAGCCACCACCGTGAAAATAGACCATGACCGGCGCTGCCTGCGCGGTGCCGGGACGGTACAGGCGCAGCTTGAGCGGCTGGCCGTCGCCACCGGGGATATCGATCTCACGCACCTCATGCATGGGCAGGTCGGCAGGCGGGAAGGCCATATGATCCATGAGCTTGCGGATTTCGGGCACCGGAGTGGCCACAAAATCCATGGGCGGAGCATCCTTGAACTGCTCCAGCACGGCAGCCATTTCGGGGTGTATCTGCATTGGGACTCCTTGAAGTTGATGGAGCGCGCCCGACCAGGACGGGCGCAAGGCGGCACTCAGGCCACAAGCTCTTCGGTCTGGTGGTGGATATAGTCCTGCCACACCGGCGCACTCATCTCCTGCCTGAAGCGCGACTGCGACCAAGGCCAGGTGTTGGGCACACCGTTTCTGTCCAGATACCAGCTATTGCAACCCGAGCCGAAGACCGAGCCTTTGGCGGCCTGCAAGCGCTCCTGGTCGTACTGAGCCAGAGCTTCGGGCCTGGCCGAAAGCCCTGCCACGCCGGCCTGCTGAGCACGCTCTATCAGCTGCGAGATATACCCCCACTGCATTTCCGAGGTATCGATCAGCGAGAAGTTGCCCACGGGAGAGGTCGGCCCGTTCATGAAGTAAAAGTTGGGAAAGCCCGGCACCGAGATGGACTTGTATGCCGTGGGCACATCGCTCCAGGCCTGCTCCAGCGTGGCTCCGTTCAGGCCCGTCACATTCATGGGGCGCACATAGCGGTCGGCCTTGAATCCCGTGGCCAGGACGATGATGTCCACCTCATGCAGCACGCCGTCGCTGGTACGCACTCCCTTTTCCTCGACCTTGGCAATAGCTTCGGTGATCAACTCGGAATCGGGGTGCTGGATCGCCTTGTAGTAGTCGGGCGAGTAAATCAGGCGTTTGCAACCAGCCCGGTAATGAGGCTGCAGTTTTTCACGCAGGGTTGCGTCTGCAACAGAACCATCCAGGTTGTCCTGGCAGATTTTCTGAATTTCCTGAATCTGTTCCGAATTCGGATCCAGCACACCCTCGGTAAAGCGTTCAACATTGGCCACATAAGTAGGTTCGCGCTGCAGATAAACCAGCAGATCGCGGTTGCTGCGGAATTCGGCACGCTGCTCTTCGCTGAAAGCCGGATTCTCGACCGGGAAAATCCATTGGGCCGTGCGCTGAAAATGCCGCACCCTGGCACGCGACGCCAGTGCCGAGACAATTTGCACGCCCGTTGATCCGGTGCCGATGACGGCAATCCTTTTACCGTCCAGCGGTACCGAATGATCCCAGCGCGCACTGTGAATCGTGTTCCCCTCGAACTCCTCCAGGCCCTTGAGCTGCGGATAGTTGGGGTGGTGCAGCACACCTGTGGCGGCAACCACCACCTTGCCCTGGTATTGCTTGCCATGCTGATCCTGCAGCGTCCAGGCATCGCCCGTCCATTCGGCACGCGTGATTTCGGTGCCGAACTGCGAAAAATCGGCAATACCGTATTTCTGGAAAACGCCTTCGAAATACTGCTGAATCTCGGCTCCGGGCGGCAGCACCCGAGACCATTCGGGGTTTGGCTCGAAAGAATAGGTATAGGCGTGCGATGGCACATCGCAAGTCAGGCCTGGATAAGTATTATCCCGCCAGGTTCCTCCCAATGTCCCGGCCTTCTCCAGGATAATGAATTTCTTCCCGCTATTCTTCAGGTGAATACCTGCCAGAATGCCGGACATTCCGCAACCAATCACTATGACATCATATTTCATTGGAATTCCTTAAATATTAATTACTTTGGCCGCAGAAAATCCACCATCCACGGGAAGATTGACTCCGGTAATAAATGAAGAAATATCGGAAAGCAAAAATGCCACGGCATTACCCACTTCTTGCGGCTTGCCCGCCCGCTTGAGTAGATGCATGGCCTCGAAAGCCTGGCCTACAGGCAGTTCATCAAGCATGGTGGTCATGGGCGTATGGATATAGCCGGGGCTGATGCTGTTGACCCGCACGCCGCAAGGACCGAGATCCGATGCCAGACTGCGCACCATCTGGATCACCGCCCCCTTGGAAGTGCAATAGGCCAGATTGGTCGGGTTGCCCAGCATGCCGTTGATGCTGGCGATGGCGACGATGGAGCCCCGACCGCGCTGCTTCATGTGGCTGGCCACAGCACGTGCACTGAGCATGGTCCCCGTCAAATTGACCTGCAGTACCTGCTCCCACTCCTGCAAGGGCATGCTCTCCAGATCACCTACGCGGGAAATGCCAGCCGAAGTCACCAGTCCATCAATCTGCCCGTAGCGGTCCAGCATGTAAGCAACCAACTCATTGGTCAGCTTCTCGCTGCTCACGTCTAGCTTGCGAAATTCGCAGCCCTGCGGCAAATCCTGGCTTTGCTGCAGATCGGCGCACACTACCTTTGCTCCGCTGGCGGCCAGGGCCTGGGCACTGGCCAGGCCAATGCCCGAAGCACCACCTGTGACCAGAACCACTTTTCCTTCCAAACCACTGATGAATGGATTCATTTTCAAACCTCAATACTGACTGACCGCCACCAATTGGCGATGAGGATTGAGATTCTTTGTTCTTTTCAAATTCAAATCACTCTGAGTTTTCCTCTTTACAAAATAAGTTTGTGTTTACAGTCCCTAGTGGAAACCATTAATTCATTTGGACGTACTGTGCCCGGATTTTTTATATGTCAAGCAGGTCTCTTCATTGAATAAATCAATAAAGACTGTAAACACCTTCAATAACTGTCAAGCGGGAATTCGTGAGAAATATAGATAAGCCGGAAATGCTTTAATTCATTCGTATTTAGCCAATGAGGAAATCATGAAAGTTGCAGTCATCACCGGTGCAGCCAGCGGAATTGGTGCAGGCCTTGCCAAAAAGGCAGTCACTCTTGGAATGAAAGTCGTGGTTGCAGACCGCGACCAGGCGGGTCTTGAGAAAGTCGCGCTGGAACTGGGAAATCAGGCATTGGCCGTGGCCACCGATGTCACCAGCCAGGCGTCGCTGGATACACTGGCCGACAAGGCCTATGCAGCTTTCGGTCAGGTCGATCTGCTGTTCAACAACGCAGGCGTTCTCAGCACCGGCAATAGCTGGGAGATCAGCGATGCCAAGTGGCAGCAGGCCTGGCAAGTCAACGTCAACGGCATTGTCAATGGCCTGCGCGCTTTTGTGCCGCGTCTGCTCAAGGCCAACCGGCCTGCCCGCATCATCAACACAGCATCGGTAGGCGGCTTTCTGCCCAGCGCCATGATGGCCCCCTACTCCGCCACCAAGTTCGCAGTGGTCGCGCTGACCGAAGGTCTGGCTGGCGAACTCGCGGCCATTGATCCGCAAATCAAGGTCTCGCTGCTGGCACCAGGCCCCGTCAGGACAGCCATCTTCCGAGAAGCACCTGGCGCAGCGTCGGCAAAGTTTCACGGCATGATGACCCATTTGCTCGACGAAAACGGTATGGACACCGAGGAGTTCGCCAACCGCGTCTTTGCAGCCATTGACCGTGGTGAATACTGGATCGTGCCTCAGCCGGAAATGCTGGACCCGCTGCTCAAGGCCCGCAACAAGCTCATCGAGACGCGCACCGACCCGGTGCTGTCCTGGACGCAGGAGATCGCAGAGTGAAACCAGGGCCTGCTTTTGCAGGCCCTGGCAGCATTTGCGGACACGCCCGGATATCAGGTGCCCCAAAGCTCTCTGGCCACCTGCTCGAACTGGCGTCGCATCACGTTTTTCTGCACCTTGCCCGTCGCCGTGGACGGGAAGGCCTCCACAAAATGAACCAGCTTTGGCACTTCAAAGCCGCTGAGATGATTGCGGCAATGGGCCAGTATCGACTCCGAATCCACCTGAGCCCCCGGCTTGCGCATGACAAAGGCACAGACCGCCTCGCTCCAGTGAGGGTGCGGCAGGCCAAACACGGCAGCGGCAGCTACGTCCGGGTGAGCCAGCACGACGGCCTCAACCTTCACGCTGGCGACGTTCTCACCGCCGGTCTTGATCATGTCCTTCTTGCGATCTATGAACTCCATGCGCCCCTGCGCGTCCCACATGCCCAGGTCGCCGGTATGGTGCCAACCAAACTTCTGTGCCTCTGCCGTCGCCTTTGGGTCCTTGAAATAACCCAGCATGACATTGGGGCCGCGATGCACGATCTCGCCGACCTGGCCCGCTCCCAGCAGATTGCCATCGTCGTCCATAACGGCGGTCTCACACGTGCTCAGAGAGCGCCCCCAGAAATTGGCATCGCATTCGGCATTGAGCAAGGGGTAGAAAGTCATGGTGGCCGGATATATCTCGGTCTGCCCCGTGGCTAGAGAGATATTGCGGCACATGCGCTGCGCAATCTGGGCGATCAAGGGTTTGGGAATGGGTGCCATGGCATAGATGCACTGCCGGATGGTGGTGGGCGCAAAACCCGGATCGGCCAGCACCGCTGCATACATCAGGGGCAGCCCGACAAAGATCGTCACACCTTCCTTCATCACCAGTTGCCCCACCTCCGCCGGCACAAACTGCCGCGTGAGCACGGTGCAAGCACCTGCCGCCAGCGCAGTCTGCACCAGTGCATGCTGAGCGCAATGAAACAGAGGCAACCAGCCGCTGAGCACATCGGCCTCGCCATATTTCATCTCGTCGATATTGCCCTTGACCGACGCGTATACCGACAGATGGGAATGCACCACGCCCTTGGGATTGCCCGTGGTGCCGCTGGTGTACATGAGCAAGGCCGCCTGGTTGTCGTCAATATCAACCTCGGGCAAAGCATCGGACTGGCCTGCCTCGGACTGTGCCAACGATATGCCCGGCAGTCCTGGCTGTACTTGCTGCGTTTGCGGGCGCGTGATGATGAGCGGCACCTGCAATTGCTGCAGAATTTCGGCCAGCCCGGGCAGGGCCAGCAACTCCTGATCGACCACCACTGCCGACACCTCTGCATGCCGCAGGATGTAGTCGATGCTCGATACCTCCAGCTTGATATTGACGGGCACCCACACCTGCCCCGCCTTGTGAATGGCATTGCAGGCCACCACCATGTCTATGGAATTGGCGCACAGCATGCCGATCTGCTTGCCCGTCCCCAGCGTCGAGAGCAAATAATGCGCGAAGCGCGAACTTCGCGCATCCAGCTCGGCATAGCTGATGCGCTCAGCACCATCGACCAGCGCCGTGCGGCTGCCAGACTTGCGCGCACTGCGGTGGAGCAGGTCGCCCAGCGCAATGCGCCGGATGCGCCGTGCCTCCTTCGTCAGACTCATCTCGATCATGGTTTGTCTCCTTGATAGTGTGCAACCCGGAACCCATAACCCACGCTTTTTCTTGTTGTGTCTCTAATTCTGCTGCGGCATGGCCATCGCGGCGGCAGCAACCATGGGCGAAAGCTGGCCCTGCGCCCCGCCGTCACAGGCAATGACCGTGCCGGAGATATAGCTGGCCGCATCGCTGCCCAGAAACATGGCCAGTCGGGCAATATCCGCGATCGTGCCCATGCGTCCCAGCGGCACCATGCTGCGTACCAGAGCGTCTCCTTCAGCTCCCTGCGGGGCCAGCCGACGCATGCCTTCCGTGCCCTCGATGGGGCCGGGGGAAATGGCGTTCACACGAATGCCCCTGGCACCCCACTCCAGTGCCAGTACCCGCGCCAGATGGTCCACTCCTGCCTTGGCTGCACAGACATGGGCCTGGTACATCATGGGCACGGTGGACTGCGGCGCGGTGATGAAGATCAGGCTCGCCCTCGGCTGCCGCAAGTGCGCCAGAGCCTGACGCGCGACATGAAAGCTGCCCAGCAGATCGATGTCCACCACCACCCTGAAAGCGTTGGACGACATCTGCTCCGCAGGTGCGAGGAAGTTGCCTGCCGCACCAGACACCAGCACGTCGAGCGGCCCGTGGCAAGCCACGGCCTGCGCCAGCGCCGCTGCCACCGCCGGTTCATCGCGCACATCGGCTACCACGCCAAAGGCCTGCGCCCCCAGCGTCGCCAGGGCCGCGTCCACATTGGCCTGCTTGCGGCTGACGACCGAGACCCGGGCTCCTGCCATCGCGTAGTGCTGGGCAATGCCCAGGTTGATGCCTGTGGTGCCGCCAAACACCATCACATGGCGGCCCGAAAAATCAAATTGCACATTCATGAACAGCACTCCTCTGCTCGCAACAAGGCTTTCTGGATCTTTCCTGCCGGGGTCAACGGCAACTCGGTGCGAAACACCAGCTGGCGCGGCAGCTTGTAGTCAGCGAGCTGCTGGCGGCAATGCGTGAGCAGTTCCTCCTCGCTCACGCTGGCACCGGGTCTGATCACGATGTAATAGCGCCCCACCTCGCCCAGCACGGGGTCCGGCACGCCTATGCCGGCGACCATCAGCACGCCCGCATGACCGGCAATCACGCCCTCCACCTCGCTGGGATAGACGTTGAAGCCGCCCTGTATGAACATGTCTTTTTGCCGCCCCTTGAGATGGATCAGGCCCTGCTCATCCACAAACCCCAGATCACCCGAATGAAGCCAGCCGCCGGCAAACACCTCTTCGTCCTGCTGCTGCCCCACATAGGCCGGAATCACCCCTGCACCACGAAACCACAGCTCCCCCACCTCACCACTGCGCAGCTCCTCTCCATCAGCCCCGGCCACGCGCAGTTGTACCCCTTGCAGCGGCTTGCCTATGCTGTGCAGCAGGGCTTGCTGATCCGCTTGCCAGGGTGTCATCGCGATGGCCCCGGAAGTCTCTGACAGGCCGTAGAGATTCATGATGTTCACGCCCGGAAACTGCCGCTGCAGCCGCTGCAGCAACACCGGCTCCACATTCGATCCGCCCACCACAATCAGGCGCAGCCGGCTCATATCCACCTCTACCAGAAGCGGATGCATGAGCAGCAGCGTCAGCATGGTGGGCACGCCCACCAGCCAGGTCGGCGGATGCTTTTGCGCCATCCTCAACACGGCTTCGGGGCTGAACATGGGCACCAGCTCGCAGCAGCCGCCCGCCAGCAACATGGTCAGCACGCCGCAGGTAATGCCGCCCACATGGTTAAGTGGCATGGCCAGTTGCACCATGTCGTGCGCCGCAGCCTTCACATGTGCATACTGCGCCAGCGCTGAGCCCAATTGAGAGCGATGCGTCAGCCCCGCTGCCTTGGGCCTGCCCGTGGTGCCGGATGTGTAGATGATCATCAGCAGGTCATCCGGTGCAGGACCGTCGCCTTCATGCAAGGCTTGTGCGCCGAACTGCAGCGCTTGCTCGAATCCTTCATCCACCCACAGCAGATGCTCCAGCGCCGCAAAACGCCGACGGGCCTGCGCCAGATAGTTCTGGTAGTCGAAGCCGGCAAACTCGCGCGGCGCAAGCACGGCCTTGACCTGGCTGTCCTGCAGCATGAAGTCCAGCTCGGCATCGCGGTATCGGACGCTAAGGCCCACCACGACCAGCCCCGTCTTCGCCGCCGCAAAATAGCTCAGCACCCAGGGCAGACCGTTGGGCAGGATGATGCCGATGCGTTCACCGGGTCGCAGGCCCAGCGAGGACAGATGGGCGGCCCAGGCGCTGGCCATGACATCCACCTGCTGCCAGCTGTAGCCGCGCCTCTGGTCGATATAGGCATTCCTGTGGGGATGGTCGGCCACGGTCTGCGCCAGTGCCTGCGCCACGGTCCGAGGAAGAGTACAAGCGCTCATCTGTAACTTCTCCCTGATTCAGGCTGCCAGGTGCAGCATCTGCCTGGCCTCCCTGGGAGTGGCGACTTCACGGCCCACATCACGCGCATAGCGAGCCAGCTGCTCGATCAGCGGAGCGTTGGATGTGACCTTGCTGCCGTCGGGCAGATAGAAGGTGTCTTCCAGTCCGCTGCGCAGATGTCCGCCGAGCTCGGCTGTGCGCAAATGGGTGGGCCAGATCTCGCTGCGCCCGATCAGCGTGGTCTGCCAGGGCGCGTCCTTGATCTTGAGCCTGAGCAGTATGGGCAGCAGATCGGGGTCTGCCGGCATACCGGACTCCACCCCCATCACGAAGTTGTATTCGGGCAGGCCTCGGTACATGCCGGTTTCCACATACATGCCCACGCAGCGCACGATGCCCACGTCAAAGCACTCGAACTCGGGCAATGTGCCGGTCTCTGCCATCACATCGAGAAAGTCCTGCACCTTGGCGGGCTGATTGTCGAACAGCATGGGTGGCCAGGCCCAGCTTCCATTGCTGCGGGTCTTGAGATAGTTGAGCGAGCCCGCATTGCAGGCCGCCATCTCGGGTCGCGTGGCACGCAGGCAGTCCAGCGGTCCCTGGTAGTCGGGGCCGACCACGCCGGTGGTCTGATTGATGATGAGCTCGGGGCAGGCTGCACGCATGGCCTCCACGCAGGCCCTGGCCACTGCCGGATCCCAGCTGGGCAGATGACCCTTGCCCTCCTCCTGGCGCCTGAAGTGGACATGAACCACCGATGCGCCTGCGTCATAGGCTCGGCGCGCCTCCTGCGCCAGTTGCTCTGGCGTCACGGGCACATGATGCTGATTCGGATCGGTCAGTACCCCGGTAATGGAACAGGTAATAATGGCTTTGTCGGACATATCGCTCCTTGGATAGAAGCTGATAACGCTTCATTCACAAGCGTTTCAGGCTGATTTCGCTCAAATTTCCCGGTAACGGCTGAGGCCGCTGCAACAGCCGCGCTAGATACGCCACTGGCGCGCGGCCAGCTCTTTCATGATTTCCTCGGTGCCGCAGCCAATCGTCAGGACCTTGACTTCGCGGTAGATGCGCTCGCTCAGCGTGCCGCGCATAAAGCCCATGCCACCCAGAATCTGCACCGCCGTATCGGCGCAGAACTGCATGGTCTGGGTGGCGTGGTTCTTGAGCACGCAGACCTCGCCCACCCAATCCGCACCGCTATCGCCGCCATCGGCACGTGCGCAGACGGCGTTGAGCCAGGCTTCGGTGCTACGCAGGCGCTGCTGCATGTCCACCAGCTTGTGGCGTATGACCTGATGCTGATTGAGCGTCACGCCAAAGGTCTGGCGCTGCTGGGCCCAGGCTAGCGCCTCGTCATAGCAGGCCTGGGCAAAGCCCAGTGCACCACAGGCAATGCCCAGGCGCTCACCGTTGAAGTTCTGCATGATGGCGCGAAAACCCTCACCCTCGGCGCCGAGCAAATGGCTGGCCGGCACGCGCACACCATCAAATAACAGGTGGGCCGTGTCCGAGCATTGCCAGCCCATCTTGTGCAACGGGCTGCGTCTCAAACCCTTGCTGCCGCCAGGCACCAGGATCAGGGAGATGCCGGATGCACCTCTCTCCTCGCCCGTGCGCACCGCCACCGTGATCCAGTCCGCACGCATGCCCGAGGTGATGAAGGTCTTCTCGCCCTCGATCACATACTCGTGGCCATCGCGCCTGGCCCTGGTACGCAGCGCCGCTACGTCCGATCCGCCGCCGGGCTCGGTAATCGCCAGCGCCGCGATCTTGCGGCCCAGGAGCACATCGGGCACCACCTCCTGCTTGAGCGCATCGCTACCCAGAGCCACCACGGGCGGCAGGCCGATGTTGTGCGACAACAGGCTGGCCAGCACGCCACCGCTGCCCCCATAGCGGCACAGCGCCAGCCACAAAGCGGCGCGCAGACCGTGCGTGGCCGCGGTACCGCCGAGCTCCTCGGGGTAGCCGATGCCCAGCAGCCCCAGCTCGGCGGCCTGCCGATAGAGCTGGCGCGGGAACTCGCCAGCCTCGTCCCAGGCCGTGACATGAGGAGCGATTTGCTCGCGCGCAAAGCGACGCACCATGTCATAGAGCATTTCGCGTTCAGTGGCATCAGTCATACAGTGCCTCCAGACATGGGCGCCAGTTTCAGCAGCACCTGGCCCGGCGCCACCTGCTGGCCGGCATTGACCAGCACGGCCTCCACCCTGCAGTCGGCCTTCACGCTCAGGCTGTGCTCCAGCTTCATGGACTCGACGACCACGACCACATCGCCGGCCTTCAGCGCCTGCCCGATCTCCACGCCCAGCTGCACCACCCGGCCGTTGAACGGGGCGCGCAGCTCTGCAGTCTGGCCCGCTGCTGCGGCATTCTCGGGCGGGGCATAGCTTGCATCTTCGACCCACCAGTCCACGCCCCCAGCCTGCAGATGCCAGCGCGAGCCGCCCTGCCCGGCGGGCAGCTCTACGGCCTGCACGGTTTGGGTCATGCCCGCAGCTCTCGCTCGCCAGCCATAGGTCAGCAACTCGTCGACCTGCAGCAGCGCAGGCTCGGCGCCGTGCCGCTGCAGCAGCCAGCTGTCTGCGGTCTCGGGCCGCAGCATCAGCTCCTGCGTCCGGCCTCGGTGCTGCAGCTTGCGCAACTGGGCATAGCTGCAGGCCAGCGGCCCCGGCCGTTGGCCCACGGCGCACAGCGCTCCCCAATGCTGGTGTGCCAGGACTTCCTTGTCCCGCTGCTGCTGCTGCAAGCGTTGCGCATCGCTCGCCAGATAGGAGATCAGAGCCTGACCCCGCCTGAACACCTCGTCGTTCAGGCACTCAATCAGAAAGGCGCGATTGGTCGGCAAGCCCAGCACCGTGAGCCGGCCCAGCGCATGAATCAGCCGGTCGATGGCTTGCTCTCGCGTTGGCGCATGGACGATCAGCTTGCCCAGCATGGCGTCGTAATAGGGAGTGACTTCGCTGCCGGTGTGCAACGCGTGGTCAAAGCGCAGCGGCGCGCGACTGAAGACGGCGGCCTCGGGTGCCGAGAAATGCCGCACCACGCCGGTATGGGGCTGAAAGTTCTCGTCTTCGGCACACAGTCGCACCTCGATGGCATGGCCGTCGAACTGAACCTGCTGCTGCGTCAACGGCAAGGCCTCGCCGCGCGCCACGCGAATCTGCCACTCGACCAGATCCAGGCCCGTCAAGGCCTCGGTCACAGGATGCTCGACCTGCAGTCTGGTATTCATCTCCATCAGATAGAACTGTCGGCCTTCGACCAGAAACTCCACCGTACCCGCACCCACATAGCCTGCCGCCTTGGCCAGGGCCACGGCACAGCTGCCCATGTGCTCGCGCAGCTCGGCGTTGACGGCCGGACTGGGGGCCTCTTCAATGATCTTCTGGTGGCGACGCTGAACCGAGCAGTCGCGCTCCCCCAGATGAATCACATGACCATGCCCGTCGGCAAACACCTGAACTTCCACATGACGCGGGTGCATGACGGCACGCTCCACCAGCAAGTCACCATTGCCGAAGCCCGCCAGGGCTTCCGAACGCGCACTGTTCAGAGCGGCATGCAGCTGCTGGGCACTTTCCACCAGCCGCATGCCGCGCCCCCCACCACCTGCCACGGCCTTGACCATGACAGGGTAGCCAATCATGGCTGCTTCGTCGGCAAAGCGCGCATCGCTCTGGTCATCGCCTGCATAGCCCGGCAGACAGGGGACGCCATGGGCCTTGGCCAGTTGCTTGGCGGCCGCCTTGCTGCCGAGCTGGCGAATCGCTGCCGGCGGCGGGCCAATCCAGATCAGGCCCGCTTCCTGCACGGCCTGGGCAAAGCCCGCATCCTCACTGAGAAAACCGTAACCGGGATGAACGGCATCGGCCCCTGTCGCCTTGGCGGCCGCCAGCAGCTTGTTCACATCCAGATAGCTCTGTGCCGATGTCAGCCCGCCCAGCGCATAGGCCTGTGTGGACTGTTGCACATGGAGGCTTCCCGCATCCGCATCCGAATACACCGCCACGGTCTCTATGCCCATGCACCTGGCGGTGGCCATGATGCGCAGCGCAATCTCTCCACGATTGGCAATCAGAATGCGCTTCATGATGTACCTCCTGCAAGGCAGGTCCAGGGAGCGGGCTGCTTGCTGGCAAAGGCCTTAAGCCCCGCCCCCGCTTCGGCGCTGCGCAGTGCACTGGCAAAGGCCTGCGCGCCCTGCTTCAGCGACGCATCCAGACTTTGCCCGCCAATGGCTGCCAGCAGCTTTTTGGTGGCGGCCACCGCCTGCGGTGCGGCCCGAGCGCAGATCTCGAGCTGCTGCTGCAGCTGGCTCTGCCAGTGGGCAGCGTCTGTGGCCTGGATCACGGTCTGCACCAGGCCTGCCTGCTGCGCCTGACTTGCGGACCAGCGCTGCCCGCCCAGCAGCCATTGACGCGCACAGCCATCGCCCAGCCTGCGCAGCACAAACGGCGCGATCTGCGCGGGCACAATGCCCAGCGTCACCTCGGGTGTGGCAAAGACGGCCTGCTGATCCGCCACCACCCAGTCGGCCACGCAGACCAGCCCTACACCGCCGCCCATGGCTGCGCCCTGCACGGCAGCGATCAGCAACTGGGGCAGCTCTGCCAACTGCTGCAGCAGATGACCAAACTCGCGGTTGACCTGAACCAGCGGGTCCTGCGCGCCCGCAGGCAGCGGAGAGCCTATGCTGCTGGCAAAGCCTCCGAGGCTGCCGCCCGCACAGAAATGCCCGCCGTTGCCGCACAGCACGACCACGCGCAGCAGTGAATCCTTCTGCGCTCTGGCGGCGTGTTCGCGCAAGGCCCGCACCAGCTCGTCGGTCAGGGCATTGCGGGTTTGCGGCGAATTCAGCCGCCACCATTCCACAAAACCGTTGCCCAAGGGAAGACGTTCGATTTCAAGCACCTGAGTCATGCGCCGCTCCTCAGTGCGCCTGGCGCTTGATCAGCCCCATGGTCTTGCCGATGATGCCCAGCATGACCTCGTCGGCACCGCCGCCTATCGAGCCCAGACGCCCGTCGCGGTACAGGCGCGAGACGCGGTTGTCCCAGGTAAAGCCCATGCCACCCCAGAACTGCAGACAGGTGTCGGCCACTTCGCGCGTCAACCGCCCCGACTTCAGCTTCGCCATGCTGGCCAGCTGCAGCGCATCCTGGCCCGCCATATATATCTGTGCGGCACGGTAGGTCAGCGCGCGCAGCGCCTCGACTTCGGTCTGCAGCTCGGCCAGCTTGAACTGCACCCATTGCTGATCGATCAGGGTGCTGCCGAACATCTGTCGCTGCTGTGCCCACTCGATAGTCTGCTGAATGCAGTCCTCCATGGCGAGCAAGCCGCTGGCCGAGGCCCAGAGCCGCTCTTCCTGAAACTGCTGCATCTGATAGATAAAGCCCTGCCCCTCCTGACCCACCAGATAGCGCTGCGGCACGCGCACCTCGTCAAAGAACAGCAGGCCCGTGTCCGAGGAGTTCATGCCGATCTTGCGCAGCTTCTGCGCCACTTCCACGCCCTTGGTCAGCTTGCCGCGCGGGCCCTCCCGCAGCGGCACCATGATGAGACTTTTATTCTTGTGCACCGGTCCATCACCGGTGTTGACCAGCATGCACATCCAGTCCGCCTGAATGCTGTTGGTGATCCACATCTTCTGGCCGCTAATGATGTAGTCATCGCCATCCTTGCGGGCATGGCTTTTGATACCCGACACATCGCTGCCCGCACCGGGCTCGCTCACGCCGATGCAGCCCACCATATCGCCCGCGATGGCGGGCGCCAGAAACTGATCGCGCAAGGCGTCGCTGCCAAAGCGTGCCAGCGCGGGCGTGCACATATCGGTCTGCACGCCAATGGCCATGGGCACGCCGCCGCAGCGGATATGACCCAGAGTCTCGGCCATCATCAGGCTGTAGGAATAGTCCAGCCCCGAGCCGCCATAGGCTTCGGGCTTGGTCAGGCCCAGCAGGCCCAGATCGCCCAGCCCCTTGAAGACCTGGTGAGCGGGAAAGATTTCCTCTTCCTCCCATGCGTCGACATAGGGATTGATCTTCTCGTCGATATAGCGCTTGAGGGTCTTGCGCACTTCCAGATGTTCATGGGTCCATTGCATGGCTTGTCTCCGTCGAGTTCTGTTTGGAAGAAGTGGGGGAAGAGGCGCGGCACTACATGCGTGCGACCCCGAACTGCATGGGGCGCACCGTGCGCTGCTGCGCTTCGTGCAAGGTCTGCAGGCAGAAGGAGAGCACTGCGCGC
This sequence comes from Comamonas sp. A7-5, assembly GCF_039581385.1. NCBI lineage: Bacteria > Pseudomonadati > Pseudomonadota > Betaproteobacteria > Burkholderiales > Comamonadaceae > Comamonas > Comamonas sp. A7-5. The sequence continues at coordinate 548,981 of NZ_JBCPWO010000001.1, forward strand.
GTGTCGCGCGGATCGATCACGCCGTCATCCAGCAGCAAGCCGCTGGTGACCAGCGCATCGGCCTGGGCTTCGAACATGGCCACGATCTGGTCGTACTGCTTTTGCATCAGCTCGGCATCGACGGGCAAGCCCTTGCGTGCCATGGCGGCCTCGGTGACCTGGCGCATGGTGCTGGCCGCCTGCTCGCCGCCCATCACCGCCGTCTTGGCACCGGGCCAGCTGAAAAGAAAGCGCGGCGCATAGCCGCGGCCGCACATTCCGTAGTTGCCCGCACCGAAGCTGGCCCCGCACTGAATAGTGATCTGCGGCACGGTGGCATTGGTCACGGCCTGGATCATCTTGCTGCCGTGCTTGATCATGCCGGCCTGCTCGCTGTCCTTGCCCACCATATAGCCCGTGGTGTTCTGCAGATAGATGATGGGATGACCGAGCTGGCACATCCATTGGATGAAATGCGCAGCCTTGTTGGCACCAGCCACATCGATGGGACCGTTGTTGGAGATCAGGCCCACGGCATGGCCCCCGATATGCGCCTGCGCACACAGCGTGGCCGCACCGTAGCCGGACTTGAACAGCAGCAGCTCGGAACCATCGACCAGCCGCGCCATGACTTCGTGCATATCCACTGGCTCGCGATGGTGCGCCGGCATCAGCCCCAAGAGCTCATCGGCCTCGTAACGCGGCTCGACGATTCCTGAACCGGCAGCCTCCCGTTTGGATATATCAAGCGCTTCAGGCCTTTTCCACTGGGACAGCTGAGACACCACAGCGCGTGCCATGCCCAGGGCTTGGCGGTCGTCCTCCGCGAGATACTCGCCCAGCCCCGAGACACTGGTGTGCATCTCGGCACCACCCAGCTCTTCCTCGGTCGCAATTTCACCAGTCGCCGCCTTGAGCAAGGGCGGTCCAGCCAGAAAGGCACGCGAGCGACCGCGCACCATGATGACCACATCCGACAACCCCGGCATATAGGCACCGCCAGCCGTGCCCGAACCATGCTGCACGGTGATGACAGGCAAACCTGCGGCCGACAACCGCGCCAGGTTGCGAAACAAGGCTCCGCCCATCACAAAGCCCTCGACGCGGTAGCGCATGAGATTGGCTCCCGCGCTTTCGACCAGATGGATGAAGGGCAGCTTGTTCTGCAGCGCGATCTCCTGCACGCGCAGCATCTTGTCCAAGCCTTTTTCCTGGATGGCTCCCGCCTCGATGCCCGAGTCGCTGGCCACGACCATGCAGCGCACGCCGCTGACAAAGCCAATGCCGGCTAGCATGCCGCCGCCGGGCACGGATTTTTCAGGGTCTGCCCTGTCCTGCAGATAGCCTGCCAGTGAGCACAGCGGCAACCAGGGGGCCCCCGGGTCCAGCAGCAAGGCCACGCGCTCGCGCGGCAGCAACTGGCCACGCTTTTCAAACTGCGGCTTGGAGCGTTGCGATGCCTGCGCGGCGCGCTGCTCCAGCTCACGCAGCGCGGCGATGCGCGCCAGCGTGGCGGCCCGGCGCTGCTGCGCCTGCTCGCCAGCTGCATTCCATTGCGATGCAAAGACGCTCATGACTGAAACACCTTGGGAGTCTGGTAGAGAGAAAAGCCATCAAATGCACGCACTGCGCCGCGTTGCTGCACCTCGGCACTGGCGGCCACCGGCCCCATGCCCATGCGCACCTGGGGACGGGCGCCATCGACGCGCAGCACCGTGCCGCTGATGAAACTGGCTGCGGGACTGAGCAAAAACACGATGGAGGCGGAAACCTCGGCCTCGTTACCAAAGCGCCCCGCAGGCACGGTAGCGGGCATCTTGCGCAACATGGCAGCCGCTTCGGGTGGATAGTGATCCATGCCGCTGGAGGCGATGTAGCCGGGTGCGATGGCATTCACACGCACGCCATGGGGCGCCCATTCCGCAGCCGCCGTCTCGGTAAGGCTGACCATGCCTGCGCGCGCCGCGCCGCTGTGCCCCATGCCCGGCATGGAGCCCCACATATCGGCCACCATATTGACGATGGAGCCGCCATGCTCTGCCATGTATTGCACAAAGCATTCGCGCGCCATGAGGAAGCCGCCTGTGAGGTTCGTGTCCAGCACGGCCTGCCATCCCTTGGCTCCGATGCTGGCCAGGGGCGCAATGTATTGCCCACCCGCGTTATTGACCAGGGCATCGATGCGCCCGTGGCGGGCCAGAACCTCGGCCACCAGCGCTTTGACGGCAGCCTCATCCCGTATATCCGCTCCGTGCCGGCTGACTCTGTCTGCCGGTACTCCGGCCTGCTGCAACTCGGCTTGGACAGCAACCAGCTTGTCCTGATTACGTCCCACCAGGGCAACTGTGGCGCCCAGGGATGCCAGCTCGTGCGCAACACAGCGGCCGATGCCCGAGCCGCTACCGGTCACCACAACCACCTGCCCCGCAAACAATGCGGCACGGAATACGGATTGGTACATCAACGCTCTCCAATGAATAAAGCCAGGGCTTGCTCGGTAAGCTCATCCAGCGTCAGCCCCCGGCCCTCGGTAAACCATTGAGCCGTCCAGTTCAATGCGCCAAAGATCAGCAGTCGCGCGATTTCGGGACGGGCCTTGAGCTTGCCCGTGCGGTGCAGCGCCTGCAGTGCAGGCATCCACTGCGCTTCGTAGGCATCCTTTTGTGCGCTCACCTCCATGCGCTGCGCATCGCTGAGCAAGCGCCATTCGTAGAGCATCACGGGGATGAAGTCGCTCTCGCCGCCGACCATGATTTGCAGATGATTGCGCACCAGAGCGCTCAGTCGTTCCACGCCGTTGGCACGTGCCCCCAGTGCTTGCAGCGCAGCGTTCTGACTCACCGCAGCCTGAGTCATTCCATCCTGCATCACCGCGTGCAGAATGGCTTCCTTGCTCTCAAAGAAATAGAAGATAGACCCCGACTGCATACCTGCAGCGGCGGCGATGTCACGGGTGCTGGTGCCGTGAAATCCGCGCTGCCTGAACAGCTGCGCCGCGACCTTCACCAGCTCGCCACGACGCATGCTTTCATTGCGCTCATCGGCCGACTTCGGAGGCCTGCCGCGACCGCGCTTTTTTACTATGACTGCTTCATGACTTGTTTGCATGAGACGCAGCATATCGGCCTTTGCTATTTTTACCAATCATTTGCTTTGTAAAAATAACTAGGGCTTGTACGCAAGGGTTTTCAAGAAATCAGCTCTCAACCGGCCTGGCACGGTAAAGGCCTGGCGAGCTGCCCGTCCAGCCCTTGAAGGCACGCTGAAACGCCGCTGCGTCGGCAAACCCCAGGTCTGCCGCTAGCTCCGTAAAACTGACTTTGCTGGTTCCCAGTCGGGAGACCGCGATATCCCGGCGTAGCTCATCCTTGATGGCCTGAAAGGAGGTGCCCGCAGCCGCCAGCTTGCGCTGCAGCGTAGGGGCCGACATGTTCAGCTCAGCGGCCGTGGCTTCCAGCCCCGCCCACTGCGGACGCGACTGCAGCAAATGGGCATGCACACGGGCATCCACACCTTCTCCCGTACGCGGCGGCATGATGGCTGCCGCCGGCCAGCTGGCCACAAAGGTCTGCAGTGCCTGCTCGTCGCGACTGCAGACACGGGCGAGCTTGCGCGCATCAAACCAGAATGCCGAAAACGGCAGACCGAAATGCAATGGCGCCGGAAAGGTATCGCCGTAGTCGTTGGCGTAATCAGGCTGGCCGAAGGCAAAGTCAAAGTGCTGCACCTTGAGCGTACCGCCCATCAGCCAGGCAGTAAGCCGCCACAGCACGCGCAGGGAAAACTCATAGAGGAAATTGGGCAAGGGCTCATCGCCCACAGGGCGCAGCACAATGCCTGCCAGCGCTCCATCACGCACCAGTTGCACATCCACCTGATCCTGCAGCAGCACATGGGCCTGGCACATGCGCTGCAACGCGGTCTCCATCCCGTGCCCTGAAAGGGCCTGACGCGCAATCAGCTCCAGACTGCCGCGCTTGAGCGGTCTGGAGAATTGGCACATGGCCTCATCCCCCAGCATCTCCACCACTCGCCACATCAGCGCCACATACTGGTCTGCCGTGACTCTGGCGCCGTCCTGCGCCAGCAGCAAAGGGGCTATGCCGGCACGCAGCAGCAGCTCCTCGCAGTCATGGCCGCGTCTTCTCACCCCGGCAGCAATACCCCGCACCAGCGCCATGGAGATCGTGAAAGGAATGATGGAAGCAGCAGCCATGAACAGATCACATTGAGGTCTTTTGACATACGAAAGATGCGCTCGGCAATGGGTTTGCGCATCGGTAATTCCTACGATGGCTCTCATTGCCCAACACCTGTTTGCCACTTTCCCAAGGAGCCCCCATGAGTCGCAATGTGTTTGTTGCCGGCGTAGGCATGATTCCATTTGCCAAGCCCGGAAAGAGTGATCCCTACTTCCAGATGGGCTCCAGCGCCACGTCCCTGGCGCTGGCAGATGCAGGCCTCGCGTATGACGCAGTGCAGCAAGCCTATGTGGGCTATGTCTACGGTGACTCCACCGCCGGTCAGAGAGCGCTGTATGAGGTGGGCATGTCCGGCATTCCCATCATCAATGTCAACAACAACTGCTCCACCGGCTCCACCGCACTGTTCCTGGCACGTCAAGCCGTGGCCAGCGGCGCTGCCGACTGTGTGCTGGCCCTGGGGTTCGAGCAGATGACCCCTGGCGCACTGGGCTCGGTCTTTAGCGACCGGCCCAGCCCCTTTGACCGATTCGAAGCGGAAACCGATGCCCTGGTCGGCGACAACGGCGTGCCACTGGCCCTGCGCTACTTCGGCGGAGCAGGCAAGGCCCATATGGACCAGTACGGCACGCAGCTTTCCACCTTTGCCAAGATCCGCGCCAAGGCCAGCCGCCATGCAGCGCGCAATCCCCTGGCCCTGTTCCGCACCGAGGTGTCAGAGGAGGAGGTCATGGCCTCTCCCGTGATGTGGCCGGGCGTCATGACCCGGCTCATGGCCTGCCCACCTACCTGCGGCGCGGCGGCGGCCCTGCTGGTGTCCGAAGCCTATGCGCTCAAGCATGGCCTGGACCACAGCGTGCGCATCCGCGCCCAATCCATGACCACGGACAGCCCTAAGACCTTCGAGGCCCACGATATGCGCGAAGTGGTGGGCTTCGGCATGGCTCAGGACGCTGCCCGTCAGGTCTATGAACAGGCCGGCATCAGCCCCGAGGACGTTGATGTAGTGGAGCTGCACGACTGCTTTGCACAAAACGAATTGCTGACCTACGAGGCCTTGGGCCTGTGCCCTGTGGGCGGTGCGGAAAAATTTGTCTGCGACGGCGACAACACCTACGGCGGCAAGTTTGTGACCAATCCATCGGGCGGTCTGCTATCCAAGGGACACCCGCTGGGCGCCACCGGTCTTGCCCAGTGCACAGAATTGGTACAACAGCTGCGCGGCCGGGCCGATCAGCGCCAGGTTGCCAATGCCCGCCTGGCGCTGCAACACAACCTCGGCCTCGGTGGCGCCTGTGTGGTCACCCTCTACGAGCGCGTCTGAAGGAGCGGCCAATGATTGACACCCAATGGATAGGGCATGACCTGCCCTCTTCTGAGCTCAGCCTGGACCGCAGCCGCCTGCGCTTCTTTGCCAAGGCCATCGGTGAAAACAACGCCGTCTATACCGACCTGGAGGCCGCCCGCGCAGCGGGCTACCCGGACCTGCCCGTGCCCCCCACCTTTTTGTTTGCGGCGGAGATGGACAGCGGCGCGTCCGACCTGCTCCTGCAAACCCTGAACATCCCGATCACCAAGATCCTGCATGGCGAGCAGAGCTTTTGCTATCACCGGAGCGCCTGCGCCGGAGACCGCATCACGGTGCAGTCCAGGATCGATGACATCTACAGCAAGAAGAACGGCGCACTGGAATTTGTCGTGAAGTCATCGCGCGCCATCAATCAGAACAACGAGCTGGTGGCCGAGATGCGCTCCGTCATCGTGGTTCGCAACTAGAAAGGACCGGCAATGAACATCCCTCGCTACGACAAGGTCCAGGTTGGAGATGCACTGCCGACCCTCGAACTGTCCCCGATCAGCCGCACCACGCTGGCCCTGTTTGCCGGAGCCTCGGGCGACCACAACCCGATTCACATCGATACCGACTTCGCGCGCAAGGCCGGCATGCCCGATGTGTTTGCCCACGGCATGCTGGGCATGGCCTGGCTGGGGCGACTGCTGACCAACTGGGCGCCGCAATCCAGGCTGCACCGTTTCGACGTGCGCTTTCAGGGCATTACCCATCTGGCCAATGCGATCTCATGCACGGGCTGCGTTATGGAAAAACGCGATGCAGACCGCAGCGTCCGCGTCGAGGTGCAAAGCAGCAACCAGCATGGCCAGACCAAGATCGCGGGCGATGCCTGGATCAGCCTGCCCTGAGAACGTATTGATTCGCCCAAGGAGACTGCAATGACAAGAAAACTCGACGGCAAGGTAGCCCTGGTTTCAGGATCGGGCCGCGGCATAGGCCGCAGCATCGCCCTCAAGCTGGCCAGCGAAGGCGCACGCCTGGTCATCAACGACCTCGATGCCGAACCCGCCAATGAGACCCTTGCCCTGATACGCGAGATGGGCGGCGAGGCCATTGCCTGCGTGGGCAATGTCACCCACACCGACTTTGCCGAGCGCTTTGTCGGCACCGCCGTCCAGCAATACCAGGGACTGGACATCATCGTCAACAACGCCGGCTACACCTGGGACAACGTCATCCAGAAGATGAGCGACGAGCAGTGGTACACCATTCTCGACTGCCATCTGACCGCCCCGTTTCGCATACTGCGTGCGGCTCAGCCCGTCATCAAGGCCTTGTCCAAGGCCGAGCTGGAAGCTGGCCAGCGCGTCATGCGCAAGGTGGTCAATATCTCCTCGGTGGCGGGCCTGTTCGGCAATGCGGGCCAGACCAACTACTCCGTGGCCAAGGCCGGAATCACGGGCATGACCATGACTCTGGCCAAAGAGTGGGGACGCATGAACGTCAATGTGAACTGCGTGGCATTCGGACTCATCAAGACCAGGCTGACCAACTCCGCCGCCAATGGCGAGACGGCCCACATCGAAGGCCGCGACATCAAGGTAGGCGTGAACCCCGGCCTGATGGCAGCCATGGAACAGACGATTCCCCTGGGTCGCGCTGGCACGCCCGACGAAGCGGCGGGTGCCGTCTACCTCTTTTGCCAACCCGAGTCGGACTACATCAGCGGCCAGACCTTGATGTGTACCGGCGGCCTGACCGGGGTCTGAACATGCTGCTGCCCAAACCCTTTCAACATGCCTGGATGAATGCAGATATCGATGCTTTCAGAGAGCAGGTGCGCCGCTACATAGTGCGCGAACTGACACCCCATGTACCCGCCTGGCGCGCTCAGGGCTATGTGCCGCGCGAGATCTGGCGCGGCTTTGGCGCGCATGGCTTTCTGCTGCCCGAGATGGACGAGCAATGGGGCGGCGGTGGCGGCAATCTGGCCTACCAGTTGGTGGTTCAGGAAGAGCTGACCAAGGCCGAAGTACATGCCATCACCAGCGTGCACACCATCGCCTCGCACTACCTGCTGGCCTATGGAACTGAAGAACAAAAGCAGCGCTGGTTGCCCAGGCTTTGCAGCGGCGAATTGCTGGCCGGCATTGCCATGACCGAACCCAGCGTGGGCTCCGACCTCAAGGCCATGCGCACACGGGCCCAGCGCGATGGCGAGCACTACGTCATCAATGGCTCCAAGACCTTCATCACCAATGGCTACACGGCCAATTTGCTGGTGGTGGCCGTGCGCACCGGAGATGCCGGAAGCGGCGGCGTATCGCTGGTGGTGCTGGAGACGGAAAACCTGCCCGGCTTTCGCGTGGGTCGCAGGCTAGGCAAGATCGGCCAGCATATTTCGGACACCGCCGAGCTGTTCTTTGAAGACCTGCGCATACCCGCCAGCCACCTGCTGGGAGGCACCGAGGGGCAAGGCTTCAAGCAGCTGATGAGCCAATTGCCCTATGAACGCATGCTGCTGGGGGTCAGCGCCGCTGCAGCCATCGAGATGGCTGTTGCACTGACCGTGGACTACACCCAGCAACGCAAGGCATTCGGCCAGACGATTGCAGATTTCCAGAACACGCGCTTCAAGCTGGCCGAATGCGCCACCACGGCCCATGTGGTGCGCAGCTTTGTCAACGACTGCATACAGCGCCTGCTCGACGGCACTCTGGATAACGAGGCCGCCTATATGGCCAAGTGGTGGTGCAGCGAGCAGCAGTGCAAGGTGATGGATGAATGCCTGCAGCTGTTCGGCGGCTACGGGTATATGGAGGAATATCCCATCGCGCGGCTGTACACCGATGCCCGGATCCAGAAGATCTACGGAGGCGCTAACGAAATCATGAAGGACCTGATCGCCAGACGCCTTTTCGCCCAATAGCTCTCGCATTGATCGCTTTCTCTGTTTCAAGAAAGGCCAGTCATGTATCTCACGCAAAGCTTGCGTCGCGCCGTGCAGCAGACGCCTCATGCCACAGCCAGCATCTACAACGGTCGCAAACGCAGTTTTGCGCAGCTAGGGGAGCGAGTCGCCCGCTTCGCCGGTGCGCTGCAAGCGCTGGGCACCCAGGCCGGGGACCGGGTCGGGATTCTGAGCCTCAACTCAGACTGGTATCTGGAGTACTACATGGCCTGCTACTGGGCAGGCGCGGCCGTCAATCCCATCAATATCCGCTGGAGCGCCAACGAGATCGCCTACTCCCTCGATGATTGCGACACCCGCATTCTGCTGGTGGATGACAGTTTTGCGCCTTTGACACCGGAACTCCTCAAGCTATCCCGCTCTCTGCAAACGCTGATCCACCTGGGCGATGGTCCTGCCCCGCAGAACATGCTCTCCTATGAAGCGCTGGTGGTAGACAGCAGCCCGGTTGAAGACGCCATGCGCAACGGCGACGATCTGGCCGGCGTCTTCTATACCGGTGGTACCACGGGCTCCCCCAAGGGGGTCATGCTCTGCCATCGCAATCTCTATACCAATGCCATCTCGAGCGTGTCGTCACAGATCGTGCGCGCAGGCAGCATTGGCCTGCACGCAGCCCCCATGTTCCATCTGGCTGACGGTGCGTTCATGAATGCCCTGTTCGCCGCAGGCGGCTGCCATGTCATGGTGCCGCGCTTCGATCCTCTCGCGGTACTGCAGGCCATCGCCAGCACCGGCGTGACCGATACGCTGCTGGTGCCCACCATGATTCAAATGCTGGTGGACCACCCCGATCTGCACAAATATGATCTGAAGTCGCTGCGTCAGATGGCTTATGGAGCCTCACCCATCTCCGAGGGCCTGCTGGACCGGGCCATGCGGACCATCCCCGACGTGGATTTTGTGCAGGCCTATGGCATGACGGAGGTATCCCCCATCGCCACCATTCTTTCCCCCGAGATGCACCGCGAACCAGGCCGGGCCAAGGGCCGCCACCGCAGCGCCGGACGCGCCACGGCCTGCACTGAGGTGCGCATCGTCGATCCCGAAGGGCGAGAGGTGCCGCGTGGCGAGGTCGGTGAGATTGCGGTTCGGGGCCCCGGAGTGATGCTGGGCTACTGGAACAAGCCTGCCGAAACCGAAGCCGCCATCCGTGATGGCTGGATGCATACGGGCGATGGCGGCCGCATGGATGACGAAGGCTACGTCTTTGTCGTGGACCGCATCAAGGACATGATCATTACCGGTGGCGAGAACGTCTACAGCATTGAAGTGGAGAGCGTTATTGCCACCCATCCTGCCGTGGCCTCGTGCGCCGTCATAGGCATTCCCCATGAACATTGGGGCGAGCAGGTCCATGTCTTCATCGTGCTTAAGCCCGGACAGAGCCTGGAAGCCCAGGAGCTGATCCATTTCTGCAAGGAGCGCATCGCCGGCTACAAATGTCCCCGTGATGTTTCCTTTGTCGAGGCCATGCCGCTATCCGGTGCAGGCAAGATCCTCAAGACCAGCTTGCGGGCCCCGTTCTGGGCCCATCATGAAAGAAAGGCCACCTGATGTCTGATCTGGTTCTCTGGGAAGTTCGCAACGGCGTAGGTCATATGGTTCTGAACCAGCCCGAGCGGGGCAACGTGATCAGTACGGCCATGGCTCACAGCCTGAAGGCGGTGGTAGGGCGGGCCTGCAACGCGGATATCGGTGCCCTGCTCATTTCCGCAAGCGGTAAGCAATTCTGCGTCGGGGGCGATATCAGCGAGTTTGGCGAACATCGCGAGCGACTGGCACCGCTGATCGGCGCCATGCTGGATGTGCTCAACCCTGTCATGCATCAGCTGGCCAGCTTGCCGCTGCCAGTCATCAGTGCCGTGCAAGGCCCTGTCGGAGGTGGTGGCATCGGGCTCGCACTGTGTGCGGACCTGGTACTGGCCAGCCGTCACATGTTTTTGCGCGGAGGGTACTCCGCCATCGGCCTGAGCCCGGATCTTGGTGTATCGGGCTATCTCACCCGCCGTGCCGGTGCTGCCAGGGCCAAATACATTCTGATGAGCAACCGCGCCGTCACGGCCGAGGACTGTCTGCGCATGGGCCTGGTCGACGAGCTGCACGAGCCCGAACAGCTGCTGGCCGCGGCAACCGCGCTGGCCGAAGAGCTTGCCGGCGGCCCCACAAACTCCTTGGCGGGCATCAAAAGCCTCTGTGACTCGGCACATCGGCAAGATCTTCAGCAGCAACTGGGTGCCGAGCGCGAAGCCATGCTGGCCTGCGCCCGCTCCAGCAACAGCCTCGAAGGCGTGACTGCCTTTTTGCAAAAGCGCAAGCCCGTGTTTCAGCGTCGCTAAATCGTTTGCCTGTTTTTTAGGCGCAACAGGCAAAGCCTTGCCAGTCAAGGCTTTGCGCATCTATTCCGATATTTACCCACAGGCCAGACCACATGTTCTGGGGATAAGCACGAAGCTGGTGTGTAATTACCGACATGCCCCGATTGATTGCACCCAGCAAGGACGAAAGTGCCCTGCTCCCTCCGTTTCTGGAATTGCCCGAACATGCAATCCACATACCGCAGTCCGAAACCGAATTTGAAGCCGCCTTCAAGGCCATGAATGCCGAGCCCGTGCTCGGCTTTGACACTGAAAGCAAACCCATCTTCAATATTGGCCAGCAAGACAGCGGCCCTCATCTGGTGCAGCTTGCCACGGCCAGTCAGGTCTGGCTGCTGCAACTGCATAGGCCCATGGCTCTGGAAGTGTCGCGCATGGTGCTGGCTGCAGAACATATCTGCAAGGTCGGCTTCGGGCTCGATAACGATAAACACTCCCTGCCCCGCAGGCTGGGGGCGCCGCTGATCAATATTCAGGATCTTGACAGCCGCTTCAAGCGGCTCGGCTATGGCCCATCAGTGGGTGTGCGCGCTGCCGCAGCGCTGGTGCTCCAGCAAAGCTTTCGCAAGTCCAAGCGCACCACCACCTCCAACTGGGCTGCCACAGAACTCAGCCCGGCCCAGCGACGTTATGCCGCCAATGACGCCCATGCTCCGGTCGTGATCTATGCCCGCCTTCCCGCCTGGGAAAGCACACAACCAGTCCTTCCCCGACGCGGCCCCAGGAGTCCGAGGTCGTAAACGTTCAGCCCTCAGATCGCGAAAAGAAGCCAATCGTCAAAGCACCATAAGCTCTGCGCCCGACAGCGGGATTCAGGCAATCATTCTCCATTGCAGCTCGCTCTCGTCCTGCGCAGAGCTCATGACACAATCCCGCCCTGCCTTCTTGGCCTGGTATAGCAGCGCATCGGCCCGAGCCAGTGCCTGCTCGAAATCCTGTGCGGAACTGAGTGCAGCAATGCCGAAACTGGCTGTTACCTTGAGTTGCGCAGCCAATCCTCCGAGCACCTGGCTTTGCAAGCGCTCACGCACACGCTCCACAATGGCCTGCGCTTCGAACAGCTGTACTCGCGAGAGCAGCAAGACAAACTCCTCTCCGCCGAAGCGGGCAACCAGATCGCAGTCTCTGACCTGCTGAGTCAGCAACTGTGCCAGTTGCTGTAGCACCTGATCGCCGGCCGCATGGCCCCAGTTGTCGTTGATGTATTTGAAATGATCGATGTCCACGGCAACCACGGCCCAGGGCACCAGCCGCTGATCGGCCAAGCGCGACTCTGCGGCCTCCATGAAGGCGCGGCGATTGAGCAGGCGCGTCAAAGAGTCACGGTTGCGCTCTTCGCGCAATGTCGTCATCACATCCCTGACCGAGCAGGCCAGCAATCCAACGGCAAACCACATCGCAAACAGAAGCGCTATGGCCTGGGTGAGCAACCAGTATCCAGATCGGGTCAGCTCCTGCACTTCGTGAACGGGCAACAGACTTACGGCCGCCGGCCTGAACAAGGCATAGCAGACGTTGAGCCCATAGGCCCAGCGCACGCCACGCTCCAGCCAGTCCTTTGACGAATCGGCCTTGAGAAACGCCGGCATGGCCAGGGTCAGCTGCAAGGCCATGGCCAGAGCCAGGCACTGCACGCGGACCCATAAATCATTCTCGATCCGGGAAAAATAGAACAGCACGGACAGGGCGACGACAGCGATCAACAGGCCGCCGGCCACGCTTGCCCCTGCCGACCCCAGCCGCAAGGACATGCCCTGCGCCAGCGACCAGGTTCCCAGCAAATACAGGCATGCCGTCATCAGGGCGAAATGACTCAGTTGCGCATTGCTCATCAGGCTTTGCGCAGCCAGAGCTGTCGCGAGCAGCACATAACCGCCCACCAGCCAGAGCAGGAACAGCGCACGCGGCTGTCGGCGCTGCACATACCAGCAAGCCAACAAGGCAAACCCGAACAACACCACGCAAGCCGGCGCAATCAAGGCAAAGTACAAATCTGCAGGCTGGCCCAATTGAGGTTCTCCGCGCAGGAAACTGTGAATTCAACGTCGTCCATTCTCCGGCGAGAAGTATCTCCAATATTCCAATACATCGCTCGCTTTCACTCTGGCATAAGCACATAGCCATTAGGTCGTTCTCCCGAGTCAGCGTCCTGCCCATAATCAATGACGCCAAAGCTCTGGCTGTGGCGTTCGAATAACTTGCCAAAGAGACACACACATGCGCATAGAGACACTCGCCGTACATGCCGGCTATTCCCCCGACCCCACCACCAAGGCTGTGGCCGTGCCCATCTACCAGACGGTGGCCTACGCGTTTGACAGCGCCCAGCATGGCGCCGATCTGTTTGATCTGAAGGTCCCGGGCAATATCTACACGCGCATCATGAATCCCACCACCGACGTGCTGGAAAAGCGCGTCGCGGCGCTCGAAGGCGGCATTGCAGCGCTGGCCGTGGCATCGGGCATGGCAGCCATCACCGCCGCCATCCAGACCCTGGCCGAAACGGGTGACAACATCGTGTCGGCCAGCACGCTCTACGGCGGCACCTACAACCTGTTTGCCCACACCTTCCCGCAGCAAGGCATCGAGGTGCGCTTTGCCGATCCACGCGACCCGGCCAGCTTCGGCAAGCTGATCGACGCCAGGACTAAGGCGGTATTCATCGAGTCCATCGGCAACCCGCTGGGCAATGTGACCGATATCCGCGCTCTGGCCGATGTGGCCCACCGGCACGGCGTGCCGCTGATCGTCGACAACACCGTGCCCTCTCCCTATCTGCTGCGCCCGTTCGAGCATGGCGCTGACATCGTCGTGCATTCGCTGACCAAATACCTGGGCGGCCACGGCACCAGCGTTGGCGGGGCGATCGTGGACAGCGGCAAGTTCCCCTGGGCGGAGCACAAGGCCCGCTTCAAGCGCCTGAACGAACCCGACGTCAGCTATCACGGCGTGGTCTACACTGAAGCACTGGGCCCCGCCGCCTTCATCGGCCGCGCCCGCGTCGTTCCGCTGCGCAATATGGGCGCCGCCATCTCGCCGCAGAACGCCTTCCAGATTCTGCAAGGCATCGAAACCCTGGCCTTGCGCATGGACCGCATCTGCGAAAACACGCAGAAGATTGCAGAAACGCTGCAAAAACACCCCAAGGTGGAATGGGTGCGCTATGCAGGCCTGAAAGACCACCCCGACCACGCCATCGTGCAAAAACAGTCTGGCGGCCGCGCATCGGGCATTCTGTCGTTCAGCCTCAAGGGCAGCGAAGGCCGTGCGGCCGGTGCGCGTTTCCTGGATGCGCTGCAGCTGTTCACGCGCCTGGTCAATATCGGCGATGCCAAGTCGCTGGCCACCCACCCTGCTTCAACCACGCACCGTCAGCTGGATACGGACGAACTGGCCAAGGCCGGCGTGACCGAAGGCATGGTGCGCCTGTCCGTGGGCATCGAGCATATTGACGATCTGCTGGCCGACCTGAACCAGGCGTTGGAACAGGTCTGAAGCGGGCTGAGACTCCGGCGCGCGACTTCAGGCATCGCGCGCCAGTCGCAGCCCCGTCATCTGCCAGCGAGCCGTTGCGGGAAAGAAGTTGCGATAGGTCAGCCGCGCATGACCGGCAGGCGTGAGGCAGGAACCTCCGCGCAGCACATACTGGTTGACCATGAATTTCCCGTTGTACTCACCCACGGCACCCTCGGCCACGCGAAAGCCCGGGTAGGCAGCATAGGACGAATGCGTCCACTCCCAGACCTGGCCGATTGCCGCTCCATGACAGCCGGCCGTGGCTTCAGGGTGCAGGCTGGCATGGCCCGCAGACCGGGACGCAGGCCATTCATGCAAGCCCATTGCCACTTCCCACTCCATCTCCGTCGGCAGGCGCGCACCGGCCCAGCGCGCATAGGCATCAGCCTCGAAATAGGAGATATGGCAGACAGGCCTCAGCGCATGCAGAGCCGTCACGCCATACAGGCTGAACTCCTGCCAGCCCGCATCACCCGCAGCATCCTCAGCTTGCCTCCAGTACCAGGGGTGGCTCAGTTGCTGGGCCTGGCACCAGTCCCAGCCTTCGGCCAACCACCATTGAGGCTGGCTGTAGCCACCATCCAGCACAAAGCGCAGAAACTCGCCATTGTTCACGGGCCTCGATGCAATCTGCGCAGCTTGCACATAGACACTGTGCCTGGGCATTTCATTGTCAAACGCAAAGCTGCCGCCGCCATGACCTATGCTGTAGATGCCCGCCTCAAGTGGCAGCCATGTGAGATCGGCATAGGCCTGCACGCAATTCTCCTCTGCCACCCCATCTGACGCATAAGCAGGCCAGAGCGGGTGACAAGAAAGCAAATGCTTGATATCGGTGAGCATCAACTCCTGATGCTGCTGCTCGTGCTGCAAGCCCAATGCGACGAGCTGAGCAACGACCTGCTGCGTCGTCGGACTTTTCTCTTTCATGGCGGCCATCAGCGCCAGCATCTGCTCATCCACCACAGCGCGATAGGCCATGACCTGCGCCAGAGCCGGTCTGGTCAGCAAGCCCCGCTGGGCTCTGGGATGGCGTTCACCCACCTGCTGGTAGTAGGAGTTGAACAGCATGCGAAAACTGCCGTCAAAAGCCTGAAGCCCTGGCTGGTGCACGGCCAGTACAAAGGTTTCAAAGAACCAGCTGGTATGGGCCAGATGCCATTTGGCAGGACTGGCGTCCGGCATGGATTGCACGCAGGCGTCTTCTGCAGACAAGGGCGCAGCCAGCTTTTGCGTGCAGGCCCTCACCCGCTCGAACTGCTGCGCCAGCACTATCCAGTCCCTGGCAGCAGGTGCCATGAAAAATGGCCGCACCATGGTTTCAGGCTTGGGCATGAATGACGGCAAACCATTGCTGCTCATCGGTCCAGACCCTGGGTTCGGCAAATCCCGCGCATGCCAGCATGGAGAGGAAATCGGACAGCGGGTATTTGTAGCTGTTCTCCGTATGGATGGTCTCGCCCTGAGCAAAATAGCGCAGGCCCTGAGGCCAGCACACCATGACGGGGCGACGGGCGCGCAAATGCATCTCTATCCGCGATGTCCGACTGTCGAAGCGCGCCTCATGCGCCCAGTCCTGAAGATTGAAATCGCTGCCCAGCAGACGGTTCACATGATTGAGCACATTGAGATTGAATTCGGCTGTGACGCCCTGCTCATCGTCGTAAGCGGCTATCAGAACCGGTACCGGCTTGGGCAGATCAATGCCAATCAGCAGCCCGCCGTCGCCCCCCAGAAGTGAATGCATATGTCCGAGCATATGCAAAGCCTGCTGCGTATCGAAGTTGCCGATCGAGGAGCCAGGATAGAACAGCTCACGCCGTGTCTGTGGCACGCCTGAAGGCAAATGCCAGTCCCCCGTGAAATCCGCCGCAACCGCACGAGCCGTAAGTCGCGGGAAGTCATGCTCCAGCCTGGCCACAGCGGCCTGCAGAAACTCGACCGCAATATCCACTCCCAGAAACTGCTGCGGCCCCACGCTGCGGCACAGGCGTCGCACTTTTTCGCAATTGCCCGCTCCCAGCTCTATCAACACCTGGCAACCCGCCATGGCCTGGGCGATCTCCAGGTCGTAGCGGGCCATGATGGCAGCCTCGGTTCTTGTGGGGTAGTACTCGGGCAGCTCGGTTATCTGCTCAAACAGGGCGCAGCCATGCGCGTCATATAGGAACTTGGGAGAAATCTGCGCCTGCCGCTGCATCAGCCCCTGCGCCAGCTCATAGCGCAGATGCGTCGGGGGGGCATACGCGTCCATGAAGCTGCAACCCTCGTCCTGAAGCGGTGGAGGTCTCAACGAGGACGCCAGAGGCAATGGAATGCGCCCTGCGCGTGATGCAAACTCTATCGATGCTGCCTGCCTGTCCGGTGTCGCGCGCATGCTGATCCTCCTGATGAGCTGATCGCGCGATGCAGCCATTGCCCGCGCCATCACTGCCAAGCCTGCTTTAGAACGTGCTTACCGCGTTGGAGTGCAAGGAGATCGTAAACACGTTCTTAGGCCCTCAGCCTAGCGCGGCCGGCAATCGGCAGAAGTAGGACTGAAGCCAGCGATCCTTTTACTGCATGCGCATGCAGCAATGCTGACAAAGTCAATATTGGCCAAAGAATTCAGCAAAAAAAATCGGTACCCCGCGCTGGCGGAATACCGATCTAAACATACACCCTAGCCTCCGAAGTCATCAGGCCATGCCGACCTGCTGACTCCGATGCACCGCAGAGCCTGCGGTGCGTGCCTCGCCTGCGGGAAGAAGGCCGCAGACAAGAACACTCTTTGCCGTGAAGCTATCAGAAGCGATAGCCCACGCCCACACCCACCAGCCATGGGTCAACCTTGAACTTGGTGTTTTCAAACACGCCTGCACCTGTGACCTTGGTACCCAGATACACCTTCTTGATGTCGAAGTTCAGCGACCAGTTCTTGTCCAGCGCATAGTCGAAGCCGACCTGCAGCGCGCCGCCAAAGCTGTTCTTCTTCACGGTCACGGCACCATCCAGGATGTCCACGTTCGAGAAGCGTGTGTAGTTCACGCCTGCCCCCACATAAGGCTTGAAGGCCCCGAAGTTGGTGAAGTGGTACTGCGCCAGCAAGGTGGGGGGCAGATGCTTGAGCGAACCGATCTTGCCGCCATTCAGGCGCACATCATGCTTTTGGGGATAGGTCAGCACCAGCTCTGCCGCAATGTTGGGCGTGAAGAAGTAGGACACGTCCAGCTCAGGCATCCACTTGTTGTTGATGCTCACGCCTGCGTCTCCGGCAGCGCCACCGTTGTCGCTGTCCAGATGCAGAGCGCGCACGCGAACCTGCCAAGGGCTGGAGCCGTCAAACGAAGATTGGGCAAAAGCGGTACCGGCCGTCAGGGCGCTGGCAACAGCAGCAATCGCGATCAGAGTCTTTTTCATGGGTTCTTTCCTTGAAGAATTGGGTGAGTGCAATGCTTTGCATCCCTTGGCATCCATTGAAGCAAAGCCACTGCCACACGGGTTTGTCCCAGGTCAACCCGCACACCAACACCGCAAAGAAAAAAGCGGACGTTGCCCATCGGCCACGTCCGCCCAGGACACTGATGAAGCGCAAAAATTTGCTTCAGCAGTGATGGTAGTCGTCAATTCGGATGAGCCACCCTGGCTGGTCGCAGCTTGTGCCACAACTCCATGCACACCACAACCGCACCGCCAATGACGGCCCCAACCAGCACATGTACCAACACCGGTCCCAGCGCTGCAACAATACCGCCCGTGGGCACAATCACCTGCTCTATCCAATGTTCGACAGGCTCTATGCCGTGCACCAGCAAGCTACCGCCCACCATGAACATGGCAGCCGTGCCCACGATGGACAGCCCGCGCATCAGCCACGGGGTAAAAGCAATCAGACCACGGCCCATGGCCTTGGCAGCGCTGCTGCTCTTGGCCATCAGCCAGCCGCCCACATCATCCATGCGCACGATCCCGGCCACCAGTCCATAGACGAACACGGTGATGGCCAGAGCTACTGCGATCAGCACCGAGGCCTGCTCCCAGATGGGTTTGGCGGACACCGTACCCAGCGCAATCGCCATGATTTCGGCCGACAAGATAAAGTCCGTGCGCACGGCCCCCTTGACCTTCTGCTTTTCGTACTCCATCGGGTCCATCTGCTTTTCACGCGCGGCACGCACCGATGAAGGCGCAACACCTTTATGGGTAGCCTCCTCGGCATCCACCACGGCATCATGCGCATCATGCTTTTTGTGCTTGTGAAACAGCTCAAGGATCTTTTCCACGCCTTCGAAGCACAGAAAAGCGCCCCCCACCATCAGCAAAGGCGTGATCAACCAGGGCACAAAGGCGCTGATCAATAGCGCTGCGGGCACCAGGATGGCCTTGTTCATCAACGAACCTTTGGCCACCGCCCAGACCACTGGCAACTCCCGATTGGCCTTCACTCCCGTGACCTGCTCGGCATTGAGAGCCAGATCATCGCCCAGCACGCCGGCCGTCTTCTGCACCGCCACCTTGGTCTGTGTGGCCACATCATCCAGGATTGCTGTGCTCTTGCCCGCAGCGGTCTTGGTCATCAAGGCCACATCGTCGAGCATGCTTGCAATATCGTCTAGCAGCATCAAAAGGCCGGCACCTGCCATCGCACTCCCCAGTTGGTTTCAATGTCCACTATCATGCCTGCAAACCGTGCAGCGACTGCAGCAGGAAGTTGCCAATCGCCTACGCGATCAGCACGGCCAAGGCTTTGCAGCGACAATGAGCGCCCTCATCGAACGGAAACCCTGTGACTCAAGCCATCGCTCATGCCGAACTGATTGCCAGCTACCGCAAACTTGCCGCAGAGGCCGCCAAGAAGGCGGAACTGGTCAAGGCCGCAGCGGGCAAAGGCCCCAAGACCATTGCAACGGTCAGCGAAACCGCTGCCAAGGCCGCGCGCCGCCGCGATGTGATGGCCGCCAGACTGGCCAAGCTTGGTATCGATCTGCCGGGCTGAGCCTCAACAAGCAGCCTTCTTCGGGCAGTCTTCTTATTTGCTGGTCTTGAAGCCCTGTGTCGCCGCCCAGGCGGCCACATCGTCGCGGCGGATGGCCGCTGCCATGAGCTGTGGAAAGGCATCGGGGGTACAAGCAAACGAGGGCACGCCCAGTGCCGCCAGCTTGGCAGCCAGTTCCGCGTCATAGGCCGGCGCACCCTCGTCGCTGAGCGCCAGCAACGTGATGAACTGCACACCTGCTTCCACCAGCTCGTTGGCGCGGCGCAGCAGGCCCGACTCCACACCGCCTTCGTAGAGGTCGGAGATCAGCACCAGAATGCTGTTGCGCGGCTCGCTGATCAGCCCCTGGCAATAGCCGACCGCACCGTTGATATCGGTGCCGCCACCCAGTTGCACGCCAAACAGCACATCGACGGGATCGTCGAGTTTTTCCGTCAGGTCAACCACGGCCGTATCAAACACCACCAGCTTGGTGGCCACGGCCGGCAGGCTGGCCATCACCGCACCGAAGATGCTGGAATAGACCACCGAGTTGGCCATGGAGCCGCTCTGGTCAATGCACAGAATCACCTCGCGCTGCGGGCGGCGCGCCTTGCGTCCATAGCCGATCAGCGTCTCTGGAACAATGGTCTTGTACTCGGGCTGCCAGTGGCGCAGGTTGGCGCGTATGGTGCGATTCCAGTCGATTTCTGCATGGCGCGGGCGTCGGTTGCGCTGGCTGCGGTCCAGCGCCCCGGCCACGGCACTGCGCATGGGCTCCTCGAGCTTTTTCATCAGCTCGTCCACCACCTTGCGCACCACCAGCCGCGCCGTGGCCTTGGTGTTCTGCGGAATCACCGAGCCCAGCGAAATCAGGTCCGCCACCAGATGCACATCGGGCTGCACGTTCTCCAGCATTTCGGGCTGCAGCAGCAGCTCGCGCAGATTCAGACGCTCCATGGCATCGCGCTGCATGACCTGCACGACCTGGCTCGGAAAGTATTTGCGGATATCGCCCAGCCAGCGCGAAACCGAAGGCGAGGAGTTGCCGCGTCCGCCCTTGCGCGATGCCAGCTTGCTGTCTTCCTCATACAAGGCGGCCAGCGCCTGGTCCATCTCCTGCAAGCGGCCCGTCACACCGCCGCAACTGGCGTCAGCGGGGCTGCCCAGCACCATGCGCCAGCGCTGCAGCCGAGTGGTGGGCTGCAGCTCTTCGGACTCCTGTTGCGGCTCGGTCGCCAAATTTGCTGTTTGATTCATCGTCACACCTTGGCCGCAGCCGCATCAAAATCGGTAGCTGCCTGGGCTTGCCCCATCAGCGCATGAGGCAGATTCAATCCCAGCAACTCATTGAGCACGGGCAAGGCCAGCAAGGCACGCGACTCATCCCAGGGCGCGGCGTCATCCGCAGCGCCCACGGCAGGACCAGGTGCCGCAGCGCCCCCCACAGGAGTTCGCTTGACCTTGTCGCCCAGGCTTTGGCGCTCGTGATTGCTGAAGGTCGAGAAGCTGCGCCGCACCAGCGGCAGAATCTGGGCAAACTGCACCTTGCCCAGACCGCTGAGCCAGGCATCGACAGCACCCCAGATGGACTCGTCATGCAGCAACACCAGCGCCTGCTGGTTCAGGAAACCATCCAGCCAGGCCGCCACATCCATGGGCGCCGCGCCCAGCGAAAGATTGCGGTTGAACTGACGCACGATTTCAGCGCTTTCCAGCAACTGCTCGTCCAGCAGCAAACGGCAGGCCATGCCGCGCAGCAGCGCCGCTGCGGCATCCCCCATGGCCAGGCTACGCAGTGCCAGACGCCAGGCATCCACCGCCTGTTGCGCCTGGCCGTCGCTGGTGCGCAGCCGCAGTGCCTCGTGCGCCGCCAGCACCTTGGTCTTCATGGCGGCCGCAGCATCCTCATCCATGGCCATGCAGGCAACAGGCAGGCCGATGGCGGCGCGCAGCACCAGCGAATCGATCACGCCGGCAAGCAAGGCGGTATCGGTCTGGCGCACGCTGCCATAGCGATAGACATTGGCCAGCGGCGGCAAGGCCTGCAGCAGCTGGGCCACATCGCCCGTGGTAGCTGCACGCTGGGCCAGCGTGGCGATCAGGGCTTCGACCAGCTGCGGCAAATCGGCCAGCAACGCATCGTCGATGGCCTGCGCGATTTCGGGCAGCGAGGTCTCGGTCGTCAGGCTGGAGCGCAGCTTGGCCGTGGCGGCCTGGGCCACGGTCGCGCCGTGCACGCTGGCCTCGATGATGCGCACTGCCAGCTCGGGCTCCCACTGCAGCTGCCAGCTTTCGCGGAAAGTACCCCGGTTGCGCTGGGCATCAGTGGCGCGCACGCCCCAGTCAATGCCGAGCAGGCGCAGACGGTGCAGGAAATGGCTGCGTGCCAGATCCGTGTCCTTGCGCAAATCCAGTGCCAGCAGCTTGCTTGCCGCCTCGGGCTTGAGGCGCAGCGATTTCTGCTGCTGCTCAATGTCGCGCTGCAGTGGCACCTGGGGAACATCGGCAGGCACCTGGCCCAGCACATGACCGACGGTCAGCTCCTCATCGATCAATCTGAGCGGCGCGTCCTCGCCCATGCAGATCACGGTGACTATGGCCTCGTTGATCTCCTCCAGGCCGGGCATGGGCTGGCCGCGCAGCGCCGCCAGGCCCTCGGCCAGACGCGTGGCCTCGATGATGTGAGCGCTGGAGCAGTCCAGATCCTTGTCGCGCAGCAGATGGGCCACGCGCGTCAGCCAGCCCGCCGTGCGCAGCGTGGCTGGAGAAACCTCGTTTTTGATAGCTACTTGCGCTTTACCATCAAGCGTTTGAGACTGATTTGACTCCAAACCCTGGGACGACTGATAGCACTGCCACAGATGCTGGTACCAACCCGGAGAAGTCACACCCGCGCCATAGCCGCTGCTGCTGGCCAGGTTGCGGTAGGTCCAGGGGGCCCAGGTCGCCATCACCTTGGCCTTGGGCAGGCCTTTGAGCAGTGCGCTGTCGGCCTTGGCCGTCACGCTGGCCTTGAGCGCCGGCACATGCCAGGCGCCACAGACCACGGCAATGCGCTGGTGACCGGCCTTGGTCGCCTCACGAATGCACTGGCGCATATGGGCTTCGCGCAGTGCTTCGCGCTTCATGTATTCCTCGCCGCGCCAATGTTCGCCATCCTTGGACAGTTCTTCGCGAGCTGCCGTCATCACCTCGCCAATGCTTTCAAACAGTGCTTCGCTGTCGCCGCGCTCCTCGACCAGACGGTTCCACCAGCTCTCGCCATCGTCAAAGCCTGCGGCATGGGCCAGCCAGTCCAGCGGATCGCGGTGCAGGTGTTGAGGGGGCGGTGCCGGGATGTCCAACTGCAACCCATGCTCGTCACCGTCCTGCATATCGGCCAGCGTCGCGGCCTCCGCGACATCCGGTGCATCCTGCTCCGAGTCCGGGACAGCCGCCGCCTGCACAGCAGCCTCTGCCTCCTGTGCCGCCTTCTTCAGCGCTTCGCGTCGCGCAAACTCGATGGCCATGCCATGGGTCTGGGGCAGGTCGATGAAGCGCGTGGCAACACCCTGGCGACTGGCCCACTGCAATGCCTGCCATTCGGGTGAAAACTCGGCAAATGGATAGAACGCGGCCTGGCTGGGCTCGTCCTGCATATAGACCAGCATGGCCACGGGCGGGCGCAGCTCGGCACTTTGCAGCATGGGCAGCAGCACCTCCCCTTCGGGCGGGCCTTCCACCAGCAGGCAATCGGGCTGCAGTGCTTGCAGCGCCTGCAACAGGCTGCGCGCGCAGCCCGGGCCGTGATGGCGTATGCCAAAGAAATGAACAGAATCAGCGGAAGTGGCCATGGGCTGGGTCAATCAGAAATTCTTGAGGAACGACTGCATTTCAATGCGGTTGGCACAGCCCAGCGAATCGAAGATTCGCGCTTGAGACGAGGCGTCTTTGTCGAAGACAGTAGCAGCGCTACGGCGAGACAAAGCAACGAAGTATCAAGGGCTGTGGCAGCCGCTCGCCGAATTACAGTTGCTCGCGGCAGGCGCGGTACAGATCCTTCCAGTCGCTGCGCTCCTTGACCACGGTCTCCAGATATTCCTTCCACACCACCGTGTCCTGCACCGGGTCCTTGATCACCGCACCCAGCAGGCCCGAGGCCACATCGGCCGCGCGCAGCACGCCATCGCCGAAATGGCCGGCCAGTGCCATGCCGCTGTTGATGACCGAGATGGCCTCTGCCGTGGACAGCGTGGAGCTGGGCGACTTCACGCGCACGGTCTTGCCGTCCTCCGTCTGGCCGTGGCGCAGCTCGCGGAAGATCTGCACCACGCGGCGCACTTCCTGCAGCGCAGGCGGCTCGGTTGGCAACTGGAGCGCCCGCCCCTGCTCGGCCACACGCTTGGTGACGATCTGCACTTCCTCGTCCTGCGAGGCAGGCACAGGCAGGACCACCGTGTTGAAGCGGCGCTTCAGGGCGCTGGACAGCTCGTTGACGCCCTTGTCGCGGTTGTTCGCCGTGGCGATGACAGAGAATCCCTGCACGGCCTGGAACTCCATGGACAGCTCCGGCACGGGCAGTGTCTTTTCGGACAGCACGGTGATCAGCGTGTCCTGCACATCGGCGGGAATACGTGTGAGCTCCTCGATGCGCGCGATCTTGCCCAGCTTCATGGCGTTGACCAGCGGGCTGGGAATCAGTGCTTTCTCGGACGGACCATGAGCCAGCAACTGGGCATAGTTCCAGCCATAGCGCAGTTGCTCCTCACTGGTGCCGGCCGTGCCCTGGATCAGCATGGTCGAATCGCCGCTCACAGCCGCAGACAGATGCTCGGACACCCAGGATTTGGCCGTGCCGGGCACGCCGTACAGCAGCAGGGCACGGTCGGTGGCCAGCGTGGACACGGCAATCTCCATCAGGCGCGGATTGCCGATGTATTTGGGACTGAGCTCAAACCCGTTGCTGAGCTTGCCGCCCATCAGATACTGGAGCACGGCCCAGGGCGAAAGCTTCCAGTTGGGCGGGCGCGGACGGTCGTCCACCTTCTGCAGGGCATCGAGTTCTTCGGCAAATTGCGCCTCGGCGTGCTGACGTAGTACTTGGCTCATGATGACTTTCGGGTTGAATGCAGAAAAATTCGAAGGCTTAGGCGCTCAGCGCGGCATGCAGGGCCATGCGCAGATCGGTGATACGGTTGAGTTGCTCGAGCACGCGCTCGTCATCCCAGGGGCGCAGGCGGGCGCGCTCCAGCCGCGCCTGTTGTTCGGGCGTCAGGGTGCTTTGCGCAGCAACGGTAGTGGCCTCTTCGGCCGCATCGGCCACCTTGGATACCAGCTTTTGCCAGAGCCCGGCCAGCCCTGACGAGGCTGCGGCCTCGGGCTGCTGCTCTGGCACGGCAGGTTTCTCAGCCTGTGCAGGTTGACGCCAGAGCCACACAAAGCGCGGCAGAACGGCCGGATGCAGCCGGCGCGCGCAGGCCAGCACGGCCTGGTCGGCCTGCCAGCTATGCCAGCTGCCCGTGGCCTGCTTGCCGCCTAGCGCCTTGTCCAGAGCGTCCATCAATTGCTCCGACATGGATTGAGAAAACACGCCAACCACGGGCATGCTGCTCTCGATGGTGTTGATGCGATCCACCAGGCTGCCCTTGGCCTGCTGCAGCTGCGCCTGCCACAGCGCCTCGCGCTCCTGCGGGCTCAGTCGGTCCAGCAGGGCCGGCAGCAGCGCTTCGGCCCGCGCATCGCGCTCCATGGTCTGCAGCAGCGCAATCCAGCGCACATCGGGCTGATCGCGCAGTGCCGCCAGCCAGCCCTGGCGCAGGGCGGTCTTCCAGTCGCTGCGGCGGCTCCAGTCCCAGAGCTGCTCGGGCGTCATCTCCAGGGTCTGCAGCCAGAAGTCAATCGGCGCGAGTTCCACCATTTGCTGCAGCCACCAGGCTTTCACGCCCTTGATATAGGCCGGCGGCTGCAGTGCAATGCCGTCGCGCTCCCAGTCCTTGCTGCCCTCCTCTGGCGGCTCGATCTGCCATTCCCCCTTGGCATTGCGGCTCAGCATGGACTGCAGCCAGCCCAGGATGCGCAGGCTGTGCGCGCTTTGCGGCAGGCGCGAGAGCAGGCGGGCCGCGTTCTCACGCACCTCCTTGCTGCGATCGATCAGCAGCTTTTCCAGCAGCGGCTCGTCCGCCATGGACAGCCCCACGCCCAGAGCCAGCACCATGGGCGCACGCTCCTTGGCATTGAGCTCCTTCAAGCTGGCTTCCAGTCTGGCGCGGGCCTGGTCTGCATCGGTATCACGTTCGCTATGCAGCAGCGCCACGCGCTGCTCGATGGAGCCCTCCTGCCAGATCAGCTCGGCATTGGCCGTCTCCTGCACGCCGCTGGCATAGCTCCATTGCGGGTTGAGCCCGGCCAGCCAGCGTCCTCGCTCGCCCAGCACCGGCGTCAGCCAGGTACGCAGCTCCACCGAACGGCGGCCTTCGTTCAAAGCATCGACCAGGAGCGCATAAGGCAAGCGCTGTCCAGCCTGATCGAGGGCATGGAACATGGGAGCCAGCATGTTCTCGGGCCCATGCTGCAGCACATCACGCATCAGGCCATGCAAGCGCTCATCCTCGGGCTCGCGGCGAGACTCGTCGGCAGGCAATGCCGGAGAGCTCAAAGGCGCACCGAGCCTGACCTGCGCACCGGGTTGCCAGCCCGCCCGCTCCAGGACGGCGGCGACGGCGCTGGCTCTGAGCAGCTGTGCAGACGTTGATGCAGCCGGCTGCAGCCAGGCAGCTTGCATGGCTTGCAAACAGGGGCTGGCTGCGGCATCGACCTGCGCGGTCAACACCGCAGGCACGGCCAGCCTGTCCGCGCCGACCAGACTTGACTGCTGCAGCGCAGCCCACAAATTGGCGCTGCTCATCGCATCTCTCCTTGGTTCTGCCAGATGGGGGACAAGACCTGGCTGTGAGCATCCTGCTGCCAGGCACTGAGCAGACGCCAGCGAGCCAGTTGCGGCCCGGACTCCCACTCGCCAAACAGGGCCAGAGGCGTGCCGCCACTCAGCGCCAGCAGCCGCCAGGCTTCGTCATCGGCAATCACCGCTGGCACGGGTGCCGCCTGGCTCTGTCCTGTGGGCCAGCCCACCAGCCATTGCCCCTCTACATACAGCAGCTGGGCATCCGCACACCACAGCGGCTGCACCGGCTGCAGCGCATTGGCGGCAATGCGCTCGCCCAGTTGTTGCAACGGTTCGCCCAGAGCCTTGACCGTCAGGGCTACGGCATCGGAGCTGTCGATTGCTTCAACCCCATTGACGGCAACCGCCCGCAGGCTCGCCCTGCCCGGATAAAAGCTCAAGGCTGCGCGATAAGCGCTGCCGATTACCCAGGCCGTCTCGAATCCTCGCCCGCCCTGGGCATAGTCCAGCATCAGGGCAGCGCGGCCGGTATTGAGGCCCTGCAGCCAGACTCGGCGCTCCAGCAGGCGACCCTCGCGCTCGATCAGGCGCTGACCCAGCACCCGCCAATCGTCGCTGATGGTCTCGCCACGGGCCTGTACTTCGGCCTTGTCCATGGGCCAGCCCAGGGCAGCCATGACGTCGGCCTTCACCTCGGGGCTCAGCGAGTCGCGCCGCTGCACCGCGTCCACCAGCAGCTGCCAATGGCCAAGCTGCACCAGCAGGTCACGCGGCCAGTTCGGGTGGCTGTCCACCAGCTCCCAGGCTTCCCTGATACGCGCGGCCATGCCCGTGGCCTGAGCATCCACCATGCGTGCCGCCATGGTGTTCCAGTGCTGGCGCGTCTGGCTGTCGCCGGCCTGATTGGCCAGGCCGGTGCGCACCATGTCCTGCATCCATAGCGACAGCTCCTGCATGCCGCCAGCAACCTTGTCCCAGCGCTTGTCCTCGCGCTTGGCCTGCTGTCTGGCCAGAGCCTCCTGATCCGCCACTGGCGCAGCGGCAATGGCGGCCGCCTTGGCCTCTTTCTGCTCGGCTTTTTGCTGACGACCACCCAGCCAGTTGCTGACCCATTCCGGGGGCTCGCCGCCCTCCGGCACCTGGCCGCCTGCGCGCAGCAGCATCAGCGCCAGCCCGTGCTTGCAGGGGAACTTGCGGCTGGGGCAGGAGCACTTGAAGGCCGGCCCGCTCAGATCGACCTGAGTCTGATACGGCTTGCTGCCGCTGCCCTGGCATTCCCCCCAGACCGCAGCATCATTGCTGCCTGTGTTCGGCCATTTGCTCAGGGACTGCAGTCCCTTGGCCGCCTTGGATGACGCAGCATCCGGCGACAGCGCCAAAACTTCCGCTTCCGTTGCTAATACACGCGACACCAATGTCTCCCGTCCCGAATCGACGCAATATCTTGATAGTTCGAGGCGCTTACGCACCAAGGGCGAGTGCGAGACTACCCTCGGAAAACCTCGTCCGCACTTTGCTGAAACTGTGTTTTCAGCGCGGCAAAAACTGTGGTTTGACCGACCGCGCAAACTGTTGCGCGCAATGCGTCAGCCTATCATCGCCATGGCACTGTGCCGATGAAAACGTGCAAAAAATCAGAACATAGAGAAGCTGGGTGACATGCATCAACCGGCTTCCTCGTCGAGCTGCGGTACCTCTGTTCCCGGTGAACATTCAGCCTGCCGACGCTGCTGCAGATGCAAGTACCGACTCCGCAGCAGCCAAGCCACGGCATGTTTGCTACTTTTGCTTACCAATGGCTCAGCCCGGCTTCGGTGCTCATTCCGCGCAAACTGCCCGCAATTGCACCTTGCTGCCTATCTGGCTGTCAAATTGCTACCAAGGGTCTGAATGCTCTGGGTCAAATCGACCAGGACACTTTCGACGCCATACACGCCCTGTGTCACAGCCTTGGAAGTCGGCTCTGGGTCGGAGAATTAGCCACTGACGATGCTTCGGCTGGCAAGCCCGCTGCCAACAAGATAGAGGACTGCAAGAGATTCTGTCTGGCAGCTAACGAACAGCGTCGAAAGTTCTCCAGCAAGAGCTGTTCGCCGGCATCCCCCGCTGGAAGATCCGACTGGCGCCGGCCGGTCAGCACAAACAGCACATCAACACCTGCTGCGGCAACTGCAACAAGGTAATCACTATCCGGCTTTCGTTCGTCTTTCTCGTAGAGCAGCTGCGCCTGCTTGCGCACACCGCCAAGTTGGCCAAACCCTTCCTGATTTAAGCCAAGGCGTTCTCGTTCCTCACGCAAACGCGCACCAATACCCATATGTGTAACTCAATATTGACAAATATACGCATTTGCGTACTATTGCCATACCAAAGCCAAGCTAGCGCCGCTTCACAGCACCGCACTAGAGGCAAAAAGCAGCAGCCCTTTGCACAGAGCTGCTGCACCTATTCACATCAATCAATAGATTTTGACATGAAGCAGCTACATCCCCACGCGCAGGCCCGCACATGACTTGAGAGCCAAGGCCTACGGTCGCCCAATGGACACGGAACAGTCCAGATAGCCGCTTCCCGATCAACAGCCGGTGCAGTGTCGGCAACGGATCTTGCCTGCTCTGACAACAGGCACTCTACGAATGTGTTCTGTACCGCTCGACAATTTCAGCCTATGTCTGAGTCCGGCGTTTACGGACTTGATGCTGTCAAAGCATCAGCTATCCATGCACGACTGTCGCGGGCAAATCGGCGCAGCTGAAAGCATGCGCTATTCAACACCAACGCCAGGACCTGCAGATCAGGCCCGACTGGAGTTTTGAGTCATGAGCCAGGACATTTTCGATCAGCATGCCGATGGCAAGGCTTTTGCGGCAGCAGCTTCGTTGGTGCCGGCAACCGTGCCGCAAGCCCAGATTGCCTGCCACCAAGCGCAGTTGATCGGCTATGCGTTGAGCCACCATGTGCCGGACATGCGGCGAGGCTTCGATATTCTTACCAGCTATGGCCGCTGGCATGTAGATGCGAAGCCAGCCGCGCAGATGGCCGAGTTGATGCGCCAGCATCTGATGCAGCAACTGGAGACGATCTAGGCCTACGCTTCCGACAGGACGCGGAAAGCAGTTCACCCGATCCTTGAAGTCGGCCTCCGGGAAGACCATGAACCATGAAAAAAGGCTCTGCAGAATGCAGAGCCTTTTGATTGCGCTAGCAGTACCCGGGTATCAACCCAGCCACTTGCGGGCGTTGCGCCAGACGCGCATCCAGGGGCTGAATTCGGACTTGTCGCCCGAGGTCCAGCTCATCTGCACATTGCGAAACACGCGCTCGGGGTGAGGCATCATCGCCGTGAAACGGCCATCGGCCGTCGTCACTGCTGTCAGGCCACCGGCCGAGCCGTTGGGGTTGAACGGGTACTGTTCGGCAGGCTGGCCGTGGTTGTCCACATAACGCATGGCCTTGACCACTTGCTCGGCATTGCCACGGAACTGGAAGTTGGCATAACCCTCGCCATGTGCCACGGCGATGGGCAGGCGGGAGCCGGCCATGCCTTGCAGGAACAGGCTGGGCGACTCCAGCACTTCGACCATGGACAGACGCGCTTCGAAGCGGTTGCTCTGATTCTGCGTGAAGCGCGGCCAGTCCTGCGCACCGGGGATGATATCGGCCAGCTCGGCAAACATCTGGCAGCCGTTGCAAACGCCCAGACCGAAGGTGTCGCTGCGACCGAAGAAAGCCTGGAACTGCTCGGACAGACGGTCGTTGAAGGTGATGGAACGCGCCCAGCCAATGCCCGCACCCAGGGTGTCGCCGTAGCTGAAGCCGCCGCAGGCCACCACACCGGCGAAGTCCTTGAGCTGCGCGCGGCCGGACTGCAGGTCGCTCATGTGCACGTCCACCGCATCAAAACCGGCTTCGGTAAAGGCGTAGGCCATCTCCACATGGGAGTTCACGCCCTGCTCGCGCAGCACAGCCACGCGAGGCTTGGCAGCCACATTGATGAAGGGCGCTGCCACGTTCTCCTTGGGATCGAACGTCAGATGCACATGCATGCCGGGGTCGGCAGGTTCGCCAGCGACAGCATGCTCGCTGTCGGCGCAAACGGGATTGTCGCGCTGCTGGGTGATCTTCCAGCTCACGGCATCCCAGACCTGGTGCAGATCGGACAGGCTTGCGCCGAACACCTTGTTCGCATCGCGCCACACCTGCAGCTCGCCCTTGCCGGCGTCCACAGGGGACGAAGCAGGACGGGTCTTGCCGATGACATGGCTGCACTGGATCAGGCCATGTTCGCGCAACACCTGCAGCACTTCGGCACGGTCTTCCGTCCTGATCTGCAGCACGGCGCCCAGCTCTTCGTTGAACAGCGCGCGCAGGGTCAGGTCTTCGCGGCGGCCGGAAACCTGCTTGCCCCAGTTCTTGCCTTCGCCGCTGTCCATGCGGCTGTCGGAGATGCCATCGCCTTCGGTGATCAGCATGTCCACATTCAAGGCCACGCCCACATGGCCGGCAAAGGCCATTTCGGCGGCCGTGGCCAGCAGGCCGCCGTCGCCCTTGTCGTGGTAGGCCAGAATCAGTCCCTTGGCGCGCAGCGCATTCACTGCATCCACCATGGCGATCAGATCCTTGGGCTCGTCCAGATCCGGCACCTCGTTGCCCGACTGATTGAGCACCTGACCGATGATGGAGCCGCCCATGCGCATCTTGCCGCGGCCCAGGTCGATCAGCACCAGGGTGCTGTCTTCCACCTCGGCGTCGAGCTGGGGCGTGAGCGTGGTGCGCACATCGTCGATGGAGGCAAAGCCGGTGATGATCAGGCTCACGGGCGAGGTGACCTTCTTGGTCTGGCCGTTCTCGCTCCACTGCGTGCGCATGGACAGAGAGTCCTTGCCCACGGGAATCGAGATGTTCAGCGCGGGGCACAGCTCCATGCCCACAGCCTTGACGGTGGCGTACAGCGCAGCGTCTTCACCGGCTTCGCCGCAGGCGGCCATCCAGTTGGCCGACATCTTCACCTTGGACAGCTCGATGGGCGCGGCCAGCATATTGGTGATGGCTTCGGCCACGGCCATGCGACCCGAGGCGGGCGCGTCGATGGCGGCCAGCGGTGTGCGCTCGCCCATGGCCATGGCTTCACCCTTGAAGCCCTTGTAGTCGGCCAGGGTCACGGCCACGTCGGCCACCGGCACCTGCCAAGGACCGACCATCTGGTCGCGATGGGTCAGGCCGCCGACGGCGCGGTCGCCAATGGTTATCAGGAAACGCTTGGAAGCCACGGTAGGGTGGGCCAGCACTTCGATCACGGCCTTTTCCAGCGGCACGCCGGTCAGGTCCATGGCGGGCAGCTCGCGCTCCACGCTGGTCACATCCTTGTGCACCTTGGGCGGCTTGCCCAGCAGCACGTTCATGGGCATGTCCACGGGGAATTTCTGGTCGCCGGACTCGACCGCCGTGTCCTCCAGCACCAGCTGGCGCTCTTCGGTGGCCGTGCCAATCACGGCAAACGGGCAGCGCTCGCGCTCGCAGAAGGCCGTGAACTGCTCCAGCGATTCGGGAGCGATGGCCAGCACGTAACGCTCCTGCGATTCGTTGGACCAGATTTCCTTGGGCGACAGGCCGGACTCTTCGAGCTTGACGGCACGCAGGTCAAAGCGTGCACCGCGCCCGGCATCGTTGGTCAGCTCGGGGAAGGCATTGGAGATACCACCGGCCCCCACGTCGTGGATGGCCAGGATCGGGTTCTCGGCGCCCTGCTGCCAGCAATGGTTGATGACTTCCTGTGCACGGCGCTCTATCTCGGGATTGCCGCGCTGCACCGAGTCGAAGTCCAGTTCTGCTGCATTGGTGCCCGAAGCCATGGAGCTTGCCGCACCGCCACCCATGCCGATGCGCATGCCGGGACCGCCCAGCTGGATCAGCAGCGTGCCCGCCGGGAACTCGATCTTCTTGGTCAGTTCGGAATCGATCACGCCCAGGCCACCGGCGATCATGATGGGCTTGTGGTAGCCACGGGTGATGTCGCCGACCTGCTGCTCGTACTCGCGGAAATAGCCGGTCAGATTGGGACGGCCGAACTCGTTGTTGAACGCCGCGCCGCCCAGAGGGCCTTCGATCATGATCTGCAGCGGGCTGGCGATATGTTCGGGCTTGCCCACTTCACTGCCCCAGAGCTTTGAGACGGTGAAGCCGGTCAGGCCGGCCTTGGGCTTGGAGCCACGGCCGGTCGCGCCTTCGTCACGGATTTCACCGCCGTTGCCGGTCGATGCACCGGGGAAGGGCGAAATCGCCGTGGGGTGGTTATGTGTCTCCACCTTCATCAGCACATGGTTGGTTGCAGCCTGCTTCTGATAGCTGGGAGCGCTGACTGCGTCTGCCTTGGCATCGAACTTGGCTACAAATCGCTCAACCTCATGGCCTTCCATGATGGAAGCGTTGTCGGCATAGGCCACCACGGTGTGCTGGGGCGAGCAGGCTTCGGTGTTGCGGATCATGCCGAACAGCGATTTTTCCTGCTCCACGCCGTCAATGGTGAACTTGGCGTTGAAGATCTTGTGGCGGCAGTGCTCGGAGTTGGCCTGCGCAAACATCATCAGTTCCACGTCCGTGGGATTGCGCTTGAGGTCGTTGAAGGCATTGACCAGATACTCGATCTCGTCTTCGGCCAGGGCCAGGCCCCATTGCTTGTTCGCGGTTTCCAGCGCTGCGCGGCCACCACCCAGCACATCCACAAACTCCATGGGCTGTGCAGCCAGGGTGGTGAACAGTTGCTCGGCCTCGGCGCGTGTCGCGAACACGGACTCGGTCATGCGGTCGTGCAGCAAGGCGGCAATCTGTGCCGTCTGCTGCGGCGAGAGCTCGGGCTTGCCACCCAGCAGGCCGGACTTCATGTCCACGCGATACTCGGTCATGCGCTCCACGCGGAACACGTTCAGGCCGCAGTTGCGCGCGATATCGGTCGCCTTGGAGGCCCAGGGAGAGATGGTGCCCAGGCGGGGAGTGACGATGAAGGCCAGGCCTTCAGCATTGCCCGTATAGGGGTCACCATAAGTCAAGAGCGCCGACAGGCGCTCTTGCAATGCGGGCGCAACTGCGCCCTCGGTGGCTACCAGGTGCACAAAGCGTGCAGATACGCCGGTGATCTTGGGGTGAATGGCGACCAGATCGGTCAGAAGCTGTTGGGCGCGGAACGAGCTCAGGGCGTTTCCACCCTCAAACTGTGTCAGATGCAATGTCACGTGGCGGCCTGTTTATGTGAAGGCTGTTGAAAAGCGTCCTGGTCAATCCCCTGCCTGAGAGGACCGGGCCAAAGCGCTGAATTCGGTGAGCCTAGGATTTTACCGTGCCTCGGGGTTAGTCCGAATGCTCACACCCACAAGCCCTGCATGTTCAAGCGCGCAATGGGATAATTGCGACCATGAGCATCACACTGAAGACCCCCGAAGACATCGAGCGCATGCGCGTTGCAGGCCGCTTTGCTTCGGATGTGCTGGACTACATCACCCCCCACATCAAGCCCGGCATCACCACCCAGCAGATCGACGATCTGTGCGCCAAGCGCATGGCCGAGCAAGGCACCAAGACGGCCTGCCTGGGCTATCAGCCCCCAGGCATGACGCCCTACCCGGCCTATGTCTGCACCTCGGTCAACCATGTGGTGTGCCACGGCATCCCCAACGACAAGCCTTTGAAAAAGGGCGATATCGTCAATGTCGACGTGACCATCATCACCGAAGACGGCTGGTTCGGCGACAACAGCCGCATGTTCATCATTGGCGAAGGCACGATTGCCGCCAAGCGTCTGTCCAAGCTGACCTTCGAGGCCATGTGGAAGGGCATCGCCCAGGTCAAGCCCGGTGCCACGCTGGGCGATATCGGCCATGCCATCCAGACCTATGCTGAGAGCAACAACCTGTCCGTGGTGCGCGAATACTGCGGCCACGGCATCGGCAAGGTGTTCCACGACGAGCCCCAGGTGCTGCACTACGGCCGCCCCGGCGAAGGTGTCGTGCTGGAAGAAGGCATGGTCTTCACCATCGAGCCCATGCTGAATCTGGGCAAGCGCGACATCAAGGCCATGCCAGACGGCTGGACCGTGGTCACCAAGGATCGCAGCCTGACCGCCCAGTGGGAGCTGATGCTGGCCGTCACCAAGACCGGCTATGACGTGCTGACCTGGTCCGATGGCTCGCCCACTCCGCCCGACTTCATCACGGCCATCCGCACCTGAGCGCATTGCAACCGCTGATCTGCATGCCGCATCCGGCCAAAGCTGGATGCGGCATATTTTTTGCTTGTAGACCTTGTGCTGCAAGCGCCATGTGCTCATCTTTTTGCCATCACAGGCCTCAAGCCCAAGTCAGTTGGGTTAAGGTGACGCTCAAGCACTTGCCCCGTTGAAACGCTTTTTTCTACTGCGCATGACCTCCTCTGCCCACTCCTACGCCAACTCTGCCGACGTCTCCGACCTCTCCTCGCTACAGAGCCTGCGCGAGCAATACCGCGAGGCCAAGGCCCGACAGATGGAGTTGCTGCGCAACCCCACGCTGGGCAGACGCAGCGTGCGCGGAGTGCTGCACCATTTCAGTGAACTGGCAGACGGTCTGCTGCGCACCCTCTGGCAACGCGCACAGATGCCGCAAGGCGCGGCCCTGCTGGCCGTCGGCGGCTATGGACGCGCCCAGCTCTTTCCCTACTCGGACATCGATGTGCTGGTGCTGCTGCCCCAAAGCAGTGCACAGCCAGCTGTGGAATTTGCGAGCAACATCGAACAGTTCATCAGCAGTTGCTGGGATGTCGGCCTGGAAATCGGCTCCAGCGTGCGCAGCATTGCCGAATGCCTGCAGGAGGCCGCGCAGGACCTGACGGTGCAGACCGCCATGCTGGAGTCACGCCGCATCACCGGCAGCAAGGCCTTGTTTGCCGACTTCGAGCAGCAGTTCCGCGCGCAGCTCGATCCCAAGGCTTTTGTCGAAGGCAAGCTGCTGGAGATGCGCCAGCGCCACGCCAAATACGACTTCACGCCCTATTCGCTGGAGCCCAACTGCAAGGAATCGCCCGGCGGGCTGCGCGATCTGCACACCATGCTCTGGCTGGCCAAGGCCGCAGGCTTCGGCAACAGCTGGCATGAGCTGGCCGAGCAAGACCTGATCACCCATTTCGAGGTCCAGCAGCTCGAATCCAACGAATCCCTGCTCAGCCTGATCCGTGCCCGCCTGCATGCCGCTGCCGGCCGCCATGAGGACCGGCTGGTCTTTGACCTGCAGACCGCCGTGGCCGAAGCCTTTGGCTACCGCTCCACCACGCCGGAGGGCCGCAAGCTGGCCATGCGCGCTGGCGAGACCCTGATGCGTCACTATTACTGGGCCGCCAAGGCGGTGACCCAGCTGTGCCAGATCGTGCGCATGAGCATCGAAGAGCGCCTGAACCCCGGATCGCACGAGCTGATTCAGCTCAATGATCGCTTTTGCGAGAAGGCCGGCACCATCGAGGTGGTCAGCGACGATCTGTACGAGCGCGATCCGCACGCCATTCTCGAAACCTTTCTCATGTATGAGCAGCATGAGGGGCTGACAGGTCTGTCGACACGCACGCTGCGTGCGCTGTATGCCAGCCGCGATGTGATGGACAGCGCCTTCCGTCGCGATCCGGTCAATCGCGCCACCTTCATGAAGATCCTGCAGCAGCCGCGCGGCATCACCCATGCCATCCGGCTGATGAATCAGACCTCGGTGCTGGGCCGCTATCTCTGGCCCTTCCGCCGCATCGTGGGACAGATGCAGCACGATCTGTTCCACGTCTACACCGTGGACCAGCATATCCTGATGGTGCTGCGCAATGTGCGGCGCTTCTTCATGGCCGAGCATGCCCATGAGTATCCGTTCTGCTCCCAGCTCGCCGCAGGCTGGGACAAGCCCTGGATCCTGTATCTGGCTGCCATCTTCCACGACATCGGCAAGGGCCGAGGTGGTGATCACTCCGTGATCGGCGCCGTCGAAGTCAAGCGTTTTTGCCGCGCCCACCAGATCGACAAGGCCGATGCGGAACTGGTCGAGTTTCTGGTACGCGAGCACCTGACCATGAGTCAGGTGGCCCAGAAGCAGGACTTGTCCGACCCCGATGTGATTCGCGCCTTTGCCGAACGCGTTGGCAACGAGCGCAAGCTCACTGCCTTGTATCTGCTGACGGTGGCCGACATTCGCGGCACCAGCCCCAAGGTCTGGAGTGCCTGGAAAGGCAAGCTGCTGGAAGACACCTACCGCCTGACCCTACGCGTGCTAGGTGGTCGCGCCCCGGATGCCGCCGCCGAAATCGAGGCCCGCAAGCGTGAGGCGCTGGTGCAACTGGCCCTGTCTGCCCAGCCCTTTGAGTCCCACAAGAAACTCTGGGAGACACTGGACGTGAGCTACTTCATGCGCCATGAAGCGGCCGACATCGCCTGGCATACCCGCCATCTCTCACGCCATGTGGGCCAGGGCAAGCCCGTGGTGCGCGCCCGGCGGTCGCTGGCCGGCGAAGGCCTGCAAGTTCTGGTCTATGCACCCGACCAGCCCGATCTGTTTGCCCGCATCTGCAGCTACTTCGACCGGGCCGGATTTTCCATTCTTGATGCGCGCGTGCACACGGCCAACAACGACTACGCACTGGACACCTTCCAGGTCGTCGCCCCCACCATGCAGGAGCAATACCGCGAGCTCATGCACATGGTGGAAAGCGATCTGACCCAGACTCTGCTGCGAGGTGGCCCCCTGCCCACGCCATCGCAAAGACGGCTGTCGCGCCGCGTCAAAAGCTTTCCATTCGCTCCGCGCGTCATCCTGCGCCCCGATGAAAAAGCCCAACACTGGCTGCTGTCCATCTCCGCATCAGACCGCGCCGGCCTGCTCTACATCATTGCCCGCATTCTGGCCCAGCACCATATCAGCGTGCACCTGGCAAAGATCAGCACCCTGGGCGAGCGCGTGGAAGACACCTTCCTCATCGAAGGGCCTGAACTGCAGGACAACAACAGCCAGCTGCGCATGGAAACCGAGTTGCTCAAGGCCCTGGCCCAGCCCGGTTGAACCAGGCCCGGCAATTCGGGCTTTAGTTTGATGATTCGCTGCCGATAAGCAGTCACCACTACTACGGAAAGCCCATGCAGCTCGCCTCCAATGAAGTTGCGGCATCGCCGCCCACCACACGCAGTGGCCTGTTTCATATGCCGTTGTTTCGCCCCGGCACCGAGGTCACTCAGAATGGCCGACGCGAAATCGTCAGCCATGTCATCTTGCGCAGACGCGAACTGATGGTCTACCTCCGAGGTCACGATGACCCGGTAAAGCCCGATCGCCTGAGTCTTGCCCCCACGGTGTTCACCACCGAACGCCGGCCTGAACCACTGACCTGGTTTCTTTGATCCCTCAAAACAAGAAAGCCGCTGACGCTCATGGCATCAGCGGCTTTTTCTATGGAACCCAGCTATCAGCCCAGCTTGATCCGGGCGTTGGCCATGACCTGACCCAGTTGCACCGGCACCGCCGGCTGCCACTGCGGATTGAACTGCAGGCCTGCCGCTTGTGGAAACAGCATGACCACTGTGGAGCCGAGCTGAAAGCGGCCCATCTCCTCGCCTCTAGCCAGCATCACCGCTTCGGCACCTTCGTAATTCCAGGTCTTGATATGGCCTGGGCGCGGCGGGTTGATCAGGCCATGCCACACCGTGGCCATGCTGCCAACGATCGTCGCGCCCACCAGCACCAGCACAAAGGGCCCATGATCGGTATCGAACACGCAGACCACGCGCTCGTTGCGCGCAAACAGGCCGGGTACGCCACGTGCGGTTACCGGGTTCACCGAGAACAGATCCCCTGGCACATAGGTCATGCTGCGCAGCTTGCCGGCACAAGGCATGTGAATGCGGTGATAGTCGCGCGGGCTAAGATAGATCGTGGCAAAGCTGCCGTTATCGAACTGACGCGCCAGAGCCGCATTCCCTCCCACCAGAGCAGTCGCACTGTATTGATGCCCCTTGGCTTGAAAGATCTGCTCGCCTTCGATCCTGCCGAACTGACTGATCGCACCATC
The DNA here is from genome assembly GCF_039581385.1 of Comamonas sp. A7-5. NCBI lineage: Bacteria > Pseudomonadati > Pseudomonadota > Betaproteobacteria > Burkholderiales > Comamonadaceae > Comamonas > Comamonas sp. A7-5. The sequence continues at coordinate 587,215 of NZ_JBCPWO010000001.1, forward strand.
TACCGGGCAAATCCAGTCCGCCTGCGCCAGAGGACGAACACCGTCCTTGAGCGCACGTGTGAAAAAGGCATTGAAGGTCTTGTAGGCTGCGGGGTCGGGATTGGCTGCCTCGGCCATGTTCACCTGGTAGCGCTGGATAAAGCGACGAATGACTGCCGTCGTCAATCCGCCGGCCTCGGCTTGCGCCAGTTTTCCCATCAGCGCGGTCAGCGCCTGCTTGGGCAAGAAATATTGGGAAAGTACGGCGAGTCGATCAGACACAATGGAATTTTGCTATCAAAGTTATAGAGCTGTCGAACAGGATTCTAGCCAAGACCACGGCAGCGGCGGCTGTCTTTGGAGGCTACAGGCGTTTTACCCCATCCAGGCCACCGCCCAAGCGCGATATCTCAATGATGCAAGCGTCATGACAAAGACCCATGCACCCGTCTCATCGCTGCGACGCTTTACCCCTTTATGAGGGCATAAGCGAAGGCGAGACGCTACAATTCCAATGTTTAGCTGAATGCTGTTTCACAGCATGGCTTGATTGGATATCGGCCTTTTGTTCGGTCTGCGCAAACAGCGCAGCGCCCTTGCCACATTGAGGCCTGAGCAGTTGTACTGCTCAGGCCTTTTCCGTGGTGATGACGAGCAAGCGCCGCAACTGACCTTTTCTGAGAGATTGAACAAATGGCCAAGGAAGAACTGATTGAAATGCAAGGTTCCGTGACGGAAGTCCTGCCTGACTCGCGTTTTCGCGTCACGCTGGACAACGGTCACCAACTGATTGCCTACACCGGCGGCAAGATGCGCAAGCACCACATCCGTATTCTGGCTGGCGACAAGGTGTCGCTGGAAATGTCGCCCTACGATCTGACCAAGGGCCGTATTACCTTCCGCCACCTGGCCAACCGTGGCCCGGCCCCCACGACACCTCGTTCAAAATAAATAGCGCCTCATCATCAAAAATTCGCCACTTTCAAAAGATGCGCAATTTTTTGTAGTTAGAATAGAGGCTTCGGAGCGTAGCGCAGCCTGGTAGCGCATCTGCTTTGGGAGCAGAGGGTCGCGAGTTCGAATCCCGCCGCTCCGACCAAATGACAAGGGGTTAGATCGAAAGATCTAACCCCTTTTGTCTGTCTACGCTTCGCGACCTTGCCGGCTTATACGCGCCATCATATTTATTTGCGGCTTGGCAGACTAAGAACCGCCTTAACCCCCTGTGAGGCCGGCACGAAGCATCGATGCTTTGCGCCCTCATGGCAAGAAGACTGGCAGCCCCTCCCCTAATTCGAGCTTGCACACCTTCAGCCCAAAGTGACACAAGCAAGAGCTCTCCGTGAGCGATGAAGCAGCCCGCATCATCCACGCGACATGCCACCCGGGCGCGGCTTTGGCTGGCTCAAGGGAATAAGACAGAACCAGGGCCGCAGCAACCAGCTTTCGGCGGGCAGAAGGCAAAAGAAAAAGCCCCGGCTGCTACGGCCAGGGCTTTGGAATTGGCGCCAGGGGTTAAGCCATCTTTCAGTGCTACAACCTGAACCTAGCGATGCGTATCTTGCTCTAGAAATATGACAGACAGATGGCAAAAAGCCCTGACCGTTTCCGGCCAGGGCTTTATTGGTTGCGAGGGCCGGATTTGAACCAACGACCTTCGGGTTATGAGCCCGACGAGCTACCAGACTGCTCCACCTCGCGATATTCCGCGTCGGGGGCCGACCACCATTCCTAGGCGCCTGCATGATTTCCCCGACGCTTGCATTGTAGCACACATGTATAAATTTACAGCATGAATAGATATTCAGTAATGAATCCCCTCAGGAAGCAACACAAAAGTCAACTGGCCAACCTAGCGGGCTTTGCTCGTTAGGGCTCGTGCAGCTTACTTTTTGGCCGCCTCTTGAATCGCTTCTTTCAGATCACCTATCTTCTTCTGAGCGGTGCCTTCAACCTGCTTTACGATCCCCCTGGCTTCTTGCTCAGGACTGTCCATGTGTTCACCAAGCCTCTCCTGAATCCTGCCTTCCACATCCTTCAGCGTGCCCTTGGCTTGATCAGTATTCATGATGTCCTCCTTATGAACAAAGCCGCGAAATGCGGCTTGGGTCAAAGTTAAGCGCTAGTGAGGCCTACGGCCGTGGGACCTGCCAGGGCATCCATGTGATGCAAACCCTTGCACGCCATCAATTGTTCACAACGGCAAACGCAAAACAAAGGCGCCAGCGGATCATGCTTGGAACTATGGTCACGCCGCTGACTACCGCCAGGCAACCAGGGCATATGCCTCAGTGTTGCGATGAATGGCCGCTATTGGAGCATTCCTTATCAAGATACGTCAGCAGCATCCGAAATATCGACCAGAGGGAATGCCGACCGTGGATTCGACATCATGGCGGCCCTGACCAGACGCCAGCGCACAGAATTCAAGTGCTCCTTCTGCAGGACATAGGCTGCAAACAACACGCGATGGAGCTTCATGGACGTGGCTTGCAGTACAAACTGAGCCTGTCCAGCACCCAGTCCGGAATAGAAGGCAATGCTCATCTTCCTGCCGCAGAGGCTGGTACCGTTCCTCGGCACTGACACATCGCAGCCTCTTCCAACGGCCCTGAACCCAGCGCCCGCATCTATCCGGCAACTCTTGGCACCATTCAGTTTCATGCCTCTAGACATCGATCCTGTCTTTCTATAGTCCTGGGAATCAAACGGTTATTTGCAAACGATTCTCAATTGCGTTTATGATTCATCCCATGGTGCAGCGAGTCGCTGTACCACCTCTTCATCGTGGGGCGCTGACAAGCAGGGGCTTGCAGCGTTTTAGCTAGCCAGCGGCCCTCTCCTATTAGCCAAGCCTTTTTTCCACGATCGAGCCAATCAAGTCGCCAACCACAGCAGCACGGCCAAATACCGTTGCGCAATCACAAGCCTGTCTCCCGTCTGGAGCACCGGCCAGAGCTTTTCGACTACGCCATCACGCACCGCATATGGCTGGCAGAGTCCTGCACCAGATTGACGGCAAGCATCCAGCAAAACCCGGCCATCGCCGCTACTGACCCGCCGCCCTGCGTTGCAGCAACGAGCCCGAAGAGGATGAAAAACCATGGCCAAACCACTTGGCACCATCGCGCTTGCTGCCCGCCCCTCCGCTGCCGCAATACCCTGAGCCACTGGCCCGGCTTGGGCGGATGCCCCCCTTCCGCAACTTCATTCCGCTCTGGCAGTGCGATCCGAATCGCTGCACGCACTGCCTTTTCCTGCCCGTGCAAACAGCCTAGCGAATGGACAACAAGACCGTGCAATGCCTGTTTGAGAATTCGCGAGCACACCTCACAACTTACATTCCTGTCAACGAACTGCCACAGTCAAGCATTAAAAAGGGACTCATCAGCTTCCATCCACCCTTCAAGGAATAGCCATGACCTACCTGTACGCCGCCTATCCCGAACTCAAAGCGACGAATCAAGAGATCATGACGCCAATGCCTGACCCGCACTCTCCCGAAGAAGTTCTGCGGATACTGTCCCAGACCCCACCCGAAGGCGAGTACAGCGCCGACGCTTTCTAAACGGTCTCCAGATAAACCAAGCTACCCGAAGGTGGCTTTTTTGTTTGCGTTTCAGGTCTAGCGCCGGCCGCTCCCACGCCCGCCGTGGTGCTTATGCCCACCTCCATGACCACCTGACCGATGGCCATGATGCTTGTGGCCGTGCGGATGCCCGTAGTACCCATCATGGTGACGGTGCCCATAACCATGCCCGTGATGTGCATAGCAGCCAGACAAGAACAGCGCAAAGGCCGAGACTCCAAGTAACTTTTTCATAGCAATAAGTCTAGGTTATTCAATCGCTTACGGGTATTCGATGTGTAAGCAAGTGAAGCCCCTGCCATGCCTAGCCAGCCTTGAACTGGTTGTTGTTTCTGTAGCCTCATGTGACCCCGAATTTAGTGAACCACAACAGCCCCTCTTTCCAGAACCAGGATGGCTGCGATACGAGCCCTGGGATGAGGCTCAAGCGTCAGAAGTGCCCTGTCACCAGGGCCGATACCGCGCCGCTTGCGCGTCTCGAGTATCAAGCCCTGGAAGCAGGAGGACACAAAGCATGCCCAAGAGCGGCGTTGCCAGATAGTTCAAAAGACTCGAGCCAACTGATATGGCCAACGCATTCACCCGCCGGGCGGCCAGACGCAAGAAAGTTAACTCATCAGATATGAGAGCCCCATAGAGTTTCGACCTCTCCATACACAAAAAGCAAAAGCAAAAGGCGAGAGACCTGCCCAGCCAAATTGCAATCTCCAAAGATTTGGAAATTTCGATTTTCTGCAAACAGGGTTTACCCCTGTTTTCCATATCATCATTACGTGAAAAATAGAACGAAGATTCATTCTATTTTTACAATGCAAAAAGAACCTTGGACATTCTTTCCAAATTCCGGCTCCCGCCATATTCAAACTCTTAGTGTGGCTCTGAGGCTTTTTGTAAGGAATGGCTTCTTTAACACTTCAATCCAAGAGTTATGCACCGAGGCCGGAGTTTCTATCGGCTATTTCTACAACCATTTCACTGATAAAGAAGGCATTGCCAGGGAGCTTTATCGACACCTGCTCTCCCGCATGAATGTGCTGCTGGATGTAATTGAAGTGCAGCACGCAAGCAGCCGCGAACGCTGTGAAACCGTACTGCGCATGCTGTTCGCCTTGGCTGAAGCCGAGCCTGATGCAATGGGTTTTGTGGTCAACGCACGCCACCGCGAGTTCCTGCCAGAGGAGCAAGCGATCTGTTCCGCTTCCGCATTTGTCCGTATGCGCGGCTTTGTGTTCTCAGGCATGAAAGACGGCGAGATTCGCTCAATGGAACCCATGGTTGCCGCCAGTTTGATGTATGGCAGTGCAATCCGCATTATCTGCCTGCGCCTTGACGGATTGGTGGACACACCACTCGAACAACTCTTTGACTCCTTGTGGGAAGGAGTATGGCGCTCACTTCGGCCCGATTGAGTTTGGTTTCACGAACCGACACCTATCAGGTGCCGGCCATTTTCCGACTGAATGTTAAAAGGAGTAGCAGGATGGCGCATCACATATTGATCATTGGCGGTGGCATTGGCGGAACCATGACGGCCAATCATCTGGTCGTCAAGTTATATCCGGAACTGCTAAGCGGCAAGGTGCGCATCACCATGCTCTCCAATTCTCCTTGGCACTATTACAAGCCAGCCTTTATGTATGTGGCTTTCAATGCATTCTTCCGGGACGAACTGAGACGCAAACAACGTGGACTGCTGAGACCTGAAATCGACTTTCAAGTCGAGGAAGTGGAGAGCTTTGATTTTCCGGCTCAATCAGTCCAATGCAAAAGCGGAAAACGCTTTCACTACGACCATCTTGTGATATCCACCGGCTGCGTTCCTTCTCCAGAGCGCATTGCCGGCTTGGCCGAGGGCGGCGACCATTTCTACCAGCATGGGCCTGCCCGCAAATTGGCCGACAAGCTGACTCGTATCGAGAAGGGTCGAATATTCATCACCGTGACCTTCCCCAAGACCCCGAACGTCCCCCACCAGTGCGGCATCGCACCGATCGAGACGACTCTGATGCTCGACGATCTGTTGCGCCGCCGCGGAGTGAGAGACAAGGTGGAGATCATCTATACCTACCCCACGGTATCGCAATTGCTGCGTAACTGCCTGTTCCTTCAGAGGGATACCTGCGAGATCCTCCCCACGGTGTTCGAACAGCGCGGTATACGTTATCAGCGCGGGTTCACGTTGTCGCACGTGGACCCCGACGCAAAAATCGCCTATTCGGAAGAGGGTGAGTCAGAAGACTTCGACATTCTCATGGCCACTCCCCCCATTCGCGCAGTACAGGCCGTACGCGATAGCGGTATGTCCCAGGCACAGGATGGCGAAGGTTGGCTCCCCACTGACCACGAGACGATGCAAATGCTAGGCACCTCGAATGTCTACGTGCTCGGAGACACCGTGGATCTTCCTGTCAGCAAGGCCGGCGGCTCCTGCCACAGCCAGTCACCTGTTGTCGTCAACAACATCGCATCGCAAATCCGCTTCGACCGTACTTGCGACGCATACGACGGCCGAGTTGTGGCCATCGCGCAGATGGGACTCGATGACGGAATGCCTCTTTGGTATGACTACAAAGCAGATGTCAAGCCAACGCCTCCCACCAAGATCGGTGGAATGATGCGCAAGGGCTTCAATCGAGGCCTGTACTGGGCGGTAGCACGAGCTCTGGTCTAAGCCAGCTTCATGGATGCACACAAGGAGATTCGAGATGAATAGCACTACCGATATTCCGATGGCCGAGCACGAATCTGCCATGAAACTCAGTGCAGGTCTGCTGAACGACGATGCCGCTCTTCAGGGTTTGGCCGAACTCATGGCCAAACTCGAGCCTCTATTGGCAGGGCGCCGCCTGAACCGTGTCGTAGACATTCTTTCAGTGGCTGCCGATGCGGTCGATATGAGTGATGCGTACATGGTCGAAAAGCTGGCCAGAGCTTTCGAAGAAAGCGTATCTGCAGCATGGTCAGCCGGCAACGCGGCCCGTATGGCCGCAGCCCGGATGGAGCGACTCGAGACAACACCTACTTTAATTGGCCTTCTTCGCATGGCAGGTGAGCCAGATGTGCGCCGTGGGTTGGCGTTCCTGCTATCCATGGCTGGAGCATTGGGCCGGCAACATGCCCATGACCCTATCGACTACACAGCGGACTGAAGGCAAGTCCTTGGCAGTTCTGGCTCCAGCCCCCTCCGCCGCAGCCGGTCTTTCTTTTCTGGAGAGGCAATCAATCTATGAGGCCTTGCCTCCTGAATAGTTGTGCCGCCTGCGCAACGCCAAGCCTTACCCCGCCGAACCCTTCGGACAGATCAGCAAGGCACTGGCAGAGCACTTTGCACCACCAGTTGCAGTCGTTGAAGCAGATGAGCCAAACGCCTTTGCAATCACCCCCCATGTCCACCGATTGCATTCGCCGAGGTACTGCCACACATCTACAAATCCACAACGGATGACGAGCGAGCGACCATCTGGACCGCAGGAAAGGATGGCTGGCACGGCGCTGCGCTTGCCGTAGTGATGCCGCACACTGTCTGCTGGCGGGGCAGCCGCAGCTCTGCCCTGGCAGCACTTGAGGGTGCGCGCCGCTAACGGCACGCAGGTAGCGCAATGCAAAAGCCCGACCACTGTCGGCTTTCAAATACCGGCCAGCCTGTTTCGCGAGAAAGTAGAGCCTCAAAACCGTCTGTGCTCACTGCATAGCAGTGAGCTGCAAAAACAAAAATGCCCCACAAGCAAACCTGTGGGGCATTCTATAAACTGGGGTGGCTGATGGGACTCGAACCCACGACAACAGGAATCACAATCCTGGACTCTACCAACTGAGCTACAGCCACCGTAGAAGTCTCTATTCTACTTCAGAATTTGAGCCATCAAATCAAAATTGAGAGCAATAAACACTGAACTAGCAACGATTCAAGGCAAACACCTCTCATCAAATAAAAACGCTCTGCGCTGCAGAGCGTTTTTGAAATTCTGGGGTGGCTGATGGGACTCGAACCCACGACAACAGGAATCACAATCCTGGACTCTACCAACTGAGCTACAGCCACCGTAGAAGCATCTATTGTAATGCATAAATCAGGCCGAAAATAAACTCACACCTGATTTAAATGCCTTACTGTGGACGCGGCACCTTGATCTGGACCTTGAAGGTCTTCTTCAACTGTTCATAGTAGGCCATGACTTCAGCCATGGAAGACCACTGCGTGAACTGCGCCTTTTGCTGCTCCAGCACCTGAGCATCTTGCGCAGGACGCTGGGCAATGCGATTGACCTTGATCACGGCATAACCTGCATTGCCAAGATCGACACCCTCCCACGCGGGCAGGTCATTCGTGGGGGCGCGCAATGCCGCATCCAGCACTTCACGCGGCAGATCCCTGGCTTGATCGCGACCCACCTCGACAGCCACGGGCAGTTGAGCTGCTTCAGGCTTGGCCTTCCATTCGGCCATCTTTGCCTTGCCTTCCTGCTTGGCCAGCTCTGCGGACTGGTGCGCCACATACAGCTGCTTGAGCTTCTCCCCCACTTCATCCATGGACTGGGTGTGCGCAGGAGCATAGCTCAGCACACGACCAGCCACCAGGTTGCTGGGGGCCAGCTCCACTGCGTCGGTATTGCGCTTGTTCTCCAAAGAGTCTGCGGAGAACAGTGCCTCAAGGAAGCGCTTGTTGGCCAGAGGGCCTTGCGCATCAGGGGCTGGCTCACGCGTCACGTTCTCGACCTTGTGAATGCTCAGCTTGAACTTCTCGGCCACAGGCTTAAGGCTTTCGGACTGCTCGTAAACGGCGTTGGAGAAGGCTTCGGCCGCCTCTGCAAACTTGCGCTGAGCCTGTTGTTGCTTGAGATCTGCTTCCAGCTTGGGGCGCATTTCCTCGAACGAGGGCACCTTGGGCTGCTTGATGCCGGTCAGCTCGATGATGTGAAAGCCAAAGTCAGACTCGACCACATCGCTGATGTCGCCCTGCTTCATCTTGAAAACGGCTTCTTCAAATGGCTTGACCATGGCCTCGCGGCCAAAGTAACCCAGATCACCACCATTGGCAGCAGAGCCGGGATCCTGCGAGTTGGCCTTGGCTACCTGGGCAAAGCTCTTGGGATCTTTGCGTACCTGGGCCAGCAATTGCTCAGCCTTGGCCTTGGCTTTTTCACGCTCTGCAGCCGGAAGATCCTTGGCCGCATTGATCAGGATATGGCTTGCACGACGCTCTTCGGGACCAGCAAGACGGGCAGCATTTTCCTTGTAATAGGTGCGCAGGTCGTCTTCGCTCAGAACAATGCCTTGCTGTACAGCGGCCAGGTCCAATTGGACATACTCCACCGTTGCTGCCTCTAGCTGTTTGAACTGGTTGGTGTGTGCTTCATAGAAAGCCTTGAGCTCGGCCTCCGTGGGCTGGACCTTGCCTGCAAAGGCACTGGCATCAAACCGGGCAACTTGAATTTCTCGGCGCTGATACAGGGCGTCCATGGCCTGCTGCAACTGCGCGGCAGTCGTGAAGCTGGTCGAAGAGACGGAACCCAGTACCTGATTGAGTGCCAGTTCACGACGCAGATTGGCTTCAAACCCTTCGGGAGTCATGCCCTGCGAACCTACCAAAGCCTTGTAGGCTTCCGCATCCAGCGAGCCATCTGGCTTTTGCAAGGACGCAATCGCGGGGATTTCACGCAAGGTACGCACCAACTGTGCATCGGGCGTTGCCAGGTGCATCTTGGCAGCAGCTGCTGCCAGCACGCGATCACGCACCAGCTTCTCCAGCGTGGCATAGCGCGCCTCTGGCGAGTCGAGCAGCTTGGCATCCATGGTCGGATTCTGCGCACGCAGGCGGTCGCTTTCAGCCCTGTGAGCGTTGTCCCAGTCCTGCTGGGTGATGTCATGCCCATCCACGCGGGCCACAGTCTGGCTGGACTCGGTGAAGTAGTTCTGGTTGACTCCGACAAAAATGAAAGAGGGAATGATCAGCAAGAACAACAAGATCATCACGAACTTGGAATGCTTGCGGATGGATTCGAACATGGTCAATCTTTCTGCGGCAGCAAAAATAAAGGCGAACTTGCGTTCGCCTCATTAACAATGGTGAAAGCCGTGCGACCCGCTGCGCCACCGACCGGGCCTCTACAGGGCACTGATGCTCTACAGAACTGCCATCCAACCTCCACCAACAGGGTTAGGCTAATCCTGTCCATTCTAACTGCCAGCTTTTCCATTGCCGCTGTCTAGCCAGGGCATCTTGCATAGAAATACCCCGAGCAACCGTCACCTCCAGTAGCAATAAACGCCAAAACGCAAGGGAGGCTTAGAGCTCTCCAAGCCTCCTTTGCGCTTTAGTGGCGGGTACTGAATGTCTCGAACCGCCGAGCCACTCTGCGCAAAGGTTTATACCTTCAAAAATATCAGCAACTTGCCCGCACAAGCAGATGAGCCAACCCTCCCCATCAAGACGCTGAGCGATGAATTCGCGTGCCCCGGCATGCACACCGGGCGACTGGATGAAAAGACCGTTCAATGCCTGAAAGTGAACCAATGACCAGAATCCCCAGTGAAGCAAGCCGCGATTTCACAGTGCTCGGCTGGCCAGCCCTGTCATCTGGAGCGCCTGCCGAGCGCTACATCCAGCCCTGGGACAGCTATGACGGTAAAGAGTTGCGGCGCACACCGGGCATTAGCCGCTTTCGTGTGTTTGAGCTGCCAAGCCGCGCCATGGCCCGCTGATCTATTCCAACAGCACGCGGCTCCCCTACCCCCACCCCATCGACAATACGACCCGCTGCTCAGCGGGTTTCGCTTTTCTGGAACCAAGGTGCTCAAGAGCATGATCATTTACCGCATTGCCAAGAGCTGGCAAAACAATCTGCAGGTGCAGGAGGATGGCCTGCAAAGACAATGTTCGAGGAGTACGGCGCGCCCCACGAACGCGCCGCTGGCTGAGCAATGGGCCATGCGCTTCATGACCGAGACCAACGTGCTGCCGGCCAGCGGCTCAACCGCAAAGTCAACGAGAAGGCCAACCGCCGCAAACCTGGCAAGAAAGAGCTCCGCGATCTCAAGGATGAGCCTAAGCTGGATCTGCTGCCCATGATCTTCGCCAGTGGCTGACATGCGCGCCCAAGGAGCGGAGCTCTAGCGCCAGCGTCGCCTGGCATCCAAGGCGGATCACAAAGGCTGGCAGGTGGCATCCAGCCCGAGAAGCTGGATGAGGCAAGCCCATAAACGGCTTTGCCAGATGACACAGAAGGCAGACGACAAGCCACCGGAGCCCTCACGAAGCCTCATGGCTTCGCACTGCAGTGCACAGCAAGCCGTACACCCTTCAAAAGTCCGCCCAGCAATACAAGAAGCTGGCCATAAAGGCAGGCTGGTTATTCAGATTCAGGAGATTAAAAAGGTCACTGCATAAGCTTCAAAAATCGCACGGAAGTTACATGCTAGCGATGAATGCGAATCAATAACCTGGAACGATTTTCATTCATAGCAGAAAGTCTTGGCATTGACAATTTTTGACTGATTTGCCACTCCAAACAAGAAGCAGGCTGACATAGATGAGGGAGGACACACGCTGTAATAAATTGTGACGCCAATAGCGAAGCACATGTACGGTGAAAGTAGATTGTCGCTTTTCGCTCAAGGAACAGGCGCTACCGCTCTTCGATCGAGGAGGCTCTGGTCATATGTTCGCGAATAACGACCTCTTGGTTCTGACGCCACCTCTGGCGATCTTTGTTCTGGCAGTCATATTGGTCGTGGCCTGGCTCGCCCAACGATCTCAGCGCTTTCTGCTTTGGCAAGCTTGCGCCTATTCACTCACTGCACTGCCTCTTGCAGCTCAAACCTTGATGCCCCTGGAGGAGCTCACTCGCTTCGCACTCCTGATTGGCAGTTTCTACCTGCTGAGCGCTTGGTGCCTTGCGAAAAGTTGGGCAGAGAGATGGCGTGTATCGGCCCAGCCACTTGTAGCGCTACTGATTGCCAGTATCACTTTAGCTGCGTTGTATTACTTTAGCCGGATCAACCCCAACGTCTGGGCTCGAGTGAACTCCTTCAGTGTTGGTTCAGGCCTTGTTTTACTGCTACCTATCCTCCAGGTCTATTCAAGGAAGAGCTCATTTGACTGGCTCGACAAGTCACTGCTCTGGCTGAGCATCATTTTCACAGCCTACACCCTTACTCGACCCATGATTATTTCGCTGCTGGGATACCCGGATCCGCAGTCATTTCCAAGATCGCCGTATTGGCTCTTGACACTGGTGAGCATATTGAACTTCGCGATACTCTTTACCGTGGTCATGACCGCCATTGCCGCAAAGGAAACTGTTGGCAAACTACAGAAAGAACGTGACCTTGATACTTTGACCCAGATATTGAATCGCAGATCCTTCCATGAATATGCCTTGAAGCTTTTAACCGATATGAGACTCTATCCCATGGCAGTGCTGGCCTGTGATATAGACCACTTCAAACGAATCAACGATACCTGGGGCCACGAATGTGGCGATAAGGTGCTGCAGCTTGTCTCCACGACTCTGCAAAACCATGTACGAGAGCGCGACCTCGTCGCACGGTTCGGTGGCGAAGAGTTTGTGATTCTGTTGACCGACATCGCACTGCGAGATGCAGAAGAAATTGCTCAACGCATCCGACGAGACCTCAGCTCGAATAGAGACACTCTTCTCTCCGGCACAAAATTGACCATGAGCTTTGGGATTTCATCGATCACCGATCCATCCCAGCTGGACCATGCCTTGAGAGAAGCCGATCAGCTTCTTTATCAGGCAAAAAATGCCGGACGTGATCAAGTGCATGTATCGGGAGTGAGTTATCCAGATATCTCTCTCGAGAGCACTCATCCCAGCCTCGACCCATAGTTGCAAGAGACCTGCCGCAGCGCTTTGTGAAAACCCTGTAGCGGGAGCTTTCCCAGCCTGCCACTGAGCGGGCTTTTGGCGCTCGAGCAATGCTCAAGAACATGACCATTTAGTGCCCAGCCATCGACTGGCAGGGCGATCTACAGGTACAGGAGGATGTGCCCCACAACAGACCTTCTTTGCCGACTGCTACTGCTCCACACAGGAGCGCTCGGAGGTCGCCCATCTTCGCAACCGCTTGGCGGTCAAAGCCAGGAAGCCAGCATCACCTCAATATTCGACCGTATTTTTTCAAGCGTCTCCTTAAAGCGCTTGCCCTCCTCGGCCAGCCTCTCGTAATCGGACTCTTGCTTGCTCTTTAGGGCCGCGAGATGCAGATCTAACTTAGCGCGCTGCCTCATGGCTTGATCCAAAAGCCTCTCCGCTTCCACTTGATCGGCAGCGTTCGCACTCATTTTCTGTGCACGCTTCATCAACACATCGATATGAACCAAGTCCGCTTCAGACTCGCGGATGTGTCTTTCAGCCATCTGTTCGATCGTTTCCATGGCGACCTCCTAGCTAGGGACCGTCGCGTGAAGAGTCCTGCCAAACTGGTTGATATTCCGGTCCTCTCGGAACACACCCATCAAATCAGCCATTCCCTCGCTGTTGCCCTAATCCATAAGGTACCGCATCTGCCCAGCCCACAACAAGTGGGCGCTACCCAACACCATGAGCCCAATGAGCAAAACCGCTGGATTGGAATCTTCAGCACCAGCAATCTCCAGCTTCTCAAGCTGAGCAGCCAGCCACCAAGCAGGCTCGTTTTCTGGAGCCAATGCTTACACCTCAATTCGTGCGGGCACTGCCTGCCAAGCTGATGAATTGACCTGTTGACCGGTGCCTGTGATGCCAGTACAGGCATTGAGCAGGCCAGCGGCCGCTCCATTGACACGGGGATCAACCATGACCTGACGCAGTCGGCGCGCACGATGCCAACACCGCCCCTAAAGACTCACCACTATCGCGCGGACATTCGGAAGATGTGCCGCGCGAAGCTACAGGCGGGTAGCCGTAGACCTGCTGAACGTATCCGGCTCACCGGCAAACGCTAGGTAACCGTGGACATAATGCAGCGTATGCTCATGCATGCGTGAGCGCTATAGCGCCCAGGACTTCCCGCCGAGCTACATCATTGATCACCAGGCTGCAGACTAGCCTTCCGCAAAAACGGCCCGGGAGCGAACGGTCGGCAACAGCGTCAACCCTCTGGCTGATCGTGACCGGGAACAACAACGAAGCGAGCCCGCACAAACAACCAAATGAGCAGACTTTCTAGCAGTCCTATCCAAGTCCCAGTCTTTAAGGCCGCGGATTAGGATTCGCAGGAGATGGCTCAGGCCTCGGCACTGCTGCTCCAGGATCTGGCTGTGGTCGCTGTATTCCCTCCATTGCCGGCGGCCGCGTTTCCAGTTCAGGCTTTGGTGCTTTGTCATCGCAGGCGCTCAGCGCGCCAGCGGCCACCAGCAACGCAATAGCAGATAGAGATTTCATGATTGGCCTCCTGTCATCGAACATATGAGCATGCTAGGCCGACCAGTTACGCGAAATGGAGCCAATTTTGCAAAACTCACACCCTGAGACACTCATCAGTATTCGCTCTGATTTCACCTTATTTATGCTTGTCCGATGAGCGAGACACCAATCTAGAAAGCTCCGGAGACACTTGAAAAGCAGGTATGAGAGCGAGAGCGTAAGAAGCCCGAAAAGATGTAACCCCGGCCCGCCGCCGCGCGCTTTTCTCAAGTTGCCATGAGCTCTCCTGCCGGGCGCCACGCTGAGCTCAGGCAGCCTGGCAAGCAACGATTTTGGTTGGTAGAGGCGGCTTGTGGAGGCTATTTGGGTTGGTAGAGAGGGCAAAGAAAAAGGGCTTAGATCGCTCTAAGCCCTTGATTTCTTTAGTTTTTAGTGGTGGGTCCTGACGGTCTCGAACCGCCGACCTACTCCGTGTAAAGGAGCCGCTCTACCAACTGAGCTAAGGACCCACTAAAACTGGGTGTCAGTTCAGAGCATCTTTCAATGCTTTGCCCGGACGGAATTTAGGCACCTTGGCCGCTTTGATCTTGATGGAATCGCCGGTGCGAGGATTACGACCGGTGCGAGCTGCACGCTTGCCAACAGCAAATGTGCCAAAACCAACAAGCGATACTGTACCACCTTTTTTCAGTGTTTTCTTCACTGCGTCGATCGTGGAGTCCAGTGCACGCGCAGCTGCGGCCTTGGAAATATCGGCGTTGTTAGCGATGTGCTCAATCAGTTCGGTTTTATTCACAAGATGCCTCTCGAGAAATAAGTGAATGGAATGTCTCTGCAAACGCAGACCTTGCGTAGCAAGAAACCAGTCGCGATAAAGACGGAAGCCAGCCTATCAGTTTCTGCGTATGGGCAAGCCCATTTCTACCTGAAGCCGCTGACATTTTTGACGCCAACTCGCGCTGCGCATTCCAGCGACAGGACCAGATTCTATGCGGTTTTTGAGCGGGTTCGGCCATCCACAGCGGCTTTTTTCAAGCTTCTTCCGTGTCGGCTTCACCGATTGACAACAATTGACAAAATCTGCAGTCCGATCAAGTCATGCGATGCGCCGCCGCAAAGTCTTTTTGCTGCTCCGAAAGCAGCCCGCCAGATAGCAAAAAGCGCTTGATGAACAAGCGCTTTCAGAGAGCTCCACTTCGGATGTCAGAGCCTGGCACGAATTTCGGGCAATGCCTTTTGCAGGTAGTAGACCATGGACCAGACGGTCAGCACCGCAGCAATCCAGATCAGCCACTGCCCCCAGACGCCGGTATCGACCACTCCGAACGCCACTCCGTCATAGAGCAGAAAGGGAATGGCCACCATCTGGGCCATGGTCTTGGCCTTGCCGATCATGTGCACGGCCACGCTCTTGCTGGCACCGATCTGAGCCATCCATTCGCGCAGCGCCGAGATTGCGATCTCGCGTCCGATGATGATCAGCGCCACGAACACATCGGCGCGTTGCAGATGAACCAGTACCAGCAGCGATGCACAGACCAGAAATTTGTCGGCAACGGGATCTAGAAAAGCACCGAATGCCGATGTCTGATTGAGCTTGCGCGCAAGATAACCATCGAACCAGTCGGTGGCGGCAAACACGATGAACATCACGGTGGCGATGAGATTGCGGGTTGCCTGATCCAGCGGCGCGTAAAACACCCCCACGATGAGCGGAATCGCCACGATCCGCGTAAGGGTCAGCACAGTAGGGATGGTGAAGAACATGGGTGTCATTGTGTCACGAGCACGCAGCGCCAGCGCGGATTCGCGCTCGCGCAGCCTGCATCAATGCAGTGCCTTGTAGATTTCTTCGGCCAGCGTTGCGGAAATGCCCTCCACCGTCATCAGATCGTCCACGCTGGCATCGGCCACGCCGCGCACGCCGCCAAAACGCTGCAGCAATCGCGCCCGCTTCTTGGGCCCCACGCCGGCAATGTCTTCCAGAGAGCTGCTGCCTGTGCGCACCTTGGCGCGGGCCGCGCGCATGCCGGTGATGGCGAAGCGGTGCGCCTCGTCGCGAATCTGCGCCACCAGCATCAGCGCCGCCGAGTCATGGCCCAGGTAGACCTTGTCGCGCCCATCGGCAAACACCAGCTCTTCGAGGCCGACCTTGCGGCCCTCGCCTTTTTCCACGCCCACGATGCGCGACAGATCAAGGCCCAGTTCCGTGAACACCTCGCGCGCCATGCTGACCTGGCCCTTGCCGCCGTCGACCAGCACCAGATCCGGCAGATGCGGCTGCTTGCCGGTCAGCTCGGCGCCGCCCGCCTCGCGCTGCGCCTCGGCCACGGGCTTGTAGCGGCGCGTTAGCACCTGGCGCATGGCTGCATAGTCGTCGCCACCTGTGATGCCTTCGATATTGAAACGGCGGTAATCGCTGCTCTGCATCTTGTGGTGATGGAACACCACGCAGGACGCCTTGGTGCTTTCACCGCTGGTGTGCGAGATATCGAAGCATTCGATGGTCAGCTCGTCGAGATTCTCGACCGGCAGATCCAGCGCCTCGGCCAGGGCACGCGTGCGCGCCTGTTGCGAGCCTTCCTCGGCCAGCAGACGGGCCAGCTGGATGTCGGCATTTTTCTGTGCCATCTCCAGCCAGATGCGGCGCTGCTCGCGCGGCTGCTGGACCACGGTGATGCGCACGCCGGTCTGCTCGGTCAGCAGTTCCACCAGCCGCTTCTCCACGGGATGGCTGACGATGAGCGTGGGCGGCACGGCCACGCCGACATAGTGCTGGGCGATGAAGGCCTCCAGCACCAGCTCCTCCACGGGCCGCGCCTCGGCCGCGGCGTCCACCTCCTCCTCGCTGGAGTAGACCGATGCGGCATCGCCCAGATTCGCCGGAAAGTAAGGCCGATCGCCCAGGTGGCGGCCGCCGCGCACCATGGCCAGGTTGACGCAGGCGCGGCCGCCCTGCACGCGCACGGCCAGGATGTCCACATCCTTGTCGTCCGTGGTTTCGATCGCCTGCTGGTGCAGCACGCGCGACAGGGCCGTGAGCTGGTTGCGCACCTCGGCCGCCTGCTCGAACTCCAGCTTGTCGGAGTGCGCCATCATGCGCGCTTCAAGCTGCTGCAGCAGCTCGCTGGTTTCGCCGCGCAGCATGGCCTCGGCATTGCGCACATCCAGCGCATAGGCCTCGGGCGATATCAGATCCACGCAGGGGCCGGTGCAGCGCTTGATCTGATAGAGCAGGCAGGGCCGGCTGCGGTTGGCGAACACCGTGTCTTCACAGGTGCGCAGCCTAAAGACTTTCTGCAGCAGCTGAATGCTTTCCTTGACCGCCCAGGCACTGGGGTAGGGGCCGAAATAGCGGTGCTTCTTGTCCACGGCGCCGCGGTAGTAGGCGATGCGCGGGAACTCCTGAAACGCCGGTTCGCCCTCCTTGCCGTCACGATGCGCCACACCGGTGATCTTGAGATAGGGATAGCTTTTGTCGTCTCTGAACAGGATGTTGTACTTGGGGTACAGCGTCTTGATGAGGTTGTTTTCCAGCAGCAGCGCCTCGGCTTCCGAGCGCACCACCGTGGTCTCCAGCCTCGCGATCTTGCTGACCATATGGCCTATGCGCGTGCCGCCATGGTCCTTCTGGAAATAGCTGGAAACGCGGCGCTTGAGGTTGATGGCCTTGCCCACATAGAGCAGGACACCGGCAGCATCGAAATAGCGATAGACACCCGGCAATGGCGGCAGCGCGGCCACCTGGGCCAGCAGTTCGGCGGAATGCGTGGAAGACATGGGCGCTATTGTCCGCGCATGTGGACGAATCCGGCAGCAAGCGGTGCAAACACCGGGCAGTCTGTAGCACCTCAATAAAAGGAGCTGCTAGCGCCTGATCAGATTGAATTTCAGATAGTTTTCAACCTGAAATCTTTATCAATCGAGCGATAGAAGCTCCTTTTTTTAGAGCCAAGGATGCAAGGAAACCCCTGCGGCTTGCAGCTTACTCGGCTTCGATCTTGGACGACTTCACCACCTGCGCCCAGTTGCCGTATTCGGTCTTGACCATGGCCGCCAATTGCTGCGGGTTCATATAGTCTGCCGTGGCGCCCTGCTCTTCGGCCTTTTTCCTGAAGGCGGGGTCCTCCACCACCTTCTTGATATCGGCAGCCAGCTTGTCGATCACGGGCTGTGGCGTGGCCTTGGGCGCAAACACGGCAAACCAGGAAGTGGCGTTCACGCCCGGGTAGCCGGCTTCCGCCGTGGTGGGCACATTGGGCAGACTGGGCAGGCGCTGCTTGCCCGTCACGGCCAGCACGCGCAGCTTGCCGCTTTGCACATGAGGCATGAAGGGAGGCGCGGTGCCGAAGGTCAGGTCCACCTGACCGCCCAGCAGGTCCTGCAGCGCCGGGCCCGTGCCCTTGTAGGGCACATGCACCATCTTCACGCCGGCCTGCTGCTCCAGCATGGCGCCCGTCACATGCTGCAGCGAGCCGTTGCCCGACGAGGCGTAGTTGAGCTTGCCGGGATTGGCCTTGGTGTAGCTCACCAGCTCGGCCAGCGTCTTCACCGGCAGCTCGGAGCGCACCACGATGATCTGCGGTGCCGACAGCACATTGGCCACGGGGGCAAAGTCGCCCTGCTCCCAGCTCTTGGCCTTGGTCAGGTGGGGCGAGATGACGTGGTAGCCCGAGTACTGCATCAGCAGCGTGTAGCCGTCGGCATCCGCACGCTTGACCAGATTGGCGGCAATGGCGCCGTTGCCGCCGCCCTTGTTGTCCACCACCACCGATTGCCCCATCACCGGCGCCAGCGCCTGTGCGGCCATGCGGCCGGCCAGATCTGTGGTGCCGCCTGCGGCTGCGGGCACGATCATCAGCACGGTTTTGCTGGGATAGCTGCCCTGGGCCATGGCCGGGGCGCTGGCCAGACCGGCGGCGGCAGTAGCCGCAGCCAGCATGAAATAAAGGCGTTGACGTTGAACAGTCATGTTTGTCTCCTTGTTGGAATGTTGAACTGCGCCAGCTCCTTCCCCCGAAAGAGCCGCTGCAGCGGGGGCAAAAACCGTCTCAGGCCCTGGCCTGGGCGCGTTCCTTAATCTCGGCAAAATCCGCGGGCGGCCGGTGCAGATCCCAGCGCGCACCGGCCTTGACGATCTGACTGGGCGTCTCGTGCCCTATCAGGGCGGGCAGGCTGCGCGCGGCCGCGACGATGCGATCCAGGTCCGTGCCCGTGTCATAGCCCATGAGCTGCAGCGCATGCACGATCTCTTCGGTGCAGGCATTGCCCGAGGCGCCCGGCGCATAGGGACAGCCGCCCAGACCGCCAATCGAGGCGTCAAAGCGATCCGCTCCCGCAGCGATGGAGGCCAGCACATTGGCCAGCGCCATGCCGCGCGTGTTGTGGAAATGCAGGGTCAGGCCCAGCTGCGGCCAGCGCGCCTTGAAGGCCAGGACCATGGAATGCACCTGGCTGGGATAGGCCATGCCCGTGGTGTCGCACAGCGTGATGCCCTGCACGCCCAGATCGGTAAAGCGCTGCACCCAGGCCAGCACTTCGGCCTCGGCCACATCGCCCTCCATGGGGCAGCCAAAGCAGCAGGAAAGCGACACGTTGACGGGCGTTGCCGCCTGCTGCGCCGTGGCGATCACCTGCCTGAGCGCCTCGAAGGACTGGCTGCGCTGCATGCGCAGATTGCAGAGGTTGTGCGTCTCGCTGACCGACATCACCAGATTGAGCTCGTCAGTCTGCGCATCGATGGCGCGCTCCGCGCCGCGCACATTGGGCACCAGCGCCGTGTAGACCGTGCCCGGTCGGCGCGCAATCTCGCGCATCACGATCTCGCCGTCGCGCAGGGCCGGGATGGCCTTGGGCGAGACAAAGGCCGTGACTTCGATCTTGGACAGGCCCGCCTCGGACAGCGCATTGACCAGCGCGATCTTGTCCTCGGTGGACACAAATGCCTGCTCCATCTGCAGACCGTCGCGCGTGCCGACCTCGTTCATATGGATGCGGCGACCCGCACCAATCCACACCGTAGCATTCAGGTCGGCGGCCATCATTGGACAATCCCCTTGGCGCGCAGCTGCGCGATCTGCTCGGCGCTCAGGCCGATCTCGGCCAGCACGGCATCGGTGTCGTCGCCCACATGGGGGGCGCTGCTGCGCACCGTGCCCGGCGTCAACGAAAGCTTGGGCACCACGCCGGGCACCTGCAGCTCGAAACCATCGCGGGTGCGCTGGGTCAGAATCATCTCGCGCGCCTGGTAATGCGGATCCTCGGCAATATCCTTGGCCGTGTAGACCTTGCCGGCCGGCACGCGTGCCGCGCCCAGCTCGTCCATCACCGTCTGCACGCTGCGCGCCTGCGTCCAGGCGCCAATCGCGGCATCAATCTCGGCCACGCGCTGGACGCGGCCCGCGTTGTCGGCCAGATCGGGCGCATCGGCCAGATCCTGACGGCCGATGGCCGTCATGAGTCGCTTGAAGATGGAGTCGCCATTGCCCGCCACCAGCACCCAGCCATCCTGGCAGGGGTAGGCATTCGAGGGTGCAATGCCCGGCAGCGCGCTGCCGGCGGCCTCGCGCACGGCGCCAAAGGCACTGTACTCGGGGATCAGGCTCTCCATGATGTTGAACACGGCCTCATGCAGGGCCACATCGATCACCTGGCCGGGACCGCCGTTCACCTTGCGGTGATACAGAGCCATCATCACGCCGATCACGCCGTGCAGGGCCGCCAGCGTATCGCCGATCGACACGCCCACGCGTACCGGCACCCGGCCCGGCTCGGCCGTCAGATGGCGCAGCCCGCCCATGGCTTCGCCGATCACGCCAAAGCCCGGCAGATCGCGATAGGGGCCGGTCTGGCCATAGCCAGAGATGCGCAGGATCACCAGGCCTGGGTTGATGGCGTGCAGCTCCTCGGGCGACATGCCCCAACCCTCCAGCGTGCCGGGACGGAAGTTCTCGACCAGCACGTCGGCTTCGGCAATCAGCTGACGCGCCACGGACTGCGCCTCCTGCTGGCGCAGATCGAGCGCGACCGAGCGCTTGTTGCGCGACTGCACCTGCCACCAGACGGAGGTGCCTTCCTTGATCAGGCGCCAGTTGCGCAGAGGATCGCCCGCACCGGGCGCTTCGATCTTGATGACATCGGCACCAAACTCGCCCAGGGTCTTGCCACAGAAGGGGCCGGCAATCAGCTGGCCCATTTCCACCACTTTCACACCTTCCAGCGCGCGCGGCGTGGCAGTCTGTGTGGCAGGGTCTTGGATATTCATGGTCGTCATCCGTTTGTCTCTCGATGGTTGTCTTGCTGTGCCGCTTTGCGTTGACCAACACCAGGCAAAACGGCTTTTCAATCATCTTGCCCTTGAAGATCAGTCCTGCAAAACGCTGAAATGCGAAGCTGCCATCGCATTTGGGCATAGCCAGGCGGGATAATGCAGTCCTCATGAAACTGGACCCAATCACCCTGCGCCTGTTTGTGGCCGTGATGGAAGAGAACGCCATCGCGCGTGCCGCGGCACGCGAGCACATAGCCCCCTCGGCCGCCAGCCGCCGCCTGGCCGAGCTGGAGGACCAGCTGCAGCTTGAGCTGTTCACACGCAGCAACCGTGGCAGCCAGCCCACGGCCGCCGCCTACGCCCTGCTGAACATGGCGCGCGGCGTGCTCAACGAGCTGGACGGCATCGCCACGCAGATGAAGGGCTATGCCCAGGGCGGCGAGCAAGGCCTGCGCGGCCATGTGCGGGTAATGGCGAATATTTCCAGCATCACCCAGTTTCTGCCGGCCCAGCTGCAGAGCTTTCTGAGCCGGCACCCCCTGGTAGATGTACGGCTGCAGGAGCGCGTAAGCACCGATATCGCACGTGCCGTGGCCGACAACGAGGCCGACATCGGCCTGCTCAACAACGGCAGCTACGGCAGCAAGATCAGCCTGCGCCCCTATCGCAGGGACCGGCTGGCCGTGGTCATGCCTCGATCGCATCCGCTGGCCGGCGAGCACAGGCTGCGCCTGGAACAAGTCCTCGAGCATGATCTGATCGGCATGCATGCCGACAGCGCACTCAACCATCTCATCACCCGCTCTGCCGCCGACCAGGGCCTGCAGCCGCGCCTGCGCATGAAGGTGACGGGCTATGACGCCCTGTGCCTGATGGTGGCCGCCGGCCTGGGCGTGGGCATTCTCCCCGAGGGCAGCGCCCATATCTACATGGGCGCCCTGCCCTTGCGCTGCATCCGCCTGGACGAAGTCTGGGCCGAGCGCCAGCTCATGCTCTGCGTACGCTCCCAGGACGCACTCTCGCCCGTCGCGCAACTGCTGGTCGAGCACCTGTGCCAGAGCGCCTCAACCGATAAAAACTGAACCCATGCCTGATTTCTCACCAATGTCTCTGCCCGCCCCCGGGACGCCCCATCCGTCGCTGTGCTGGGACATCTTCTGCCAGGTCATAGACAACTTTGGCGACGTGGGCGTGTGCTGGCGCACGGCCGCAGAACTCGCCGCACGCGGCCAACAGGTACGCCTGTGGATGGACGATGCCAGTGCCCTGCAATGGATGGCACCTCAGCCCTGGCCGCCGGGTTTGAGCGTGCATGCCTGGCCTGTGCAAGCTGCTGACATCCCTGCGCCAATCGGCGATGTGATCATCGAGGCATTTGGCTGCGAGATTCCCGCAGCATTTCTGAGCGCCATTGCAGACAAGGCGTCGAAGAGCAAGCCTCCAGTCTGGATCAACCTCGAATATCTCTCGGCCGAGGACTATGTGGAGCGCTGCCATCGCCTGCCCTCACGCATCATGAGCGGCCCTGCTGCCGGGCTGACACGCTGGTTCTTCTACCCCGGCTTCACGGCTGCCACCGGCTCGCTGGTGCGCGAGCAGAACCTGGCACAGCGCCAGCAGACCTTCATGGCGCAGCGCGAATCATGGCGCCGCGCACAAGGCATTCAGCCTGGCGAATGCGCCGTCTCGCTATTTTGCTACGAGCCCGCTGCTCTGCCCCGGTTGCTCGCCCAGCTCTCGGACAAGCAGGCGCTCAACGCCAGGCTGCTGGTGACCCCCGGACGCGCCACGACTGCCGTGCAGGCACTGCCCGAAGCGCAGCAGATGCAGCCGGTCTATTTGCCAGCCCGCCCTCAAGCCCGGTTCGACGAAATGCTCTGGGGCTGCGACCTGAATCTGGTGCGTGGCGAGGATTCCCTGGTCCGCGCACTCTGGGCCGGCCAGCCCATGGTCTGGCAGATCTATCCTCAGCATGACAACGCCCACCACGACAAGCTGAACGCTTTTCTGGACTGGCTCCAGGCCCCGGACAGCCTCAGGCACTTCCACCACACCTGGAATGGCATGACCGCACCGCAAACATTGCCTTTGCTGACGCGCGAAATGCTTGATGAATGGGCCTGCTGCATCAGGGCTGCGCGCAGCAGATTGACGGAACAAACCGAGCTGATTGCGCAGCTTCAAGCTTTTGTCGCCGAAAAAAGCTAAAATCCACGTTTTGCCTCTCTGAGGGCAGTCGCAGCCGGTATGCCGAGCGATCTTGCTTTCGGGGTCGCGCCCCGCCGCGGTACATGCGGCAGGCCCCGCCGCCGCACCTTTGATGCGTTGCTTTCTCCAGCGACCATTGCGAACAGCTTGCCTGCCGTGTAGAGCGGCTCCAACCTTTCAAACGCAAGCAAGCCATGAAAATCGCTCAAGAAATCCGCGCAGGCAATGTGATCATGTTCGGCAAGGACCCCATGATCGTTCTGAAGACCGAATACGCTCGTGGCGGCCGTGGCGCTGCTACCGTGCGCATGAAGCTCAAGAGCCTGATCGGCAACTTCGGCACGGAAAACGTGTTCAAGGCCGACGACAAGATCGACAACGTGATCCTGGACAAGAAGGATTGCACCTACTCCTACTTCGCCGACCCCATGTACGTGTGGATGGACGAAGAGTTCAACCAGTACGAAGTCGAAGCTGAAAACATGGCTGACGCACTGAACTACCTGGAAGACGGCATGACTGCCGAAGTGGTGTTCTACGACGGCAAGGCCATCTCCGTCGAGCTGCCCACCACCATCGTGCGCGAAATCACCTGGACCGAACCCGCCGTCAAGGGCGATACCTCCGGCAAGGTTCTGAAGCCCGCCAAGATCGCTACCGGCTTCGAAGTGGCCGTGCCCCTGTTCGTGTCTCAAGAAGACAAGATCGAAATCGACACCCGCACCGGCGAATACCGCAAGCGCGTGTAATGTGGCGGCAGCTGCCGCAGCTGCTTCCCGGCAAAAGGCTTCCTTCAGGAAGCCTTTTTTCATTTCCGCCTCCGACAGCGGGATTACGCCAGCCGCCTTCGTCCGCCGCGACACTCAAAACCGCTTCAGTCTGTGCAAGACTAAGGGCAGTCCATCCACTCCCACTGCCAATGACGCACTCCCTGCCCTGGCTGCAGCCCGAACAAGAATTTCCCCCCATTGATCAGACCTGGGGGGAGAGGGATCCCATTCCAGGGCTGCTCGCTGCCGGCAACACCCTGGATGCCGCCCGCCTTCGCACGGCTTACAGCCAGGGAATCTTCCCTTGGTTCAGCGAGGGCCAGCCCGTGCTCTGGTGGTCCCCCAATCCACGCATGGCCCTGCATCCCGACGAGTTTCGTCTGCACCGCAGCCTGCGCAAAAGACTGCAGAAATTTCGCAATGATCCGCGCTGCGAAATTCGCATCGACAGCGCTTTTGCCACGGTGATGCAGCATTGCGCCCAGACCCCGCGCGACGGCCAGAACGGCACCTGGATTGTGCAAAGCATTGTCGATGCCTATACCGAGCTGCATCAGCAGGGCGCTGCACACAGCGTGGAAACCTGGATCGACGGCCAGCTGGTCGGCGGGCTTTACTGCGTGGCGCTGGGCAGAGCGGTTTTTGGCGAATCCATGTTCGCACTGCAGACCGATGCCTCCAAGATTGCACTGTCGGCGCTGGTGGCCCTGTGCAGGGCTCATCAGGTGCCGCAGATCGACTGCCAGCAGGCCACCGCACATCTATCTTTCATGGGCGCTCGAGAAGTCACAAGAGCGCAGTTCGCCCGGACCGTTCAAGCCCAGGCCCAGCTGCCCGATATGCAGTGGCAATTCAGGCCCATATACTGGGAACAGTTGCTGAGCCATACTGAGGCTTGACGCACCGCATCTGCAGCCGAGTCCGATCATGACGCACCCGAACGACCTCCCGCTACATGCCCTGCAGTTCTATGCCACGGCAGCCTATCCCTGCAGCTATCTGCCGGGCCGGCTGGCACGTTCTCAGGTCGCCACACCCAGTCACCTGATTCAGAACACCACCTATTCGGAACTGGTCACGCTGGGCTTCAGGCGCAGCGGCATGTTCACCTATCGCCCCTATTGCGATGGCTGCAAGGCCTGCGTTCCTCTGCGAATTCTGGCCCAGGAGTTTCGCCCCAGCCGCAGCCAGCGGCGCGCTGCAAAACAGCATGGGCAACTTGTCGCCTCCATTCAGCGCCTGCACTACTCCGACGAACACTACCAGCTCTACCTACGCTACCAGCAGCACCGCCATAGCGGTGGCGGCATGGACAACGACAGCGTGGACCAGTACACGCAGTTTCTGCTGCAAAGCCGGGTCAACTCCCGATTGGTCGAGTTCCGCGAGCCGGGCGCAGACGGTCAGCCCGGCACACTCAAAATGCTCTCCATTCTGGACGTACTGGAGGACGGGCTGTCGGCGGTCTACACCTTCTACGATCCGGAGGACCACGCCAGCTATGGAACCTTCAATGTGCTGTGGCAAATTCAGCAAGCCAAAGCCATGAACCTGCCTTATGTCTATCTTGGCTACTGGATCTCCGAGAGCCAGAAGATGCGCTACAAGGCCAGCTTTTTGCCACATGAGATCCGCCAGGGCGAGCTATGGCAGCGCGTAGACAGGCAAAGCATTGTGCGCTCGCAAATTGAAGAGTGACGCTGCAAAAAACAGCACATGGATATATGAGCGGATGACATGGCTGCACGGCTGCAGCACCGCTAGAATGCCCTCATCCCGCAAAGTATCTCCAACGCATGAAAAAAGACGACCTATCGGCCTCCGCAAAGCCCAGCGTCCAGGTTCTGGAACGCATGTTCACGTTGATCGACGTGCTGGCATCGCGTGAGGAAGCGGTTTCTTTGAAGGAGATCAGCGAACGCACGGGCCTGCATCCATCGACCACGCACCGCATACTCAATGACCTTGCACTGGGCCGCTTTGTGGATCGACCCGAATCGGGCAGCTACCGCCTGGGCATGCGCTTTCTGGAACTGGGCAACCTGGTCAAGGCCCGGCTGAACGTACGTGAAGTGGCGCTGACCCCCATGCGTCAGCTTTACAAGCAGATTCAGCAACCCATCAGCCTGTCCGTGCGCCAGGGCGACGAGATTGTCTATGTGGAACGCGCCTACAGCGAGCGCTCGGGCATGCAGGTGGTACGCGCCATTGGCGGCCACGCGCCTTTGCACTTGACCTCCAACGGCAAGCTGTTTCTGGCAGCTGACGATTCCCAGCAGGTGCGCGCCTACGCCATGCGCACCGGCCTGCCCGGCAAGACCCATTTCAGCATCACCCAGTTGGGTGACCTCGAACATGAGCTGGCCAAGGTGCGCCAATACGGCATTGCCCGCGACAACGAAGAGCTGGAATTGGGCGTGCGTTGCATGGCAGCCGGCATTTACGACGACCAGAGCAAGCTGATTGCGGGCCTGTCTATCTCTGCCCCAGCAGACCGCCTTGACGAGAGCTGGGCCCCCAGATTGCAGGCCACGGTGCAGGAAATTTCCGTGGCGCTGGGTTTCAGCGGCACACGCCCGGCCCCGGCTCAGGCCGCCCCCAACCCCTATAGCCGCAGCCAGCACAGTTGAATACAGGGGCGCCTCTCGCAATCTGCAAAGGGGCTGGAATTCCATTTCAGGTGTAGACCCAATAAAAAAGCGCTACCTGGGTAGCGCTTTTTTATTGGGTCTACACCTGCTTAGCCCCTGATACGGCTTGCAATCGTATTGCTGGCGGTGGGCCCCTTGCTTTCCATCCAGTGGCGCACGCGCTCGGCGTCTGCCAGGCGGCTGAACTTGCCTGCGGAATCCAGGAACACCATGATCAGCTTGCGCCCGGCCACATGGGCCTGCATCACAAGGCAGCGTCCGGCTTCGGAGATATAGCCGGTCTTTTGCAGGCCGATATCCCAGTTGTCGCTCTTGACCAGACGGTTGGTGTTGTTGAACTGCAGCGTGCGGCGACCGACGGCCACTTCATAGCCGGGCGATGTGGAGTACTCGCGCATCAGCGGATCGGCATGCGCCACCGCCACCAGGCGCGCCAGATCGCGTGCGCTGGACTGGTTACTGCTGGACAGGCCGGTGGGCTCCACATAGCGTGTGTCCTTCATGCCCAGTTGCAGCGCCTTGGAGTTCATCAGTTGCACAAACTGCGCCAGACCGCCGGGATAAGTGCGTCCCAGGGCATGGGCAGCACGGTTCTCGCTGGACATCAGCGCCAGATGCATCATCTCAGCACGCGTCAAGGTGGTACCGACACGCAGGCGGGAGCTGCTGTGCTTTTCGGTGTCCACATCGTCCTGCGTGATGGTGATCATCTCATCCATGGGCAGGCGGGCCTGAGAGATCAGCAGACCGGTCATCAGCTTGGTCAGCGAGGCAATCGGCAGCACTGCCTGATCGTTCTTGCTCAGCAGCACCTCATGTGTGTCCTGGTCGATCACATAAGCCACGCTGCTCTGCAGATCAAGGGGGTCCGAGACGGAGTGAAGACCCGCCATCTGCCCATAGGACAGGCGTGCGGGCTCGACTGCCGTGGCAGCAGCTGCTGCCGCAACCGCAGCGCCAGCGGCTCCTGCCCTGGCCAGACGCTTCTTGCCGCCGGTCTTCTCGTTTCTTTCGGCCTTGGCTGCTAGAGAAGTCTTGCCGCCCTTCTTGCTTGCAAGTTTGGCGTCTGCCTTTTCCGGCTTGCCTTTGGCGACCTTTGCGCTTTTGGGCTGCGCTGCGGCACGAACCTTGCCAGCCGGCTCCTTGGCCGCTTTCTTAGCCGAAGCCGCAGCAGCCACGGGCTTTTTGGAGTCTTTTTTGGGTGTCGCCGCATGCGCTGCCGGAGCAGCCAGAGCGCAGCTCAACAGAGCCAAAGACACCACCTGGGTGAGTTTTGCAAGGCGAAATGGACGCAGCAGCTGCATGCGATACTCCAGACAACAAGGTGTAAGGATTTAATTCAATCAAAAAAGTTGTGCAGTGACAAGCACTTGCACAACCTTCTCGATAATCTGAGTGAAATTATAAATCCAGCAGTCAACCTTGTGCTGCAACAACTTCCTGATTGCTATGCAATTTGTTCAAAGCGCTCAGATATGCCTTGGCCGATGCGACCACAATATCGGGGTCAGCACCCACTCCGTTGACGATGCGACCACTGCGTTGCAGGCGCACCGTCACCTCGCCCTGACTCTCGGTTGAGCCGCTGATGGCATTGACGGAATACAGCACCATTTCGGCACCGCTCTTGACTTCGGACTCGATGGCCTTGAACGAGGCATCGACCGGACCATTGCCCTCGGAGCTGGCCTTGATTTCCCGGCCTGCATTGCTGAAGACCACGCTGGCATGTGGGCGCTCACCTGTTTCACTCTGCTGGGCCAGCGAAATGAACTGAAACTGATTGTCCTGGTGCTCCGCGCCTTCGGCATTCACCAGCGCCAGAATGTCCTCGTCAA
Organism: Comamonas sp. A7-5; assembly: GCF_039581385.1. Lineage (NCBI taxonomy): Bacteria > Pseudomonadati > Pseudomonadota > Betaproteobacteria > Burkholderiales > Comamonadaceae > Comamonas > Comamonas sp. A7-5. The sequence goes on from NZ_JBCPWO010000001.1 coordinate 615,890, forward strand.
AGATTTCGCTCTTGCGATCCGCGAGCTCCTTGAAGCGCGTGAAGGCCTGGTTGATGGCAGCTTCGCTGTCCAGTTCCACCCCCAGCTCCTGCAGGCGCTGCTTGAAGGCGTTGCGACCGCTGAGCTTGCCCAGCACGATCTTGTTGGCCGCCCAGCCCACATCCTCGGCACGCATGATTTCGTAGGTATCACGCGCCTTGAGCACGCCATCCTGATGAATGCCGGAAGCATGGGCAAAGGCATTGGCTCCCACCACCGCCTTGTTGGGCTGCACCACAAAGCCCGTGGTCTGGCTGACCAGGCGGCTGGCGGCCACGATATGCTGGGTATCGATATTCACGTCGAGACCAAAGTAGTCCTTGCGCGTCCTGATGGCCATGACCACTTCTTCAAGTGAGCAGTTACCTGCACGCTCGCCCAGCCCGTTGATGGTGCATTCGATCTGGCGTGCGCCGCCAATCTTCACGCCCGCCAGCGAATTGGCAACCGCCATGCCCAGGTCGTTGTGGCAATGCACGGACCAGACGGCCTTGTCGCTGTTGGGAACGCGCTCGCGCAAGTTGCGAATGAACTCGCCATAGAGCTCGGGAATCGCGTAGCCCACGGTGTCGGGCACGTTGATGGTGGTTGCACCCTCCTTGATGACGGCCTCGATCACGCGCGCCAGAAAATCGGGTTCGCTGCGATAGCCGTCCTCCGCGCTGAATTCGATGTCTTCGATGAGATTGCGCCCGAAGCGCACCGCCTGCTTGGCCTGCTCCAGCACCTGCTCGGGTGTCATGCGCAGCTTTTTCTCCATGTGCAGCGGACTGGTGGCGATGAAGGTGTGAATGCGAGCGCGGTTGGCATCCTTCAAGGACTCGGCCGCACGCGCGATGTCTCGGTCGTTGGCGCGTGAGAGCGAGCAGACTGTGGAGTCCTTGATGGCACGCGCAATGGTCTGGATGGACTCGAAGTCGCCATTGGATGCTGCGGCAAACCCTGCCTCGATCACATCGACCTTGAGGCGCTCCAGCTGGCGTGCAATGCGCAGCTTTTCATCGCGCGTCATGGATGCGCCGGGCGACTGCTCGCCGTCACGCAAGGTGGTGTCAAAAATAATGAGCTGATCGGACATGGTGGGGACTCTCTATGTAATGGCGCCGGTAGACGCCTGTTTTGACTGGAGGATTGCCGACAAAAAAGCCGGTGCGCTTTTGGCGACACCGGCTTTGAACCTTTTATGCGGCTACCGCCTCTTCGGCGACAGCAGGGACGCGCTGCACTCCCGAGATGATGGCGCGCAACGAGGCAGAAACGATATTGGCATCGACCCCGACGCCATAGCAGACCTGAGCATCATCCACGCGCAGCTCCACATAGGCAATCGCCTTGGCATTCGCTCCCTCGCCAATCGCATGCTCAGCATAGTTGAGCACGCGCACATTGCGGCCGACGTTAGCCGACAGCGCCTGCACGAAGGCATCAATGGGGCCCGTACCTTCGCCTTCCAAAAAATACTTTTCTCCGGCGATCTCGATGTGGGAAGTCATATTGACAACGCCATCTGCCTCGCTCAGGCGATATTGAGGTGCCTTGACAGTGTTGACCCCATATTCGCGCTGGAACAGCTCCCACAGATCCGCAGCCGACAATTCCTTGCCGCTGGCATCCATCTCGCGCTGCACGACCTGGCTGAACTCGATCTGCAGGCGGCGAGGCAGCTGAAGCCCATATTCGCTCTCGAGCAGATAGGCAATACCACCCTTGCCCGACTGGCTGTTCACGCGAATCACGGCCTCGTAGCTGCGCCCCAGGTCCTTGGGATCGATGGGCAGATAAGGCATATCCCAGATATCGCCTTCCTTGTGGGCGGCGAAAGCCTTCTTGATGGCGTCCTGGTGGGAGCCGGAGAAGGAGGTGTAGACCAAGTCACCCACGTAAGGGTGACGAGGATGCACGGGCAACTGGTTGCAATGCTCAACCGTTGCACGGATATCGTCGATGTCGGAGAAATCCAGGCCGGGGTTCACGCCCTGGATATACATATTGAGCGCCACATTCACCACGTCCAGATTGCCGGTGCGCTCGCCGTTGCCGAACAGGCAGCCTTCCAGGCGGTCCGCGCCAGCCATCAGGGACAGCTCGGCTGCCGCCGTTCCCGTGCCGCGGTCGTTATGCGGATGGACCGAGATCACCACGCTGTCACGGCGCTTGATGTTGCGATGCGTCCACTCCACCATGTCGGCAAAGATATTAGGCGTTGAGTGCTCCACGGTGGTGGGCAGGTTGATGATGCACTTGTTCTCGGGCGTGGGCTGCCAGACATCGGTGACGGCGTCTATCACGCGCTTGGAGAACTCCAGCTCGGTGTCCGAATACATTTCAGGCGAGTACTGGAAGGTCCATTTGGTGTTGGGGTGCTGGGCCGCGATGTCCTTGAACATCTGGGCATTGGTCACAGCCAATTCCACAATCTCGTCTTCACTCATGTTCAGCACCACGCGGCGCATCACGGGAGCCGTGGCGTTGTAGAGATGGACGATGGCGCGGGGCACGCCTTCGAGCGCTTCGAAGGTGCGGCGAATCAGGTGCTCACGCGCCTGGGTCAGCACCTGCACGGTCACGTCGTCGGGAATGCGGTTTTCCTCGATGAGCTTGCGCATGAAGTCGAACTCAATCTGCGAGGCCGAAGGAAAGCCGACTTCGATTTCCTTGAAACCGATCTTCACCAGTTGCTCGAACATGCGCACCTTGCGCTCGATGTCCATCGGCTCGATCAGGGCCTGGTTGCCGTCACGCAGATCCACGCTGCACCAGACCGGGGGCTTGGTGATGACCGCGTCGGGCCAGGTGCGATCGGTCAGACGCACAGGGGCGAAAGCGCGGTATTTGGTGGAAGGGTTTTGCAACATGGTGAGTCTCTTTAGTCGAAATTAGAGGAAATTGAACCCAGCTCCAGCGACGCCCAAAAGCAAAAACGGCCCGTCGCTGATGCTACGGGCCGCCAAGTAGGGTGTGTTTGTACGCGCGCGCTACTTTCTCTGCCCGTTGGACATTAGTAGTAGAGCTAGCGACAGGTTTTGCATGCGGGTCACTTTAACACAAGAAAAGTTGACAGGGCCAGGATTTTTTGGGGCCGCGCTTCAATCGTCGTGCAGACCACGCTCATCGGGCTCGTCCTTGGAGGTCGCCACAATGCTGACCTGCTCACCCTTGGCACGGCGCCAGACATAGATCACATAGCCCGAGACCGAGTAGCCGACAAACACCAGGAAGAGCATGGTTGCAGGCTCGATGCTGACCACGGCCATCAGCAGGGCCACCACCACCAGCGAGACGAACGGCATGCTCTTGGCGCCGCCGATGTCCTTGAAGCTGTAATAGGGAATATTGGTGACCATGGTCAGACCTGCGAACAGCGTGATGGCGAACATGATCCAGGAGAGATCGGCCCTGTCCGTGGGATAGCCGCCAAACCAGGAAATCACATCGCCGAAGATGGGTACATCACGATGGGAAACCATCAGCGCACTGGTCAGCCAGATAAAGCCCGCCACCAGGGCCGCAGCCGCAGGCGAAGGCATGCCCTGGAAATAGCGCTTGTCCACCACGGCCGTATTCACGTTGAAGCGCGCCAGGCGCAATGCGGCGCAGGCGCAATACACAAAGGCGGCAATCCAGCCCCAGCGCCCCAGGGGACGCAGGGCCCATTCATAAGCAATCAGCGCGGGCGCAGCACCGAAGGACACCATGTCGGAGAGCGAGTCCATCTGCTCGCCGAACGCGCTTTGCGTGTGTGTCATGCGCGCCACGCGACCGTCAAGACTGTCGAGCACCATGGCGCAGAAAACGCCCACGGCCGCCAGCTCGAACTTGTTGTTCATGGCCATGACGATGGCGTAGAAACCGCCAAACAGCGCTGCCAGCGTGAACAGATTGGGCAGCACATAAATGCCTTTGCGCGGCTTGCGCGGCATTCCACTCAGATCGGCAGAATCATTGCTGTTTTGCATCAAACAGACCTCCAGTGCTTGCATGTCAACTGCATGCAGCTATTAAAACGATAGTATTTCAAGCATGGCCATCATGGCCATGTCCCTGCCACCAGTGTACCCGCCACACAGATCGCATCCGGAATGAAAAAAGGCCACCTCAAAGGTGGCCTCTTGCCCAAGCGCAGTCATCCGGCTCGCGCCGAATGACCTGCCTGCATTAGTTGCGGGTCTGGTCGACCAGCTTGTTCTTGGAGATCCAGGGCATCATGGAGCGCAGCTGGCCACCCACTTGCTCGATGGCATGGTCGGCGTTCTGGCGACGACGGGCAGTCATCGAAGGATAGTTCAGACGGCCTTCGCTGATGAACATCTTGGCGTATTCACCGCTCTGGATGCGCTTGAGGGCGTTGCGCATGGCCTTGCGGGATTCTTCGTTGATGACTTCGGGGCCGGTCACGTACTCGCCATACTCCGCGTTGTTGGAGATGGAGTAGTTCATGTTGGCGATGCCGCCTTCATACATCAGGTCAACGATCAGCTTCAACTCGTGCAGGCACTCGAAGTAAGCCATTTCGGGAGCGTAGCCAGCTTCGGTCAGCGTCTCGAAGCCCATCTTCACCAGTTCCACGGCACCGCCGCACAGCACGGCCTGCTCGCCAAACAGGTCGGTCTCGGTTTCTTCCTTGAAGTTGGTTTCGATGATGCCACCCTTGCCGCCGCCGTTGGCGGAAGCATAGGACAGGGCCACGTCACGGGCCTTGCCGGACTTGTCCTGGTAGATGGCGATCAGGGAAGGCACGCCGCCGCCCTTCAGGTATTCGGAGCGCACGGTGTGGCCGGGGCCCTTGGGGGCGACCATGATCACATCCAGATCGGCGCGGGGCACGACCTGGTTGTAGTGCACGTTGAAGCCGTGAGCGAAAGCCAGGGTAGCGCCGGACTTGATGTTGGGCTCGACGTTGTTCTTGTACACCTCGGGGATGTTCTCGTCGGGCAGCAGGATCATGACCACGTCGGCAGCCTTCACCGCGTCGTTCACTTCCATCACCGTCAGGCCGGCCTTGCCGACCTTGTCCCAGGAAGAGCCGCCCTTGCGCAGACCGACCACAACCTTAACGCCGCTGTCGTTCAGGTTTTGAGCATGTGCGTGGCCTTGGCTGCCGTAGCCGATGATGGCAACAGTCTTGCCCTTGATCAGGCTCAGGTCACAGTCCTTGTCGTAGAAAACTTTCATGATGGCTCCAGGTCTCTTATCTTGAGGGGGTTAAAAAGGTTTGTTCAGATTCAAAAGTGGTGCAACGCAGCCATTAGACACGCAGAATGCGCTCGCCACGACCAATACCCGAGGCGCCTGTGCGAACGGTCTCAAGGATGGCAGTGCGATCAATGGCTTGCAGGAAGGCGTCGTTCTTGGACTGGTCGCCGGTCAGCTCCACGGTGTAGCTCTTCTCGGTCACGTCGATGATGCGGCCGCGGAAGATGTCCGCCATGCGCTTCATTTCCTCGCGTTCCTTGCCCACGGCACGCACCTTGACCATCATCAGCTCGCGCTCGGTGTAGGCACCTTCGGTCAGGTCCACCACTTTAACCACTTCAATCAGTCGGTTCAGGTGCTTTGTGATTTGCTCAATCACATCGTCCGAGCCCGTGGTCAGGATGGTCATGCGCGACAGCGAGGGGTCCTCGGTCGGTGCGACAGTCAGGGATTCGATGTTGTAGCCACGGGCGGAAAACAGGCCCACGACGCGCGACAGTGCTCCAGGCTCGTTCTCGAGCAGCACGGCAATAATGTGTTTCATTGGGAGATTCCTCTTTTCGCCGCCCTCCCCTGACACCGGTAAGTGCCAGGCTCGGCGGACAATAGATTCGTCAAAAAGTGCTATTTAAAATATAGCTGCTTGTGCTTGATATGTAAGTGCTTGCGGCCGATTTTTTTCAAAACCGGCTACCCGGCATCACAGATCGTCGGCGCCCAGCAGCATTTCCGTGATGCCACGGCCGGCTTGCACCATGGGGAACACGTTCTCGGTCGGATCGGTGCGGAAGTCCAGGAAGACCGTCTTGCTTTCCTCGCGCACGATACGGCGCGCCTCGCGCAGCGCAGCCTCGACATCGGCAGGCTTCTCGATCAGCAGGCCACGATGGCCAAAGGCCTCGGCCAGCTTCACGAAGTCGGGCAGCGAATCCATATAGCTGCTTGAGTAGCGACCCGAGTATTCAATTTCCTGCCACTGGCGCACCATGCCCAGGAAGCGGTTGTTCAGCGCACAGATGACCACCGGGGTGTTGTACTGCTTGCAGGTGGCCAGCTCCTGGATATTCATCTGGATCGAGCCTTCGCCCGTGATGCAGAAGACTTCGGAGTCGGGCTTGGCCAGCTTGATGCCCATGGCGTAAGGCAGGCCCACGCCCATGGTGCCCAGACCGCCGGAGTTGATCCAGCGACGGGGTTCATCGAAGCGGTAATACTGCGCCGCCCACATCTGGTGCTGGCCCACATCGGAGGTGATGTAGGCGTCGGCATCCTTGGTCATGTTCCACAGCGTGTCGACCACGTACTGGGGCTTGATGACTTCGGTGTTGGACTTGTCGTAGCTCAGGCAGTCGCGGCTGCGCCAGCCTTCGATGGTGCTCCACCATTGGCCCAAAGCCGCCTCATCGGGGCGCTGTGCCGACTCGCGCAGCATGGCGATCAGCTCGTTGAGCACGTCCTTGACATCGCCCACGATAGGCACATCCACCTTCACGCGCTTGGAGATGGAGGAAGGATCGATGTCGATATGGATGATCTTGCGCTCCACCGACATGAAATGCTTGGGATTGCCGATCACGCGATCGTCAAAGCGCGCACCCACGGCCAGCAGCACATCGCAGTTCTGCATGGCATTGTTGGCTTCGATGGTGCCGTGCATGCCCAGCATGCCCAGGAACTTCTTGTCGCTGGCCGGGTAGGCGCCCAGGCCCATCAGCGTATTCGTGACCGGGTAGCCCAGCATGTCCACCAGCTGACGCAGCTCGTTGCAGGCATTGCCCAGCAGCACGCCGCCGCCGGTGTAGATATAAGGGCGCTTGGCCGTCAGCAGCAGCTGCAAGGCCTTGCGGATCTGGCCTGCATGTCCCTTTTTGACGGGGTTGTACGAGCGCATTTCCACTTTTTCAGGATAGCCCGTGTACAGCGCCTTCTTGAAGGACACATCCTTGGGAATATCCACCACCACAGGGCCGGGACGGCCGGTGCGGGCGATGTGGAAAGCCTTTTTCATGGTCTCGGCCAGCTCGCGCACATCCTTGACCAGGAAGTTGTGCTTGACGATGGGACGAGTGATGCCCACGGTGTCGCACTCTTGAAACGCGTCGGTACCGATGTAATTGGTCGATGTCTGACCCGCAATCACCACCATGGGGATGGAGTCGGTATAGGCGGTGGCAATGCCCGTTACCGCATTGGTCAGACCGGGGCCGGAAGTCACCAGCGCCACGCCCACCTCACCGGTGGCACGCGCAAAACCGTCGGCTGCATGCACGGCCGCCTGCTCGTGGCGCACCAGCACATGCTGAATGCTGTCCTGCTTGTAGAGCGCGTCGTAAATATAGAGAACTGCCCCGCCAGGGTAACCCCACAGGTGCTTGACACCTTCAGCCTGAAGAGACTTGATGAGGATTTCGGAGCCCATCAATTCCAGGGCGCCCTTGGGGGACGATGCGGCGGCTGCAGAGGCCAGCTCGGCTTTGGAGATTTCCATGATCAACCTTTGTGAATTTCTCTAACGAAAAACCTTCGGTGCCCTTAGCCTGAAGCCCTTGTGAGGCCGGTTTAGGACTTAAGACCACATGCCATGGACGTTTGTGTGTACGCCGGACCGTGATCCGTTTGCTTCTTTAAGTTGAAGATCATTATCGCACTGCAACAAGACCTTCAAATGCAGTACACAAAAAAACATCATCGGATGCGATAATCTGCCGCTTTCGCCACTACCTAACTCCCGCTTTCTCCAGGGTTACTCTCTCTTGGCCACAGAACAAGAACTGTCTGCATTCCTCAAAGACGTTGAAAAGCGCGCCTTCAAACGCAGCGTTTTCCATGTCCGCGACGAGGAGGCCGCCCTGGATATCGTGCAGGACAGCATGCTCAAACTGGCCCAGCACTATGGGGACAAACCGGTCAATGAACTGCCCATGCTGTTCCAGCGCATTCTGTCGAACAGCACTCTTGACTGGTTTCGCCGCCAGAAGACCCAGAAAGCCGTTTTCACTCACTTCAGCGACCTGGAGTCTTCCGTAGACGGGGACAGCGACTTCGACTGGCTGGAAACCTATGCCACCAACAGCGACGAATCCGCCGCCAGCAACGCCGAGAGCCTGACCGAACGCAAGCAGACGCTGCAAAGCATAGAAAAAGAGATACAGGAGCTGCCTGCGCGTCAACGCGAGGCCTTTCTCATGCGTTACTGGGAAGAGATGGATGTCGCAGAGACTGCCGCCGCCATGGGTTGCTCTGAAGGCAGCGTCAAAACCCATTGCTTCCGCGCCATTCAAACATTGAGCAAGGCACTCAAGGCCAAAGGAATCGAGTTATGAAATCCGCGCCCACCCTCCGGCAAGAACAGACCGCCGACCGCATCGCCCGTCAAATCACTGCCCGCCTGAGCGAGGGCGAAGCCTTGCTCCCTTACGAAATTACCGAACGCCTGCGCGCCTCCCGCGAGCAAGCCGTGTCCATACGTCGCCGCGAAGCGTCTGTACTGCGCGTTCAGACCAGTACTGCAGCATCTGCCCAGGGCAGCACCCTGACACTGGGCAACCCCGACGAGGGTAACGGCTGGTGGCGCACCCTGGTCTCGGCCATCCCCGTTTTTGCACTCATTGCGGGCCTGGTAATCTACAACTCCGACACCGAACAAAGTATGCTAAGCGAAGTCACCGAGGTCGATACAGCCTTGCTGACCGATGATCTGCCCCCTGCTGCCTACTCTGACCCTGGCTTCATCCAGTACCTCAAGACCTCGGCAGCCACCCCATCAGAACACTAAACAGCCTGCCACCTCTGCCTTGATGCCCACTGAGAAGCGCTCCCTCCTGAAACCCGACAACACCGCCGCCATCATGGCGGCGCTGTTGTTGGTGGCCTTGAGCTGGACAGGATGGAATGTCGTACAGCAAGTCAGGCTGGCACCCAGCTCCGTCCCCCCCGCCACGGTAGCTGCATCCAGATCCATGCATGCAGACCCGTCCACGCGCCAGAGAGCCTCGGCGCAGGCCTCGGGTCCACGCTGGGGCGAACTCAGCAGCCACCAGCGCGAGATTCTGCAGCCGCTGCAAGAGCGCTGGGCCATGATCGGCTCGGTGCAGAAGCGCCGCTGGATTGCCCTGGCGGATGGCTTTGACAAACTCAGCGAGCGCGAACAGCAAAAGCTTCATGACCGCATGGAAGCCTGGTCCGGCCTGAGTGCTGCCCAGCGCAACCAGGCCCGGCTGAATTTCGCCATTACCAACAAGCTCGCGACTGACAAGCAAGCCCAGTGGGAGGCCTACCAGGCTCTGAGCGATGAAGAAAAGCGACTGCTGGCCGCCCGCGCCACTCCCAAGGTGGTAAGCGCCGCACCGGCCATCAAGCCCGTGCCTTCCAAGAAGCTGGCGCGCATTCCTGCTGCCACGGCCTCCCCCAATACGGTGCCGAATCTGCCCAAGATTCCACCCGCAACCATTCATCACCCACCACCGCCCGTGCCCGCAACACCAGCCATGGTGGAGACGCACCCCATCCGTACGCCCTCGGTGATTGTGGAGACGGCTCCCGTGGACATTCCTCGCGCCACCCCGATCACCCTGCCTCCGCTGGATGCGCCAAGTCAAGACGCGCACCAATGACAGTGTCGGTGCGGCAACCGAGCGCCAAGCCCGCTGACCTGAGCCCTACAATGCCCTCATGCAGCAAGACACCCGGCCGGCAGCCTCATCGACTCCTGACTTCATAGCACCAAGCCTTCGTCGCCGCATGGCTTGCTGGCTTTATGAAGGCATGCTTTTGTTTGGCGTGGTGTTCATCGCCGGCTATTTGTTCGGAACGTTGTCTCAGACGCGCAATGCACTCGACAATCGGCATCTGCTGCAGGCCTTCATGCTGGTGGTGCTGGGGATTTACTTTGTCTGGTTCTGGAGCAAGGGCCAGACGCTGGCCATGAAGACCTGGCATATCCGCGTGGTCGATACCCAAGGTCGACCCCTGACGCAAACCCGCGCCCTGCTGCGTTACGCAGCCAGCTGGATGTGGTGGCTGCCACCGCTGGCCCTGCTCTACCCGCTGGGCCTGCCGCCACTGGAGGTTCTGGTGCTGCTCATGGGCTGGATTCTGATCTGGGCGCTGCTGAGCCGCTTTCACCCCAGAAAGCAGTTCTGGCACGACGCCTGGGCCGGCACCCAGCTGGTGCATCAGGCCCCAACTCCCAAACGCATCCGCTGACCCGCCCCTCCATGAGTACCTCCTCACCCGACCCCGTCAACCCGCAAAAAAGCCGTACCGGACTGTCCCGGGTGCTGCATGCCGGCGGCTACTCACTGGCTGGCCTCAAGGCCGGCTGGCATGAAAAAGCATTCCAGCAAGAAGCAATCTGTGCTGCCGTCATGATTCCTCTGGCGCTCTGGCTGGGCCAGAGCTGGGAGCAGACAGCGCTGTTGGCCGGCACCGTCATCCTGGTGCTCATTGTGGAATTGCTCAATACCGGCATAGAGGCAGCCATAGACCGTATTGGGCCCGAATGGCACGAGCTGTCCAAGAAAGCCAAGGACATGGGCAGCGCTGCTGTATTTCTGGCCCTGTGCCTTTGCGGAGCCGTCTGGGCTGCCGCTCTTTATCACCGTTTCATCGTATGACTCAACCCGCTTTTTCCATTTGCGTGTACTGCGGCTCACGCCCCGGCACCAACCCTCAATTCACCGAAGTCGCCAAGGCCGTGGGCCAATGGATAGGCTCGCGCGGCGGTCAGCTGGTCTATGGCGGTGGACGCAGCGGCCTGATGGGCGTGGTGGCCGAAGCCACGCAACAAGCTGGCGGCCGTGTCGTCGGCATCATCCCTCAGGCACTGGTCGACAAGGAGCTGGCCAACCAGGCCTGCGACGAACTGCACATCGTCAAGAACATGCACGAACGCAAGGCCATGATGGCCGAGCGCAGCGATGCCTTCGTGGCCCTGCCCGGCGGCATCGGCACGTTTGAGGAGCTGTTCGAAGTCTGGACCTGGCGACAGCTGGGCTACCACGACAAGCCCGTCGGCATTCTCAATGTGGATGGCTATTACGACGCCATGCTGCAGTTTCTTCAGTCCTGCGTGGGCAACGGCTTCATGGGCGAGTGGCAGATGGGCCTGGTCGAAAGCAGCAGCGACGCCTCGGCCCTGCTGCAAAATCTCGTCCAGAATGCCGGCAGCCAGCTGGATACACCGCCTCTGCGCTCGGTAATCTGAGCCCTGAAAAACACTGCAGGAAGGCATCCGCCGACCCGTAGCGCTGCCTGCAGTGCACACACCCGGCCCCGGACCAGGAAAAAAGCCAGACTCAAGGTCTGGCTTTTTTCCTGGGGCGCATGACTGGGGCGCGACATGGCGACTTAGACGGCAGTGTCGTCCAGCTCACCCGTACGGATGCGCACCACGCGCTCCACGGGGGTGATGAAGATCTTGCCGTCACCAATCTTGCCGGTGCGCGCGACGTTGACGACGGCATCCACGCAGCGGTCCACGTCTTCATCTCGCACCACGACTTCGATCTTCACCTTGGGCAGAAAATCCACCACATACTCCGCGCCACGATAGAGCTCGGTATGGCCTTTCTGGCGGCCAAAACCCTTGACTTCGGTCACGGTCAGACCATTCACCCCACACTCGGCCAGGGCCTCGCGCACTTCCTCGAGCTTGAAGGGCTTGATGACGGCGGTAATCATTTTCATGGGGCTGGTTCCTCAATTGATTGAAATCGGCAAAACACCGGAGGCAGAACCTCAGGCGCGAAATTTATTGGTAATGGGGTAGCGCCAGTCCTTGCCAAAGCTGCGCATTGTCAGACGTGGACCGACTGGCGCCTGGCGACGCTTGTACTCGTTGATTTGTATCAGACGCGTGACCCGCTCCACATCCGCAGGCGCAAAACCCTCGGCGACGATGGAGCTTATGCTCTCGTTGTTTTCCATGTAACGGGACACGATGGCATCCAGCACCTCGTAGTCCGGCAGGCTGTCCTGATCCTTCTGATCGGGGCGCAGCTCGGCGCTGGGCGGACGCGTGATGATGCGCTCGGGAATGGGATCGAGCCCCGTGCCGAAGGGATCGTTGGCATTGCGCCAGCGTGCCAGCGTAAACACCTCGGTCTTGAACACATCCTTGATGACGGCAAAACCGCCGGCCATGTCGCCGTACAGCGTGCAGTAGCCGGTGGACATCTCGCTCTTGTTGCCCGTGGTCAGCACGATGGAGCCAAACTTGTTGCTCATAGCCATCAGCAGGGTGCCGCGAATACGGGCTTGCAGGTTTTCCTCGGTCGTGTCTTCGGCGCGTCCGGCAAAAGTGCCAGCCAGCGCTGCCTTGAAGGCTTCGAACTGCGGCGCGATATCGATCTCTTCGTGCTGCACGCCCACGCGCTCGGACATCTCGCGTGCATCAAGCCAGCTGATATCGGCCGTATAGGGCGAAGGCATCATGACCGTGCGCACCTTGTCCGCACCCAGCGCGTCCACGGCAATGGCCAGCACCAGGGCCGAATCCATGCCGCCCGACAGGCCGATGAGCGCACCCGGAAAACGGTTCTTGCCCACATAGTCGCGCACGGACAGCACCAGCGCCGACCAAAGCGCATGATGGTGGTTCAGCTGGGGCTTGACTTGCCCCATCAGCTTCACGCGCCCATCCACCAGCTGCGCAGCCATCATGGGCAGCTCTTCCTCGAAGGCCGCCGCACGCGCCGCCACCTGACCGCTGACGTCCACCGCAAACGAGCAGCCGTCGAACACGACCTCGTCCTGGCCCCCCACCAGATGGGCATAGACCAGGGGAACCGCATTTTCCATGGCGCGCTGCGCAATCACCGCCTCGCGCTCGGAGGGTTTGCCGCTATGGAACGGCGAGGCATTGATGACGGCCAGCAACTGGGCGCCTGCGGCCACGGCCGCCCGCGCAGGGCCGGCATGCCAGGCGTCTTCGCAAATCAGCAGTCCGACCTGGATGCCGTCCAGCTCGAAGACACAGCTTTCCTCACCGGCCGCAAAGTAGCGCTGTTCGTCGAACACGCCAAAGTTGGGCAGCAGTTGCTTGAAATAGCGCGCAATCTGCTGACCATCGCGCAGCACGCTGGCAGCGTTGAACAGTTTCTCACCTTGCTCATCGCGCTGCGGGTGACCGATGACCAGCGCCAGCCCCGGCCATTGGGCACTGGCTTGCTGCAACTGCTGCAGGGCCGCATCGCAGGCTTCCAAAAATGCCGGACGCAGATACAGGTCCTCAGCCGCGTAGCCACACAGGGCAAGCTCAGGCGTGAGCAGCAGGCGGGCACCGTTGGCATAAGCTTCAGCAGCAGCGGCGATGATTTTCTGGACATTGCCAGAGAGGTCTCCCACAACAAAATTGCGTTGGGCACAGCAAATGGAAAGCGTCATGAAAAGCAAGCTAGGCGGTGAGGCCACCAGCCCCCGCGACAATCAGGGCATGGCCGAAAACAAGATTATCACTCGCGTGCTTGCCAGCGTGCAGCAGCTGGACGCACAAACCTGGAATGTGCTGCTGGCCTCTCAATCCACGCCCACGCCCTTCATGCGCCACGAATACCTGGCAGCCATGGAGCAAAGCGGCAGCGCCACGCCCGATACCGGCTGGATCGCCCGGGTCATCACCGTCTGGGACGGCGATGAGCTGCTGGCCGCCTGCCCCCTCTATATCAAGACCCACTCCTACGGCGAATATGTGTTTGACTGGGCCTGGGCGCGCGCCTATCAGCAGCATGGCCTGCCTTACTACCCCAAGGGATTGCTGGCCGTCCCCTTCACGCCCGTGCCCGGCTCCCGCCTGCTGGCACGCAGCCAGGCACTGCGCGTGGCGCTGGTGCATGCCGTCCAGGCCTGGGCAGCCGAGCAGCAGCTGTCATCGCTGCATCTGCTGTTTGGCGATGCCGACGATCTTGCCGCCTGCGCTGCAGCGGGCTGGATGCAGCGCAGCACGGTGCAGTTTCACTGGACGAACACGCCGCCCGCACTTCCCGCTGCGGGCGCTCCCCTGCCAGCCGGGGCACTACCCGGCAGCATGCAAGCGAGCAATGACACAGCAATGGCACCGTCCCGCTGGAAGGACTTCGACGACTTTCTGGGCTCGCTGAACCAGGAAAAGCGCAAGAAAATCCGCCAGGAGCGGCGCAAGATACGCGAAGCCGGCGTGAGCTTCAAAGCCATGCAGGGTAGCGACATCGGTGCGCAGGACTGGTCCTTCTTCTACCGCTGCTATGAGCGCACCTACCTGGAGCATGGCAACCCGCCGTATCTGACACCGGAGTTCTTTGCCTCCATGGCCTCGGCCATGCCCGAGAACTGGGTGATGTTCATCGCCGAGCGCGACGGACAGCCTGTCGCTTCAAGTTTGATAGCTATTACCGACTTTCGATCAATGATTTCAGCATCAAAACCATTGTTTTTTGAGGATAGACAGGCGCTAGCAGCTATCAATAACAAGGTTGCCTATGGCCGCTACTGGGGCGCTCTGGAACGGATCGACAGCCTGCATTTCGAAGCCTGCTACTACCAGCCCATCGAATGGTGCATCGCCAACGGCTTTGCCCGCTTCGAGGGCGGCGCCCAGGGCGAGCACAAGATGGCCCGCGCGCTGCTGCCCGTGGAAACACCGAGTGCCCACTGGGTGGCCCACCCCGCTTTTGCCGATGCCATCGAGCGCTTCCTGCAGCGCGAGAGCGAAGGCATGGCCCAATATGTGGAAGAGCTGCAATCCCATAGTCCACTGCGCAAGGCCTGAAGGTGGAGACAAAAAAAGGCCGCTTTGCAGCGGCCTTGAAGCTCAGACTCCAGGAGACATTCAGAAAGTTTCCCAGTCATCCTCATCCAGCGAGGACTTTTGCGCATTGCGGGTAGGAGCGGATTCGCCAGCAACCGCGCCCCCCATCAAAGAGCGCGGGGCTGCCGGCATGGGGGCAGGACGGGCAGCCACACGACGGACAGCTGCCTGACGCGCCGGGGCGGCGGCGGCGACCACGGCCGGCGCCGCAGCACGGGCTGCAGCCTTGGGTGCCTGGTCATAAAGCGCACTGGCAGGCAGCTGGAAAACCGCCACCGCCTGAACCAGATCCTGCGCCTGCTTGCGCAGCGCACCAGCGGCTGCAGCACTTTCCTCCACCAGCGCCGCGTTTTGCTGCGTCGTCTGATCCATTTGCGTCACCGCCTCGCCAACCTGGGCCACACCCTGGCTCTGCTCCTGGCTGGCGGCACTGATCTCGGCCATCAAATCCGTCACCCGGCTGATCGCCGACACGATGTCGGCCATGGTGGCACCGGCCTTGTCCACCAGCTGCGTGCCCTGCTCCACCCGCTGCACGCTGGTGCTGATCAAGGCCTTGATTTCCTTGGCAGCCTCGGCACTGCGCTGGGCCAGGGTACGCACCTCACCCGCCACCACGGCAAAACCACGGCCCTGCTCACCGGCGCGCGCTGCTTCCACGGCCGCATTCAGCGCCAGGATATTGGTCTGGAAGGCGATGGAGTCGATGACGGTGATGATGTCGGCAATCTGCTGGCTACTGTTGTTGATGCCCTTCATGGTTTCCACCACTTCGGCCACCACGGCACCGCCCTGCGCTGCCACCTGGGAAGCATTCACCGCCATCTGATTGGCGGCACGGGCGTTGTCGGCGTTCTGGCGCACGGTAGAGCCCAGCTGCTCCATGGAGGCGGCGGTTTCCTCCAGCGCACTGGCCTGCTCCTCGGTGCGACCGGAGAGATCAGCATTGCCCGAGGCAATCTGCGAACTGGCCGAGGCCACGCCTTCCGCGTTCTGGCGTACCGAGCGCACGGTCTGCACCAGACTGCTTTGCATACGCTCCAGGGCGCTGAGCAAGCGGCCTGTTTCGTCCTCTCGCTCCACGCGGATGACGCCGCTCAGATCCCCATTGGCCACACGGTCCGCGGCCTGCACCGCCTGCTCCAGCGGCGCACGAATGGAACGCACCAACCAGATGCCTGCCCCTGCAGCCACCAGCACCGCAATCAAGGCAGCCAAGGCAAGCATGCTCACAGCCCGGTCGTAAACCCTCTCCGAAGCCAGAGTCTCGCCCTTTGCCACATCGCTGTTGAACTTGATCAGCTTTTGCAAAGTCGCCGAAGACTGGTCATAGAGCTTGAGAGATTCGCCTCCCAGCAGTTGCTTGGCCTGCTCTTTATCGCCTCGACGCGAAATTTCGAACAGTTGCTTGTTCAACTCCACATAATGCTCTCTCTCGCGCAGGAACTGCGTATAGAGTTCACGCTCCTCGGCAGTGAAAATCAAAGGCTCATAGAGTTTTTTTGCCTCCGCCAGGTGTTTCTGCAATTGCTCGAATTGAGCTTCCACCTGAGCCATATAGCCGGGCTCGTCATTATTGACATGTCGCAACTCGAGCAAGCGGGTGCGCGCCAGGTCGGTATTGAGTGTATTGATCACTTCCACACTGGGCAGGGCATTGCCGGTGATGGTTTCAGCACTGGAACGCATGGAGCGCAGCTGCAGCAATGCCATGGCAACCACCACGACCAGCAGCAAGACAAGAACCCCGAACGTACCGAGAATCCGCGTGGAGATTTTGATGCTTTTCATTGATTGCACCTCCCTCTATTACCAATTAGTTTTTATAAATACTTCTTTTGAATCCATGCCCACAAAGCGCAAGGATTCAATGTTTCTGCTCGATCGGGAAATATCTCTCTGAATGGCATACCAGAGATGGAATGGTCCTTGATACCGGCTTATATGTTTTCAATTGTTTCCAGTTTCATATTCCTTGCCTATCTTCACAAGCCTACAGTCATGTAGGCAGTCGCTTACGCCGCACTTGAGTTACTGAAAGTTACCAATCAGTGACAGCAGAGATTCTCGATGCCATGGCAACCTACATAGCCTTGAAAAAGCATCAAGCCACCCCTCTTCTTGATCAATATCAAGACAGTTTGAAGAAAGCTTGTAAAAAAAACCCCGACAGCATTCGCTATCGGGGTTTTGAGACGGAAGCCGTTGAAACCGGCAATACCTCGACCTCAGAACTGCTCCCAATCCTGGTCATTGCTCAAGGCGAGCTGAGCCGTTTTGACCGGCGCAGGCACAGCCTTGCCCGGGCCTTGATCGGCTAACGCCGCAGCCCGCGGGCCAGCGCTCATGCCGGCCTTTGCAACCGGCTCGACCCGATTTTTCAGCGCCGCAGCGGCAAAGCTCTGTGCCTGATTCCCCAACTGAAAAATCGCCACCGAATCGACCAGCGCCTTGGCCTGGCGCTGCAAAGAATCGGCGGCCGCCGCGCTCTCCTCCACCAGGGCCGCATTCTGCTGCGTGGTCTGATCCATCTGGGTGACGGCTTCACCCACCTGGGCCACGCCCTGGCTCTGTTCGCGGCTGGCCGCGCTGATCTCGCCCATGATGTCGGTCACGCGGCCTATGGCCGTCACGATTTCGGCCATGGTGTCACCGGCCTTGTCCACCAGTTGCGAGCCTTGCTCCACGCGCTCCACGCTGGCATGGATGAGCTGCTTGATTTCCTTGGCCGCCTCGGCGCTGCGCTGGGCCAGCGTGCGCACCTCGCCCGCCACCACGGCAAAGCCACGGCCTTGCTCGCCGGCACGCGCGGCTTCCACGGCCGCATTCAGGGCCAGGATATTGGTCTGGAAGGCAATCGAGTCGATGACGCCGATGATGTCGGCGATCTGGCGGCTGCTGTCGTTGATGCCCTTCATGGTGTCCACCACCTGGGCAACCACATCCCCGCCTCGACCCGCGACATCGGAGGCATTCTTTGCCATTTGATTGGCTGTCTGGGCATTGTCGGCGTTCTGGCGCACGGTCGAACCCAGTTGCTCCATGGAGGCCGCCGTTTCCTCCAGGGCGCTGGCCTGGCTTTCGGTGCGCGCCGAAAGATCCGCATTGCCCTGAGCGATTTCGCTGGACGCAAGGGCCACGCCATGGGCATTGCCGCGCACATCCTGAACGACGGAGGACAGTTGCCGACGCATGTCTTCCAGCGCATTGAGCAGCAAGCCCATTTCATCGCGGCGCTGGTTCTTCACCACCATGCCCAGCCTGCCGGCTGCCACGGCCTGCGCCAGCTCAACTGCCGTGGCCACGGGAGCCGTGATGGCGCGTGTCATCGCAATGCCGACCACGGCGGCAAACAGCACCACCAGCGCCAGCGTACCGAGCAGCCAGTAGCGGGCCAGCTCGAAACTGGACTTTTCGGCCTGCTGGGCCTGAGCCGCGTTCTCGAGCTGCAGCGTCATCAGCTTGCCCGTGCTTTCCGCCAGCTGGCTGAAGGCCTGTTCGGACAGCCCGGCAAAGAACAGCCCCAGCTCGTCGGCCATCCCTGCCTGGCTGTCCACGGTGTTGTAGTCGCCATCGCGTGCCCGCGCCAGCAACTGCTCGTGCAGCTTCAGGAAATTCGCCTTGTTGGCCTGATAGCCCTCGTAGGCCTCGCGCAGCGGCGGGCTGGCAATCAGCTCATGGACCACCTTCTCCTGCTCGGCAATGGTTTTCAGGCGCTGCTGGATTTGCTGCTCGTAACCTTCGATCTCGACCAGGGTGCGAGCGGTGGCGATGCCTGCCTCATGGCGGCGCAGCCGGTTGTACTCGGAGCGCATGGAGGCTGCGTTGTAGACACTGGGCAGCGCCACTTCGGAAACCTCACGGCCCGCAGCATGAATGCTGGACAGCTGCAACCAGGCCACCAGGCCGAGCAATGCAGACAACAACACCAGCGCCGTAAAGCTGATGCCCAACTTGGTCCCCACGCGCCAGTCCGAAATCTTCCAACTCATGCGCATCCCCTCGTATATATCGATACAGGCAATAAAAAACGCACCAAGCGATGTCCGCCGGGTGCGTTTCAAATTGTATATATGCAGATGGCGAGGCTTCTCTGCAAGTAAAGGTTAGAGACCCTTTACTAGTTTGGATCAGCCCTTGTAGTTGGCGATACCGTCCACGATTTCCTTGTGTGCCGCGTCCACGCCCTTCCAGCCCAGAACCTTGACCCACTTGCCCTTTTCCAGATCCTTGTAGTGCTCGAAGAAGTGGGCAATCTGCTGCAGGGTCAGCTCATGGATGTCGCTGAGGTGGTTGATCTTGTCGTAGGAAGGCAGCAGCTTCTGTGTGGGAACGGCCAGAACCTTGCCGTCGACGCCGGATTCGTCTTCCATCTCCAGAATGCCGATGGCACGGCAGGGCACCACCACGCCGCTGGGCAGGGGGAAGGGAGTCATCACCAGCACGTCCACGGGGTCGCCGTCGCCAGACAGGGTCTGGGGCACATAGCCGTAGTTCACGGGGTAGTGCATGGCAGTGCCCAGGAAACGATCCACGAACAGGCAGCCGGATTCCTTGTCCACTTCGTACTTCACGGGAGCCGAGTTGGCCGAGATTTCGATGACGACGTTGAAGACTTCAGGCGTCTTGGAGCCGGGGGTCACATTGTTCAGAGACATGATGGTTGGGAGAAGTAATACAAAAAGCCCGCCAGAGCCAACAAAGCATCGGCACCTGAGGGTCAGCCCGCGATTTTAGGCGCATGACCCTAACGCTGGCATTACATGTTTGAAAGATGCGCGTGCAGTCGTGTATTCCCGCCAGGCAGCCTCGCCCACTTCAACCATGAAAACCCACTCAAACTAATACCCACAAATCGTTGTAAGCTCTCAAAACAAGAGCATGTCAGGCGCTCACCGGATGCCGGCGACGCACGGGCCCGCTGCGCTGCTCCACCGCAGCCTGCACCTCCTTGCGCAGGCCCAGAGCAAAACCCAACTCGGCCGCCACAAACAGCGGGCCTATCAGCAGGCCCATCACATCGTCAAGAAAAGCGGGCTTGCGTCCTTCCCAGTAGTGACCGATGAACTGGATCACCCAGCCCAGCACAAACAGGCCCAGCCCCCAGGCCAGCCAGCTCCCCATGGGCTGCGCGGCGACAGGAGTCGCCAGCGCCAGCATGGCGGCCAGCAACACGCTCATGAACAGGCCGTATCGCCCGTCGAGCCGCCAGTAATACACTGCTGCAGCAACCGCTGCCAGCAGAGCCAGCGAGATCGGCATGCCGCCAAGCGCTCCCCATTGCAGCCTGGCCAGCAGAATCACCACCGCCTGCATGATCATGGGCACACCGATGTAGTGCGTGACGATATTGCGCGGGTCGCGGTGGTAGTCGGCGTAGTTGGACAGTTGATCGATTAGGGTTTTCATCGCTGTATCTCCTGGTCGCTTGTCAGAGCATGGTGGCGCAGCATCAACCTTGCCGTCTGTCATGCCACCGACACAAGCGCTAAACCCTTCACCCAGGCCTGCACTGGCCTCAGTGCCCACTGCACGCAAGCGCGGCAGCTTCGAGCATGTCAACTCCAATGATCTCTGGGCCATCGTGCAGGCCGGCCGCTGGTTTCGCTCGCTGCCGCCGGAATTGACCGCCCAGATGCAGCAACTGGCCCAGCCAAGGCTGCTGGCCGCCGGCGAATGGCTGTTTCGCCGCGGCGATGCCCCCTGCGGCCTGTATGCGGTGGCCAGGGGATCGCTCAGCATCTCCGGCACGGCAGCGCTTCAGGAAAACACCCGCACGGCATTGCTGACCTTGATCGAGCCGCCGAGCTGGCTGGGCGAGATCGCCCTTTTCGATGGCGAGCCCCGTACCCACGACGCCTGCGCCAACACCGCCTGCGCCCTGCTGCATATCCCTATACCGCCGCTGCGCGAATGGCTGGATGCCAACCCGCATTGCTGGCGCCACATGGCCCTGCTGCTGACCCACAAGCTACGTGCCAGCCTGATCGCGCTGGAGGAGCAGACCGTGCTGCCTGCACCGCAGCGCGTGATGTGCCGTCTGGTGCAAATGGCCATGGGCCACGAGCAATGGGCCGACCGCATGCGCACCCACCGCGAGCTGGCCGTCTCGCAGGAGCAGATCGCACGCATGCTGGGCCTGTCACGCCAGACCACCAACCAGATCCTGCAGGAGCTGCAGCAGGCCGGCTGGCTGCAACTGCGGCGCGGCAAGCTGGAAGTTCTCGACCTGGCCGCACTCAAGGCCGCAGCACTCACCGGACAAATCCCTACTAGCAGCTAGGCGCTGCCGGCCTGGTTCGGGGTCGCCCCCGCCCCGCTGTCCGCTTGGTGCTGGACAAGCCTGCTATCTCTTTGATAATGAAATCGGGTCTGATGCACCAGACCCGGCTCAAGATCATCGCGGGCGACCCAGCCGAGTTCCGACATGCCGTCGTTGTCGCCCGCCATAACAACGGATACCCCATGCCCCTGTCTCCCAGTGCCAGCCGCAAGCCAGTCCCCATCAATATGCGCGACGTCAAATACCGGGGCTATGCCCGCGATGACGGCATGTGGGACGTGGAAGCCGAGCTGATCGACCAGAAAACCTATGACATCGAGCTTCATGGCCGCCGCAAAGTGCCAGCGGGCAAGCCGATTCACCATATGTGGATCCGCCTGACCATCGATGCCGACATGGTGGTGCACGGCATAGAGGCCGCCATGGACGACCACCCCCTGGGCCACTGCCCCCAGGCCACAAAGTCCATGCAAAAGATGGTGGGCTGCTGCATAGCCCGCGGCTGGCGCCGCGCCATTGCCGACAATCTGGGCGGGGTAGTGGGCTGCACGCATCTGCGCGAGCTGCTGTTCAATATGGCAACACCCGCTTTTCACACCGTGCTCAACCAGTTCGGCCCCAATGGCTCGGGCCTGCCGCCACGTCATCTGGGTCAGTGCCTGGGCTGGGACTTCAACGGCCCCGGCGTGGCCGAGTTCTACCCCGAGTTCAAGGGCTGGAAGCCGCTCTCTCAGCAACCCGTGAAAACCACTACAAAAGACTGATCCACAATACCATCAAGCGCCACCAGCTATCAATTTTGATAGCCCACAACAAGCCCGCAGCCGGCCCGGACTTCACTCTTGCGGCACAATCGAGCCCATGGCAGAACGTGTGATCCCCTTGGTCGATGAGCGTGCGGCATCCCGCAGCGCAATCGTCCCCAGCCCCCTGCAGGCCCCTACCGGGCTGCTGCAGGACCAATGGGGACGGCCTTTGCGCGACCTGCGCATCAGCGTCACCGACCGCTGCAACTTCCGCTGCAACTACTGCATGCCCAAGGAAGTTTTTGACAAGAACTACCAATATCTGCCCCACAGCTCGCTGTTGAGCTTCGAGGAAATTACGCGCCTGGCCAGGCTTTTTGTCGCCCATGGCGTGCGCAAGCTGCGCCTGACCGGCGGCGAGCCGCTGCTGCGCAAGAACATCGAAGCCCTGATTGCCCAGCTGGCCGAGCTGCGCACGCCCGACGGCCAGCCGCTGGACCTGACACTGACAACCAACGCCTCGCTGCTGGCGCGCAAGGCACGCGCTCTGAAGGACGCCGGCCTGAATCGCGTGACCGTCAGCCTCGACGGACTGGACGACGCCGTGTTCCGGCGCATGAACGATGTGGACTTCCCCGTGACCGATGTGCTGGCCGGCATCGAGGCTGCACAGACTGCGGGCCTGTCGCACATCAAGGTGAACATGGTGGTCAAGCGCGGCACCAATGACGACCAGATTCTGCCCATGGCCCACTACTTCCGTGGCACGGGAATCACGCTGCGATTCATCGAATACATGGACGTGGGAGCCACCAACGGCTGGCGCATGGACGAGGTGCTGCCCTCCGACGAGGTTATAGCCCGTCTGCGCGCCGAACTACCGCTGATCCCGCTGGCACCTAGCGCCCCGGGCGAGACCGCCGTGCGCTGGGGCTATGCCGATGCCAGCGGCCGACATGATCCGCAGCTGGGCGAGGTGGGCGTCATCAGCAGTGTGACCCATGCTTTCTGCGGCGACTGCAACCGTGCACGTCTGTCCACCGAGGGTCAGCTCTATCTGTGCCTGTTCGCCAGCCAGGGCTGGGATTTGCGTAGCCTGCTGCGCACCGGTGCCAGCGATGCCGAGATTGCAGCCGCCATTGCCCCCATCTGGCAACAGCGCGACGATCGCTACTCGCAGCTGCGCAGCGAAATGCCCCCCGATGTGGCGCCAGTGCGGCAAGGTCGGCGCATCGAGATGAGCTATATCGGTGGCTGACTCACGCATCACCCCCGAGCAGATCACCGGTTGCGTGCTGGCCGGAGGACGCGGTGCGCGCATGGGCGGTGTGGACAAGGGCCTGCAGAGCTTTCAAGGCTTGCCACTGGCACTGCATGCATTGCAGCGCCTGGCTCCGCAGGTCGGCCCCTTGCTCATCAATGCCAATCGCAATACAGCAGCTTACGCAGAGCTGGGTCGGCCACTGGCTGCCGAGGTCTGCGCCGACAGCCTGCCCGACTACCCCGGCCCGTTGGCGGGCTTCATGGCCGGCCTCGCGCATTGCCGCACGCCATGGCTGCTGTGCGTACCCTGCGATACGCCGCTGCTGCCCCTCGATCTGGCTGCGCGAATGCTGGCGTCGCGTGGCGATGCCGATATCGTCATCGCTCACGGCTGGGATACCGAGCATGCCCAGCCGGGGCAGCCACCGCAACTGCGCCCCCAGCCCGTGTTCTGCCTGCTGCGGGCCGGACTCGCCTGCAGCCTTGAGCGCTTCATCACCAGTGGTGGCCGCAAGATAGACGCCTGGACCGGCCAGCATCACAGCGCCCAGGCCGTATTTGACCGCCCCGGGGACGAACAGGCCTTCAGCAACGCCAACACGCTGGCCCAGTTGCTTGATCTGGAGCAAATCGCCCCCGAACGCCAATCCTGAGTCACCGGCACCACCAGCCAAAAGCGTAAAGTGCCACGCAGCCCCATGGCCGCATCCGTCATGAGGTTTTTTTATTTTTTGCTGTTATGACTGCGACTTTTCAACCTGCCGCTTCCACCAGCGCCCAGACGCTGACCACTGACCAGGTACTGCAACAGCTGCAAGCCTTGCTGCAGCCGCTGGGTGCGGTCGCCGAAGTGGAAACCGTCGCCCTGCCCGATGCTCTGGATCGTGTGCTGGCAGCCGATGTCATCTGCCCCGTCAACGTGCCACCCCATGACAACAGTGCCATGGACGGCTATGCCTTTGCTGGCAGCGAGCTGGAGCAAGCGCAGCCCGGTCAGCCTCTGATGCTGCGTGTGGTGGGAACGGCTCTGGCCGGAGGACCCTGGCACGGCCGGCTGGGCGCGGGCCAATGCGTGAAGATCATGACGGGTGCAGTCATGCCGGTGGGGGCGGACACGGTGGTAGCCCATGAGCAGGCCAGCGCTGGCCAGGAGTGCATTCAGTTTGACGGCCATGCCCTGCGTGCAGGCGCCAATCGTCGCCTGCGCGGCGAAGACCTGGAGCAAGGCTCTGTGGCACTGCAGGCCGGCCAGCGCCTCACACCAGCCGCCCTTGGTCTGCTGGCCAGTCTGGGACTGGGCCAGGTCAGCGTGCGACGCCGCCTCAGCGTGGCTTACTTCTCCACCGGCGACGAGCTGCTGAGCCCAGGTGCCGAGCCACGCGAGGGAGCCATCTACGACAGCAACCGCTTCAGCCTGCAGGCGCTGCTGCGCCGGCTGGGAGCCCATGTGCTGGACCTGGGGGCCGTGCCCGATAAACCGGCCGCACTGGAAGAGCGTTTGCGCGAGGCAGCCACCCTGGCCGATGTGGTGCTGACCAGTGGCGGCATCAGCGCCGGTGAGGCCGATCACACCCGTGCGATGCTGCAGCGCCTGGGCACTGTGCAGTTCTGGCGGGTGGCCATGCGTCCCGGTCGGCCACTGGCGGTGGGCCTGCTCGCTCCCGCCGGTGGAATCTCATTGACCAGATCAACAGGCATCCCAATCAAGACAAGCGCAAACAGCTCACAAAATCTGAGCAATCCACCGCCCACTCAGCGCCCTGCGGTGCTGCTGGGACTGCCCGGCAACCCGGTGGCCGCCATGGTGAGCTTTCTGATGTTTGTGCGCCCGGCCCTGGCCATGCTGGCAGGCGAACGCAGCCCCTCCGTGCCATTGCTGCAGGCGATCAGCAGCGAACGCCTGCGCAAACGCCCGGGCCGTACCGAATATCTGCGCGGCGTGCTCGAACTCAATGAGAAGGGCCAGGCCGCCGTGCGCACCACGGGACCGCAAGGCTCGGGCGTGCTCAGCTCCATGGTCGCCGCCAACTGCATCATCGTGCTGGACGATGCTCGCGGCGACGTCCTGCCCGGAGAATCCGTCAACGTCCTGCTGCTGCAGGGGCTGATCTGAGGACGGACTTTCTGCCTGGTCTTCGACCCTCGATCCATTCTGGGAAATATTTCATGCCATACCAAGCCACCCACTGGGCCACAGAACCCACAAGGCAGGCCATCGATGCGCTCAAGGGCGCGAATTTGCTGGAATTCGGCACCCCCTGGTGCGGCCACTGCCAACGCGCCCAGCCGCTGTTGCAGGCTGCGCTGGCAACCCAGCCAGAACTAGCGCACATCAAGGTGGAAGACGGTCCCGGCCGGCCACTGGGCCGCAGCTATCGCGTCAAGCTCTGGCCCACGCTGATTTTTCTGCGTGACGGCAAGGAAGTGGCGCGCATCGTGCGCCCCGAATCCGAGCAGCAGATCCAAGAAGCGCTGGCACAAATCACGAACTGAGCCAGCGCAACCGGCCCGGCCGACTCCTGGATCAGCCGTTCTTGAGCGCCAGCTCCACGCCCTTGTTGGCCAGCGCATCGGCACGCTCATTGCCGGGGTCTCCGGCATGGCCCTTGACCCAGCGCCAGTCGATGCGGTGGCCGCTGCCCTGCACCAGCGCGTCCAGCTGCTTCCAGAGCTCGACATTCTTGACGGGTTCCTTGGAAGCGGTAACCCAGCCCTTGGCCTTCCAACCCTGGATCCACTCGGTAATGCCTTTGCGCACGTACTGACTATCCAGATACAGCACCACATCGCAGGGACGCTTGAGCGCGGACAGCGCCTCAATCACCGCCTTGAGTTCCATTCGGTTATTGGTGGTTCCCAGTTCACCACCGAAGAGTTCTTTCTGCGCCGATCCGGCCTGCAGCAATGCGCCCCAGCCGCCAGGGCCGGGATTGCCCTTGCAGGCACCGTCGGTATAGATCACAACTTGATTCAATTTTCTTCCTTGTTACGCCAGGACATGTCCGGCGGCTGCCTCTGGGTCACGGGCGCCTTCATGCCGGCCGGCACGCTGCTCTTGCGCCAGCTCGGGCTCATCAGCCGCATGCCCTGCACACGCTTGACGGCCACCACGCAATAGACGCCCCCCATCACCGGCCAGCAGCGGTGGCCCAGGCCTTCCATGAACTGCCAGCGGCTCAGCCACTTTTCACTTTGAGTGGCAGGACGATAACAGCCAAATTGCACTGCTTCGATCTCGAAGCTCAGCAATCGCAGCCAATCGCGCAAACGCCAGTAGCCCACACCCAGGCTCAAGTCCGGCAAATAGCCCGCACTGCGCTCCACCCGGCGCTGCAAGCCCAGCAGGCTTGAGGGGTTCAGCCCGCTGATCACCAGCCTGCCTTCCGGCACCAGCACGCGTGCAGCCTCGCGCAGCGCGGCATGCGGATCGTTGCAAGCCTCCAGCGTATGCGGCATCAGCAACAGGTCGAGGCTGGCCTCGGCAAAAGGCAGGGCTTCCGGGGCGGTTCTGAGCGCCGGCATCAACGGGGCAGAATTCTGTGCTTCATCAGCGGGCGGCTGCTGCTGCGACACTGCGGTCGCCCTCGCTTGCGCTACAGTGCCTGCTTTTGCATCCGGAACGGGATCAAGACCCTCCAGCGCCAGCCAGCGATGAGGCATGCGATTGCTGCGCAGTCCTTGCAGCTGCGGCAAGCCCAGCTGCAAGGCGTGGTAGCCAAAGATATCGGCCACCGCCTCGTCAAAGCGCTGCTGCTCCCATTTCAGGAGATAGTGCCCGAGGGCTGAATCCGTCCAGTGATGCATCTCTATAATTTTGCAGCTCATGAACCTGTTGCCCATTCCCGCTTTTTCCGACAACTACATCTGGATGCTCCACGATGCAGAACATGCCGTGGTCGTCGATCCGGGTCAGGCCGAGCCTGTGCTGGCCACCTTGGCACAGCGGGGTCTGAAACTGCAGGGCATTTTAGTCACCCACCATCATGCCGACCATGTGGGCGGCGTGGACGCCATTCGCGCGGCCACGGGTGCTCCGGTCTGGGGCCCCGCCTACGAGACCCTGCCCGAGCCCGTGACGCGCGTGCAGGGGGGCGACCACGTGGAGCTGCTGGGCGGCCCCTGGCAGGTCATCGATGTGCCGGGGCATACCAGCGGCCATATCGCCTTCTTCAGCACCCGGGCGCAAAGCCAGCCCCTGCTGTTCTGCGGCGACACACTGTTCTCGGGCGGCTGCGGTCGCCTTTTCGAAGGCACGGCAGCGCAGATGCAGGCCTCGCTGGACGCACTGGCCGCCCTGCCCGGCAACACGCTGGTGTGCTGCGCACATGAGTACACAATTTCCAACCTGCGATTTGCGCAGGCCGTGGAACCAAACAACCCGGAACTGGCTCAGTATCTGGAACATTGCCAGCAACTGCGCAAGAGCGGGCAGCCGACGCTACCCTCCACATTGCAGACCGAGCTGGCCATCAACCCGTTCATGCGAAGCCGCGCTGCAGATGTGATCGCAGCCGCCGTGCACCATGATCCTCAAACCAGGCCCGAGGAGCCCGCCAGCGTTCTGGCTACCTTGCGCCAATGGAAAAACGTTTTCTGATGAAGCTGCTATCCACCCTGCTGCTGACAAGCGCACTGATATTGACCGGCTGCGCCACCACCAGCAGTGTCGACCCCATGTATCCCAATGGCCCGCTCAAACCCCTGGGCCAGGGCAAAGTCGGCAGCGCTGAAGTCGCTGAGCTTGAAGCCACAGGCGACCTCTGGGTACGTATCCGCAAGGGCTTTGCCATGCCCAACCTTGAGCAGGATCTGGTCCAGAACCAGGAGCAGTGGTATGCCACGCGCCCCGACTACATACAGCGCATGACGGAGCGGTCGAGCAAATACCTGTTCCACATCGTCGAGGAACTGGAGCGCCGCAACATGCCGACAGAGTTGGCGCTGTTGCCTTTCATCGAGAGCGCCTTCAACCCTCAGGCTGTATCCAGCGCCAAGGCCGCCGGCATGTGGCAGTTCATGCCGGCCACGGGCACCTATTTCGACCTCAAGCAGAATGTCTTCCGCGATGATCGCCGCGATGTGCTGGCCTCGACACGCGCCGCGCTCGACTATCTGCAAAAGCTCTACAACATGTTCGGCGACTGGCATCTGGCCCTGGCCGCCTATAACTGGGGCGAAGGCAGCGTGGGCCGCGCCATCAAGCGCAATGAAAAGCTGGGCCAACCCGCAGGCTACCTCGACCTGCAGATGCCGGCCGAAACCCGCAATTACGTGCCCAAGCTGCAAGCCGTCAAGAACATCGTGGCCGAACCCGAGAAGTTCAACACCGAGCTTCCCATCATCGAGAACCACCCCTATTTCCAGGCCGTGGATCTCCCGCACGACATCGACGTTGAGCTGGTGGCCAAGCTGGCCGATGTCAGCGTCAAGGACTTCAAGGCACTCAATCCCAGCTTTCACAAACCGGTGATCTTTGCGCGCGCCACGCCACAGGTGCTGCTGCCCTGGGACAATGCCAAGGTTTTCCGCCGCAATCTGCAGGCCTATAGCGAAGGCCAGTTTGCCAGCTGGACGGTATGGACCGTGCCCACCACCATTACCGTGGCCGAAGCCGCCCAGCGTGCAGGCCTGGGCGAAGCCGACCTGCGCGCCATCAACAACATCCCGCCGCGCATGCTGATCAAGGCCGGCTCGGCTCTGATGGTGCCGCGCGATGCCAACGTCAAGACCGACGTGCCCGGCCATGTGGCCGACAACGGTCAGATCTCCTTCGCCCCCGAAATCGTGACCGTGCGCACCACGGTCAAGGCGCGCAAACGCGATACCCTGGTCAGCGTTGCCAGCCGCTATGGCATCAGCGTCTCCAACCTCGCGGACTGGAACGACCTCAAGTCCACGGCATCCTTGCGCCCCGGCCAGTCGCTGATTGCCTACCTGCCCAGCCGCGCAGCCCGCAGCGCACGCGCCGAAGCCAACGACAGCCCACGCGAGTCAGCCCGCAACACCCGTGGCGGCAGCAAGGTGGCAGCCTCCAGCAAGAACGCCAGAACCAGCAGCGCGCCCGCTCCCCGTGGCGGCAAGAGCGAACCCAAGGCACGTGGCGGCACACCAGCCAAGAAGCGCAAATAAGCTTCGCCGCCCGCAAAAAAGCCCGCTGTTCGTAAAGACCAGCGGGCTTTTTTATCTCTGCTCATTCAAAGAAATCGATAGCAGCACACGCTTGATATAAAAGCGCTGGCTCCCAATTCAAGCGATATTTTCAGCGCCGGTCCACCAGCGCGTGGGCAATCGTGCCCAGATCTACATATTCAAGTTCGCTGCCTATCGGCACGCCACGCGCCAGCCGCGTGACCAGAATGCCGCGCGACTTGAGCGCCTCGCTGACAGCATGGGCCGTGGCCTCGCCCTCTGCCGTGAAGCTGGTGGCCAGAATCACCTCCTGCACCACGCCATCACAGGCACGCTCCAGCAACTGCTTCATGCCGATTTCCTTGGGGCCCACGCCGTCGAGCGGGGACAGCCGCCCCATCAGCACATAGTAATAGCCCTGATAGGCCCCCGTGCGTTCCATCGCAGCCAGATCGGCCGGAGCCTCGACCACGCACAGCCGAGCCCCGTCGCGCCCGGCGTCATCACAGATGCTGCAGATAGCACCTTCGGTAAACGTATGGCAGCGCTCGCAGTGATGAACAGAGTTCACCGCCGAGTCCAGCGCCCGCGCCAGCTGCAGCGCACCAGCCTGATCACGCTGCAGCAAATGAAACGCCATACGCTGCGCCGACTTGATGCCCACACCCGGCAGTCGGCGCAAGGCCTCGATCAAGGCATCCAGAGATTGCACATCAGACACAGGCTTGTCCTTTCAGTCACCAGAAAAAAGGCGATCTGCCACTACGCAGATCGCCATTCATTCCCCTGCCCACAACACTTGCATGCCCTAAGTCGGGGAAGCGGCACTGCCGCTCAGGGGGAAATCCGTCAGAACGGGAACTTCATCCCGCCGGGCAGGCCGGGCATACCGGCAGTGATCTTGCCCATCTTCTCGTTGGAAGTCTCTTCGGCTTTGCGCACAGCCGCGTTGAAGGCGGCAGCCACCAGGTCTTCCAGCATGTCCTTGTCTTCGGCCAGCAGGCTGGGGTCGATGGTGATGCGCTTGACGTCATGCTTGCAGGTCATCACGACCTTGACCAGACCGGCACCGGATTCGCCTTCGACTTCGATATTGCCCAGCTCTTCCTGAGCCTTCTTCAGGTTGTCCTGCATGGCCTGAGCTTGCTTCATCAAACCGGCGAGTTGTCCTTTGTTGAACATGAGAATTCCTTCTTTTGTTGAAACGCCTTATTCAGGCTGAATAGATATGGGCTTGATGCTACCGGGCACGATTTTCGCGCCAAAGTCTCGCATCAAGGTTTGAACCTGCGGATTGCTTTTGACAATATCCTCGGCCAGCAACTGGCTGGCTTTTCTTTCCAGGGCCAGTCGGCGGGCGGGACTATCCGTCACGGGCCCCTGCTCGACCTGCAATTGTCGCGCATGACCGGCCGCTTCCAGCGCAGCACGCAGACGATCACGTGTGCCAGCCTGATTGAGCGAGTTGGACTCCACGCGCAGCCGCCACAGATCGCCGTCACGGCCCAGAAGTTGAGACTGCAGCGCCAGCTGCCGCGCCACGGCCACCACGGCTTCGCTCTGCAGCAACTGCTGCACCACGCCAAACCACAGATCGCCCTCGGCTGTGCGTTCCACAGGGGCTGCGTCCTGGGCCGTACTGACATAGCCGCCGCTTGCGCTCTGGGCCGCCGGCTCGTCAGACTCCATGGGCGGCATGGCATGCGGGGGCTGTCCGACATCCAGGTCGGCATCATCGCCCCAGCGCCCATCGTCAGACCAGCCCTCATCGGGCATGCCTGCCCAGGCCGCCTCGCTGGCATCCTGCTCTTCGGGAGCATCAGCCATATCGCTGCCCTCTGCACTCTCGGACGCATCGTCGACGGGCATTCGGCCTGCCTCTGCGACAGCTTCATGATTCGCCGAGGGCGTGGTTTGCTGAACCGCAGCAGGCTCAGGCGTCACCGCAGGAGCTGGCGACCGTGCCGGCTCCGGGACGGCCTGCACCAGCGGCTCTGCGACGGAATACGCCGCTGAATCTGGGCGCTCAGCAACCGCTTGCATCTGTTCTGGCTCGGCCATGGCGGCGACTGACGCAGGCTCCTGCTCTGGTGCCGACTCCGGTGCGGCTTTCGCAACAGGCTGCGGTACAGACGGGACGGACTGAGCCTCGGCCGCCGGCACCTCCATCACCGCCGGCGGCGAAGCCGAAGGTGGCTGAATCAGCGCCGGAGCCTGGACAACAGGCCGGCTAGGCCTCAGCGCCGGAGTTTTTTTTTCAGCCGTGCCGGCTTCGGCATTTTCCGGCTTGAAGGCCAGCAGCCGCAGCAGCGCCATGGTCAGCGCAGCATACTCATCCGGGGCCAACCCCAGTTCGGTACGGCCATGCAGGCAGATGCTGTAGAGCAGCTGAGTCTCGTCGCGCGGCATCAGACTGGCCAGTCGGTCTACTTCGGCGGCCTCCGGGTCGCTGGCATCCAGCGGCATGTCGGGCACGGCCTGCAACACGGCCATGCGCTGCAGCACGGCGCACATTTCTTCCAAAGTCGATGCAGCAGACAGACCGTTGTGGCGCAGCTCTTCGGAGACTTCAACCACCGTGCGCCCGTGGCCCTGCGCCAGGGCATCGATCAGGCGAAAGACATGGCTGCGATCCACGCTGCCCAGCATCTGGCGCACCGTCGACTCCTGCAACTGCCCGCTGCCAAAGGCAATCGCCTGGTCGGTCAGGCTCAGCGCATCGCGCATGGA
Source organism: Comamonas sp. A7-5 (assembly GCF_039581385.1). Classification (NCBI taxonomy): domain Bacteria; kingdom Pseudomonadati; phylum Pseudomonadota; class Betaproteobacteria; order Burkholderiales; family Comamonadaceae; genus Comamonas; species Comamonas sp. A7-5. Next base: position 648,057 of record NZ_JBCPWO010000001.1, read on the forward strand.
GCCACGCGCGGCACGCGACAGCAATCGCAGCGCCTGGGGCTCTGCCGGCACGCTTTCCTTGTCCAGCACATGGGTCAGGTGCTCCAGAACCGTCTCGGGCGCCATCGGGCGCAGATTGAACTGCAGGCAGCGCGAGAGCACAGTGACCGGCACTTTTTGCGGATCGGTCGTGGCCAGCACGAACTTCAGATACTCCGGAGGCTCCTCCAGCGTCTTGAGCATGGCGTTGAACGCGGTGTTTGTCAGCATGTGCACCTCGTCGATCATGAAGACCTTGAAGCGCCCCTGCACCGGCTTGTACACCGCCTGCTCCAGCAGGCTCTGCACCTCATCCACACCCCGGTTGGACGCAGCGTCCAGCTCGGTGTAGTCGGGGAAACGCCCGCTATCGATTTCCGTGCATGCTGCGCAAACCCCGCAAGGGGTTGCGGTGATTCCACCGTTACCGTCCAGGCCCTGGCAATTCAGGGACTTGGCCAGAATGCGCGACACCGTGGTCTTGCCCACGCCACGTGTGCCCGTGAACAGATAGGCATGGTGCAGGCGCTGCTGGGTCAACGCATTGGTCAGAGCCTGAACCACGTGCTCCTGCCCCACCATTTCGGTGAAGGTACGAGGCCGGTATTTGCGAGCAAGCACTAAATAAGACATAGCCTCTGATTCTACGGGGCCGGGGCATGCCAACAAGCCTGCTCCTGGAATCTCATTTCACAGCTCGCGGAGCTGTGTCGGTTTTGCATCTATAATCGAATGCGACGGGCCTCCTCGCATGGGGAAGCAGCCAACCGGGTCAGGTGGGGAACCAAGCAGCCCTAACTGTGGATACAGTGCCGAGATCAGGCTCGTCACCTTTCGATGGAAACCTCTTTACAGACAAGAGGCTGTCTTCCGAGAAAGGCCATTCCTCACATGAACAACAAATGCTGCAGCGCTTTTCCCAGGAAAAGTATTTCGCGCTGACGTCCATGTCTTGGATCTCAACTTGACCGCCGGAGGCGGTGCCGTCCCGATCAGAACCGATCCTGAACCCGTCATCGCGTCAGGATCTCCCGCAGGCCATTGGCGGACAAGAGCGGCAACCAAGAGGCCAAGAGATCAGACGCAAAAAAGGCCGCAGTCGCGGCCTTTTTGTCTCTGCTGGATTGAAATGGCGCCGCACAGTGACGCCATGAAAATTCAAACCGGAACGCCCACCAGATCATGCCCCTGCGTGCCCACAATGCGCACGCTGATCAGCTCGCCCACCTTGTAGGTCTTGCTGGCCTTTTCAGGCGGCTGGATGTGAACCACACCGTCAATCTCGGGAGCATCGGCATAGGTCCGGCCCACACCGCCCTTTTTGCCCAGGCTGACAGCCTTGTCCACCAACACCTTCATGACCTGGCCTACGCGGCGCTGCAGACGCCTGGTGGAGACCTCCTCGGCCACCTCCATGAAGCGCGCACGACGTGCTTCGCGTACTTCTTCAGGCAGCATGCCGGGAAGTTCGTTGGCGGTGGCGCCTTCGACGGGGCTGTAGGCAAAGCAGCCGGCACGGTCGATCTCGGCTTCGCGAATGAAGTTAAGCAGATGCTCGAACTCTTCCTCGGTCTCGCCAGGAAAACCGGCAATAAAGGTGGAACGAATCACCAGCTCGGGGCAGATCTTGCGCCACTCGCGGATACGGTCCAGATTCTTTTCGCCCGATGCGGGTCGCTTCATGCGCTTGAGCACATCGGGGTGGCTATGCTGCAAGGGCACGTCCAGATAAGGCAGGATCTTGCCCTCGGCCATCAAGGGCAGGACCGCATCCACGGTGGGATAGGGATAGACATAGTGCAGACGCACCCAGGCACCGTGCTGCTGCGCCAGCTTGCCCAGCTCGTCGGCCAGCTCCAGCATGCGGGTCTTGACGGGCTTGCCGTCCCAGAAACCGGTACGGTACTTCACATCCACACCATAGGCCGAGGTATCCTGGCTGATCACCAACAGCTCTTTCACGCCCCCTTCGAACAGCGCCTTGGCTTCCTTGAGCACATCGCCAATCGGACGCGAAACCAGATCGCCGCGCATGCTGGGAATGATGCAAAAGGTGCAGCGATGGTTGCAGCCCTCGGAAATCTTCAGATAGGCATAGTGCTTGGGCGTGAGCTTGATGCCAGCATCGCCAAAGCTGCCAGGCACTAGGTCCACGAACGGGTCATGCGGCTTGGGCAGGTGGGTGTGCACGGCGTCCATCACCTCTTGGGTAGCATGGGGGCCGGTGACGGCCAGCACACTGGGGTGCACTTCGGCCACCATGGTGGAGCCGCCCTCTTTGCCAGCCTTAGCACCCAGGCAACCGGTCACGATCACCTTGCCGTTAGCTGCCAGAGCTTCGCCAATGGTGTCCAGGCTTTCCTTGACGGCATCGTCAATGAAGCCACAGGTGTTGACGATGACCAAATCCGCGCCTTCAAAGGTCTTGGAAGTCTGGTAACCCTCGGCGCTGAGCTGCGTGAGAATCAGCTCGCTATCAGTCAAGGCCTTGGGGCAACCCAGCGAAACAAAGCCCACTTTGGGGATTGCGGTTTGCGTGGGGCTAACGGAGTCGATTGATTTCATTTGATTTTTCCAGCAGCGCAGCGTCTACGCGCCAAGCAGAAATTTTATTTCAACGGCCAAATCAGCAGACTCGACTCTGTTGTTCGAGTCAGCCACACGCACGATGAAAAACTGGTAAACGAAAAAGGCGCTACCGCTTCTATAGCTGTAGCGCCTGTATTCTGGCTGGTTCCACGAGATTCAAGCTCGCAACCAACGGATTAAAAGCCCGAGTCATCAACAAGCATTGACACGGCCCAAAACAGGTTAATCGGTCGATCTTACCAGCTGTGCACCCAGGCTGCTCGCGCCCTCCAGGTCTCCCCAGGGCTAAGGTATGCGATGGAAGCTTGCGACCTCCCTGCCATGCCCTAGCGGGAGGCATCCAATAGCCCCCTCAACGCTCGCTGTAGCGCCCCCAGTCAATGCCAGCAGATAAAGGAGCAGCTGCAAGGCATTGCTCACTAGAGAAAAGCCGTTCGCAGAGGATTTCCGCCAAACACTGAACAAGCAGACTACCCGGGCGATCGCCAAGCTGCGTTGCACCGAGACTGACCGGCATAAGCACCCAATCCACTCCGCCTTGGCAGCGCTGACACCATCACCCCGCGGAGCAAGCACACCTGACATATCAGCTTGCTCTACAGAAGGCCAAGGCACACAAGCCAGGGCCGTGCCGAAATTTGCTGCAATCGAGCCATGGAATTGCCGTAAATTCGCACGATGGATCCTGACAAGGCCTAGGGCCGTGGGATCCTTGTCACGACCACTCGAAATTCATGGGTCAACAACTCCCACAACACATTCAAACGACTCCCAGCATTCATGCACCCTGAGCCAACAGCACTTTCAGCAAGAAAGATACCTACTGCCACGCACACGCGAGTCACCTGTGCGTATCGGTGAACTCGCCGCACTCACAGGCTGCACGCCCAAAGCGCTACGCCTGTATGAGGCGCACGGCTTGCTCGGCACCGTGGCACGCCGGGGCAGCTACCGCAACTACGGCCCGGAAGATGTGCAGCGCGTGCAGTGGATCCGCCAGGCGCTGTCGCTGGGTTTTCGCCTGGCTGCGCTACAGCCGCTACGCAGCATCGACACCCCCGCCGGTGCTGCCGCCGTCCAGGCATTGCTCCAGACCCGGCGACGCGCCATTGCCGACGAACTGGCGCGACTGCAAGCTGCCGACAGCACCCTGGCTGCATTGGCCATGGAGCTGAGCACATGCGACGGTGCAAAGACATGCCATTCACCAGCGCCACTCTCCATTTGACGTTGTAGGGCTTGACTCTGTCCCCAGGGACAAGGTGATGCTGACGGCTTACGAACTCAGCCCGCCTCTATCACCATGTCCCGTCGCATCCTCATCGTCCTCGGCCAGCCCTCCACCAACAGTCTATGTGCCGCCTTGGCGAGCACCTATGCCGATGCCGCACGCCACGCTGGAGCCGAGGTCCGACTGCTGGAGCTGGGGGAAATGCAATTCGATCCCATCCTGCGCCACGGATACGAGCATAGCCAGCCGCTGGAAGCCGACCTGCAGGGCGCTCAGGTCGACATTACCTGGGCACAACACCTGGTGTGGGTCTATCCGATATGGTGGGGAGGACTACCGGCGCTGCTCAAGGGCTTTCTCGATCGCATCTTCCTGCCAGGTTTCGCCTTCAAATACCGAGCCAACTCTGCATTTTGGGACCGCATGCTGGCCGGCCGCACTGCTGAACTGCTTGTGACAATGGATTTCCCCCTTGGTACTACCGCTGGGTACAGCGCCAACCAGGTCATCGGCAAATGAAGCAAAGCATCCTGGAGTTCAGCGGGATCCGGCCCGTGCGTGTGCACAGTTTCGGCCCGGTGGTCAAGTCCAGTGCAGCCAAGCGCGCCGCCTGGATGGAGCGCGTGCGCACGCTGGGCACTCGTGCAGGCTTACGCTGACAGCGTCCTTCCTTATCCCTCATCCACCGCTCTTTGCTGCGACGGGAGGGGTGTCGGCAAGTCACCCAACTTTCGCTCCGTGAAGCTCCACACGACCAAGGAATACGGCCACAGACTGCTGCGGGGCGGATGCATCGACCGGTTGAATCCCCGCCCATTGCAGTCATTCATTGAGGCTAAAAACCTGCCTCCCTCCAAAAAACACTCGTCGCAGTTTTCACAAACTGCGCCGCAGCCGCTTCCCATTGGCCGCGAATGCTGACTTTGCCACGCCAGCGGTGCTGAAAATCGGTGTCTGCTCCCAGCGGTGTCACCACATCCAGCACCACTCTGTAAACCGGGCGCTCCGGGTACAGGGTGCCTTGCATGCTTCGGACCTGAATCATGCCGCCAGCCGCCGAAGACAGCGCAGCCTCCGAGAGGGTACGACTCGCATCCTGATCGACGCTGCGCACCCTCAGATCCAGCACCGGCCCCACACCAGCGTCAGCGATGAAAATTGCGCTGTCGCCGGTGCTGATGCGCTGGACATCTTCTTCCTGCACATAGGCAAGAACCTCCAGCCGATCGTTGCCCACGACTCTGCCTAGCAGTTCGTTGCGGGCCAGCCAGTCTCCCGGTCGAAGATCCGGATCCACGTCGCGCAGCACTCCGGCGCCCGAGGCATTCAGCCGGTATCGGCTGGCTTCGGTTTCCACCGCCTGCTGTTGAGTGGCCGCCTGTAGCTGACGCTCTTGCAGAACCTGCCAGTCCCTGCGCAGCTCCGAGTCGAAACCTGCTGCCGCGATCTGCTGTGAATACTGGGTCCTCTGCGCATCGTTTTGAGCCTGAGCGGCCTTAAGCGCCGGGGAATCCAGCATAAAAACAGGGGCATCAACCTCGACCATGCGTGCGTCGCCAAACATTTGCTGCTGCAGCTGGGATGCATCAAGCGCATGCAAAGGCCATATCTCACTGGATTGCAACATACCCTCGGTGCGAATGGGGGCAGGCAGGGGCAGCCAGCAAAGTGCAATAAGTACAAAGGCTCCGACAGCACTCCAACGTGCTCTTCGACTACGGACGATCTGAGGCCAGCGCAAATGCCATGCTGCAATCTCGGACCACAGAGGCTTGGCAATAAACCACACAATCTCCACCAGAAACAGCAAGATGCCCAGTGCCTTGATGAAGAAGTGATAGACCAAGGCAGCAATACCCAAAAAAAGAACCAATCGATAAATCCAGGTAGCCCAGGCAAACAAGATGAGCCCGCGACGCTTGGTATCGGAAAAAGACTCCGGGGGAGGTTCACCGAGCTTGAATAATTTCTCTCTCATATCCCAGCGTGCCAGTGCAAAAGCACGTGAGTGCAGATTGGGCATCTGTAGAAAGTCGGACAACAGGAAATACCCATCAAAACGCATGAACGGGCTTGCGTTGATGGCCAGCGTACTGACCCATGTCGTCGTGGCCAGCAAAAAGGCCATGGACTTGGGGACTCCTTCGGGTAACCAGACCCACGCCAGCAAAGCCCATGCGGCAATCATCAGCTCCGTGGCGATGCCCGCACCCGCGACCTTGAGGCGCTGATCACGTCTGGTCAATTTCCAAACCTCGTTGGTATCGGTGTATGCCACCGGCCAAAGCACCAGAAAGGCGACACCCATGGTCGGAACGCGGCATCCAAATCGCTTGGCCATCAAGCCATGCCCCAGTTCATGAAGCACCTTGACAAACCCTAGCGTCAAACCATAGGCCAGCAGTCCTTGCCAGGTCAGCGAATCAACCAAGGTGGCCGTAAACGCTCCCCAGGAGCGTGAAACGCCCCAGCCCCCCGCGAACAGAGCCAGCAAGCTGATCCCGCCAAAAGTTCGGCTGAATAGAAACTCCAGCGATGGCGCCCATCGTGTCAGCCAGCGATCGGGCCTGATCAACGGGACCCGAAAAAAGAGGTAGTTATGAAGAAGCCATTGCATCCAGCTTGAGCGTCTGCCCTGCCACCGTTCCGCCAGCGCGTCGGCGCTATTGGGAGGTGGCTCCAACAGATCATTTCGCTGCGCAAACTGCAAAAGCGCATTCACGTCTTCCTCATGGAGCGTCAATGTCGTTTGAGCACAGACATCTTGCACAATCGCGTCAGCGACGCCCAGATGCCAGCGCTTGAACACCTCAAAGCTGGCCCAATCCAGCTGAAAGAAAAGATTGCGCACGGGATCATGCAGAGTCCAGCTGGGCTGGCCATCGGGCAGCACAGGACCGGCAAGCAAATCCAGCTCTTCACGCAAAGCAGGCCATGCAGTACTCATGTGATTCACCAGGCAAAGAACTGGCGCAGGACGGCCCAGGGCTTGCGCAGAACCCAGTAGACCAAAGGCACCCAATCGCCTTGCAGCTTGGCGGTACCTTTGAGGCCTATACGAGCCTCCTCCTTGGCGAGCGACATGGACGCACGCACTCGATAGGCGTAGCTGCCATCTGGCCTGGCATTGGCGTCATACGCCATATACCGTAGCTTGCCCTCCAGCCCGGCCATGGGATTCGCTGCCAGATACAGCCTCACTGTGGCGCCCTGGGCCAATGGAATGGCATCGCCGATGGGAACCCAGGCCTCGATTTCCACTTCATCAGGCCGGGCAATACGCATCACCCGCTCGCCCGTCTGTACAGGTTTGCCAAGCCATTCGGTGGGCGAGTCAAACAAAACCATGCCATCTTCAGGTGCCAGTACCCGGCTGCGATCACGTTGGTCACTCAGATATTGCACCTCGGCACGCTTCTCTCCTATGCGCCCGACTAGCGCTGCAAGCTGTGCCTTGGAGCGAGCGTCGCCCAAGGCCAGTTGGGCAGATTGTCGATATTCGGCTTCAGCGGTCAGCAGAGCTTGCCGGGCAACTTCCAATCGGCTGCTGATCTGCGCCTCATCCAGTCCAAACAAGCGCTCGCCTTTACGTACCATTTGATTGGGCTGGACATGGATCTGATCGATGACGCCATCCAAGGGTGCTCTCAACACCACAGGCTGGGCCGCTACCAGTTCACCCGGAGCAAGAACGCTCATATGCACAGGGACAGCACCAATCGCAACAAGCCCGCCAATGATCCAGACAGGCTTTCTCTGCCACCAGCTCCTGGCCGCAGTTATTGATACCGCAGGCTTTCGCCAGAACCTGGATTGGCCTGCCTGCAATGCAGAGTACGCATGGAACCAGATATGACACCATTCGGCGAGCAGCGGAAAACGCTGCTCTTCAATAGGCTGCGCCCCTGAAAGCAACAGCCCGCCGCAACAAACAGGTGTCTGGGCATCCTGCACAAGAGGCACCCATATCGCATAGGCGCCCAGCCATTCGTGCCAGGAACTGGCCAGCTCGGGAGGAAGCTGGGCCGGTTCAATGCGCCGCACCTGAACGGATGGCTGCGCCTGGAGAAACTGACCAACCCCGTGCAGCCACTGCGCATAAGGAGTGTTCCTGTCGGTCTCGACCACGCCGGACAGCGCCGTCACACCCTCCTTGTCCAGCCACAAGCATGCTTGACGGTAAGGCACGAGTAAACGGCTGTCGTTGACCAGCAAAAAGTGCAGTTCGGCGCTGCTGCGTGCGGCCCTGGCTCGATGCCCAAGCTCGAGCAGCAGCATTGCCGGGTTTGCGTTCTGAGGAGAAACGGCTGCATTCATCGCACAACCGCCTCATGGGCTGCACCCATCAATCCTTTAGCCATGGACATACATGGACATCCTTTTCCCCACCTGCTGATTCGCTGCATTTGCCATCTTCTCACTCAGCCCAGCCCGCCCTGCGGGTGCGCTGGACGTCGCCCTTGCATCGCCGATGACCACTTTGACAGTCCGCACCGACTCGTGCCCCTTTCCATCGCTGACCTTGATCTGCAGAACAAGCGTTGTGCTGAGGTCCTTGGGTGCGTTGATGGTTAGCTGACCGCTATGACGATCCAAGCGCACCCATCCGGGAAGCTCCTGCTTACCGGAGAAGCTGAACTGGAGCGACTCGATATCCCACGGGCTCTCCGACGCCAGGAGGACGGGCTTCAGATCCAGAGTGCTGCCTCCACTCGCGACCGAGAACTGCTCAGGTGCCGGATCAAATCCAGAGCGATTGGGTTCTGCTGGTGCGAAAAGCGACGCCCACATCCAGTCATTGACGCCTGCAATTGGCTGCGGAAGGCCATATTCAGACCAGCTATCTTGACGAGGCATCCCTGTGTCTCGAGATACGGAGCCGAGCATCATCGACGCAGGATGCAGAAAATCAGCATTCGGTTCTGGTACCTCGGAAGGTTGAAATGGAGCGAGACCAAGTCCATCAGAGGAATTACTCACAGCAAAGGCAAATGGAGCATGCACGGCAGGAGGTACCAGCGGTTCAACAACGCCGCTGAGTGAAGTTACCGAAGATGCATTGCCCGCCACGTCCCTTTGCTGAACCCAGAGGCTGAATGCCCCGAGACCAGGTAGTTGGAGGGAGTTCCCGCGGCCTTCAAGCCAGGAAACACCATTGTCCAAGGAGTACTGCCAGCTTCCTCCCGTTTCCAGACCAGAAATGAAGACCAAGCCCGTTGGCGAGACTTGCCGCCCATTCACCAGCGTGGCTTGATCCAGAGTAATTTCTGGCGCAACCGGATCAAGGGTATCGATGGCATAAGAGTTGGATATTGTGGTGCCGATGCCGCTGTTGCCTGCCGCATCCATATAGCCGGTGTTGTTCAGCGTGATCACATTGCTGACATCGGTGATGCTGGCTGTCGGCTTCAGGGTCGCCGTCCAGGTGACGCCGTCGCTGCTGCTGAGGTTGCTCAGACTGCCGTTCGCCACAGTGAAGTCACCAATATCCAGCCCCGTCACCGCTTCGCTGAAGGTAATGATGACCGTGGAACTCTCGCCCACCGCCAGCGCCGTATCGTTCACCACAATGTTGGCTGTCGGGCGCTGGGTGTCGATGGCGTAGTTGTTCGAATCGGCGGTGCCGCTGCCGGCATTGCCGGCAGCGTCAGTC